>NZ_JAMXLY010000003.1 GCF_024054555.1 Segatella cerevisiae | reverse complement strand
GCTTCATCGGGGAAGCGTTTTGAAAATTCTATCAGTTTCATTTTGACGAGGTTTTGATAATTGATGCAAAGGTAATGAATATCGGGGAATACTCAAAATTATTAATCACCCAATTGAGGATAATCATATAAATTTATCTGTAGAATGTTATGCACAAAATGAGCATAACTTGGATAAAACGTCTTTTCAAACTTCTCGTGCATGGAAACCTAGTATTGATAGTCGAGCTGATATCGCCATGGTTTATGGTGTAAATGGTAATCCCTCCGAAAATCAGAAAGAGGATAGATCTTCTTTCCAATTTAGAGTGAATTCCTGGAAGAAGAAAGGGTATCATGTTCAGTTCATGACAGGAATTGCATGGGGGGAATATCAAAATTATTTCATGGGTAAATGGGATGGTAGATGTCATTTTGATGAAGGTCAAAAAACAGCTCAAGGTGATACTATTTGGCATGGAAAGAATGTGCCTTATATCGTGCCGACCCTTAATTATCTTAAATATTTTGAACAACAGAATATAAAGCCAGTTATAGATAGTGGAATTACTTCCATCTATCTTGAGGAACCAGAATTTTGGGCCCGATCCGGATATAGCGAAGCTTTTAAAAAAGAGTGGCAGAGCTATTATGGCTTTCCTTGGCGATCTCCAAATATATCCCCGGAAAATACTTACTTGTCCAATAAACTAAAATACTATCTATACTATAGAGCCTTAAAAACGGTTTGTGATTATGCAAAAGAATATGGTAAGGGTAGGGGCATTGATATTAAATGTTATGTTCCAACTCATTCTCTAATTAATTATTCTCAATGGCAGATTGTCAGTCCTGAGGCAAGCCTCGCTTCATTATCTTCTGTGGATGGGTATATTGCTCAGGTCTGGACGGGTACGTCACGGGAACCAAATTATTACAACGGGAGAAAAGCTGAACGCGTATTTGAAAATGCTCTTTTAGAATATGGCTGTATGCAGTCAATGACGTCCCCTACTCACCGTAAAATGTATTTCCTCACAGATCCGGTGGAAGATTGGGCAAGAGATTGGTCTGATTATAAAAACAATTATCAAGCGACCTACACGGCACAACTGTTCTATCCAGATGTTGATCATTATGAAATTATGCCTTGGCCAGAGAGAATCTATGAAGGTCTTTATACTTTAGGTCCTGCAAGTTCAGAAAAAGGTCATATCCCTCGTTTTTATTCTACTCAGGTTCAGATTATGCAGAATGCCCTGCAAGCAATGCCTTTGTCTAAAAATAAGATATCAGGAACTCAAGGCATTGGTGTATTGATGTGCAATAGTCTCATGTTCCAGCGCTCTCCAATCTATTCAGACAAATATGACCCGAGTTTGTCAAATTTCTATGGACTAGTTATGCCACTCGTAAAACGAGGTGTTCCTGTTCACATTATTCATCAGGAAAATCTAGGATATCGGGAATCTTTATCTGGGATTAAGATGCTTCTCATGACTTACTCTAACATGAAGCCAATGGAACCGAATAGTCATGTGCAATTATCTAATTGGGTTAAGAAAGGTGGAATTTTAGTTTATGTTTCAAAAGATGATGATCCTTTTCAGTCTGTAAAGGAATGGTGGAATAGTGGAAAAAATAAGTATGAAAAGCCTTCAGACGAATTGTTTGAGCGAATGGGAATAAAAGCATCTCCTTCAAGTGGAATTTACTCTTATGGTAGAGGTTTTGTATATGTCTTGAAAGATAATCCGAAGAAGTATGTTATGACTGTGGGTGGAGATAGAAAATTAATGAAGACTATTTCCGAAATCTATAGAACGAAAGTTAAAAAAGAAAAGTTAATTCTGAAAAATTCTTTTACCTTGAAGAGAGGACCTTATATAATATCTTCTGTAATGACAGAAAGTATAAGCAAAAATCCTTTGGTTCTTAGAGGACTATTCATAGATCTATTTAATCCCAATTTACCGATTCTTGAGAGGAAAGCAGTTGCCCCTGGAACGCAATCATTATTATATGATTTATCTACCATTAAGGTAAAAGGGCGTCCTCAAGTGTTAGCTTCTGCAAGTAGAATTTGCATGAAGCAAAATCACGATAATAAATATGTTTTTATAGCTAAGGCGCCTAGTAATACAACTAATAATATGAGAATTTTACTTCCACGAAGTCCAAAGTCGATCAAATTGAGAATAAATAATGATGAGGCAATTAAATTGAATTCATCTTCTTGGGATAAAAAGAGTAGAACCTTATTCCTATCTTTCGAAAATCAGCCATCAGGTGTTCAAGTTCTCATTGATTATTAAAGAATAAATATAAATAAAGTGAATTCGTCAAATTATGTTAATATAAATATATTGATAAGAAAGCTGGTAAATACCGGACCACAATGCTATATAATGAAATTCACTCGATCCACAAGTTAATTGTCATGTTTATCAGAATTCATTTGTCTAGCATAAGGGTACGCATCTATAATCAGGTTACCATATTTTTTGCGTTTTTAAGGTGTTTTTAATCTTATTTTTAACCAGCTGTTTATTACTTTCGCAACGATACATGAAACGCGTTTGCCATGAAGGCATTTATGAAAATCTAAAAATCTATTAATAATTTTAGTATGGAAATGAAAAAAATCGGAATTCAGTTGACCATTCTCTTTGCCATGGTAATGTGTATGGTGGGCATGTCTTCTTGTAATGATGAAGATGATGTTTCTTCTCATTATGGGATAGGAACTATAACTGGTATAATTACGGATGATTACAATGCTCCGCTCGCTGGGGTGGCTGTTCAGGTTGATAGTACCAATATTAAATCTACTACAGATAGTAAAGGACAATATACGCTGACGAATGTAGATATGGGTAAGCATATTCTCCATTTTACAAAGGAAAATTATCAGACTATGGGCGTCACTGTGACGCCAGCCAGTTATTCAAATAAACTTGCGCAGGTGGATGCCAGTATGGCTTATGCAGCTGGGAAGATTTCAGGGATTGTATTGGATGCGAAGCATGATAATGTTCCTTTGGCCGGTGTAACCGTCAGTATTGGGGGCAGTCAATCAGTAACGACTGGAGCAGATGGATCATTCTTGATAGGAAGCTTGCCACTAGATATTTATACCATCACCTTGACGAAATCGGAATATGCGACGATTACTCGTAATATTAGCATTGATCAGTTTATTGATGGAGTAGCCACTGTTAATGTTACGATGGGAGGAGAACAGATTCTACCTGGCAAGACGATGGATGATCTGATGAATGCAGACCATTGGTACTATAGTGAATACCGGGGAGGGAGAAACGGTGAAAGTTATCCTCACTGGGATTGGTCTACAGATTATATGGCTTCTCTGAATTTTTATGGTTCTTGGGAAGAACAAAATGAAGGAACAACAATCCAAATTAAAAATAGTGGAGATGAACAAAAAAATCCTGCCAATTTAAGTGTTTTGGATTCCTATGTATATGGGATAAAGCATATTACCAGTGATAATGATATACTGACTATCCAATGCAGAACACACTCTTCTACAGCAGACGATCCAACTGTATGGGGAGTTCAGGTAGTGGATTTGTCAGGCAATAATCCTGAAGCTGTCAAAGTTGGAGATAATAGAACTTTGAATCTTATGGATGGTAGTTATTCCAATGAGGTTTTCGATTTGAGTAAATACATTGGAAAGGATATTGTTATCGCCATTGGTACTTACCGTGCTAAGACAGGAGATTACTGGAAACAACTGGTCTTACGACGCTTGGCCTTTTCTAACCAGCCTGTTTCTGGCTGGGGATGGATACCAGGAACAGCAATCAATGAAGATTTGGCAGATTGGAATCTGACTCGTGAAATGGTTCGTTCTACTATGGCTCAAACTAAATGGTCATTTACTGGCATTTCTCCACAACAAGGCAGCCGGGACAATTATCAGGGTGCATATCAGGCTTGGCGTACTGTGGGTAATATCGCAGCGGAATGGTCTCTCGTCCCACTACATAAGGATACGGAACCTTTTGCAAGTGAAGGCTTTGTCATAAAAACTAGAGGCAGTGGAACTCCTGTGAGTACGATCACCCCAGAATCTTATTTCTTCGCGAAATTTGCAATCCAGTCCGGCCATGATCATTTTGTGTTGAAATGCCGTAATTTTAGTGGATCTCATGCAACTTTCTTTAAACTTACAGCCATAGATGAAAATATGAATGTTGTTTATCTCAGTCCTACTCAGGTTTCTGCGGATGATTGGTCAGCTGCCAAGAACGGGTGTATCCAATTTATTCATCAGCGTGGAAGTAGCAGTAAACCTTCGGACTATGCTACCTTCCAGTTTGATCTTTCTCAATTTGATGGAAAAAACATTGTATTGTCGCTAGGAGTATACAAAGGCGATGATAATGGTGATGAGAATAAACTTTGTATCTATAGTATTAACTTAAACTAATGGATAAAAATGTATAAATTAAAGTTTTCTATATTATTATTGTTGTGTTCTTTCTTTTTTGTCGATTGTTCTTCAGATACAGATCAAGGGCAAAAAAGACCTGAAGTGACCCCGTCAACACCGGAACAATGGGCAGTACGTGATCTGACAAGAGCTATTGCCCTTACGGATACGACGGTTTCACGTTATTTTACAGGCTCTGATATGACTTTGCACAGATATTATAATCCTTATACTAATTCTGTTTCTTCAGAGGTGGCAAGTGTATGGATGTATACCAGTGCCATAGAGGCTGTCAATTCCGTAATGGAAGCTTTGAAAGATATGAAAGAATCTGCTCCAAATCTTTACGATGCAAACTATACCAGATATAATGATCTGCTTACAGATTTATATAAAGGCTTAGAATTCTATTCGGGGACTTATACTTTAACGTCTTATACTCAGACTAAACAGTGGACTGTTTATAGTGTAGATCGTGGAAGTAGTGTAGGAACTGCTAATGTAGAGGGTGATAAGAATGTTTATGATGATCAGGAATGGCTTACGCGGGAATTGATGCGGTCTTATCAGATTACTGGTAAAAAAGAGTATCTTGATAAGGCTGAATATCTCGTTAGCTATATTCTTGACGGCTGGGACTGTACCTTGGATGATCAGGACCGAGAAATTGGTGGAATCACATGGGGACCATCCTATGTTACCAAACATTCTTGTAGTAATGCGCCTTTGGTATCTTCCTTGGTTTGGCTCTCGAAGATTTATTCGGGCAAGAAAGATTCGATTATTGACCGGAAAATAGATCAGGCTGGACATCGGTACACCCAGAAAGAGGAAAAAGATCAATTTTATCTGAATTTCGCTCAGAAAATCTATGATTGGCAAAAAGCACATCTAATGATGTCGAATGGTGTCTATTACGATTTGATTGGTGCGACACAAAATATGCCTCAATATGTAACAGTTGATGGGGTGAGATACCGTCAGGGTATTCCGCTGACAACTCCTTCAGGCATAGCTTATACGTATAACAGCGGGACAATGCTCTCAGGTGGAGCAGATTTGTACAGCTTAACGAAAGATGAGACATATTTGTCAGATATTAAATCCCTTACGCAGGCTACTTTCTCAGTGTTTGCACAGAAAGATGCCGCTCGGGAAGGCTATTATTCGTATCCTTTGGACGGATTCAGTACATGGTTCAATGATGTTTTGATGAGAGGGTATTTGGCTGGTTATGAATTTGATTCCAATGCCTCCTTACCTTTAAGTACTTTTCAGGATAATCTGGATTATGCGTATGCCAACTATCTTTATCGAGGGATGTTACCTACTAGTTTGCTTGTAGGGTGGAGTAAGACGACTTCGAATAACAATACGGAGGCAATGTTTGAATTTGCATTCGCTTCTGAGTATGCCATGCTCTCTCATTATGTAATAAAGAGAAATAAATAAAATCTAATAAATGAATAAATGATGGACAAATTGAAAATTTGCTGTTTAATGTTTTTTCTTGTATTAGTATGTACGGGGATCCAAGCCCAAACAACTATTACAGTAACAGGAACCATAACTGATACCTCTAATAATCCCATTATCGGTGCTACAGTTTCTATACAAAGTACTAAGAATATAGCTATTACAGATATTGATGGAAAGTATGTTCTGAAAGGCCCATCTAATGGTACTTTAATCGTAAATTATATTGGAATGCAATCTATTAAGGTTCCAATTGATGGGAGGTCAACAGTTAACGTTATTCTTAAAGAAGATGTCAACCAACTCCATGATGTCATAGTTGTGGGTTACGGCACTCAAAAGAGAGGATCTTTAACGGGAGCAGTTTCTGCTGTAAGCGGAGATGAAATGTTACATACGAAAAATGAAAATCCTCAGAATATGTTAACGGGAAGAATCCCAGGCGTCAGAGTTTGGCAGAAAAGTGCTGAACCTGGTTCTTACAATAATAATTTTGATATTCGAGGAATGGGATCTCCACTCGTAATCATAGACGGTATTCCTCGTGATGTCAGTGATTTTCAACGTATGAATCCAGAAGATATTCAGGATATATCTGTCCTGAAAGATGCATCAGCGTCTATTTATGGATTACGAGCTGCAAATGGAGTGGTTTTGGTGACAACAAAAAAAGGAACTGCTGGAAAGACAAAAGTCTCTTATGATGTTTCTTATACATTACAGGTCCCGAAAAGTATGCCGGAATTATTGGATGTTTTTAAGTCAATGACTTTGTTAAATGAGAAGTCTATGAATAATGTCAATGGCGGAACCCCTACATATTCAGAGCAATATTTCAAAGATTATGCAGATGGAACACGTCGTACTGCAGATTGGAATAAACTGGTATTTGCCGATACTGCCCCTGAAACTAATGGCAATGTATCCATATCTGGAGGTAGTGAAAAAACTCAATATTTCATAGGATTTGGGTACTCCTATCAGAAAGGTTTTTTCAAATCTGGTGACTTGAATTATAATAAGTATAATATTTCTTCGAATATAACTTCCGAATTATTTAAAGGGCTGACTTTGGATTTGAGGATTTCGGGAATGGTTGATCATCAAAATAATCCTTATAGTTCTTCTGTAGACATTATTCGAAATTATTGGCGTCAAGGCACATTGTATCCTGCTTATGCTGACCCTGAAGGAACGATGTTAAGTTATGAAGGTCTTGATTTAGAGGAAAACACAGTTGCAGAAATGTCATCAGATATTTCCGGATATCGTAAATATAAGAAATCTCAGATTCTCACTTCTGGATCTCTGAACTATGATTTTGGTACTTTGCTTTCCATTTTAAAAGGGCTATCTGCAAAAGCAATGATAAGCTATGATTATCATTTAGATAATAATAAAATTTATAGAAAAGAATATTACCAATATGCCTATGATTCTCAATCGCAAAGTTATATACAGAAATTGTATGCTCCTAATTCTCCAAGTCGTTTGACACGTGAAAATCAGGATAGTCAACAATTCCTTACTCAATTGACTCTAAACTATAACCGTGATTTTGGACCGCATAGTATTTCGGGCGTATTTGGTTTTGAGTCTCAGCGTAGAACTAATGATGGTTTTTATGCAATGAGGAATTTGGCCTTTAATTCCCCATATTTATTCAATGGAGATGATTATGGTCAAGTTGGTAACAGCTATCCTAGTAGTATAAGTGCAGCCGCTTATAATGCGTTTATAGGTCGTGTAAACTACGGTTATGCTAATCGATACTTGTTTGAGTCCCAATTCCGTTATGATGGAAGTTCTGAATTTGCTAAAGGGCACAGGTGGGGATTCTTCCCATCGGTATCAGGAGGCTGGACTATTTCAGAGGAGCCCTTCTTTAAAAAAATCAAGTTTTTGAAAGATGTTGATCAATTAAAATTACGAGTTAGTTATGGCATTATGGGAGATGATTCCGGAGCTGGTTATGATTGGGTAGCTGGATATAGTTATCCTTCTACAAGTGGTAATGCAGATAATGGTTACTATAACCAGTATGCTCCTGGCTATGTGATCGGTGACAAATTCGTTTATGCAGCGACTCCAAAAGCTATACCAAATGAAAATATATCTTGGTTCAAGGCCAAAACATTTGATGTCGGTATTGATTTTAGTGCATGGAACGGTTTGTTTGGATTCACGCTTGATTATTTTAACCGTGTAATGTCTGGATTATACCAATATCGCACCTCAGAATTTCCAACGGTAATAGGAGCAGACCCTCCAAGAGAAAATGTTAATAGTAACCGAAATTTTGGCTTGGAACTTCAACTGACGCATCATAATAAGATAGGTCCTTATTTTGTATATAATGTCAAGGCAATAGGTACTATTACCCGACAGAAATACTTAACAGCTATTCAAAATGGTCCCTATGCCAATTCTTATGATAAGTGGCGTAACGACAATTTAAATCAACGTTATCAGGGCTTTCAGTTTGGGTACACCAGTGCTGGTCGATTCAAAAATTGGGATGATATTTGGAATTATAATGTGTACCACGAAAAAGATGTGCTTCCTGGTGATTATAAATACGAGGATTGGAATGGTGATGGAGAAATTAACAGTCTTGATGAACATCCTTACGCTTTTGATCAGACGCCATGGTTGAACTATAGTTTGAGCTTTGATTTTACTTATAAGAATTTTGATGGTAGTCTGTTGTTTCAGGGGTCTGCTTTGGGGTCCATGTCTTATGAGGAACCTCTATATTCTATTTGGGGATATGGAACATTGAAGCAATATTGGAATCGGTGGCATCCAGTAGATGAAAATGCAGATCCGTATGATCCAAACACGGCATGGGCGAGTGGATACTATGCCTATACCGGACATTATCCATATTCCAATTCTTCTTTCAATCGTGTAAGCACAGCTTATTTACGTTTGAAGAGTATTGAAGTTGGCTATACTCTACCTCAATGGAAACAGATTCCGACGTTGAAGCTACGCATGTTTTTCAATGCATACAATTTGTTTACAATTACAGGGGTGAAATTTGTGGATCCGGAGCATCCTGACGATGATTTAGGTCGGTTATATCCATTGAGTAGAAATTATACTTTTGGACTTCAAATTTCATTTTAAAGTTATCATACAAAAATAAGATATATAAAAGTATGAAAAAAATAATACTATCTTTATTGATCCTAGCTTTTACAGCTTCTTGTGCAGATTTGGATGTTGCACCTAAAAATGTCGTTACGTCTGATCAATTGTTATCTGATGAATCAGGTATGGATATTTATTTATCACGGCTTTATAGCTATATGCCCTATGAAGATTTTAAATATTTACCGCAAAGGGGATTTGATTTTAATGGCTGGCTTGTTGGTTTCGGGATAAGTGGAACAGGTGAATGTCTTGACCGAGATGGGATTTGTGCTGCTTTTACGAATGAAAATACTCCTTATTGGTCGATGGCTTTCAGAGAACTGCGTGAGGCGAACTTCTTGATTGAAAATTTGCCGAAATATAAAGACCATTATTCCGAAGCTATGTATAACGATTATTTAGGTGAAGCCTATTATGTAAGAGCAACGGTTTTTTATGCCATGGCTAAGCGCTTTGGTGGGGTTCCCTTGGTGACAAAAGTTATTGACTATCCAGACAAAAGTGATAATCTAGAAGTGCCTCGTTCTTCTGAGGAGGATACGTGGAATCAAATCCTAGCTGATTATGATAAAGCGATTGAGTTGTTGGAACCTACCAGTCCTAAAGATGGCTATGCTAATAAATATATAGCTCTTGCTTTCAAGTCTGAAGCGATGCTGTATGCAGGTTGTGTCGCCAAATACAATCAAACAGTGTCGGGAAATCTGACAGGGTTAGGACAAAAAACAGGTATAAGAGTGATGGGTTTTGCCTCGGATAAATGGGAAGCAGATTCTAAAAAATATTTTACAGAAGCTTATAATGCTGCTAAAGAGATAATTAATTTTGGAAAATATTCTTTGTATGAAAAAAATTGGAAGGCAAATGATCCTGAGGCTCAATATGAGAATATGGTTAATATGTTCTTTGATGATAGTAGTCCTGAGAATATTGCGGTAAAGAAATACATTTATCCAACTTCAACACATGGATATGATGCTTATAATTCTCCGTTTATATTCAGGTCACCATTGTCTAGTGGCATGTGCCCAACACTGGATTTTCTTGAACTCTTTGAGGGATTTCCACGTTATGCTGATGGTTCTATTAGAGTAACGGATGGATCTACAAATACAACGGGAAATTATCTAATGTATGATTCTCCTATGGACTTTTTTAAAAATGCAGAGCCAAGGCTACGCGCTTATGTGATTTTCCCTGGTGATCAGTTTAAGGGAAAGCAAATAGAAATTCGGATGGGGACATATACGGGAGAAGTTCCTATTAAACCATTTTGGAGTGATTATTCTTATAATTCAGCAGAAAAAACTTATCAGCAATTACCTCAGTATGCCCAAAAGCCTAAGACGCTATATTTGAGTCCAAGTAATGGAAGTAGTCAGGAAATAGTCCCTCTGAGTGATGGTAAAACAATGACTGCAGCAGGTGAAAATGGTCCTTTCTATGCTAATGGAGAAAGTAGTTTGACGGGACTTTTGGCACGCAAGTATTTGAATCCTGACCTTTCAGCAGCAATTGGTGAAGGTAAATCATCACAACATTTTATATTGATGCGTTATGCCGAAGTACTTTTGAATATGGCAGAGTCTGCAGTGGAATTGTCTTTATCCGGAAGTCCTTCACCTGACGGAAAAGATTTGCTTCGACAAGCTACAGATGCTGTAAATCAAATTCGTCAGCGTGCTGGTGCAACCTTGCTTACTTCAACAATTTCTAATACAAATGCAGGACGGGATATTGTACGTAAAGAGCGACGCAAAGAGCTGGCCATGGAGCAAAAAACAGAATGGGATCTTCGGCGTTGGCGCGTGCAACATTATGAAGGACGTGATGAGTTCTGGGGTGATCAAAAGGATTCTAAGAGTTATAGTAATAATAGCAATTACCGTTTTCGTGGTCTTTATCCATTCTATTCTACCCAGGCTAAGAAATGGTTCTTTGACGCTCATTTCCAAGCTATTAGTCTAAAGACGTTTAACTATAATATTCTTGATTACTATTTTGCAATCCCAAGTAATGAAGTTTCTAAGAGTAAGTATATTGATCAGCAACCTAACCGATAGAATTCAAATTAATATAAAGATATGAATAAAAATATTATATATACTCTTTTTCTTTCTTCCCTATTATTCGTTTCATGTGATATGTTTGAAATGGATAATTATGATGAACCGAAAGAAACCATTAAAGGCGCTGTAGTCGATGACGAAACTGGTGATTCTGTTCTTACAGATCAAGGGTCTGAAGGTATTCGAGTGAGGATGCTCCAGCTAGACTATGGTGATAATGCACAGCATAATCCGGATTTTTACTGTATGCCTAATGGCACATTTCAGAATACAAAAGAATTCAAGGGACGTTATAATATAACTGTAGATGGCCCGTTTATTCCTATTATTCGTGAAAATGCTGATGGAATACCGATTGCTGATGGTTCGCAAAATGTAGAATTGAAGGGCGTAACAAATGTTATATTTAAGGTTAAACCGTTTTTAAAAGTGGAATTTGTAGGTTATCCTACGGTCTCTAATGGGGTGATAACAGCGAAAGTAAAGGTCGAACGCCGGGTGTCCCGTTCTGAATTTAAATCCTTGATAGAACCTATGGGGAACTATGATGATAGTTATCCTGATATTACAGATATTCAGCTTTTTGTAAGTTATTCGTCTACTGTGGGCTACCGTGCACGAGATGAGCGTTGGTCTAATCATATTGATTACAATGGTTCTTCATTTGATGACCTTGTTGGTACTCCTATAAAGATTACTTCTGCAAAGGGAGTGCCAATCCCGTCTGGGCGTCACGTCTTTATCCGAGCAGCTGCACGTATTAATTATGATACACCTAAGGGGAGTGGTACTCGCCGTTGGAACTATAGCGAGCCGGTAGAGGTTATTATTCCTTGATTTTTTATAAGTGATTGGAGTAATCTGGTGCTTCATCGCCTCTTAAATTGAAGGATTAGACGTACTACACGTCTAATCCTTCGTGTGTGCTTTAATGTTGATGGTATAAAATATTATGGTTGAATAAAACGCGATTTTAAAAAGTATATATATTATTTTTTAAAAAGTTGTAGCTTTTAATAGAAAAAACATAAAATTAGAATTAATTCTTAGGTTAGTGCGTTATTTATAAGGTATTAGTAAATTTAATCGTTAAATAACAATGAATAGGAAATTAAAAATTATTTCAGTTCTTGCAACCCTGTTGCTGTTCTTTCAATCTTTAACTTTACGGGCTGCAGCTTCTGATCCTGTAGATGCTGTTTCGACTTTGGTAGGTACACTTTCCAAACGCTCTCTTTCTACAGGTAATCTTTACCCGGCAATAGCTTTGCCTTGGGGCATGAATTTTTGGACACCACAAACTGGAAAAATGGGTGATGGTTGGACTTATGTCTATACTGCTGATAAAATACGCGGCTTTAAACAGACTCATCAACCGAGCCCGTGGATTAATGATTATGGGCAGTTCTCTATTTTTCCTGAGACAGGAAAACCGATTTTCGATGAGGATGCACGAGCTAGTTGGTTTTCTCATAAAGCTGAAACAGCAACTCCATATTATTATAAAGTCTATTTAGCAGACTATGATGTTACTACAGAAATCGCTCCTACGGAACGTGCTGCTATTTTTCGTTTCACGTTTCCTAAAAATGATTCATCATTTATAGTTGTAGACGCTTTTGATCATGGTTCATCTGTTAAAATTATCCCTTCTGAAAATAAGATAGTTGGTTATACGACAAAAAATAGTGGTGGTGTACCAGATAATTTTAAAAACTATTTTGTATTAAAATTTGATCATCCGTTTACATATAAGTCAATTGTAAAAGATGGGCAATTAGATACTGGAATTTCAGAAGTGAAAAGTGATCATGCTGGGGCAATTATTGGATTTAAAACTGAAAAAGGCGAAAAGATCAATGTACGTGTAGCTTCTTCTTTTATTAGTGAGGCTCAAGCTGAAATCAATCTTAAAGAATTGGGAAATAACGATCTTGAGGAAGTGGCAGCCCAAGGCAGGAAGCGCTGGAATAATGTTTTAGGAGCTATTGAGGTGAAGGATAGTAATAAGGAGCACTTGAAGACGTTTTATTCTTGTCTATATCGTTGCTTGCTTTTCCCTCGTTCTTTTTATGAATATGACATACATGGAAATATAGTCCATTATAGTCCTTTCAATGGAAAAGTTTTACCTGGATATATGTTTACTGATACTGGTTTTTGGGATACCTTCAGAGCTCTATTTCCGTTACTTAATCTTGTTTATCCTCAAATGAGTCAAAAGATTCAGATGGGGTTAGTCAATGATTATAAAGAGAGTGGTTATCTTCCAGAATGGGCTAGCCCCGGTCATCGTGATTGTATGGTGGGCAATAATTCTGCTTCTGTTGTAGCAGATGCTTATTTGTCAGGAATAAGAGGGTATGATATCGAAACGCTTTGGAAAGCTTTAAAATATGATGCAAATACTGTAAACCCAAAGGTGTCTTCATGTGGACGACTTGGTTATCAATACTATAATAAATTGGGATACGTCCCGTATGATGTGAAAATCAATGAGAGTGCCGCACGTACATTGGAATATGCTTATGATGATTGGTGCATTTATACATTGGGGAAAGCGTTGGGAAAATCTAGAAAGGAATTGGAACCTTATCGTGAGCGTGCATTGAATTATCGAAATCTTTTTGATCCTGAAACGAAACTGATGCGTGGCCGACTCCAGAATGGTCAATTTGAAAAACCATTCAATCCTTTTAAATGGGGAGATGCCTTTACAGAGGGGAATAGTTGGCATTATACATGGTGTGTGTTTCATAACCCTAAGGACTTAATTGATATGATGGGAGGAAAGGACAAGTTTAATCTGATGCTGGATTCAGTATTTATCTTGCCCCCGATTTTTGATGATAGTTATTATGGGCAGGTCATACATGAGATTCGTGAAATGCAGATTATGAATTTTGGCAATTATGCTCATGGCAATCAACCAATACAACATATGATTTATCTCTATGGTTATTCTGGAGAGCCTTGGAAAACTCAATATTGGGTTCGGGAGGTAATGGATCGTTTGTATAATGCTAATCCGGATGGTTACTGTGGAGATGAAGATAACGGTCAAACTTCTGCCTGGTATGTGTTTTCTGCTCTTGGCTTTTATCCGGTTTGTCCCGGATCCGGGCAATATGTCTTGGGAACTCCTTATTTCAAAGAAGTGAAAATACATTTGCAAAATGGGAAAGTTGTAGATATACTTGCTCCGGACAATTGTGCTGAGAATAGGTATGTGAAATCTATGAATGTGAATGGTATAAATTATACGAAAAATTATGTTACCCATTCTATGCTTTCTAATGGTGCCAATCTTATCTTTGATATGGGTAGAGGACCTTGTAAACAAAGAGGTATCTTAGATTCTGATGTTCCCTATTCATTCTCGAATTTTAAAAATAAATAATTTAAATTACTCAAGTTGTTTCAATCCATTTAGATTGAACAAACTGGGATTTTAGTTATGGCAGAGAGCATATATTAGTGGAAAAATATGCTCTCTGCTTTTTTTGTGAAACTTATTCTTTATTTTTAAATTATTGAATTAACTTAATAGCACTTTTGATAAGTTTCCTATTGTGGAACTGATAATTTGAAAGTGCTTTTCTTTGGAAAAATCAGTGTAAACTGACTAAAACTAAGGTTTAGTAATTGTAGTATACCTATATTTTGACAGAGAAGATTATATTTTTAGCTTTCTAACATTTGTTTACACAATTTGTTATAGACCTTTAATTTACTGGGTAAATCTTTGTATATTCAAGAAATTTCACTAATATTGCAGTCAAGAGAGTTATATTTTAGAGGGTCGAAAATTACTAGCTAGTTAAGAACCAAGGGTATTCATAATTTTGGATATTTGAATCTTAACTTTTGTAGTCCTCTAATAGGTTTTATTAATTACAAACAGTTTTAATGTAAAGTTTAAAAACTATTTCTAACAAAAGTCCAATAAAAATGACAAACAAAACAAAGAATTCCAATTCTTTTTTTCTTAGAATTGGTGTGACAGTTTTATTGATGTTTCTTGTCGCTATTGTTCATGCACAGGATATTACTGTCAAGGGAGTTGTAACAGATCAACGTGGAGAGGCTATTATTGGGGCAACCGTAAAAGTTAAGGGTAACACAAGTGGAGCAATTACAGACATTAATGGGAATTATTCTATTTCATGTCCGACCAATGCAACACTGGAGTTTTCTTATGTTGGCAATAAACCGCAAAGTATAGCTGTAGGAGGAAGAAATAGCATTAATGTCAAATTGCAGGATGAAGCTACAGCTATTGATGAAGTTGTTGTGACAGCTTTGGGTATTAAACGTCAGGAGCGATCTCTAGGTTATGCAACGGCTAAAGTTGATGGCAATGCTCTTACTATGGCGCGTGATCCAAATCTTGGGAATGCGCTTTCCGGTAAGGTTGCCGGTGTCAGTGTGGCTGGAAATGCCACTGGAGATATGGGATCTTCCCGAGTTGTTATTCGTGGTAATTCTTCCATCTCCGGCAATAATCAGCCTCTGTATGTTGTTGACGGCGTACCTTTCGACAATTCTAATCAAGGTTCTGCTGGAGAATATGGAGGTATAGATATGGGCGATGGCTTGAATTCTATTAATCCTGACGATATTGAGAGTATTCAGGTTCTGAAAGGTGCAGCAGCATCTGCCCTTTATGGTTTTCGTGGTGGTAATGGTGCAATCTTAATTACTACAAAAAGCGGGCAAAAAGGTCAACCTGTAAGCGTGGAATTGAATGAAAACCTTACTTTTAATTCTATTTATGATTACCGAGATTGGCAGAAAGAGTTTGGAATGGGTTTACAGGGCCAGAAGCCTACGTCTGTCAATGCTGCCAAGGCTGGTGAAAGTACCAGTTGGGGTGCATATATGGATGGGAGTGATGCCGTCAATTTCTTAGGTAATACTTATAAGTATTCTTATATTGACAATTGGAAGAATTTCTATAATACAGGATTCACGACTAATACTTCAGTGGCTCTTTCCGGCTCTAATAAAGACATCAATTATCGACTCGGTATTTCATACAACAAAGATAAAGGCATCCTTCCTAATGCGGGTACTCATCAGATTGGTTTTAATACGAATACCACCTATCGAATCTCCAAAAGTCTGTCAGCTATTCTGACGGCGAACTATACGGAAGATAAATCTAATGGTCGTTCTAGTCTTTCGGATGGTAATGGGAATACGAATGCTTCATTACTTTACAGAGGTAATTCTTTTGACGTCCGTTGGATGAAGGGTACCGCAGCAGGTTGGGGTACAAATACTGATGGGAGTGAAATGATTTCTGGTAACAATGTCTATTTCAATAACCCTTATTGGTTACAGTATCGTAAAACCAATAATATGAGCCGTAATCGTCTTACCGGGTCTTTTACATTGAAATGGGATATTACGCCTTGGTTGTATTTGCAGGGAGCTGTTCAACGTGATGGGTATAATATAGAGTTTAGAGATGTCCAGCCTAAGGGAGCTGCTTCTAAACCTGCAGGGGGGCTGACAGAATATGAAAAGAATTTCCATGAAACTGACTATAACTTCCTCTTAAATTTTAATAAAGAGTTTGGAGATTGGAGCGTTGGAGCTTCTTTCGGTGGAAATAAAATGTATAACGAAACGAAATATTTCTATACCTCAAACGGGGGGAGTCCGTTTACAATAGATGGTCTTTGGTCTGTAAACAATATTCCTCCTTCAGGACAGAATCCGTTCAAGTCTTATACCCGCTATCGGATCAATTCTCTATATGGAACTTTCGATCTGGGTTGGAAAAATCAGGTATTCTTGAATTTTACAGGACGCAATGACTGGTTTTCTACTTTGTCTCCTGACAATGACAGCTATTTCTATCCTTCGGCTACTTTATCTTGGGTATTTACAGATAGCTTCAGGAAAGCTTTACCGAAGTGGTTCGACTTTGGAAAATTGCGTTTAGGTTATGCTTTTGCATCTAATGGAACAGAGGCTTACCAAACATTGATGTACTATAAACTGAATGCCTATACGGTTAATGGAGTTCAAACGGCTACTCAGAATAATAATAATGCTTTTCCAAATGCAGATCTAAAACCAGTTCACATTTCTGAATTTGAAGTGGGTATGAACCTCTCGTTCTTTCAGAATCGATTGAATTTTGATATGGATTATTATAATAAGAAGACTACGGATGATATTCTTCCGGTATCAACTTCATCTGCCTCCGGCTTTGGTTCAGCTTATATGAACGTAGGTAAAGTGAGAAACAGTGGTTTTGAATTTATGGTGGATGCTTATCCAATCCGTAATCAGAACTTCTCTTGGAATACGACCTTGAATTTGGCAAATAATAGTAGTAAGGTCTTGACTGTTGGAACTGGTACTGACCGTATAACAGTAGACGGAGGGAAGTCAGGCATTGGCAATGTAACAATCTACCAAGTAGTAGGGTTGCCTTACGCAGAGATTATCGGTTATACCTATAAGAGAAATGCAGATGGTCAATTGATGTTGAAAAACGGTCTTCCTCAAACAGGTGAACAGAAGGTCCTTGGAAATGCAGTTTATAAGTGGACTGGTGGTTGGCACAATAGTTTTACTTATAAAGGTTTTAACCTTAGCATGTTGCTTGATTTTAAATTTGGCGCAAAGATCTTTTCTGGTACTAACTACCAGTTGTATGCTTATGGCTTACAGAAGAAGACGCTTACTGGTAGAACGAAGGATAATCCTGCTGGATCGATTACGGCTAATGGAATTGATGAATCTACTGGTAAGCCTAATAAGGTAACGGTCACTTCTCAAGATTACTTCCGTGCAATTTGTGATGCGAACATTGCAGAAGAATTCGTTTACAGTGCTGATTTTATCAAATTGCGTGAACTTTCCTTCGGGTATACTTTCCCTGAGAAGATGCTGTCTCATTTGGGATTTGTCAAAGGGCTTTCATTCTCTCTTGTAGGTCGTAACCTTTGGACCATCCTTAAGCATACTCCTAATATTGATCCCGAATCCGCTATCAATAATAGTAATGCACAGGGATTAGAGTTTAACGGTTATCCGACGACACGGAGCATAGGTTTTAATCTTAATGTCAAGTTCTGAAATTTAAAATAATGCATAAAATGAAAATCTTTAAATATTTTGTTTTGGCGTCTGTTCTTTTATTAAGTCTTGTAGGCTGTGATAATTTTGGAGATACCAATTTGAATCCTGAAAGTATAAATGGAGATAATGTCCCTTACTCAATGGTGTTTTCTAATGCAGAACACCAGGCATTAGGATCTGATTGGGATATGTGGCGTAACGGTTGTATTTATTGTGCTCAATTTACTCAGCAGTTGGTTTCTCTTGATATGTGGCCTTCTTATGCTCGTTACGAATGGAGCGACGGTTATTCCAGTTCTTATTGGGATACCTATGATAGTGATCGGGGTGCCATGCGTGATGTGACAACCTGTTGTGATCAATGGGCGGGGGATAAGAATATGAAAATAGATTACAATATAGCCCGTATCATGCGCGTCTATGCTTTCAGCAAGATGACAGACCTCTATGGTGATATTCCATATAGTCAGGCTGGCCGTCCTGCTAAATATTCGTATCCTGTATATGATACTCAGGAGAGTATCTATAAGAATATGCTGGCAGTACTGGATTCCGCTCAGTCTAATTTGACAAGTGGAACAGCAAAGATGGGTAATCAAGACCTTTATTATAATGGAAATGCTGCAGCGTGGAAGAAATTTGCCAATTCTTTGATGTTACGTCTGGCTATGCGGCTGGTCAAAGTCGATCCTTCGGATGCCAAGACTTATGCCGCTAAGGCTTTGGCAAACGGTTTGATGACCTCTAATGGTGATAATTGTGAATTAGCACATAGTGGGGGATCTGTAACAAATGACTCTTCAGAGCCATTTGCAAAGATTCATGCAGAGTCGGACAGGGAGTTCTATCTTTCAGATGTCTTAGTCAATATGTTGAAAAAGACAAAAGATCCTCGTCTTTCTTTGATTGGAACAATTGCTCCTACTAAAGACGGCAGACAATATACTGAGATTTTGAGTACTGCGACAGGTATGTGGACTTCTCAGGATTATGGTGATATGACTTTTGCTTCACAGAAGGGAATGCCTACAGGAGGCTATGAAGATGTAGAGAATAGTCAGTATTTTGTGGGAAAGGTTGATAAGGCTTTCAATGATTCGAATTATTTGGCTAATTACGGTAAATACTATTCTTCACCTAATCGTTGTACATATGCTGATCCTACAGGTGTTACGTTTATTGTAACTTATGCCCAGACTGAGTTCTTGTTGGCTGAGGCTGCTACAAGGGGATATATTTCAGGAGATGCTGCAACTTATTACAATAATGGGGTAAAGGCTGCTTTTGAACAATATAGCCAGTTCCCGAATGCAGGAGCGGCCATCTCTGTAGCCTATCCAAGTGGGGCTGCTACAGCTGCTGCTGATTATCTGAAAGCCAATCCATTTGACCCGAGTAAGGCTTTAGAACAGATTAATACTCAGTATTATATCAATAGCTTCGGTGATCCTTATGAGGTGTTTGCAAATTGGCGCCGTTCAGGTTATCCTGTTCTTACTCCTGCACCAATGGCAAAGTTGGATGGAGAGTCTGCAACTGCTAATGACGGTTATAGTATTCCGCGCCGTTTCCGTTATCCGTCAGATGAATCACAGGTTAATGCAACTAATTACAAGGCTGCATCTGCACGTATGGCACATGGTGATACTTTCTATTCTCGTGTGTGGTGGGATGCTAAATAAATTATAGCTGCTTATATGAATATAAGACCTCGGTTCCTTGTCGGGGTCTTATATTCTTTTTATCGTACATGAGTATTGTCATTTTTATATTGGATTCTCTTATTACTTTTCAAGGTGCCTATCAAAAGATATAAAAAAGGTTCTATCGAAAGGAAGAATCATATATCCTGTCAATCCAAGATTTAATCCCATTTCTCTAATCAAAAACATTTACAATGCCAATTGACAAATTATTGCTAAGAGGTCACGCCCAATATTCAATACTGACTTTCAAATACGAGAGAAATGTGATGGTTTATAACTTTATGTCGAAGAATTCTGCATAGAGTACATTAGTAGATCTTTATTGCATTTGATGATCAAGGTAACTTTCTTCGAAAGAGGGCGGCATTTTAAGGATGAAATCGTCTAGTCTTAACAGTAATGCCCTGAAAGTTTTCTCCCTCAATTAGAATCGGTAAGAAGATGTCTTGGCGTATCTGGAAAAGGTAAGTTGGTAGTTTCTCGAAACTTGACCGTCTTGTTCGAGAAAGAGAGCCGTCTTATTCTCGAAACTATGAGGCTATGTTTCTCGAATCATATAAGAGTGTTTACTCTATAGTAAGTCTGGTGATAGTCTCTTGAAGAGAAGTATTAGTCTTGACTTAATTTATTTTTAGATTGCCGTAAAAATGCAACTATTTAATTCTTGTCAATTTAATTGATGCTTGGATACTATAGCTACTATGATGTTTTTCATGATTCCTGCCGAGTTATGATTATTTTGATTTCAATTATAAAAAGATGTAGACCTTACGGTTCTAATTTGTATGGTTTAACAAGCGTTAACGCCCTCATTTGCAAATAAGCACTTAATAATGTGTAACTTTGTGATTCATGAAACTTCTAACCAGCAGAAATGTCCACCTCTTCTTGGATGTGATGAACAGACCACTCCGTCTGTCTATTATATAGATAATGTACTTATAAAATAAATTAAATTGAAATGAAGAGAAAGCTGTATACTGTTTTCTTGACTCTATCTTTTGCAATTAACCTTTTTGCAAGCCATAAAGTCCTTCCACCGGCTCCCTGCTATCCTGTTCCGACTGAAGATCAGGTCCGCTGGCAGAAAATGGAGAGTTATGCCTTTATCCATTTTGGACTGAATACATTCAATGATCGTGAATGGGGATATGGAGATTCTCCATTGTCGACCTTTAATCCTACAAAATTGGATTGCGAGCAGTGGGTGAAGACTTTCGTCAAGGCAGGTTTAAAGGGGGTTATCCTGACTTGTAAGCATCATGATGGATTCTGCTTGTGGCCGACAAAATATACAGATTATTGCATACGGAATACACCTTATAAAAACGGTAAAGGGGATCTCGTGAAGGAATTGTCAGCCGCGTGTAAAAAATATGGTATAAAGTTCGGTGTCTATCTGTCCCCATGGGATCGCCATCAGGCTTTTTATGGGACACCTTTCTATGTCGAGTATTTTTATAATCAACTCCATGAGTTGCTGTCCAACTATGGAGATCTTTTTGAAGTTTGGTTTGATGGTGCCAATGGCGGTGATGGTTGGTATGGCGGTACGAAAGAGGTCAGGACGATAGATCGTCGTACTTATTACGACTTTCCACGGGCTTACAAAATGATGGCCGAGTTGCAGCCTCATGCTATCGCTTTTTCTGATGGCGGTCCCGGATGCCGATGGGTCGGCAACGAGAAAGGTTTTGCTGGTGCCACTAATTGGTCTTTCTTGCGTAAGGGCGTGGTTTATCCCGGTTACGACAAATCTGAAGAATTACAATACGGGCATGCTGATGGTAATGAATGGGTGGCGGCAGAATGTGATGTGTCTATGCGTCCCGGATGGTTCTACCATGCCAAGGAAAATGCTCAAGTGAAATCAGTGGACCAGTTGACTGATCTTTATTATCGTAGTGTCGGCCACAACGGGACCTTGCTTCTTAACTTTCCAGTTGATAAAGACGGATTGATCTATCCGTTGGATTCTGCCAATGCCGTCAATCTGCATCGCAGGATAGAACGTGAGTTGAAAACTAATCTTTTGCTTCATGCAAAGATAAAAGCTTCCAATGTACGAGGAAGAGAATATTCTGTTAAGAATCTGACGGACAACCGTTATGATACTTATTGGGCGACAGATGATGGGGTCCTGAAAGCAGATCTGAATATTTCTTTCAATCATCCAGTAAAGATAAATAGGTTAAAATTACAGGAATATATTCCTTTGGGCCAGAGGGTTAAGTCTTTTATCGTAGAAATTAAAAACGGGAATAATTGGCTGCCTATAAATGTCAATGAAGAAACGACGACTATCGGGTATAAGCGTTTGTTGAGATTCAAGACGGTCATTGCCAAAGAACTGAGAATAAGGCTTTTGGATTCACGCGCTTGCCTTTGTATTAATGAATTGGGTGCTTATTACGCGCCTCAGGCAAAGGATAATTCCACGGCTGATAAAATTGGGTTGAAGGGCCTCCCTTATCAATTACTCGATGCGTCCGGGGAGAATGAATTGATCCTCGATCTTGGTAAGGTCATGAGCATAAGCTCTTTGCATTATCAACCGGCGAAAGCAGGTATTCTATCCAACTACGAAATTCTTGCCGGAAATGGTCTGGATAATTTGAAACTTATTGCAAGTGGAGAATTCTCAAATATCCGGAATAATCCGATTATGCAGGATGTCTATTTTACACCAACAACCGCCCGTTATGTCGTATTGAAAGCCGTCAGAATGATTGATGACAGTAAAAAAATAAATTTCGATAAGCTGATAATACAATAAGGTGTCTGCAAAACGTGTTGAAAGGGTGAAAGCCATATCTGAAATTGGGATTATTTGTCAGTGGCGTGAAATGCTGATTCTTTCCATCCCCGTTAAAGAATATCGGGCAATAAAGTTCTTTCATTTAAAACTATGTATCTTGGCTTGCTGCTTGTTCTGGAAGTCGGTTTAACGAGCGGGCTATAAGAAAATAGAAATGCTGTAGACAAACCTCCATAATGGTATAATCAGTGAATCTGGAGATATGAGTATGCTTTATAGTTGATGGCAGAACCGATTTTATGACATCTTTTTATAAACAGTAGAATGGTATTACGAAAATGAATCGATTGAGAAACAAAATATGAAGTGTAAGATTTGTTTGGGTGCATTGATCTGCTTATCTGTCTTTACACCGTCACATGCCAGATCTGTGTTGCCTTATAGAAATCCCCAATTGTCGGTGGATGTGAGGGTGGAGGATCTTCTCCACCGCATGACATTGGAAGAAAAATTGGGTCAGATACAGTGTGGTCTTGGATGGGAGGATTATACGATCAATGGTCACCATGTCAGTGTGTCTGAAAAGTTCAAGAAGGATCTGAAAGACAAACAGTTCGGTATGCTTTGGGGAACATTCCGTGCAGATCCCTGGACGCGGAAGACCCTCGCGAATGGATTGAATCCGAAGTTGGCTGCTGAAGCAGGCAATGCCTTGCAGAAATATGTGAAGGAACACACCCGACTGGGAATTCCTCTTTTCCTAGCGGAAGAGGCACCTCATGGACACATGGCAATAGGGACGACTGTCTTCCCCACAGGGCTGGGACTGGCAGCGACATGGTCACCGGATCTGATAGAAGAAGCCGGTCAGGTGATCGCCAAGGAGATACGACTTCAAGGCGGTCATATCAGTTATGGCCCTGTCCTCGATCTGGCTCGTGATCCACGATGGTCCCGAGTGGAAGAAACTTTCGGAGAGGATCCGGTACTGAGTGGTGATATCGGCGCCGCAGAAGTAAGAGGCCTAGGAGGCGGCGATTTGTCCAAGCCTTACAGTACACTCCCGACACTCAAGCATTTTATCGCTTACGGTCTTTCTGAGGGCGGGCAGAACGGCAGACCTTCTGTGGTCGGTCCACGTGAATTGCTCAGTGATATCATGCCTCCCTTCCATAAAGTTATCAATGCCGGCGCTTTGTCGGTGATGACGTCGTACAATTCCATGGACGGTATTCCCTGCACGTCTAATTCGTATCTGTTTAAAGATATCCTTCGGAATCAGTGGCATTTTAAAGGATTTGTCGTCTCGGATCTATATAGCATTGACGGTATTTTCCAAACACATCATGTCGCACGCTCCCTTGAGGATGCAGCCGTTATGGCACTTCGGGCAGGAGTGGATGTCGATTTGGGCGCCCATGCCTATGCCCTGTTGTCTGATGCCGTGAAGAGTGGAAAGGTGAGTGAGGCCGTTGTCGATTCGGCAGTGGCAAGAGTCTTGCGCCTGAAGATGGAAATGGGACTGTTCGAGCATCCTTATGTGGACCCTGAGGCTGCGGTCCATGGCGTACGGACGCATGAAAATATAGATGTGGCCCGTCGTGTTGCCCAAGCTTCTGTCACGCTTCTCAAGAATAATGGCATCCTGCCTTTGAAAAAGACAATCAGGGTTGCCGTTATTGGCCCTAATGCGGACAACCGTTATAACATGTTGGGGGACTATACGGCTCCTCAGGAAGATTCCAATGTCAGAACTCTTTTGGATGGTGTGCGGACTAAACTCCCTTCAGCAAATGTAGAGTATGTCAAAGGCTGTGCCATTCGAGATACGACGAGGGAAGATATTTCTCAGGCCGTTGCCGCAGCACGCCGCGCTGATGTGGTCCTTGTGGCAGTAGGAGGATCCAGTGCGCGTGACTTTAAGACAAACTATCAGGAGACCGGCGCTGCTGTTGCTGACAGCAAGACCGTGAGTGATATGGAAAGTGGCGAAGGCTTTGACCGCGCCTCTCTTACTTTGATGGGGCTGCAAGACAAACTCTTGAAGGCATTGAAGGAAACCGGACGGCCTTTGGTCGTGATTTATATCGAAGGCCGGCCTTTGGATAAACTCTGGGCTTCAAGGAATGCAGATGCTCTCCTTACGGCTTATTATCCGGGACAGGAAGGTGGAGATGCTCTGGCAGACGTCCTTTTTGGTGATTATAATCCGGCAGGCCGCCTGCCCGTTTCTGTCCCCGTAAATGTAGGACAGTTGCCGGTGTATTATGACAGGCAACTTCCTGAGCCTCATGATTATGTGGAGATGCAGGCTTCGCCGCTCTATCCTTTCGGCTATGGGCTGAGCTATACCAGATTTGATTACTCAGATTTGAACGTTACCGGACAACCCGGCGGAAAATACCGGGTCTCGTTCGACATCAGCAATGTCGGCAACTATGACGGTGATGAAGTCGCCCAACTCTATATGACAGAGAATTATGCTTCCGTTGTACAACCTGTCAGACAACTGAAACATTTCCTGCGCATCCATCTTCGGAAGGGTGAGACCAGACAAGTGAGTTTTATGCTCACTCCATACGATTTTTCTCTTATAAACAAGGATATGAAACGTGTTGTGGAACCTGGAGATTTTGAAATCCAGATTGGAAGTTCTTCGGCAGATATCCGCTTACATACAAAATTGTCAGTACAATGAAAAGAATTATTTTGTTTTTAGTTGCAATCCAGTTAATGGCCTTGGCGTCACCGGCAAAGAACTATACGCAATACGTAGATCCTTATGTCGGGACTGGTGGTCATGGACATGTCTTTTTGGGTGCGAATGTACCTTTCGGATTTGTCCAGGCCGGCCCTACAGAGTATACGCGTGGCTGGGACTGGTGCTCCGGCTATCACTATAGTGATTCCGTCTTGATCGGATTCGGACAGATGCATCTTAGCGGAACGGGGATTGGTGATCTCGGGGATGTCTCGCTGCTCCCTGTACTGGATACCAATGTGCGTTCGGTCATTTTCTCACATAAGGCTGAAAGGGTCAGACCCGGCTATTATTCCTTGGTGCTGCCTACAGGCATAAGGGTGGAATTGACTGCTTCCAAGCGGGTAGGCTTCCATCGTTACAGTTTTCCGGCAGATGACAGAGAAGGTTATATTATCCTCAATCTCAAACAGGGTATAGGCTGGGATGATATGAAATCATGTGGCTTCAAACAGTTGAACGGTACCACCGTAACTGGTTTCCGCTTCTCAAAGGGGTGGGCAAAGGACAGAAAGGTGTTCTTTGCCGCTGAATTTTCTAGACCTGTCACACTTTCGACTCAGAAGGGGGACAGTATCGCCATCTTCTCGTTTCCAAACAGCAATGATCCGATCTTGGTAAAAGTGGGACTCTCTGCAGTCAGCGAAGCGAATGCCCGTAAAAATATAGATGCGGAGATCCCCGGATGGGATTTCAATGCTACAGTAAATGCAGCGGACAAAGCTTGGAATGAACAGTTGGGAAAGATTGCAATACAAACTAAGGATGAACGGACACGCCGTATCTTCTATACAAGTTTGTATCATACGATGATCGCCCCATCTGTTTTCTGTGATGTCAATGGGGACTATCGCGGCTCGGACGGCAAGGTCTATCATGGCGATTTTACGAATTATACGACCTTTTCATTATGGGATACTTATAGGGCTGCTCATCCTTTGTCCACGCTTATTCATCCGGACATGCAGAAAGACTTTGCCCAAACCTTCCTGCATATTTTTGAACAACAGGGGAAATTGCCTGTATGGCATTTGATGGGGAATGAAACTGATTGTATGGTCGGAAATCCGGGTATACCGGTTCTTGTTGATATTGCCCTAAAAGGGTATGATGTCGATAAAAAGGCTGTTCTGAATGCTGCGGTCAAGTCTTCCATGCGGGACGACCGGGGAATGGGATTCTTGAAGAAATATGGTTATATCCCTTGTGATCTGGATACGACTTATGAAACGGTTGCCAAAGGTCTGGAATTTGCAGTTGCTGATGCTAGTGTGGCGAAGTTGGCAAAATCGTTGGGAGATTCGAAAACCTATGATTATTTCTATAAACGCAGTCAGTCTTATCATAAATATTTCGACAGGAAAACAGGGTTTATGAGGGGGCTAACTTCTGATGGAAAATTCAATGAACCTTTCAATCCCTTCCATTCCGTACACCGTCATGATGACTATACGGAGGGAAACGCCTGGCAGTATACTTGGCTGGTGCCGGAAGATGTACATGGCTTAGTCCGGGCTTTCGGAGGTGAAAAGAGGTTTGTTGCCAAACTGGATTCTCTCTTTATTGTAGCGGGCAGTTTGGGTGCCGATGCCTCTCCTGATATTTCCGGATTGATCGGCGAATATGCTCAGGGCAATGAACCGAGCCACCATGCCGTCTATCTGTACAATTATGTAGGCCAGCCTTGGAAAGCTGCCCCGAAACTGCGCCAGATCATGACGACGTTGTATCGCGATTCCATAGATGGCCTTTGCGGTAATGAGGATGTTGGACAGATGTCAGCTTGGTATGTTCTGTCTTCTATCGGTTTATATCAGGTGGAACCTTCAGGGGGCAAATATGTTTTTGGCTCACCTGTTGTTGATGAAGCTGTATTGAAAGTCGGGAGGGGAAAGGAATTTCGGATAACAGCACTGCATAACAGTGATAAGAATATCTATATCCAAAGTGCGGAACTTAATGGCAAACCTTATACCAGGTCTTATATAGACTTTAAGGATATCGTTCGTGGCGGTACTCTGAAATTTGTGATGGGGAATCAACCTTCACGTTTCGGTACAAAGGTAAATGACAGACCTTAATAGAATAAAAATGAAGTATATGAAAAGAAAAGCATTGATGACCGTAATGGCAGTATTTTTGTTGTTACCGGTTACTTGTGTGAAAGCACAGAGTGAAAAGGGATTTGGAAAGAAGTATATTGAGGAAATCTCGGATAATACGAGAATGTATATTTCAAAGCGCCCGAAACCTGAAGAGCGCATGTTCCATTCTGATGTAATAGAGAAAAATATTGCGGCAGTGCAAAAACTGTTGAAGGGTAATCCTTATTTGGCGTGGATGTTCGGTAATTGCTATCCCAACACATTGGATACGACGGTGCATTATGCAAAGGACGGTGGCGGTGACGATACCTTTGTCTATACGGGTGACATCCATGCGATGTGGCTTCGGGATTCAGGTGCCCAGATCTGGCCTTATGTCCAGTTTGCCGGCAAGGATCCGAAATTGAAGTCTCTGATCCGCGGTGTCATCAGGCGCCAGTTGAAATGCATCGACATTGACCCTTATGCGAATGCGTTCAATGCGGGTCCTACCGGCAGTGAGTGGGACAGTGACGAGACGGATATGAAACCTGAACTGCACGAGCGCAAGTATGAGATCGATTCTCTTTGCTATCCCATCCGCCTGGCTTATTACTATTGGCAGGTGACGGGTGACTCCTCAATCTTCGGCCCTGAATGGCTGACGGCAGTGCAGAAAATACTGAAGACTTTCCGGGAGCAGCAGCGTAAGGGCGGACTCGGTCCTTATCACTTTATGCGTAAGACTGACCGGGCTTTGGATACGGTGCAGAATGACGGTTACGGTGCACCTGTAAAACCCGTGGGGCTGATAGCTTCCGTTTTCCGTCCTTCTGATGACGCGACGACATTCCTGTTCCTTGTCCCGTCGAATTTTATGGCCGTCAGCAGTCTCCGTAAGGCCTCTGAAATCCTTGTAAAGGTGAATGGCAGGAATGACCTTTCTTCGGAATGTACTTCTCTGGCAGACGAAGTCGAGACGGCACTGCACAAGTATGCGGTGTATGATCACCCTAAATACGGCAAGATCTATGCCTATGAGGTGGATGGTTTCGGAAATCACCTGCTGATGGATGATGCGAACGCGCCGAGTCTGCTGTCATTGGGTTATCTGGATCCGTCAGAATTGAAGGATCCGATCTATCAGAATACCCGCCGTTTCGTGTTGAGCGGTGATAATCCCTATTTTTTCAAAGGCAAGGTGGCAGAAGGTATTGGCGGTCCTCATATCGGCTATGATATGGTCTGGCCGATGTCTATTATCATGAGGGCGATGACGAGTACGGATGACTCAGAGATCAGGCAGTGCATAGAGATGCTGGAGCGTACGGATGCAGGAACGGGTTTCATGCATGAGTCTTTCCATAAGGATAATCCTCAGAAATATACCCGTCCTTGGTTTGCCTGGGCTAATACGCTTTTCGGAGAACTGATCTTGAAATTGGTTGACGAAGGAAAAACTGATTTGCTGAATAGTGCAAAAGGTTAGGACTATTATTCCAATCGTTTTTCAGTTAGATGAATTCAGGTAGACCTAACAAAATAGAGTCGAAATTGGTCTTTGGAATGGAAAAGAGGTTGACAAAATTAATTGTCAACCTCTTTTATGATTATAATATACTCTGATTCAGAGTATACCGTTTTATCAGAATGATAATCCGATTACTTGATAGAAGCCTCGTAGATCTTGTCAACAGAAGCTTTCAGCATCTTGTCGAAGTCTGCATCAGACTGCTTTGCGCTCAGACCTTGAAGCAGAGCACGAGAGAAACTAGCGATCATTCCATGATTCTGAGCCAGTTTCTTGCAAGCGTCATCCTGTGTATAACCACCGGAAAGGGCAACGACACGTACGACACGCTCATCTGTCATCAAATCAGCATAGAAGTTAGTTACTGTAGGGATAGTCAGTTTGAAAATAACTTTCTGATCCTTGCTTAACTTCGCCAAATCCTCTTTCAAGTACTTCTTTAGCACTTCTTCGCATTTTGCTTTTTCAGCTGCGTGGATATCTACCTCAGGTTCAATGATTGGAACCAAACCATAAGAGATAATACGTTTAGCAATCTCAAATTGCTGATCAGCAATCTTCTTGATGCCAGCCTCATTGAATTCCTTTACGACAGAGCGCATCTTAGTACCGAAAATATGCCGTTTTTGTGCCTGCTTCAACAGGTCATCCAATCCTGGTATAGGTTTCATTACCTGAACGCCGTTCTCCAATGGAGCAAGTCCCTTGTCGACTTTCAGGATAGGTACTACATGCTTCTTTTCCCAAAGGTAATCAGCTGTGTACATATCGTCGATCTTACGATTCATCGTGTTTTCAAATAGAATGGCAGCGATGATTCTGTCTCCTTTGAATGCGGGTGCTTTGATGACTCTGGTACGCATCTGATGTACGAGATCGAACATCTCTTCATCAGTCTTCCATGCATCATCATTGATGCCGTAATTCTTCAAAGCCTTAGGTGTACTGCCACCACTTTGATCCAGTGCTGCAATGAATCCTTTGCCGGATTTCATTTGTTCTAATTGAATTGCATTCATAATTTTCTTTTTTTATTATGTTATTATTTTATGCCTTCATACAAATGTATGAAAAATTTAAATAACGTGCGCCTTTTTCCTCGATTTTCTTTTTTATTTTGCAAAAAATAGTTAAATATAGAGAACCGAACTTGCAAATTGGAGATATTCTCTCCTTCTGTGCACGTATTTTATTTTGCTAAACCTTGTTTAGCTACGGCTTCTTGCTTACGTTTGATCTCTTCAGGATCCCCGAGATAGAAATCTTTGGTGAGTCTCAGTTGATCATCAAATTCGAAGACGTAAGGGACTGCGGTCGGGATATTCAACTTGCTGATATCTTCGTCAGAAATTCCTTTCAGGTGTTTGACAATACCTCTTAAACTGTTACCATGAGCGACGACCAGAATGCTGTCTGCTTTCATTAAATGAGGGAAAATCTCACATTCCCAATAAGGCATTACTCTTGCGATTGTATTCTTCAATGATTCTGTGTCTGGGACATACTCTGGTGGTACGGCTGCGTAGCGGGGATCGAACCTTGGGTTTTTAGGATCATCTTCAGATAAAGGTTTGGGTGCAATATCAAAACTGCGACGCCAGATATGAACTTGGTCATTACCGTATTTTTCAGCCGTCTCACTCTTGTTCAGGCCCTGCAGGAAACCATAATGCTTCTCATTCAGTCTCCATGACTTGCGGACAGGGATCCAGTCCTCATCCATTTTGTCCAGAACACAGTTGAGGGTTTTGACAGCTCTCTTTAAATAAGAGGTATAGGCAATATCAAAGGTATAGCCTTCTTTCTTCAGGAGTTTTCCTGCATTTTCAGCTTCTTCAATTCCTTGTTGGGATAGGTCTACGTTCGTCCAACCTGTAAACCGGTTTTCTTTGTTCCACTGGCTTTGACCATGTCTGACTAATACAATTCTTTTCATTGTCTTATAATTTATATGATAATATAAAAATGTCTCGAACCAGCCAGAAAAACTATTTCGTTTCCATTCTCCGTTCAGAAGTTGGAACTTTTCTCTGGCGTCTCACAAAGATAATATTAAATCTGTAATTGAACGACTTTTTTAGGTAAATTTTAACAATCTCGGAAGCAAAAAGATACAGAACTTAATAAATAATTTAGCCCGATGAGAATTTTTTCTTGCATCGGACTTGAATCCCGCTTTTAACAATCGAATCTGTTACTCACTTTTCATAGTTAAGATATTGTCTTGTGAATCGTAATTGAGAGGGATAACTTTCAGGGATCTTAACCATGTCTTGTTTTTACTAGGGCCACAATCATGATGAAAGAGATACCAATGTCCTTTAAATTCTATAATGCTATGATGTGTAGTCCATCCTATGACGGGTTCAAGGATTATCCCTTTATAAGTAAAAGGGCCATAGGGGTTATCTCCTATTCCATAACAAATTAGATGTGTATCGCCAGTACTATAACTAAAATAATACTTATTGTGGTATTTGTGCATCCAACTGGCTTCAAAGAAACGATGTGGATTATCAGCTGTAAGCTCTTTACCTTGATTATCTACAATACTGATTGGCCGTGGCATTTCATCAAACTGTTGGACATCTTCGGTTAGCTTTGCTATACGTGGAGGAATAGATGTTTCTTTGCCTTTTGGTAGGTATTCGTTTTTAAGAGCATGGTTATTCTTATACCATTGCAGTTGCCCACCCCATATTCCTCCAAAATAGACATAGATTTTTCCATCGTCATCTTTAAACACACAGGGATCAATACTATAACTAGAGCGTATTGGATTGGGGTTAGGCTTAAACGGACCTTCTGGTTTCTCAGATTGGGCTACACCCAAACGGAATATTCCATTATAATCTTTGGCTGAAAAAATAAGGAAATATTTACCGTCTTTTTCTACGACATCATTATCCCACATTTGTTTTTCTGCCCAAGGGATATCGTTTATATCCAGTATTATGCCGTGGTCTATAACGGGAGCTGACATGGGATCGCCCTCAATAGAGAGGACGTGATAGTCTTTCATCTGAAAATGTCCGCCATCATCGTCAAAAGCCATACCACTGTCCCAATCATGGGATGGGTAAATATATATTTTGTTGTTAAAAACATGGGCAGAAGGATCAGCCATGTAGTCTTTAGTAAATAAATATCTTGCTTTCATAATATGTTGTTATTTAAATAGTTTTATAATGTCTCGTACTATAGGCTTCGGGTGGTATTTACGGTCAAAAAGTAAGGGGTAATTAGTTCGACCTGGTATAGGCCAGTCATTCAACCAACTGTTGTTGTCAGAAACTCCCCATAGAGTAACTCTGTTCACATGTGGAGCATACTTACGGTATAACTTGAAGAATGCAAGATACTGATTGTTGAAAATTCTTTGGGCTTCTTTAGAAAGTCCTTTGACATAGGGATTTAATGACTTTTTATAAGAAAACTTCTGGCTAATATCGGCTCCACCAAATTCGTTTGGGTTGGGGAGCATGTTGATGTCAAGCTCGGTAAATTGTACTTTCACACCTGCGGCTATAAAAGACTGGATGCTTTTCTCATATTCTTTTAAATTTGGATAATTATAGCCATTATGGCTTTGTAGTCCAACAGCATCAATACGACAACCTGCTGCTTTTAATCTTTTGATAAGTTTGATTACTGAAGCACGTTTCCTCGGATTGGACATGGAATAATCATTATAGTAAAGTTCTGCATTTGGATCGGCCTCATGCGCAAATTTAAAGGCTAATTCGAAATATTCAGGCCCGATAGCTCGATACCATGTACTCTTGCGATAAGAACCATCTTCTAGAATAGCTTCATTGATAACATCCCAACCGAATATTTTTCCTTTGAAATGACCAACAACACTATCTATGTAGTTGTGCATACGCTGGATCATCTCTTCACGGTTGGGTAGTTCTCCACAATGGTTTTTAAACATCCAAGGAGCAGTTTGATTATGCCATAAAAGAACATGCCCAATCACTTTCATGTGATTCTTGAGACCGAATTGAACAAGACTATCCGCTTGTACCCAGTAAAATTTTCCTTCTAAGGGTTCAAGGTACATGGGCTTCATACAATTTTCAGCGACAATAGAATTGAATTGATTTTTTATAATAGAAGCAGCTTTGGGGTCTCTCCCTTCAATTTGGTCAACGGTCACAGCTGTTCCAATAAGGAAATATTTCCCTATTACATCTTTTAAAGTAGAATTAGCATTTCTCTCTATACCTGAGATGGGTAGGAATGCTGTCCATACAAAAATATTAATTATGAATTTTTGGAATTTCATGTAACAAGTTTTTTAATTATTTCTATTTTTGATTTTTATTATGCCTAAATTCAATTGCCTTGTTAATCTCGTCAATTCTTTCATCTGTTAATTCATATTTTGAGATAATGAACATGGCAAGAAGCAGAAGAATAGCAGGAATAATGCATACCAACCAAAGAATTCCTTGTTGAGCGAAAGCTGTTTGAGTAGTAGCATTATTCTTGTCGAATCTTACTAAACTTAATACTAAGCCTGGAACAACTCCTCCTAAGGCCATACCAGCTTTATAAAAGATGCCAGTTAGGGCATTGACAATACCGGAAATGCGCTTTCCTGTAGTGTATTCTCCATATGAAATTACTTCAGGAACAAGAGCCCACATATAACCGGTTGAAACAATCACTCCAGTGGATTTTATAAATTGTGCAATATAAACTAGCCAAATTTGTTTTTTCAAAATAGGTGTAATAGATATTACGTACAGCATGACCATTCCTAAAATAGCTATACTTAAGAAAACATAGAACATTCTTTTTTTGCCAATTTTCCTCTTAATAGTAGGAACCATTGGCATAAAGATAATGGCAGGAATAGAGCCTAAAGCCATAAAATCTGCCATTTGATCGCTTGTGCCATTTACATTGTAGATCATGTAATAAGATCCTGCTGAATTTCCTATAGCAGTCATGGCGAATGCAGTGATAAAAAAAAAGGCAAGGATTCTTAATGGTCTATTCCTTACAAATTCTACCCAAAGATCACTGACTTTGACATTAGCTGTTTCTTTCTTATCCATTACTACTTTTTCTTGAGTTTGTGAAAAACAGAATATTAATAGGATAAGTCCGGCAAAAGCAAAAATGGACATTGTCGTAAACCAAGCAGGTGCATCATTCTTTGTATTCGTTAAACTGTCTGGTGATATTGCAGCAACAATTTTTGGAATACCATAGGCAACAGCTAGTCCGCCAAGATTAGCCATGAACATCCTTACAGATGTAAGAATCGTAATTTCATCAGTGTCACGTGTTAAACTGGCATTTAGGGCACCATATGGAACATTTATTAAGGTGTAGCACATGGACATGCCTATATAAGTAATATAGGCATATAATAGTGATCCTGAAAAACCATTCCAAAAGCAGAGTATGGCGAATCCAGATAAGGGTATACCACCAAGAATAAGATAGGATCTGTATTTGCCCCATTTGGGATTATGTTTATCAACAAATGTGCCTACTAGTGGATCCCATAAGACATCCACAAGCCGTACGATAAGAAACATAATAGCAGCTGAAGCAGGAGAAAGGCCGAATACATTTGTGTAGAATAGCAACAGATACATGCCTATGGTTTGGTAAATAAGATTTTGAGCTAAATCTCCTGAACCAAATCCAATACGTTGCATCCAGTTGAGTTTGCAGAATCCCATCGATTCTCTATTTGTGATAGTTTCTTTATTCATTTTGGTTATTGTTATTATAGTTGCAACCTCATTTACAATGGGGGACTAATGTTGCATGGTATGGCTACTTTTATCGATTTAAATAGAAAGATTGTCTTTTTGGATAATTGTGGCTGCAAATTGTCCCATTACTTCGTATCCTTTAGGATTCAAATGTAACCAATCAAATGAATATTCGGTTCGAATGCGATCAGGTTCATTAGGATCTCTGACCAATTTGTCAAAGTCTATGAGACGATCAAAGACTCCGCTGTTGCGAATCCAATTATTTACAGTCTCTCTCGCAACTTCATGTACTTGTGAATACCAATTGTTCCCCTTAAAAGGTGTAATAGTTGCTCCATAAACCCGTATCCCTTTTTCATGAGCTTTTTTTATTAAGGTTCTATAGGCTTGAATTAAATTTTGAGCGATTTCTTCTGGATTTCCCTTGGAGCATCCTATGTCATTGGTACCTTCAAATATGATTAATGCTTTTACACCTTTTTGTTCCAAAATATCACGGTCAAAACGTTTAATTGCTGGCTCACTTATACCACCAGATAAAACACAGTTGCCCCCTATACCTAAGTTCAATACTCCGATTTTTCCTTGTAGTGCTTTGGCAAAAAAGTCTGTCCATCTGTTCTGTCTGTTTGTTGTGCTACCTCGACCATCTGTGATGGAATTGCCTAGAATAGCTATTGCACTTGATTTTGACAATATATTGATCTTGGCTAAATTGTACCAATGCTCAGGTTTGTCTATGGTAATGAATGGCTCTTTTGGAGACACCGTACCTTTGGCAATATAGGACGTCGTTCTGGACCCTCTGTGGGAAGTCGCATGAACAGGAACTCGAGAACCATAGCAGATAGTTACGGCAAGACGCTGTAAAGGTTTTAGTTGATAATTAAAGTCATCGGAATAAACAGCTTTTCCTGCTGGTATTGTAATGGAACGGCATCCGTTGAAATTCAACCATTTGACCGTGTGAGTGTCAATAGCATTAGAGTCGAGGATATTGGCAATATAGACACATTTTATTTCGACAGGTTGTTGGCTCCATTCATTAGAAAACTGGATTTGCAGACGTTGTCCTCCTAATGAGATAGGCACAATTTCTCGTAAGGAGATGTTGGCTAAACTAGTAACCTGTGGCATATCTCCTTGTTCCGTAAATTCCATCGCGGCAGCAAAAGTTCCTGTCCACGATAGGGCTTGTGCAAATGTATTAATCCATATTGAAAGAAGTGTGAGTAAAACTGCAATTTTCCTTTTCATGATATTTCCGAATTTGACTGCTGCAAATATAAACATATATATTTTAATGGCTTGAATAATTTGTAACGTTATCGTTTCAATTTGTCTCATTCGATTTTATTTAATAAAAAATCTTAGGTGTAATCCGAAACAATTATTATTTTTGTGGTAATAAATTAATTGACCATGAAAACAATGTACCACTACCTTGTTACATTTTTATTGTTTATATGCAACATTATTATTAGTAATGCTACTGAGCGTTTCGTGAATTTTTCCAAAGGTGATTTCCTACTCAATTACTCAAAAAAAATGGAATTATATCTTGATCCGAATGATTTCGAAGGTGTTGCCCATGCAGTTCACGACCTCTGTATAGATATAGGAAAAGTGTGTGGATGTAAGTTAACTGTCAGTAAGAATCGAAGATCTAATATTCTTATTGGTACACTTGGTCATTCTCAAGAAATTGATCATCTTATAGGCGGCAAGGCTTTGGGTTTAGAAGGAAAAAGGGAGAAGTATATTATTTGTACAATTGGGGACAGGTTGGTGATAGCTGGTAGTGATAGGCGAGGAACAATCTATGGCGTTTATGAACTTTCCCGACAAATAGGTGTTTCTCCTTGGTATTATTGGGCAGATGTACCTATCGAACGACACGCTCATATTTATATACATCGTGGAATATATACGGATGGAGAGCCCGTAGTACGTTATAGAGGAATCTTTCTTAATGATGAAGCCCCTTGTCTTACTACTTGGGTTACACATACGTTTCATACAAAATATGGTGAACACCAATTCTATGAAAAGGTCTTTGATCTTATACTTCGTTTAAAAGGTAATTTTCTCTGGCCAGCAATGTGGAACTATGCTTTTTATGCAGATGATCCTGAGAATAGTAGACTTGCTGATAAAATGGGAATTATTATTGGTACCTCACATCATGAGCCTATGGCTAGAAATCATGAAGAGTGGTCACGGGCTCATGGACGTTATGGACCTTGGAATTATAGTACCAATCAGAAAAAAATAGATAACTTTTTCCTTGAGGGCATAAAACGGATTAAAGGAAAAGAAGATGTTGTGACAATTGGGATGCGTGGCGACGGTGATGAAGCAATGGGAAAAGAAACGAACATAAAATTATTGCAAAAGATTATAGCGAATCAGCGAAAGATTATTTCTCGTGTAACGGGTAGATCTGCTCAAGAGACACCTCAAGTCTGGGCTTTATATAAAGAGGTACAAGATTATTATGATAAAGGTATGCGTGTACCCGATGATGTAACTATTTTATTAAGCGATGATAATTGGGGCGATGTAAGGCGAGTTCCTAATAGCCTTGATCGTAAACGCTCTGGAGGATGGGGGCTTTATTATCATGTGGATTATGTTGGTGCGCCAAGAAATAGTAAATGGCTTAATGTAACACCTATTCAAAATATGTGGGAACAACTCTATTTGGCATATAATTACGGAGTAGATAGAATGTGGGTCCTAAATGTAGGCGATTTGAAGCCTATGGAATTTCCCATAGACTTTTTTATGCAGATGGCATGGGATCCGAATAAGTTTTCGCCATCAAAAATTATTCAGTATACTAGGAATTTCTGTGCGCAACAATTTGGAGAAGATCAGGCTGATGAGGCTGCGAGAATATTGAATCTTCAAGGCAAATATTCTGGTAGAAGTACCGTGGAGATGCTAAATAAGGATACTTATGACTTGAGATCAGGAGAATGGAATTTTGTAGCCAATCAATATATGCAATTAGAAAATTCGGCTTTAAGGCAATTTATAACTCTAAAACCTGAATATAGAGATGCTTATAGGGAGCTGATTCTTTTTCCTGTTCAGGCTGTATCCAATATCTATCAGATGTATTATTCCCAGGCGATGAACCATTATCTGTATTCTAACGGTGATCCTTTTTGTAACTTCTGGGCTAAGAAGACGGAAGATGCCTTTCTTCGAGATAGTTTGCTTTGCCAACAATATAATAAAGAAATTGCAGGGGGAAAATGGGATGGGATGATGATCCAAAAACATATAGGATATATAGGATGGAATGATGACTTTTTACGTAATACATTGCCGAAAGTTTATCGTATAGAAAACACAGTATCTTCTGATTATATTTTTAAGGGAACAAAGGGGCGTGTTATTATTGAAGCTGAGCATGCTCAATTTCTTAGAAATGCGTCCAAGGCCTCTTGGATAACTATCCCTTATATGGGCAGGACACTTAGTGGTATTTCTCTTCAACCATATACAGAACCCACAGATAGTGCTTCCCTAATATATTCCTTTAGTATTGAAGGGGAAAGGAGGGATACTGCAAATATTCATATTATCACGAAGTGTACGCTTGATTTTCTTAATAAAGGCGGGCTTATATTTACTTTATCTTTAGATAGTAGTAAGCCCGTTTCTGTGAATTTTAATAGAAATCTTAATGAAAATCCTGAAAATATTTCTAAAGTGTATTACCCTACTGTAGCAAGAAGAATAGTAGACAGTATTGTTAAAATACCATTCAAGAAAACAGTTGACGGAAGGCATACCCTAACTCTACATCCTGTAGATCCAGGCATTGTTTTTGAAAAAATCGTTGTGGATGTTGGAGGATATCGACCACAGTTCCTTTTTGGGAAAGAATCTCTACGAGAGAGAAAATGAAATTTGGAAATTTTGTGTTGAACTGGAAAATTAATTTTATACAGAAGGTGAAAATGAAAAATAAGTTATTAATACTTTTTTGTTTAATCTTAGCCCTTTTTGTAAGAGCAGACAGTGGCTCGTTATATACAGCAGACCGACTTTCCAGTAGCTTGATTAATTGTATTGTCCAAGACCAAAGAGGTTTTATTTGGGTAGGTACTGATTACGGTCTGAGTAGATTTGATGGCTATAGGTTTATTAACTATCTGCATAATGATAGAGATTCAACTTCTATTTCTGATAACACAATCTCGGCATTTCTTGTTGATAAAAAAGGCAGACTTTGGATTGGTAGTGCAAAAGGGCTAATGAGCTATGATTATAGTCATAACCATTTTATTAGGTTGCCTTTTCCAGACAGACGGCATCCCAGAATATATTCTTTAATAGAAGATCATAAAGGTAATGTTCTTATCGGAACAGCTGGATTTGGACTTTATGCAGTTCCGAAAGGAAAAAACAGAATAGAGAACGAGATGGGTATCGCACGTCGTGATTCGGATATATTCTTTACACATATTTTTGAGGATAATCGTGGGACTTTGTGGCAAGCAAGCCATTTGTCGATGATCAATCGTTATACAAAAGGTAATTACTTGTTGTCGGTGCAGCACATTAGATCTCTTTATGGAGCTCCTGTAGCGTTTTTTCAATTTCATCGCGATCAACTATTTATAGTTTGTATGTATGGTATTGAAATTTATGATTATAAGACTGGAAAACTACGTGATGCGGGGTATGATTTTGGCAATTATAGGGGAAATGTTACGATCAATAATGCAATATTTGATCACAATGGAAATCTATATTTAGGTACATCAGAATGTGGTGTGCTGGTATCAAGGAAGGGAAAGAATTTTTTCAGACCTTTTTCAATTCCAAATAAGGACCGCTTTGATTTGTCAACTTCTTTTGTATCTGATTTGATGGAAGATAAGGATCATAATATTTGGATAGGATGTTATAAGAAAGGACTTTATTTGATAAATAATGAGCGGACAGCATTTCATACCTGGAGTTTTTCTTATCAAAATTATTCTATAGGCAGCAGTGTGTCATCCTTAGCTTCTGGAGATCAGGGCAGAACATGGTGTACTGTACAAAATAGTGGTATCTATTGTTTTGATAGATATGGAAAAATTATCAGCCATCCAAAATCTCCTGCTGGTACAACCATAATTTATCGTGATCAAAAGAAGCGATATTGGGTAGGAACAGGTAATGGATTATACCGCTATAATCCTTCAACTGGAGAATCTCAAAGGATGTTGACTTTTTCTAGTGCTGGCATTTATTGTATTACGGATAATGGAGATGATAAACTCTATATTTCGGTTTATAGCAAAGGATTGTACATCTATGATATACATACAAGAAAAGTGAAGGTCTTGGATATGACCCAGCATCTCCTATATGGTCATTTGTGTAATGATTGGATTAGAACAATGCTCTTTGATAGTCGAGGGTTGTTGTGGATAGGGACATCCAACGGTGTTTGTTGTTTAGATCCGAAGACATATCATTTTGATCATTTTGGCTGGTCGAAAATTTTAACGGATATTCAATCTGATTATTTTTGTGAAGATAAAAATGGAGATATTATTATAGGCACTGATGAAGGACTTTATCTGTATTCTGTAAAATATGGAAAGGTGAATCTTTTCCCACATTCCGAATCGCTTCAGAATAAACAGATTTGTGGAATAATAAGAGACCATAATAACGATATTTGGGTAAGTACTACTATGGGCATTTGGCAATATGTCAGAAAATATAATCGTTTTATTGGCCATGTCAGTGGCAATGGATTGACCGCTCATGAATACATTAGAGGGGCCGTGTTGCATTGTTCAGATGATTTTTCGGGTTTTGGAATAGCTGATGGAATAACGACCTTTTATCCTGAGGAAGTTAATAGAAATTCATTGCAGTTGGGTAAAGTATATCTTACCGATTTTATCATAGACGGAAAGACTATGGATTGTCGAAAAAAATATTTTAAGGTTCCATATTCTGAAAATTCTTTTACACTAGGATTTTCTTTATTGACCTATAAAAATATTGATGATATTTGTTACCAATACCGTATTAATGACGGAAAGAAAATGTATACACCTATAGGGGAAAACACTATTCCGTTTAATCATTTAGAACCAGGGAAGTATGTTATTGAAGTGAAAGCTTTCAGCAATAGCATGAGTTCTTCTATTCCTCTTATATTGACTGTTGTAGTCATGAATCCATGGTATAGTACACCTCTTGCATGGTGTGTGTATTTGTTTCTGTTTGGGAGTTTATGTTATTTCGTGTTCAGAACTTATCGACGGCGGGGAAAAGCCCAACTTGACGAACAGAAAATGCGTTTCCTCATTGATGCTACACATGATATCCGTTCTCCACTGACACTTATTTTAGGACCACTTAAAAAATTGGAGAAACGTTTGACAGATCAAGAAAATCAAAATGATTTGAATATTATTGAACGTAATGCCCAAAGACTACTCTTGTTAGTTAATCAGATCTTAGACGAAAGAAAGCTTGACAAGGAACAAATGCATTTACATTGTCAAAAGACGAATATGTCTGAGTTCATACAGAACATATGTTCTCTTTATCAATATAATGCAAATGAAAGGAAAATTAATTTCCATATAGTTAGTGAACAGTCCAATATCGAAGCTTGGATAGATCGCATTAATTTTGACAAAGTGGTTTCTAACTTACTTTCAAATGCTTTTAAATATACTTTTAATGGAGGAGAGATTGATGTCATCTTAACGAAAGATCTTAAAAATATGTACTTAAAAGTGGTTGATAATGGCTTAGGGTTTAAAGAGAAGAAAACGGAAAAACTTTTTGAGCGATTTTATGAAGGGACTAATGCTTACGATCTGCACATAGCAGGGACCGGGATAGGGCTAAATCTCTGTAGAGCTATTGTCAAAATGCATGGAGGAGCTATTTCTGCATATAATCGTACAGATGGACAACAAGGGGCATGTTTGGAGGTATCACTGCCTTTAGGTTATGCCCATCTAAAACCTGAAGAAATAATGTCGGACAATGTAGAAGATAAACAAGAAACACGTATAAAAAAATCAAAAGGTACTAAGAATTTCAAGATTCTAGTTGTAGATGACGATCCGGAAATAGCTGATTACATTAATGCTGAACTTGGTGGATGGTATCGATTTTCTGCTGCTAGAAATGGAAAAGAAGCTCTGGAGAAATTATTAACGAATGATTTTGATTTAGTAGTTAGTGATATAATCATGCCTGAAATGGATGGAATTGAGTTACTGAAACGTATCAAGACAAATACAAGAATCAGTGATATACCGGTTATTTTACTTACTTCAAAAAATGAAGTCAGTGATCGGCTGGAAGGTCTTAAAAAGGGTGCGGATGCTTTTTTGGCAAAACCTTTTAATATGGAAGAATTACATATATTGATAGACAATTTGGTGAGTAATGTTCGCCGGTTAAGGGGTAAATTTTCTGGAGCGCAAGATCAGTCAGAGAAAGTAGAAAAAGTTGAAGTTAAGGGAAATAATAATGTTCTTATGGAACGAATCATGAAATGTGTGAATCAGAATTTAAGTGATCCGGATTTCAATGTGGAAAAACTTACAATAGATGTAGGAATTAGCCGTGCTCAACTTCATCGTAAGATGAAAGAGATTACAGGCATATCGACTGGAGAATTTATTCGGAATCTTCGTATGGAACAAGCAGCACGATTAATAAAACAAGGAGAAGTTAATGTTACCCAAGTTGCATACGCTGTAGGTTTCAGTAATCAGACGCATTTTTCGTCAGCTTTTAAAAAACATTTTGGATTGGCCCCTAAGGAATATTATGAATACTATCGTAAAAAAAACATTTGATGTTTTTGAGAGATTATAAACTCTTGGGGAAACCTATAATGTTATGTATATTCTATGCAATAGTGTCGTATAAATAACACCGTTAATGTATGAAAAGTAAATCTTATAAAATAATTCGAAAAACTATTTTGTTCTTATCATTATTGGTCTTTAGTCTTCATGTCTGTTCTGAAGATGGTCATCAACTTTGGTTGCGGTATAAAGAGTGTGGGACAGCAGAAATATTTTCGCCTCACGTTTCGTCTGCTACTTTAAGAATAGCAATAGATGAGCTTCGCAGATATTATGCGGGAAGAAGAATATATCTGAAAAGGGTAAAAAAAGATTCGATGATATTTCGTTTTGCGAACGATACTTTATCTGCAGGGACAGATATGGGCTTTTTATATGGGGCATATGCCATATTGAGATGCCAGGCAATACACAAATCTGGAAAAATAGATAAATGCATTTCTTGTAGAAAACCGGCATTAAAATATCGTATATTGAATCATTGGGATAATTTGGATGGGAGCATTGAAAGGGGTTATGCCGGTAAAAGTATTTTTTTCCCACACTTTAATCTTGCCATTATCAGGGAATATGCTCGAGCTAATGCCTCAATAGGCATTAATGGTACCGTACTGAATAATGTTAATGCATCCACTCAAATATTAGCCTTAAAGAATTTAAAGTATATTAAGAATATAGCAGATATCCTTAGACCGTATGGTATTCGTGTCTATTTGTCGATTAATTTTTCATCTCCGATGGCTCTTGGTTTGATCAAAACTGCAGATCCTCTAAATCCTAATGTAATTGAATGGTGGAAGAAGAAAGTTGCAGAAATTTATAGTCTGATTCCTGATTTTGGAGGTTTTTTAGTAAAGGCAAGTTCTGAAGGTCAGCCAGGTCCTTCTGACTATGGTAGAACCCATGCAGATGGCGCTAATATGCTTGCGAATGTTTTGTCACCTTATGGTGGAGTCGTAATGTGGCGTAGTTTCGTTTATGGCGCTAATCACAAAGGTGAAGATAGGGTGATGCAGGCTGTCAGCGAATTTAAAGATTTAGATGGTAAATTTAGATCGAATGTCTTTCTACAAAGTAAAAATGGTCCTTTGGATTTTCAACCTCGTGAACCATATGCTCCTATTTTTGATCATATGAAGCACACTCATCAAATGGCTGAATTACAAATAACTCAGGAATATACAGGGCAAAGCAAGCATTTGGTCTATTTAGGGACAATGTGGAAAGAATTCTTTTCCTTTGTCAATCCTGATAGTTTGCAAGGACTTGCTGGTGTATCTAATATTGGAAATGTTGTTAATTGGTGTGGGCATCCCTTTTCCCAGGCTAACTGGTATGCTTTTGGCAGAATGGCATGGGATGGAAAAAATGCTGACCCCAAACTGATTGCTCAGGAATGGCTAAAACAGACTTTCTGCAATGATTCGGTATTTGTACATACTATGACAGATATCATGATGACAAGTCGTGAAACCTGTGTAAATTATATGATGCCTCTTGGGTTGCATCATATTTTTAAATTCGATGATCATTATGGACCAGAACCTGATGGGTTTCGGGCAAATTACCCTTTAGAATGGTGTCCTGTGTATTATCATAAAGCTGATAATATGGGAATTGGTTTTGATCGTTCCTCTTTTGGAACAGGGGCTGTGAAACAGTATAGGGAGCCTTATGGCTCATTGTATGATAATGTCAAAACTTGTCCTGAAAAATATCTTCTTTGGTTTCATCATTTACCTTGGACTTATCAGATGAAAGATGGACGGACATTATGGCAAGAATTAAAGTTAAAATATCGTGATGGTGTCGTACAAGTTATGCGATATCGTGAAATTTGGCGATCTATGAAAAAGTATGTGGATTTACAACGATGGAAACTTGTAGATACGCTATTGTCTGTTCAGTTGGAAAATGCAGAAGAATGGTATGATACCTGTATCCGATATTTCGGTTCTTTTGCTTGTCAAGAGCCATTCCTGCCTATTGAGAAAGAACTTCATATTCGTATACAATGAAAAAAGTATTATTGTTGTTTATCATGTTGTCTTCCGTATTGGTCCTTTGTGCTGATGTTCGTTTACAGAAACACGGTTCAGCTACTCAACTAATTGTTAACGGAAAGCCTATGTTGATTCTTGGCGGGGAATTGAGCAATAGCGCAGTTACGAGTGTTGCCGATATTGATAGTGTCTTACCTCATATGTATGCATTGGGCTTAAACACGGTATTTGTACCAGTATATTGGGATCTAATGGAACCAGAAGAGGGAGAATTCGATTTCTCTCTTGTGGACGAAAGCATTAAGGTAGCTCGTGAACACCATCTCAAACTCATTTTGTTATGGTTTGGGGTTTGGAAAAATTCTATGAGCTGTTGTGCTCCTTTATGGTTCAAAAGAAACATTAAGCGCTTTCCTCGTGCTTTGACCGTAACAGGTAAACCTATGGAAATAGCTTCAGCTTTTTCAAATCATGTCATGGAAGCTGATAAACGGGCTTTCTGTCAATTGCTGAAACATATAGCGAGGATTGATGAACGTGAAAGTACGGTTATCATGATTCAAGTGGAAAATGAAATAGGAATGTTGGAATCAGTAAGGGATCACTCTTCTCTGGCAGAAAAAGCTTTTCAGCAAGGGAAATGGAGAAAGATTACGGGTGATATAGGAATTGCTTCATCGATAGAGCAGGATGAGCGTTTTCAGGCTTTCTATTATGCTCAATATATAGAACAACTAGTACGATCGGGGAAGAAAATCTTGAATATTCCGATGTTTGTCAATGCCGCTATGAATAGTAGGGGACGTAAGCCAGGGGAATATCCTTCAGCCGGACCATTAGCGCATCTTATTCCAATTTGGAAAAAGGCTGCTCCGGATATTGATGTGTATGCTCCGGATATTTATGATGTAGGATTCAAGAATTGGGTTAATCTTTATAAGCGAAATGACAACCCTTTTTTCACGCCGGAGACGAGACTCGGACCATATAGTGGTGTTCGTGCTCTATATGCTTTTGGAGAAGTAGATGCTTTGGGATATAGTGTTTTTGCTTTGGACCAGGCTTCAGAAGAGGCCACGAGTCCAATTAAGCAAAGTTATGCCTTACTTCACCAGCTTTCACCTCTCCTTTTGCGAGAGCAAGGAGAAAAACTTTCTCATGGGTTGCTTTTTAATCAAAAAGATCAGAAACGTGTTATTAACGATAAAGATGTCGTTATCACGGCAAGTCATTATTATACTCTGCCTTGGGATTCCAGAGCTACAGACGGAAGTGTTTGGCCTGAAAGTGGGGGGCTAATTATAAAATTGGGGCAATACGATTACCTTATTGCAGGTAATGGTATTGTAGTAACTTTCCAAACCCTGTCAGAAAAAAAGCAGGAAGAGGAAGTAAAATTGGGTGAGGATGGATTCCTTGATGCTGGGAGATCTGTCAAAGGTCTCTCTTCATTGCATCTAAAAACATTTTATGGTAAGCGTTTAGGTATTGGATTTGTTGATCAGGTAGGCCTAGACCAACAAGGAACTATAAAGTTTATCCGCCGTGACAGTGGAGATCAGGATCACCAAGGGAGACACGCACGTATATCCTGTGACGAATTTAAAATCCTTCATGTTAAACTTTACAAATACTGAGACCATAAAATAACGGGAATTCCAGTAAGTACTCGCCTAAAACAAAATGATACAATTTGATACGTTTATGATACATAAAGCTGTATGCATGATATGGAAATATTATTATATTTGCAGCAATTAACATCTTAATAACTAAAAATTTGGCCTATGTATCATGAAAAGTAAAAAGTGCATAAACTGTGCCTTGTTGTTCAATAAAAATTATAATACTAAGAAAAACTTAATTATGGATGTAAGATCAAAAAAGATAATCTTGTTGCTGGGGCTGTGCTTAACAGTCTCTCTCTTTACACTTCAAATTTATTCCAGAGAGAGAATGCATTCTGTTTATATAGTCCAACAATCTAAAAAGGTTACAGGAATAGTTTCTGATGCTATGGGACCTCTGATAGGGGCAACTATTAAAGAAAAGGGTACTGATAATGGTACAATTTCTGATATGGATGGGAAATTTAGCATCAATGTTAAATCTGGGGCTACTTTGGTTATCTCTTATGTGGGGTATAATACGAATGAGGTGGTTGTTGGAAATCAAAGCGTTCTTAAAATATCCATGAAAGAAGAGGGACGTAGCCTCAATGATGTTGTAGTCATTGGATATGGTACACAGAGGAAAGAAGCGGTAACTGGTTCTGTAGCAAATATCAAGGGTGATGTTATGCGTGAAGTTCCCGGATCGAATATTACGGAAGCGCTTCAAGGTCGTGTCGCGGGGGTAGAGATGTCGCAAACTTCTTCTAAACCAGGGGCCTCTATGCAGATCCGTATTCGTGGTACTCGCTCTTTAACTGCAAGTAATGATCCTTTAGTTGTTCTTGATGGAATTCCATTTGCTGGAAGTATTAACGATATTGACCCGAATAATATTAAAAGTATGGATATTTTGAAAGATGCTTCAGCGACAGCTATTTATGGATCTAGAGGAGCTAATGGTGTTATTATCATTTCTACTTATAAAGGTTACCAGGACCAAAAAGCTACAGTCACTTATAATGGCTACTTTGGGGTCAAAACGTTGTTTCACCGATATCCTATGATGAATGCAGAAGAATTTACGAAATTGCGTAAATATGCTAATAAATATCAATATGGTACAGATGAAAAGCCTTGGGGCGAAGATGGTAGTGTTGATACAGATTGGCAGGATTTACTCTTCAAAACGGGAATGACGACTAATCAGGATATTGGAGTTTCTGGAGGCTCTCAACATGGAAGTTACAATTTTGGATTAGCTTATTATCGTGATGAATCCGTTGTCCCTACCCAAAACTTTAATCGGTATTCACTACATGGGGCCATTGATCAGAACATAGGGAAATATGTGAAAGTGGGATTTAATACGAATAGTAACTATAGTATTACAAATGGAGCAGGTCTTGGTTTATATGGCACATTAACATCTACACCTGTTACTAATCCTTATAATGCAGATGGTACTTTAAAGCAAAGGGTAAATATGGCTTCTGATACCCAGTGGGTATATACAAAGTCTACTATAGAAAATCTTGGAGACAATTTCAAGGACCAGACTAAGGCGTATGGATCTTATAATAATCTATATGGAGAATTAAGTATACCTTATTTGAATGGATTAAAATATCGCATTAATTTAGGTCTTAATTATCGTCATAGTGATTATGGTAATTATGTAGGCACAGGAATCTTTTCTGATAATGCTACTGCCGATTCTCACGCTACATCTCAACAGAATACTACTACGAATTGGGCTATAGAGCATATGCTTTCTTATGATAAAACAATTGGAAAACATACGATTAACGCTGTTGCATTATATTCAGCTGAACAAACCGTATATAAACAAACATATATGTACGGTCTGAAAGTACCTTCTAATTTTCAATTCTATAACATTGGTCAAGCTGAGAATGTGACGGTTGACCCGGCCAAACAAATCTATTATAAGAGTGGACTGGAATCCTTCATGGGACGTGTGATGTACAACTATGATAATAGGTATATGATTAGTGCTGCTATCCGTGCAGATGGTTCTTCTCGATTGGCTGAAGGACATAAATGGCACACTTATCCAGCTATCTCTGCTGGCTGGAATATTGCCAGAGAAAAATTTATGGAAGATTTTAAATGGATAGAAAACCTTAAATTACGTATTGGCTATGGTGAAACTTCCAATCAGTCAGTTAATCCATACTCTACATTAGGCCAATTATCTACACGACCTTATAATTTCGGAGATACTAATGCAATTGGGATGTATGTAACTTCATTGCCGAATGAGGCATTAGGTTGGGAATATTCAAAGACTTGGAATTTTGGTTTAGACTTTAGTTTTTTAAAGGGAAGAATAAATGGTACAGTAGAATATTATGTTCAAAATACCGAGGATTTATTAATGAGCGTTAATCTTCCTGCAACTTCTGGTGTGGGGAGTTATATGGCTAATGTAGGTAAGACTAGAAATAAGGGTTTTGAACTTTCTCTTAATGGCACTATCATAGATCATCAAAATGGTTGGACTTGGGAGGCCGGACTTAATTTTTACACCAATCAAAATAACTTAGTTTCATTAGCTTCTGGAGCAAGTCGTGATGAAAGTAACTGGTGGTTTGTTGGACATCCAATTAATGTGATTTATGATTATAAAAAAATAGGTATTTGGCAAACAGATGAGGAAGCTGTACGTCAGATTGCTGAGCCTGGTGGAAATGCTGGTATGATTAAAATCAAGTATAATGGTGACTATGATAAAAATGGGAATCCTACACGTGTTTATGGTGAAGCTGACCGTCAGATCATGAAGGTTGATCCGGACTGGGAAGGTGGCTTCAATACTCGTGTAGCTTATAAAAATATGGATATTTCTTTAGTAGCTTCATTCCGTCATGGAGGAACTTTGATCAGTACTCTCTATGGCGCTCAGGGATACCTGAATATGCTGAGTGGGCGTAGAAACAATATAAAGGTTAACTACTGGACAGAGGATAATCCTACAAATGACTATCCTAAGCCGGGAGGTATAGAGAGTAGTAACAATCCGAAATATGGTAATTCCCTGGGATACTTCAGCGGTTCTTATCTGAAGATACGCACTATTACATTAGGATATAATCTGACAGACTCGTGGCTCAAGAGATGTGGTATCACAAAAGTTCGTGTCTATGCCACTGTTCAGAATCCGTTTGTGCTGTTCTCACCTTATCATGATGAGTCGGGAATGGATCCCGAAACTAATTCATACGGTGATGAGAATCAGGCTGTCACCTCATTCTATCCTTCTCGCTTATTAGTGGTAGGCTATAACACGCCTTCTACACGTAACTGGCTTCTTGGATTGAATATTACCTTTTAAAATTTATGATAATGAAAAATTACAGTATAAAAATAGCAGTGGGCATTTTAGTCCTGGGGATCACCTTTTCGGGATGCTCTAATATTTTAGAGGAAACAGACCGTGAAGGTTATACTCCAGAATATTTTAAGACTGAGGCTGGTGTCAAGGCGGGTATTACGGCTCTTTATGCTAATCTTCGGTATTATTGGGGTAATGGTTATTGGCTGATTGCTAATGAGACTGGTACGGATGAATATACATACGGACACGGGGGTAACGGGAATGACCTTCCGATTGATATGTCCGGACAGGGAGATCTAAATGCTTCTAATTGTCGTGCTGACGTTCTCTGGAATGTGGCTTTTACGGACATCAATACTGCCAGTGGTGTACTGGAAAATGGCTCCTCTGCTGGTATCAGTGAGTCTCTTCTCTCTGAAGCAAGGTTCTTCCGCGCCTTGGACTATTTTGAACTGGTACAGACTTTTGGAGGTGTACCTCTTGACTTAGGTGCTGGAGAGTTGAAATTTAATACGAATGCCGTTCGTATTTCTAAGCGTAATACTGTTCCTGAAATATATACAAAAGCTGTATTCCCTGATTTGATTACGGCCATTCAAAATTTGCCTGAAACGGGTAGAGTGACTGGGGGTGTTACTAAAACAGCCGCTCGTCTAGTTCTAGCAAAGGCATATTTGACTTATGGCTGGTGGCTACAAAATCCTAATAATATCCCTACTTATCCTGAAAGCGATCGCACGGATCCTGATGGTCATGATGCCTTGTGGTATTTCCAACAGGCATATGATATAGCTTTAACTGCTATTCAAAACCCAGGTCCTTTTGGTTTACAGAAGTCTTTCTACTTGGTTAATGTAGGTAATAATGATCGTAATAATGAAATTTTGCTCTATGCTGATCATACACAAAATAGTAGTTATTATGATGGAGGAACGAATGCAGATTATTCTAGTGGAACTTCCCCAGGTAATTTTGCAAGATGGATGTGTCGTTGGGATTACACTTTCTTGGAAAGTTCAAAGAGTGCTACTAGTTGGGACAAAACACGTACAGTTCAACGTGAGGCCGTCCAAGGGAAAGATCGTCCTTGGAAGGAAATGGCAACGCCAATAGAAGTGTCGACTAAAATTTTTGCAGATAAAAAGTACGATTCTAGATATGATGGAACTTTTGCATATCAGTTTCGAGGTAATTGGGAGAAAACTAGTGATCTGAAAGATGTTAAAGTTATGTATAATGCGAATAATCTTCCAATTGCACCGGAAGACTCTGTTTTAACATTCCTCGATGAAGATAATCCTAATGTAATTTATCCAGTATCTGGAACAAAAAATGTCGCAGGAGATGGGTCCAGTAGTGCAGGCTACAGTAATGTAGGGGCAGGAGTATTGCCAGGACGAGCTGACTATGTTATTAATCCTTCAGGGATTAGTCGTTATGCTTATCTGAATAATTGGAAAAACGGCATTTACCGTACAGATAATGGTACAGGTTTGGGCAAACCTAATGGTGATAGTCCTCGTCCTTATCCAATTCTGAAATTTTCGGAACTTTATTTTATTGCTGCTGAGGCGGCAGTAAAAGGGGCGAAAACTCAAAGCGGATTTTCTGCAAGAGACTTGATTAATGTCATCAGGGCGCGCGCAGGAGTATGGACTTATGACAATAATCGACAACGCGTAAAAGTGGCTGATTATAGTAAGGAGATGGTTGCTGAAACCCCCGCAACTATTACGGTTGATTATATTCTAGAAGAACGTAGTCGAGAATTATTTGGCGAAGGATATCGTTGGTGGGATCTTGTGCGTACACAAACTTGGGCAACTAAAGCTGGTACTTATAGTATCTGTGGCATACAAGCAGGAGATCATAATCCTGAAGTTATTACCCGTACAATAACACCACAGGATTATCTTCGGCCTATTCCACAAGGGCAAATAGATGCTTTACAAATGACAGATGATGAAAAGACTGCATTTCAAAATCCAGGATATAATAATTGATAAATACCGAAATAGGGGTTGAATTATGTTTGAAAGAGGTGGCTACCGAAAGTGATGGTCACCTCTTTTTATGTGTTGATTTAAAGTCTAAATTGAGACAACAAGTGTTTTAAAGACTGAATTGAGACGGTTTTTAGTTAATAAGAGTTAATTGAAGGGCAGTATACCCTGTGATGTCTGTTTTGTGACTGCTTTTGTCCAAAATAAGACTCATTGAAGTTACCTTTATATATAATTTTGGGACATCATTTAAACTAAAAACTAAAAACCGTACATGGAAAAATTGAAGGAAAAATTAATTCCAAGGCTTTCTTGGCTATTGGGAATGCTGTTCTTTTTTTCGTTATCAGCAGTTGCTCAAAATCGAACTATTAAAGGTACAGTGAGAGACGCTTCAGATGGCTCTCCCCTTATCGGAGCTACGGTCACAGCAAAAGGAATCAAGAGCGGTGGCATCACTGACCTTGATGGTAACTTTACAATTTCTATACCTGATAATACAAAATCTTTGTCAGTCAGTTATGTGGGATATGTGACCAAAGAGGTACCCGTCACTTCTTCGGCGATGGATATTCAGTTGCAACCTGATCAGAAATCCTTGAATGAGGTCGTCGTGATCGGATATGGAACGACCCGTAAGAGTGATTTGACGGGTTCAGTCTCTACTGTCCAGTCTAAAGATTTTAATAAAGGACTGGTCAGTTCACCGGAACAATTGATTAACGGAAAGGTATCTGGTGTCCAGATCATGTCAAATGGGGGTTCGGCAACAGCCGGCTCCACGATTCGTATTCGTGGGGGGGCTTCTCTGAATGCAAGTAATGACCCGTTGATTGTCCTGGATGGCGTGCCTTTGGAAAGTGGAGGTATCTCAGGTAATTCCAGCAATTTCCTGAGTATGATCAATCCTAATGATATTGAGACTATGACTGTCCTCAAGGATGCTTCTTCTACAGCTATCTATGGTTCCCGTGCTTCTAATGGCGTCATCATCATTACCACTAAAAAGGGGAGTCAGGGAAAACCGAAGATCAGTTTCTCGACGACCAATAGTTTGCAGACCCGTACAAAGCTTGTTGATATGATGAGCAGGGATGAATTTGTCAATACGATCATGGCAAATGGGACGTCTGACCAACAGAAATTGCTAGGTACTGACAATACAGATTGGAACAAACAAGTTTATCATACTGCCTTTGGAACAGATAATAACCTGAGTATTAGTGGGAAGACCGGATTCCTGCCTTTCCGTATATCGACAGGTTATTTTAATCAGGATGGTCTGGTCAGAAATGACAATGCCGAACGCTGGACAGGGAATGTGGTGTTGAACCCTTCTTTTTTCCAAGATCACCTTCACGTGACCGTAAATGCGAAGGGAACGTATAATAACAACCAATTTTATAATAGTAGTGCTATTTGGGCTGCGGCAACGTACAACCCTACAATTCCTGTATATGTGGCAGACCAGACTTACGGCGGCTACAATGAAGCACTCGATGCTACAGGAAAACCTGTTAACGGAGGCGTATGTAATCCTAGAGGGTTGGTAGACCAATATACGTCTAAATCCACAATCAAGCGGTTTATCGGGAGTTTGGACTTGGATTATAAGGTCCATTTCTTCCCTGATTTGAAACTTCATGCCACTTTAGCAACAGACTTGGCAGAAGGTAAGGGAACTGTTTATGTCCCCCTGACGGCTGCATCTAATTTCACGACTTTTGGTGAAGATTACGGTTATGGTCCGCAAAAGAACACGAATAGACTGTTGACGCTCTATGCCAATTATTCTCATTATTTTGAGCCGGCTAAAAGTAATGTGGATGTTACGGCCGGATATGATTATCAATATTGGAAGAGTGCAACGCCCCAGTACAATACGCTTGATGCGAAGGGAGATGTCCTTTCTACTGTCAAGGCGAGTGATTACAGGCATGTGCTCCTCTCTTATTATGGCCGCTTGAACTATTCTTATGGTGGTAAATATCTGTTGACGGCAACTGTCCGTCGGGATGGAACTTCCAGATTTTCCAAAGACAATAGGTGGGGTACATTCCCTTCTGTCGCATTAGGTTGGATTCTGACACAGGAAAACTGGCTCAAAGACAATCCGGTGCTGAGTAATTTGAAACTTCGTGTCAGTTATGGTGTAACAGGCCAGCAGGACGGCATCGGTAATTATAATTATCTGCCCGTTTATACTCAGAGTGTTGAGGGCGCCATGGCTTATATGGACGGTCAATACGTCAATACCTATCGTCCTGAAGCTTATGTGTCAAATCTGAAGTGGGAAACGACACATTCCTGGGATTATGGCTTTGATTTCGGGTTCTTGGACAACCGTATTTCCGGCAGTTTTGACTATTACAGCCGTAAGACGAAAGACCTGTTGGCAACAGTACCTTCTGCTGCCGGGACCAATTTCGCAAAAAGCATTCTGACGAATGTCGGGAATGTCGACTCTCATGGTATTGAAGCATCTATCAGTGCCGTTCCGATACAGACGAAGGACTGGGAATGGAATGTAAGTTATAATCTGACATGGGAAAAGATGAGGGTGAAAAACCTCTCTTTGGTCAAAGGTGCGACGGCTACTAACGTTTTGGTAGGTCCGTCTGTGGATGCCTATCAGTTTCAGGTGTTGACGGAAGGCTACGAACCTTACATGTTTTATGTCTATCATCAGTTGTATGATGAGAAAACAGGCAAGCCGATTGAAGGTGCCTATGCAGACCTGAATCATGACGGTGTAATCAATTCTTCCGATCTGTATCATTATAAATCAGCGGCTCCGGATTTCATTATGGGATTCAGCACAAGTGTCCGTTGGAAGAAACTCACGCTGAGTACGAGTTTGAGGGCAAACATTGGCAATTATGTCTTCAATTCCATGGCAATGAGTACGGGCGCCTGGGAGACCGTCAGCTACAATTCTTATCAATTGAATAATTTAAACAGAAGTTATCTGAAGACAGGTTTCCAGACCCGTCAGTATCTTTCGGACTATTATGTTCAAAATGCGTCCTTCCTGAAAATGGACAATCTGAGTTTGACCTATAACTTCGGGAGAGTCAACAAGTGGATATCAAACCTCACAGTGTCCGGGCTCATGCAGAATGTATTCACGATCACCAAATATGATGGAGTAGATCCTGAAGTTCCCAATGGCATAGACCAGAGCTTCTATCCTCGGCCAAGGACTTATTCATTAAGTGTCGGACTTCAATTCTAATATTAAAATCATGAAAATAAAATCTATTTATAAATTGATTCTTATCTGGACCCCATTCCTGTTGACTTTGGTTTCATGTACAGGAGATTTGGACCAGTATCCCCATACCGAAACGACTTCCAACCAAGTATACACTACAGTATCTAATTATCGTGACGTTCTTGGCAAAATTTATACTTCCATGGTCATTAACGGCCAGGGTAAGGGTGGGGATAACCCGGATTTGACTTCCAATAACGGTTATGACTATTTACGCTGTTTCTTCAATCTTCAGGAGTGTGGAACGGATGAGATCGCAAGTACATGGTTGTCGGGGGACAAGACGAGTGACATCACCTATTTGACTTGGGATGCAAATGACCCTTGGGTCGCAGATATGTATTACCGGATCTATTACAATATTGCTCTTTGCAATGAGTTCCTGCGCAATTGTAGTGATGATGCCATTAAGAAGTTTTCGAGTGAAGGTCAGGACAGCCTGATCCATTATCGTGCAGAGGCCAGATTCATGAGGGCAATGTTCTACTATCATGCCTTGGATCTGTTCCGCTATATACCTTTCGTCAGCGAGAATGATCCTGTAGGGAGTTATACGCCCCCCCGCTATGAACCGCAACAAACTTTTGATTTTATTGAGAGCGAGTTGAAAGCCATTATCCCTGATCTGTATCCGGCATCGGAATGTCCTTATGGCAGAGCTTCACAAGGGGCCGCATACACATTGCTCGCCAAATTGTACTTGAACTCTGAAGTTTATACCGGTACACCCAAGTATACTGAATGTATCGATGCATGTAGTAAGGCTATCGCCCAAGGCTATTCTTTGGAGAGTGATTATGCCAAACTTTTCAATGCAGATAATGATAAACGTACGAATGAGATTATCTTCGGTCTTCCTGTAGACGCTGTCCATACCGTGTCATGGGGCGCTACAACATATATCGTTTGTGGAGAACTTGGGAATTCCTCTTCTACGCTGGATCCTTCCAAATATGGCGTACAGAGTGCTTGGGGCATGTTCAGGGCTCGTGGTGAACTGACTTCCAAGTTTGCTCAAGGTGATAAACGGTTCATGTTCTATACCGAAGGTCAAAGCCAATACCTGGATGTCATAGATGACCAGTCCCAAGGTTATTTCCCCGTGAAGTGGACGAATCTGAACGATGAGGGAGTAGCAGCTTCCAAGACTGCTGATGGCGGTGTGGATACTGACTATCCGATGTTCCGTCTCGCTGATGTCTATCTCATGTATGCCGAGGCCGTCTTGAGAGGTGGAACGGGCGGAAGCCTTGCCCAGGCGCTGGAGTATGTTAACCGCCTTCGTGAAAGAGCCTATGGAGATACAAGCGGAGATATAAAGGTAAATGAATTGACCTTGGATTTCATCTTGGATGAACGCGCCCGTGAACTCTATACAGAATCTGTCCGTCGGACTGATCTGATCCGCTACAATGAATTTACCACTTCCAAGTACCTCTGGCAATGGAAGGGTGGAACGAAAGATGGCATGGCCGTAGACAGCAAATACAATATCTATCCGATTCCAAATAATGAGTTGACGGCAAATCCTAATTTACACAATGATAATTATTAAAGGACGTGGTTATGAAATTTAAGATATTACATTTTTGGATTCTATTAGTTGTCGCAGTTGGTTTCTGCAGTTGTGACAAAGATGGAGATGACATCTATTTGAGGGGATTTGCCGCTTCCGATTTGGTGGCTTCCACGGACAACGTCGTCCTCTCTCCTTCAAGTCATTCTTCCGTTGTGCTCTCGTTGGTGTGGAATACTCCGGAACTGTTGTCTTCTGATTCTTCCAAGACTGCACCTGACGGTGTGCTACAGACTTATCTTCAGGTTTCCGCAACTGAAGATTTCGCCAAATTCAGTGAAAATAGGATTATGACACCTTCCAAAGCCTATTTAGGCTCAGACCTGAATACACTTGCCAAAAGCCTTGGACTCACCGAAAGCAAAGCCTCTCCTCTGTACTTCCGTGTAAGAAGTACCGAGGGGGACAATATGACTTCGGCATACAGTAATGTCTGCCAGGTACAGGTTACTCCTTATACGATTCATCTGAACCGCATGTCTGTACTTGACAAGGAGAAAAAGGACACCGTAGCTTATTTGTATTCTCCTACCGAGAATGGTGTCTATACAGGTTATATGGCTGCATCTGCATGGCAAGACTGTTGGTTCCTTGAGAACGACGGTACACTTTGGGGCAATTATGCTATGGACGGACATGCCTTTGAACTCTCCAACGCTTCTGATGCCTGGAACTGCTGGTTCTCAGGAGGAAGTGGCGATTGGCTGGTTACTGTGGATACGAAAGAGGGCAGTTGGTCTGCCGCTAACCTGACCAGCATCAAATTGAATGGTGAGGGTATGACTTACGACAGTAACAATGATTCCTGGAGTTTGGTAATCAAGACGACAAAGGCTCAAGAAGCTCTTCAGGCGACAGCAGATGCCCAGTTGTATAACAAAACTACCGGAACGGATGCTTCTACTGGGGAGACCTTACAACTTCCTGATACGACGGTGGCAACAGCCGGGACTTATACGGTCACCTTGGCTATCGGCTCTGACGCACAATTCCATTATACCATTTCCGAAGGTGATCATACCGGTGGAGGTGAAACTGTAAAGATGCCGTCCCAGTTGGTGATGTATACCCCTGATGGGACTACGGTTATGGCTACACTTAAGAAATCCTCCGAGGGCATATACACCGGAACCTACAAACCCCAACAATGGGAGAATTTTAAAGTTGTAGATACGGAAAACGGTATTTGGTACGGTTCGACGTCTTCAGATCTCTACAGTCTTTCTTCTGCAAGTGATGCCTGGAATCTTTGGTTCGAAGATGATTTCACCGCGGGTACGACCTTGACTGTGACAGTGAATCTGAAGACGATGAAATGGAGTTATAAAGAATAATGAAAGGGTAATCAGATGAAACATATATTTTTCAAATTATTGTTGTTGTGCCTTGCCACCTCCGCATTGTTTTCTTGTAGCAGTGATGACGACACCGTACCGCAAACAGCCAAAACCTATGATATGAGTGGCTTTGCCAAAGGTGCGGATGTGAGTTGGCTGACACAGATGGAGGCTTCAGGAGATAAATTTTATGATAAGAACGGTCGTGAGACAGAATGTATGAGTTTGCTTCGCGATATGGGTGTCAACGCGATTCGTCTGAGGGTTTGGGTCAACCCTACAGACGGATGGTGCAACAAGCAGGATGTCCTGGTGAAAGCCATTCGTGCCAAAAACCTTGGTCTCCGGTTGATGATCGATTTCCATTATTCTGATACATGGGCAGATCCAGGAAGCCAGACTACCCCTGCGGCTTGGAAAGATTATGACCTTGACGAGTTGAAACAGGCAGTGGCTGATCACACGAAAGACGTTCTCCAGACTTTGAAAGATCATGGTATTGATTCTGTGGAATGGGTTCAGGTCGGCAATGAGACGCGCACGGGTATGCTATGGCCTGTTGGACAAGTTTCTGACGGGAATACCAAGAATTTCTCCCAACTTGTCACTGCCGGATATGATGCCGTCAAGAGCGTGTATCCTGACGCAAAGGTGATCGTACATATTGACGGGGGCAACATCCTGAGTTATTATACTTGGCTGTTTGACGGACTGAAGAATGACGGTGCAAAGTGGGATGTTATCGGGATGTCTCTCTACCCGGACGACACGAACTGGCAACAGGCTGTCACGGATTGCCTTGCTAACATGACCACCCTGAACAAGCGCTATGGCAGTAAAATCATGGTCTGTGAGACGGGGACGTCATGGGATGCAACTTATGCCAAGGACTTTATGACACAACTGGTCACCGGTGCCCGCGCACTCGACTGTTGTCTGGGTGTCTTCTATTGGGAACCTGAATGTTACAACGGATGGAACGGGTATACCAAAGGCACCTTTGACAATAGCGGGAGACCAACGTCTGCTCTGGATGTCTTCGGCACGAAATGAATGAGGTCTGAAACTGTACAGCATTCAGTTGTCACCTCGTGTAAGAATTAAGATCAATGTATTTTAGAGATCATGAAGATTAGATTACTGTCTATTTTACTGCTTTGTTCTTTGGCGGCTGCAGCCCAAGTGAGGAAAGAAGAATTTCTCACCGACGGCTGGCTGTTCAGCCGAGATGGCAAGAATTGGGAGAAGGTGAGTGTCCCGCATGATTGGGCTATAGCCGGTCCTTTTGACAAGAAATGGGATCTGCAACTCGTAGCCATTACCCAAAATGGTGAAACTGAGAAGTCTGAGAAGTCCGGTCGTTCCGGGGCTTTGCCTTGGATTGGCGAAGGGTATTACAAGCGGACTTTCTCGGTCCCTGCCACATACCGCCATGCCGTGCTGCATTTCGATGGCGCTATGAGCGAGCCTGTGGTAAAGGTCAATGGACATCAGGCCGGATATTGGGCCTATGGCTATAATGCTTTCAGGGTAGACGTGACACCGTATATCTTCCATGACGGACGGCCTAATCAACTCGAGGTCCATTTGCAAAACCTGCCTGAGAGCAGTCGCTGGTATCCCGGAGGTGGTCTTTACAGACCGGTTACCCTCATGATGACAGGTGATACTTACCTGGATCGGTGGAAAACATTCATCCGAACTTTGAAAGCCGATTCCGCCAATGCTGAGGTTGCTGTCTCTGCTGAAGTTACCGGAGTAGGAAAAGGTGAACAGTATGAATTGCGCCTGACGCTCTCGGATCTTTTGGGAGAAAAGGTTGCTGCCATGAGTCAACCTCTATCGGCTTCAGGAAAGGCTGAAGCTTTGCTGCAAGTTAGGAACCCGAAGTTATGGTCTCCTGAAACACCAGACTTATACCAATTGGAGGAGTGCCTCTACCATAAGGGACAGTTGATTGACCGACGAGTCGATAAGGTGGGCATCCGAACCATCTCTTTCTCGAAAGAGCGAGGATTTGTGTTGAATGGGCAGAGCCGTAAGTTCAAGGGCGTTTGCCTGCATCATGATCTCGGTCCTTTGGGGGCGGCAGTGAATAAGGCGGCTTTGATCAGGCAAGTGAAGATCCTGAAAGATATGGGTTGTGATGCCATCCGCACGTCTCATAATATGCCTTCTACAATGCAGATGGAAGTGTATGACTCTTTGGGGATGATGGTGATGGCCGAGAGTTTTGACATGTGGATCTACCCGAAATGTAAAAACGGCTACTCCCGTTTCTTCAAGGATTGGGCAGACAAGGATATTACGAATTTAGTGTTGAATCATCGTAACCACCCTTCGCTCGTCATGTATAGTATAGGGAATGAAATTCCGGAGCAGGGAAGTGCTTTGGGAGTGGAGATCACAAAACGGCTGGAGGGGATCTGCCATCGTCTTGATCCGACACGACCGGTTACTCAGGGACTGGACAGGGCTGAAGATGCCCTGAGATCAGGTTTCGCACAGTCTCTTGATGTTCCAAGCTTCAATTATCGAGTTTTTAAGTATGATAAGAATATCAGTCAGTTGCCACAGGGATTTCTTTTAGGTTCCGAGACCGCTTCTACCGTGAGTAGCCGTGGTGTATATAAGTTTCCTGTTGTCTTCTCTGATCACCTGACTTATCCTGACGGCCAATGCTCCAGTTATGATACGGAGTACTGTTCTTGGAGTAATCTGCCTGATGTTGACTTTGAAGTGCAGGATGACAAACCCTACACGATCGGGCAATTTGTGTGGTCGGGGTTTGACTATCTCGGAGAACCTACACCGTATGATACTTATTGGCCTTCCCGCAGCAGTTATTTTGGAATATGCGATCTCGCCGGTCTGCCTAAAGATGTCTATTACCTTTACCGTAGTGTCTGGAATACGCATGAGCATACCATCCACCTGCTGCCTCACTGGACATGGCCGGGACGCGAAGGAAAGATCACACCGGTATACTGCTATACGGATTATGATGAGGCTGAACTTTTTGTCAATGGGAAGAGTCAGGGGAGGATCAAGAAGAATCCCAAATCGCTTTATGACCGTTATCGTTTGAGATGGAATCAGGTGGTTTATGAACCTGGTGAGTTGAAGGTCGTCGTGTATGATAAAGACGGGAAAGTTGCAGGTCAGGAGACTATCCGTACGGCAGAAACGCCAGATCATCTCATCCTGACCCCCGACAGAGACACTCTTACTGCCAATGAGGAGGATCTGTCCTTCATTACAGTTTCCATGGTCGACAAATCCGGCACGGCATGTCCTGAGGACGATAGAGAACTGTCCTTCAATGTGACCGGTCCCGGAACTTTTGAGGCTGTCTGCAATGGTGATCCGACTTCTTTGGAATCCTTCAAACAACCTCGGATGAAACTCTTTCATGGCCAGTTGGTCGTGATCGTTCGGGGTGGAAAGGAAAAGGGAATCATTCAGTTGACTGTTTCGGATAACAAGGGTATGTCAAAACAGATTGCAATTCGTAACGATTGACTACAAGATCAGCTAAGAGAGGCGTCTCTTACCTGATGAAAATAACAAAGGATAGCATTCATCACGAATACTATCCTTTTTGGATTGTATTAAAAAGCCTAATTAGGTCTAAATCAATTCTTATTGAAACGGTGAGATTTCAGCATGTTTTTCGGATCGAGGGCAGCATCCAGTTCTTCCTGTTTCATCAATCCTTTCTCCAATACGATGTCATAGACGGAACGGTTGGTCTGTAAAGCCTCTTTAGCTACAGCCGTACTGTTGTCATAACCGATGTAAGGGTTAAGGGCAGTGACGATTCCGATAGAATTCTTGACCATGTTGTAGCAATGATCCTTATTGACGGTAATCCCGTTGATACATTTCTCGATCAAGGTATCTATTGCATTGTGCAACCACCACAGACTCTCGAAGAGACTTTCTGCAATGACCGGTTCCATGACGTTTAACTCCAGCTGTCCTGCTTCTGCTGCGAAATTTACAGTAGTATCGTTGCCGATCACCTTGAAACAGGTCTGATTAGTTACCTCTGGAATCACGGGATTGACTTTACCGGGCATGATACTTGACCCCGGTGCCATTGGCGGAAGATTGATCTCATTGAGTCCGCAACGAGGACCTGAAGCCATCAGGCGCAGGTCATTGCAGATTTTGGAGAGTTTGATAGCCAGTCGTTTCAGAGAACCAGACATACTGACGTAAGCCCCCGTATCCGGTGTTGCCTCCACCAAGTCCGGTGAAGAAATGAAAGTTTCACCGGTCAGAGCTGTCAGGTTTTCGGCACAGAGTTTGGCGAATCCAGGAACTGCATTCAATCCGGTGCCGATAGCTGTTCCACCCATGTTGATCTCATGTAAGAGTTTGACGTTGCGGTCCAGGTTGAGGACTTCCTCTTCCAGGTTGTCACCGTAAGCGTTGAACTCCTGACCGACAGTCATCGGAACGGCATCCTGCAACTGGGTACGCCCCATCTTCAGTACATCGGAGAACTCCTTGCCTTTTGCCTTGAAGGCACCGATCAGTTTCGTCAAACTCCCGATCAGGTTTTTGTTCATCCTGATCAGGGCATAGCGGATCGTTGTCGGATAGACGTCGTTTGTAGACTGTCCGCAATTGACCTGATCGTGCGGGTCACAATACTGGTATTCTCCTTTTTGGTGTCCGAGGATTTCCAGTGCGCGGTTGGCGATCACCTCGTTCGCATTCATGTTGACCGAGGTACCTGCACCGCCCTGCATCATATCAATGGGGAACTGGTCATGGAGTTTCCCATCGATGATCTCACGGCAGGCAGCCTCAATGGCAGCCCCAACCTTACCTTTGACAACTCCCAGACTGATATTGGTCTTGACGGCAGCCAGTTTGACATAGGCGATAGCGATGACATAGTCTGGGTAATCGCGCATTTTCTTACGGGAGATATGGTAGTTGTTGAGAGCACGTTGTGTTTGGACGCCATAATAAGCATCTGCGGGGATCTTCAGTTCACCCAGCAAATCAGATTCGATTCTGAATTTCTTTTCTTCTGACATAATTGATAATATTTAATGATTGGAAGTGTGAATCGTCAGTTTGTGGCAGATCTTCACTTGTATTTATATTTAATAATGAAGTCTTTAGAAGGCTTTGATTCTGTACATGAATCCCAGTTCTATGCGACTCGTACTGTAACTATGCAAGTCACATTTATGACTGAAATCATTGTTGTGCCCGACATAGGCCAGGAAAACCCTGAGGTCCTGCTTCTTGAGGGGATAGTACTCGATGGAACCGATGTAACCGATACTCTTTTTGTAGTTCTTCAATTTCTCGATATGCTGTACACTTGCGGTTTCGTAAGTACCTTCAGCCATAAAGTTCCATCGAGGAGTGAATTGCCAATTGACCTTTGATATGAAGGAATTATAGTGGACATCACTGAAGTAAGTGCCAGGTTTCAGAGAACTTGCCAAATCAGTTGAGGCTATTTTCAAACGGTCGAGTCCGTCGAAGGCTCCCATATAGTCCACATACCATTGTACGGTCGGGAGATTCAACTTCTGACCGAGAACGAGCATACGGCTGTATTTATGTTGCGCTTGCGTTTGGATACCCCATGACCATTTCGTCTGGAGTTTGTCTCCGAAGAAATTTCCGTTCCAATTGACGATGTAAGTCAGTGGATTCTTGGCTTTGGTCAGAGGAGAGACATCATCCAACGATCTGCCTACACTCTTTGCCTCTGTGCCATATTCGTCAGCAAACTTGCCATTATAGGCATTGCTGATTTCAGCAGAAAAGGTTTGAGAAGGCAGCGGGTTGTAGTTGACGACAACACCGGCCATGAAGTTGTCCATATTGTCTACCATGTCAGAGTACTGATAGATGTACATCGGATTCTCATCAAATTCGAATCCACCCCATATCTGACACATCTTTCCTGCTTCTACACTTATTTTAGGATTGAAGCGATAGCCGGCCATCATGATATCTGTAGCCTTTGCGAAATTATCCTGACTTTGTGCATCAGTCGATTTGTTCAGCCGGTGGCGGAAACGGTAGTACAGATGGTCGGTCAGGTTACCCTTAATCTCCAGTCGGAGTTGTTTGTCGGCAAAATGGGAACCCCATTGCTTGTCGGCATCGCGCTCTTCCTGAAAACTGTAGGAGTAGTTGAAGTAGACATTGAACATGTCATTCTTTTTTTCCAAATTGAGGACCCGATGAGCTAATGATTCATAGTCGCCGTTCTCGTTGCCGCCATACCCGGTATTGTCGCCTTGTGCATAAAGGGTAGTGGAGCTGAGTGTAAGTCCCAGACAGAATAAAAGAATTTGTTTCTTCATTGTATATAAGATTTAGTATTCCTGGAAATATTTTTGTATTTGCTGCCAGTCATGAGTTTTGGTGAGGGCCAGCATCAGAAGGACTCTGGCTTTTTGAGGGTTCAGGTTGAGCGAAGCTACAAAATGGTATTTTGCATCATCCACTTCACCATTCAGATTAGTAGGACCTGTCGGCACGCGGCTTGAGCGGACGATCTGAATGCCATTGCCCTGGGCTTTTACAGCAACATCGAAAACATCCTTGTAGAAATTGCCGTCACCGACACCTGCCACGATGATACCGTCAAATTTGGCATTGACGAATGCCTGTATTGGCAGAGGGGAACAGTTGGCATAACCGTAGACGATACCTACTTTAGGAAGTTCTTTCATTCCCTCTACACTGAATTCGGAAGCAGTGCCTTGTTTGAATTCAGGTTTGTAGAGATAATAGGCTTTGCCGTTATAGACATAGCCTTCTTCTCCGGCAATGCCGCCTTTGAATGTCGCGCAGTCAGTCGTGTGGGTCTTGAGAACTGATTTGGCGTCGAAGAGTTGGTTGTTCATGCAGACCATGACACCACGATTATGAGACTCGGGAGTGCAGATCGCTGCGACAGCATTGTAAATGTTGGCAGGACCGTCGGCACTGATAGCTGTGGAAGGTCTCATGGAGCCAGCCAGGATGACAGGCTTGTCTGAATGTACGGTCAGGGCAAGGAAATATGCGGTCTCTTCCATGGTATCTGTACCGTGTGTGACAAGGACACCGTCATAACCTTCCTGATTCAAGAGTTGGTTGATGCGGTTGGCGAGTTTGAGCCACACCTGATCGTTCATGTCTTGTGACCCGATGTTGACCAGTTGTTCACCGCTGACGTCTGCCAGGTCTTTGATCTGTGGTACGGCATCGATGAGAGTCTGGATGCCCACTTGTCCGGCAGTATATGCTGAGGAGGCAGAAGAGGTCGATACACCAGCTATCGTACCCCCGGTAGCAATGATGCGGATCTTTGGTTTGGCATAAAGTGTTGCACTCACTAATAGGATGCAAAGTAAAATGATACTGCGTATTTCTTTCATAATGATTTTTTTATATTTGAATGTTGAATTTCTGTGACTATTATTATTTTTCCAGTTGTGGTTCTCCCGATCTCATCTCTAATAGAAGAGGTGTATGACCAGCAACCCTATTCCGATGGCCACAACCGTTGTGATGAATCCGGGCAACTGGAAAGAATGGTTGATGACCCATTTCCCGATATGTGTCGTACCCGTACGGTCAAAATTGATGGCTGCGACCTCAGTCGGATAATTAGGGAAGAAGAAATAGCCGTTGACGGCCGGGAACATGGCTACTAATGCCAAAGGACTGATTCCCAGTGCCAGTCCAAGTGGATAGAGTGTGCGGACTGTCGCTGCTTGAGAGAAAAGCATGATAGACATGATAAACAGGGCTATGGCAAATAGGAAGGGGTATTGTGTTGCTATACTTGCGATATGAGTTTTGAAGAATCCGATATTGCCATTGAAAAAGGTGTCTCCCATCCATGCTACACCAAAAATGGAAACCATTGCGTTCATACCTGCGGCGAATATGTTTCCTTGAACGGCCTTTTGTGGTTTAGCCTTACTGACAATGAGGATGAGTGCAGAGATGGACATCATGACCATTTCGATGGTTTGAGACATCTCCACAGGAGTTGAAACTCCGTTGATCATAAAATGCGGTCTCAGAGAGGGGACTAATCCAAATAATACTACCAAAAAGACACCTACAAAAAATACTAGTGTAGCCCACTTTGCACGTGGATTGGGGTTGAACTTTATCTTCTCCATCTTTTTCTTGTCTTCCTCGGGGTTGATGAGACCTTCTTTTATGCGCCGTTGGTATTCGGGATCATCTTCCAGGTCTTTTCCTACAAAATTTTCCACGAAGGCTGCAATGAGAATGGCGATGAAAGATGCAGGAAGGCAGATCAGCATGATATCCTTGAGTTGGATACCCCTGCTTCCCAATAGTTCTGAACTCAGTAGGGCTGCTGTTGCAGCGGATACCGGGCTTCCTGTGATCCCCAATGAAGCAGCTATGGTAGCGACACTGAGAGGACGCTCCGGACGTATCTTCTCATTCGTGGCGATCTCTGATATAATCGGCAGAAGAGAATAGGAGGTGTGGGCAGTGCCACAGACCAGACACATGAGCCAAGTGCAAAGGGGACCGTAAAAGGTGATATGACTGGGATGGTTCCTGAGAAATTTTGCCGCTAATCCTACCAAGTATTCAATACCTCCGGTAGCTTGCAGTGACGCAGCTGCACAGATGACACTGACGATAATCAGCATGACATCTATAGGAGGTGTTCCGGGTTTGAGGCCGAATACAAAAACGAGGATAAATGTTCCGACCATACCATAAATTCCGAGACCTATACTGCCTGTCCTTGCTCCAATAAATATGAAGAGCAGTACGATAAGGAATTCAAATAATATCAAGGTAGTCATCATACATACTATTTTTTTATTTCGCGGGCAAAGATAACCCTACTTTCTGAGAATGTTGTTGCGTAAAGCTGAGTTAATTTTGTAAAATACGAAACTGTATTGTGACATAATGCAATGTTGTATGACTTGAAATAAAGGATATGCAAGGGCATGGTATTACGTATATTCTTTAAATGGTCATATAATAGAGCAAAGTGACACTTCTCGCTATTTCAGGGTTATCATTTGCGCATTCTCTTTAAATGTTGTATCTTTGTGCAATGAAAAGAGAATAAGATTGTTTTTATGTTAAAACTAGAAGAAAATAAGGGGATCTCCCGGTCTCTTATCCTAATGATGGCTGTACTGGCAGGTTTGTCAGTAGCCAACTTGTATTATAATCAGCCTCTGTTGGAATTGATCCGTAAAGATTTGTCTGTTACAGAAGTGGAGGCGAATCTGATTTCCGTCATTACCCAAGTCGGTTATGCTACCGGATTGTTTTTGGTTATTCCTATGGGAGACCTGTATTCCCGCCGCAAGATCATCTTAGTTTGTATGTTGTCTGCAGCCGTATTGTCTGCAGTCATCGGTTTTGCACCCTATATCGTTCTGGTATGGGTCGCCTCCTACTTCCTCGGGGTTTGCTCAGTGATACCACAGTTGTTTATCCCTATAGCCGGTCAATTCTCGAGTCCTGAAAATAAAGCCAGAAATATAGGTTATGTGTTGTCCGGACTATTGACCGGCATCTTGGCTGCGAGAGTGATAAGCGGTTATATAGGGGACTGGCTGGGATGGCGGTCCATGTTTTTCATCGCTTCGGTTATCATGGTCATCAGTTGTGTGATTTCTGTCCGGTTGATGCCGGATATACAACCTAATTTCCGTGGAAATTATCTTTCACTGATGCATTCCATCTTGAAGATCGTGAGAAATCATCCCCGCGTCAGGATGAACTCAGTCCGGGCTGCTTTCAGCTTCGGGTCTATGCTGTCCATCTGGTCATGCCTCTCCTTCCATTTAGCCCAGGCACCTTTCTATGCGGGGAGTGAAAAGGTTGGCATGCTGGGGGCTTGCGGCATTGGCGGAGCAGTGGCGGCTTCAGGAATAGGGAAGTATATTCCCCGTTATGGAATAGGGCATTTCTCTTTTGTCGGTGCTATTCTTCAGATCGTGGCTTGGGCTATTGCCTTTTTCTTCGGTGATACCTATATCGGGTTGATCGTTTCTATTATCATGATAGATGTAGGACTCCAATGCCTTCAACTGAGCAATCAGAGCGGATGTATCCAAGAAATACCTGAAGCCAGTAACCGGGTGAATACGGTCTTTATGACAACTTATTTTATTGGTGGAAGTTTGGGTACATTTCTGGCTGGCTTGGGATGGAAATGGGCTGGTTGGACCGGTGTATGCATCGCGGGCACAGGTATGGCTGTTATATCCCTTCTGATATCTATAGCTCATCATCTGTTGTCTCATTCAGCAAACCGTTGAGTAAAGTCTCATAATTAGTCAGTCAGCCGTTTATCCGGTATGACTCTTATAGGATGTGTCCTTGCAGGGTTCTTATGATAGTGGTAGAAAGCGCCTGCCATAATCAGGACAAGTCACTTCCGAAATCAGGTGTAACCAAAATGCAGCATAATGGTGTACCAAAATGCACCATAATGGTATACCAATATGCTGCATAATGGTTTGGATGTTTCTCGAGAGGGGGATTGCCGGCAAGGCTAAGGCACACCGAGACTGTAGTCTTATTTTCTGAATGAGTTCGGGCACATTCCGGCGCGTTGCTTGAAGAAATTGGAAAAGGCTGCCTGGTCGTGAAAGGACAGGATGTCTGCGATTTCTCCGATAGTCTTGCTGGTGGTCTTCAATAGAGAGCAGGCTTCATTATAGGTCAAACTCATCAGGTATTCATAAACGGTATGGCCTGAAATCTCCCGAACGGTACGACTCAGATAGGTGGGGGTAATATTCAAGTGGTCTGCATAGAATTTCAATTGACGTTCTTTGCGGAAATATTTGGAGGCAAGATAGACGAATATGCGGTAAATTTCTTCTTTATGACTCGCATCATGGGGCTGTGGAGTCCCTTGCAAAGTCAGTTCGGAAAGAAGAAATTGAATGATGTGGATAATATTCTGTATGATTTCCCCTTGGTAAATATGTTCTCTGTTGATGAAATGGCGGAGTTCATTATAGGCAAGGTGACATTCGTCTTGCTGACTTTTATCGAGGGTATAGACGCTGAAGATGTCTATGAGTCCCAAGGTGAAATCATGGGCTGAACTCAAGGCTCGCTCGTAATATTCGGGAGTGGCGAGTATGCTTTCTACTTCGATGTCCGGTGAGGTTTCGAGTATCGTCAGGAATTGGAAAGGCGAGAGATAGAGGAGTTGGCCGACTTTTAAGGTGAGTGGGGTATTGTTGATCTTGATCGTAATGTTTCCCTTTTTGATAAGGGAGATGCTATAGAAGTTCAAGCAAAAGGACGTCGACTTTTTCTGTGTGAAAGACCGGGCGAAAAAGTTCAGACAGGCTACCTCTGCCCCCCAAACTGTCTTTAGCTGATATTTCAGGGAAAATTCCTGTAGGTTATAAAGATGCTTTTCCATAAACTTGCGTATTTGCTCCAAATGAAATGAATGTGTCTGGATCTAACGGGTCCTGTGTCTGTTGCTTCCCTGTATCTTTGCAGAATAGAGATGATAGTTTTCGGACGCAGAGAACTCTTTCCTCTTTTATGAGGGATAACCTTTAAATGGTTTCCCTTTAAAAAGATTGCTTGTGTCAGTAATCAAAATATTGCAAAGGTACATTATTTTTCTTAAAAACACGATTTCTTGTATGACATGGTATTTAATAGCTTCTAAGTTAGGCATCGATTAGGTGGCTATTGATCTGATGATATAAAAAAGAGAAAGAAGTTTGAAAACGGGATGTTTCAAACTTCTTTCTTCTATTTTCCAAAAGATGACAACCGGACTTTATATCCGGTCAGTATTGAAAGTACCTCTATTATTTTTGCCGGAGCAGTTGTAATGGGGCTTTCGGGGCGAGTGAGTTGGTGACCTTTTCCGTATATTCACTCACCTGGAGAGAAGCGGTGCCCTTGATGTCCTCTACATTGGAACCTACTCCGAAGATGTATGTCCCGGCATCGGCCTTCCATTGGCTGCCGGCTTCATCGAAACTGGCAAGGTCTCTCTTGGCAACGGTCATCTTCAGCGTCTCGCTTTGTCCGGGAGAGAGTAACTGGGTTTTGGCGAAAGCCTTCAACTCCTTAGCCGGTTTTTCGTAGGCACCTTTGGGAGCTGTCACATAGCATTCTGCAACCTCTTTTCCAGCCGTCTTTCCGGTGTTCTTGACGGTCACTCTTATTTCGATCTGATCACCATGAGCCTTGACGGTAGGTTTGCCATAAGCAAAAGTCGTATAACTCAGTCCGTAGCCAAAGGGGTAAGCAACTTTCTTACGGAAGGTATCGAAATAGCGGTAACCGATATAGATGTCCTCATTGTGTTTAGTGAAATTAATTCCGGGGACAACCTTATAAGCGAGTTTTTCCGTCAGGTTATAGTAATCCGGCTGTTGTGGGAAGTTCTTCGTTGATGGAACGTCATTTACAGAAATCGGCCAGGTCTGGGTCAGTTTTCCGGATGGGTTTGCCTTTCCTGTCAGGACATCGGCAACACTGTTTCCGCCCTCTTCTCCCGGCTGCCAAGCGACCAGAATAGCATCGACACGGTCACGCCAACTGGCAGTTTCTATCGAGGAACCGGAATTGATGATCACGATGACTTTCTTTCCGGCGGCATGGAAGATGTCACTGACGTTGGAGATCAGGTCCTGTTCCTGTTGACTTAAATTGAAATCTCCGTCAATGGACCTGTCCATACCTTCGCCTGCCTGTCTGCCGATGGTGATGATTGCAGCGTCTGCCTGCGGCTGTTCATGCTCAATGCAACGCTTGGTGACGGAAATCTCATCCAGTTTGGGCTGCCCTTGATCCAGAAACCACATCTCCGGATTTTTATCGGCTTGGAGTTTAGCCTTGGCATATTTGATGTAGTCGGTATAGATTTCTGTCAGTTGAGGGGTCGTAGAGATATTGGCGTTCTTCAGTCCTTGTACCATGTTCACGACATAAGGGACATTGACACAGCCGGAGCCCAAGCCCCCACTGAAGAAGTCATAGGAGTTGACACCGAAAAGGGCTACTGTTTTCAGATTCCTGATCGGCAAAGTCTGTTCGTCATTTTTCAGGAGCACCATCCCTTCAGTCGCGGCCTGTCGGGTGACAGTAGCGTGTGCCTTCATGTCAGGTTTGTTGGTAAACTTGTAATTTCTGAAGCGAGGGGTCTTGACGATGTATTCCAGCATGTTCCTGACATTCCTGTCCACATCCGCCATAGACAGTTTGCCCTCTTTTACAGCTTTCTCAATGTCTTCTACCTGTACAGGATAGCCGGGCATCAGCAGGTCATTGCCGGCTGCCACTTCTTGTGATACCGGCAGATCTTCGCGTTCTCCGATCCAGTCAGTCATCACAATACCATTGAATCCCCAGTCTTTTCTCAGGACATTCGTCAACAGGTCTTTGTTGCCTTGGCAGTAAGTGCCGTTGACTTTGTTGTAGGCAGACATGACAGTCCATGGATGGCTGTTGCGGGTCATGATTTCGAATCCTCTCAGATAGAGTTCTCGTAAAGCCCGCTGGCTGACCTGCTCATCTACACGTGTCCGATCTCCCTCCTGTGAGTTGACAGCAAAATGCTTGGGACTGGTGCCGACACCTTGACTCTGGATGCCGTTTACCATAGCTGTGCCGATAATTCCAGTGACAATGGGATCTTCAGAATAGTATTCGAAATTTCGTCCCCCCAGCGGATTGCGCTGCAGGCACATTCCCGGGCCCAGGATCACGTCACATCCGTATTCGAGGACCTCGTTTCCAATAGCTTTTCCAACCTTTTCTACAAGATTGGTGTTCCATGTAGAAGCAAGGCAAGTCCCTACAGGGAACCCCGTAGCATAAAAAGTTTGTGAAGTGCCTTCCCTGGTAGGATTAATATGCACGCCTGCAGGACCGTCTGTGAGGACTGTCGCCGGGATGCCTAGACGAGGTATCGCAACTGTGATGCCTGCTGCCCCGGCTACAAGTTTTTCTTGGTGCCCGAGCATTGCACCGCTCCCTACAAAGCCACTGTTTCCGCCCCCGACGAGGAGTTGGGCTTTTTCTGTTAAGGTCATCGCACTGATCACCTGATCAATGTTTTTCGCATTTAATTGGGGGATTTTTTGTGCCATAGTCGTTGTTGATAAAAAAATCGCCAAAAGAGCGAGTGGAATTGTTTTGTTTTTCATCTGTAATACAGTTATTTTGGATCAATAACTACAAAGGTAAATAATAATTTTAAATTACCCTCTATGAAATAGCAAAATCTGCATTGTCGGGAGAGAAATTGCACTTTATTGAATAGAACTTGAGTACCAATAAGCAATATGAAATTTTTATAATATTATATAAAATTGTGTTTCCATTGCATTCAACGGATTAATTCCTTTCTTCTTTCGTTTTTTGTTGATGAAAGATCGGAAAGAGGTAGGACAGAAAACTATTTGTTGAATATAAAATTGATATGTTTGTGTAATTCTTTTGTTAGAACATACGTTTTTCGTGTCTCGTTGTTTTTTCTCTTAAGTGTAGGTTAAGCATGCTCTTGATTTCATGAAATGGTTATCTCATGATTGAAAGAAGAGGAAAATCATCAATTATAGGTATTGATGCTGATTATTTTATTATAAATAGAATTAAAAAATACCGAGTTGTAAGTATTGCCTATTTTAACAAATTAAGATACTTTTGCATTTTAGAAATGAGTTAGACCTGATAATGCCTGTTAGATGTTCATGAGAATGAATGAGAGATGTCAGGCAGAGAACCAATTAGAACATTATGAGGAAGACAGAATGAACAGTTTTTATAGATTGAGCCTCTTTTTTTTCATTGTACCCCTAGTAACTACATCGTATGCGGATGAAAACCATGAAATAGGAATTGCAGTCACGTTTACCACTGAAGGCTCTTGGAATATGGCTGAAGGGAAGGTCAATTGGGAGAACTACCTGAATATGGATGCTCAGGTTCCTCTTTGGAAAGGAGCAGTGGGAGAGGCTGGGGTTCTTGCCAACCAAAATACACGTCTGGGTAAAGGTAAATGCTGGACGGTTCTCGATGACCCTCAGTCCTTTTCCAATATCCAAACCGACGAGCAGATTCCCCTTTCTCCTGCCGTAGTTGGAATCACTCAAAAGATTTCAGACCATCTTACAGCCTTCGTAGGTGTGAGGAATATGAATGTCGATTATTTCACCACACCCCTTACGAGTTTGTTCATCAACAGTTCTTATGGGATTTTTCCAACGTTGGCTGATAACTGCAGCCTTGCCAATTATCCGGAAGCTGCGTTGTGTCTCCATTTGGTATGGACACCGGGGAATCATCTCACCATTAAAAATTCTCTTTATAATGGCCGGGCTTCCCACCATTGGGATGAGGCGTTCCGTTTCCGCCCTTCAAAAGATGGATGGGCGGATGCCTTTGAAGTCGGTTATTCCGCCACTGAACATCCCGGGAGTGTTACAGGAGAATATCATTTTGGAGCCGAGTGTAATTCGACCCCAAGAACCAGAATGGACGAAAATACGGGGGAGAGTTATCGTAAAAAATGCTTCAACTGGTCCTGTTTCGGACTGATAGAACAACCTTTGATCTCCGGGCGCTGCCCCTTAGGACTGCTCCTTGAAGGGGGATATGCGCCGAAACGCAAGAATGACACCTATTTATATATGGCAGCCGGACTTGTGTGTGAGCATCTGATCAGACAAGATGATGCGATGGGTTTATCTTTTAACCGTTCGCTCTATAATGGTTGTGAAAATGAAAATTGCATGGAACTGACTTACAGTCTGCCTGTCATTCCGCACCTTACGATCCAACCTGACTTACAGTTCTTCCATATCACCAGCCATTATCATTCCGTAGCTTTGTTGCGTGCCAGAGTGGATTTGTAGATACAACAGAATAGAGGTTATAATGTGTTAACGTATGACCGGATAGTATACTATTTCCTGTCTCTTGTCCGTATTTATTTAAAACCATGAATGGACGGTATGATAGACATTTAACATGAAGCAAATTCTTAGAATAACACTTTCCCTTATGATGATTATGGGAATGGGTTTACAGTCGAAGGCTCAGAACAGACCTGATGTTTCTTCAAATCGGGAGGTAGCTTTAGGCAATATTCCCTTTGTCCGTAAAACACGTGATTGTGCCAATCAGGGATTGACAATCGTAGGAAAGACAATTCTGCATTTTAAGGCTTCGGAAGATGACCATTCTTCTTTTGCTGAAATATTACGATGGAATTTGGATTATCAACCGTTACGTCCAATGAAACACAATTTGGGTCATGCTGCAACTGTCGATTACAATGCTACAACTGATGTGCTGGCAGTCGGAAACGGGACTTGGAGGACTACGGTAAAACCCAGACTGGATCTGGTCACTCATTTTGCGGCTAAGGTTGCTGCGGGCACACAACTGGACATTCATGACAGAGACGTCGTATCCATTCTATTGGCTACAGACAAAAAGGAAATAGGCGGCAGTGGTCTGATCTGTACATGGGGAGGTAATCCTCGGATAATCTATTTGTTGACTGGTCAGAACGCACCGAGAAAGATCTTCAGATGTCTGTTGGGTGTCGGCGTTGCAGATTTCTCGGACCATTCTAAAAACCAAAATGACACGACTGCCTGGGGAACATTCCTCAAAGGAAAATCAGATCATGAATACAATGGTACATTAAAGGTTCTGGATACCTATACCGGTGAAGAGACCGGGGTGTATCAAGGATGTTGCTATCGGAACGGTTATATTTATCTGTGCACCGGTTTCAAAGAGCCTCATCTCCTGAAGATACAGTTGAATGCTGACCACACTTATACGATTGTAAACAAATTGACACCTGTCACCTATGGCGCCGACGGCAAGATCGTGCCTTCTGAACCTGAAGGCCTGTGCTTTAAGGATAAAGACACGATGATTGTCGGGAGTACAGGTGGTGTCCAGGGATTGCTGGAAGTTGAATCCTTCTGATCACCAAGTCTGTTCCCTTATTTGTTTTCCAGACTGTCTACCTGCAAAGGCATTAAGCCTTTATCTCATTCACCAATGGTTGTCCTTCTGAAAAGGCTTTGACACTGTCCAATGTTGTCTTACCTATATTGTGTAAAGCTTCCTTAGTGAAGAATGCCTGATGAGATGTCAGGATGACGTTAGGCATCATCAGCAGACGTGCCAGAACATCGTCGTCAATCATCTTCTCACTAAGGTCTTCATAAAAATAATTTTGTTCCTCTTCGTAGACATCCAGTCCTGCTGAACCTACTTTCTTGGTCCGCAGACCTTCGATGAGATCTTCGGTATGGATGAGTTTTCCACGCCCCGTATTGATGATCATGATGCCCGGTTTCATCTTGGCAATGCTATCTTTATTGATCATGAATTTCGTATCAGGGGTCAGCGGGCAATGGAGGGAGATGATGTCACTGTTGCGGTAGAGTTCATCCAATCCTACGATCTTCACCTGATGCTCCTCGGCGAATTTCTTGTCGGGATAGAGATCGTAGGCTAGAACATTCATTCCGAATCCTCTCAGAATTTCGATGAGGACCTTGGCTACTCGTCCCATACCTATTACACCTACAGTCTTGCCATACATGTCAAATCCTAAAAGTCCGGAGAGTTTGAAATTCCCGTCGCGTGTCCGGTTGACGGCACGATAAACTTTTCGATTCAAACTCAACATCAGGGTGACGGCATATTCTGCTACAGCGTGAGGGGAGTAGGCTGGTACGCGGACCACCTTGATCTTGCCTTTGGCTGCCTTTAGATCGACATTATTGAAACCTGCACAGCGCAGCGCTATCAGTTTGACACCATTAGCTACCAAACCGTCTATCACCTTTTTGTCACACTCTGCATTGACGAAAATGCAGACGACATCGGCTCCCTTTGCCAAAGGCAGTGTCTTGAGGGAGAGGTGCTCCTTAAAATATTCTATATTGAAACCATAATCCTTATTAAGACCATCGAAGGATTTTATATCATACGATTTTGCATCGAAAAAAGCTATTGTTGTTGCCATAATTGATAAAATAATTTTAATATGTCCTGAATATAATCTTTTGCAAATCTATCAATTATTTGGCAATTATCCAAATATATCGGGTGTAAAGTGGGAAAATCACCGTATTGGCTAATGGTATTTGAGACGGATGGGCTGGTAGCATCACGATGTACCATACTCATAAGTAGGTATCAACTTACAATTCGGTCTTAAAAAATCATAATTTTAAAGGATTGTGGGAGAGTTAAAAGAAGTGTAATTTTGTCGCCAGTTTTTTAGGGTAAGTTGTATTAAAAAGATTGATCTAATTTAATGTAAAATGAAAAGATTTAAATTGTTATTGTTTGTACTCACGCTGTTGTTTCAGACAGTCATGGTACAAGCCCAGAATGAGTCTTCCGCACAGGGAGAGATCATGGCTCTTGGCGGACAACCGCTATCAGGCGCATCCGTAAGGGTAGTAGGGCAGAATATCACCACACAGACAGATGTAAACGGGAAATTTTCCATCACTCTCCCTTCTCCGGGAACATATACGGTGGTCATTTCCAATGTGGGGTATAAAACTAAAAAGGTGACTTTGCATACTGGGGAGCATGCTGGTTCTTTCACCCTTCAGCCTTATGATACGGTGTTGAGTACAGTGGAAGTTTTCGGACATACCCGTAAGCAACCGGATAAATTGGATGCAATCACAGGAATGCCTTTGGGTGCGAATGAGCAGATCCAGAGTGTTTCTACGATCTCCAGCAGATTGATCCAGGAGCAGGATAACCAGGATATCAGCGATGCCTTGCGGAACGTAACAGGAGTGATCTTGTTTTCTAATTTCGGCGGTATCGGTAATTCTTATACGATCAGGGGTATTCGGGGTATTACGACATTGATGAACGGTATTCAACTGGATAATGATTTCCGTGGACATGGCATCATGCCGGATATGGCAACCATTGACAACATCCAGGTCTTGAAGGGTTCTTATGCGATCTCCCAAGGTTTGAGTAATTCTCTGGGTGCTGTGGGCGGAATCGTCAATGCAGTCACCAAGACACCTAACTTCATGAATGCAGGGAATGTCAGTCTCCGCTATGGGAGTTGGAATAATGTACGTGCGACGTATGATGTGGAAAGACTGTTGAATAAACGCTTTTCTGTTCGTCTTGCCGGGGCTGTGGAAGCCGGGGACGGCTATCGTGAGCATACGACCAATCAACGCTTCGCCATCAACCCGTCTTTCGCATGGAAACCTGATGACAAGACGAGAATCATCGGTGAATTCCATTTCCAGCATGATTCCAGAACTCCTGATCGTGGAACGGTCAACTTGGCTGCTGACAGTGTCAACGGACTTTGGGATATTCCTAATAATAAATTCCTCGGTTTCACTTCTGATCATAATACGACGGATGCGCAGTTCTGGGGATTGCGCCTCATCAGATCACTTACAGACAAACTGGATTTGAAACTCAGTTATTACGGTTCTAGATTCAAACAGGATTTCAATTCTGCTGTCGCAGGCCTTGATGCAGATGCTTTCAAAGCAACTGGCGTAGGAAATGTCCGTTATCGGTATATGAACCATGTCACGGAAAATGACAAGAGTTCAGTGGTCAGCATTGCATTGGTCGGGCATGACTTGGATACTTGGGGAATACACCATACTTTCCAAACTGGTGTTGACTACCGGCACAATGAATGGTTCTCCCAGGCCTTTAATTCTAATAACATTGATACCATCGATGTCTACAAACCCTTTACCAATACGCTCAGTAATCAGAATCTGACTTATACTGAAAACAAGGGACGGTATTATAACCGCTATTACAGTACGTATGGAGCTTATGGACAGGATATGATCACCGTCAACAGGTACGTAAAAGGTTTGCTCGGTTTGCGTTACAGTCACACTGAAAGTGTTGACCGGAAGACAAATACCTATACTGCCGGACATGGTGTAGACCCGATATTCGGGGTGTTCCTTTCTCCTCTGGAGAATATCCATTTCTTCGGTTCTTATACGACGGTATCTGATATCGCTACTGCTGAATACATTGACAAGAATGGAAATAAACTTGGCAATACGGTCACTCACCAATATGAGATGGGTGTGAAGTCTGATTTCTTCAATCATCGTCTCCGCTTCAACTTCACCTATTTTATAATGAATAACAATGATTATTCTTATCAGGTTACTGATCAGACAACCGGTAATGTCTATTACGATCAAAGTGGAAGTTTGAAACGAAACGGTATCGAAACAGAGGTGGTCGGTCATGTCCTGAGCAACTTGGAAGTTTTGCTGGGATATACTCATCTTCATGCTAAATACGAGGGTGTGAAATCTTATGTCGACGGTTCAGAACCTATGGGTACGGCAAAGAACCTGGCCAATGGCTGGATCAACTATATGTTCAATAGAGGTTTCCTGAAAGGCCTCTCCATTGGTGGTGGTGCCTATTATGTAGGGAAGAGACCGGTGGACGACTACTCGAAATCTACGGCTGTCAATGTCGTAGCTGGCGGGAGTGAAATCCAAAAGGTTACTCCGGGTGTGAAGCCGTTTAATCTGTCTGCATATACGACAGTAAATATGCAACTCGCCTATACTTGGACCCATTATACAGTACGGGTCGTTCTCAATAACCTGACCAATTCAAAGGGCTATAATGCCTACTATCCTCAGGCTTTCCTGACTCCTACGGATCCTCGTAACTTCGGAGTTACTTTCTCCTATGCTTTCTAAAATATAGGAGAGTCATATTTTCTAAAGAAGGTTACGCCAAAAATAGCTTTGACGTAACCTTTTTTGCCTTTTAATCGAAACAAATCTTATTTTTTTGTTAAGTAATTAAACTTTTTAGATGGATTTTCATCTAAGGGGTAGTATGACTCGATTTATTATTTTTTTTATGCTGATCTGTTGTGCAATGACAGCATCAGCTCAGGGATTAGTTAAAGGCAAAGTTTTGGATAAGAAAAGTAATGAGCCTGTGGGGTTTGTTACTGTTCGGGTTTCCCATCGGGACAGCACCGATCTTGTAAAGGGAGGAGTGACTGACGTGAACGGGAATTTCACTGTCAGTGGCTTGCCAAAAGGTAGTTACACTCTGTATGTAACCTATGTGGGTTACCGTGATCTGAAGCGAGACTTTACTGTTACTGATAAGAACAAGTCTTTCCATTTTCAACCGCTCTATCTGATAGAGGATTCGAAAATGCTTAAAGAAGTTACAGTTACTGGCCAGAAATCACCGATGAAATTGGAAGTTGACCGTAAATCTTTTGATGTAGGTCAGATGATTTCTAATTCCGGTCAGGCGGCTACTGACGTCTTGGAGAATGTCCCTTCAGTAGAGGTGGACAACGATGGCAATATTTCTCTTCGAGGAGACGAGAGTGTAGAGGTATGGATCAACGGCAAGGCGAGTGGACTGACTTCTGACAACAGGGCCCAGATCCTTCAGCAACTCCCTGCAGAGAGCATTGATCATATTGAGGTCATAGACAATCCTTCTGCTAAATTCTCTGCAGAAGGTTCTGCAGGTATCATTAACATTGTCTTGAAGAAAGACCGCAAAGCCGGTTATTACGGTTCTGTACAGAGCGGTGGTGATACGCGTGGGGGTGCAAATACCAGTTTTAATTTCAATTATAACAACAAGAGTATAGATGCCTACTTCAATGTCGGTTACCGACACATGGACAATAAGGGCCGTGAGAAAAGCGATCAGAATTTCCTGAAAACGGGAGAATACCAGAACTATAATACCAGTGATGATAAAATGGGGAACCATTTGTTCTCCAGAGCTGGCATCACCTGGCACGCTACATCTCACGACGATCTCTCTTTGAGCGGGATGATGATGCATGGTCAAATGAAGGACTGGAGCACCACACCTTATCATTATGGCATGACGGGCGCTGCGACAGATTCCTATCTGATGACGCGCTATACGCATAGCATTGGGAAGATGAATATGCTCTATGGGGAGTTCAATTATAGGCATAATTTCACGGATAAGCATTTCCTGGATCTTACGGTAGATTTCAATACATGGAAATCGGACAATGATAATTATTATCAGGACTCTACCGCCTATATGGAAGATGACAAACCTACCATCTATGATTATCAGTATCGGCCGCAGCATATCCGCAACCACTCTCAAGAGGTCAAACTGGATTACGAGAATCAGTTGACCAAGGACTTGAAGCTTCAGGCAGGGTATCAGGGAAATTTCTCTCAAGAGAATACGCCCCAAGAGTCATACATGGATAGTACTTACTGGGATGGCAGAAATCAGGCAGAGGATAAAACTTACTACAACCGTTTTATCTATGACATGAATATTCATGCGCTTTACCTCACTGTCCAATACCAGTTGGGTAAAATCGGAATTATGGGCGGATTGAGAGGTGAATACTGGAATGTGAAGACGAACAGTTATGATTGGGATCAGGAACATGATTCTTCTAAACGTGATCCGGAGTTCAAGAAAAACAATTTCCAACTCTTCCCGAGTGTTTTCCTGAGTTACCAGATCGCTAAAAACGACCAACTCCAACTCAATTATACCAGAAGATTGAAACGGCCAAGAGGGGGACAACTCAATTCTTTTAAGAACACCAGTGATGCCTCCATCATCTCATTTGGTAATCCACTGCTGACCCCGGAATATTCTCATTCCCTGTCTTTCAATTACCTTCATACATGGATAGAACATTCTCTTCTGGTCAGTGCTTATTACCGTCCTACCTCTGATGTGATCCAGCGTATTAACTACCAGAGTAGCACTGACGGTCTGATGTACCAGACCAACCTCAATGTGGCCAAGAGTCAGAGTACTGGTATAGAGGCTACCCTTCAAGACAAACTGTTCCGGATCCTGGACCTGACGACGAATGTAAATGCATATTATTATAAGTTGAATGGTTTCAACTATGATATGGATGGACAGACGATCTATGGGGCAGGTGAGAACAATTTTACGTGGAATGCCAGGATGATGGCAAGTGTGATCTTACCTTATGACATCTCTATCCAGACATCTGCGCGCTATCGCAGTCGTCAGAGCATTGCTCAAGGTTATCGTAAACCGAATTTCTCGATGGACTTCGGCTTGAGAAAGAGTTTCTTGAACAAGGCACTTGTCTTGTCTGTGAGTTGCCGTGATCTACTCAATAGCCGTAAATTCGAATCTTATACGAGTTCTGATACATTCAGCCGCTATCAATTCAATCAGCGGAGAGGCAGAAAAATCAATTTTACGCTTACTTGGAATTTCGGGAATTCGATGGCTAAACATAAGAAACCGTTACCCCAACCTGGAGATGAAGAGAATTCCAATTCAGGATCTGACGATGAGGCACCTGAAAATGCAGGAGATTAACGCTGCATTTGAGTCTCTTCTCTGTAGACATTCCTTATATAACATCGATTGTTCAGATGGCTGAATTTCATTAGAAAACTTAGTCGTTATCAGCAAAATAAATCACCTTTTCCTATCTCAGGATAGAGAAAGGTGATTTTTTTTGTGCTTAAGAACATAGAATTTCTGAAAGGGTTAAAAATACTTAATAGCCCGATGTTTCCAATTGCTGCATTTCTCATTCTTGATTATTATATCTATCTTTGGATTGCGATCAGCCTGGGAGAAGGTCGATCGTCTAAGGAATTAAAATTTGAGGTTTTCTGAAATTATTAAAAGCAGGAGGAATTTATGTTGAAAAAAGAAATTGAAAAAGCTCTGAATGAGCAGATCAACGTGGAAATGTGGTCAGCTTATCTTTATCTGTCTATGGCAGCCTATTGCCATTCTATCCGTCAGACAGGTATGGCTCGCTGGTTTGAAGTCCAGTTTAAGGAAGAGCAGGATCATGCTAAGATTCTGTTCAATTATATCGTACGCCGTAATGGCAGGGTTCTTCTGGAGGCTGTTGAGGCTGTTCCAAAAGAGTGGAAATCCGTTCGTGAAGTGTTCGTGAATACTTTGGGACATGAGCGTGAGGTCACTGAGAAAATCAATACCCTCGTCACTTTGACCAAGAAGAACAATGATTATGCTACAGAGAGCATGCTTCAGTGGTTCATTGACGAACAGGTAGAAGAAGAGGATGAAGCCAGGGACATTATTGACAAACTTGATATGATCAAGGAGAATGGCTTTGGACTTTATATGCTGGATAAAGAACTCGGTGAGAGGAAATATCAGCAGGCAGGGCCATTGGAGCAATCTGTCTTGTAAATCAAAACCGATATTCGTGTTGCAGGATGTATCTCGTCAACCGCTTGGCGGTTATTCTGTGAATAGTGATACAGCCTTGTCAACAGTTGAGGAGTCGGTGTCAATTAAATGGTGGTAAAACTGGTTTTTACTGCCATTTTTCTTCAGAAAAGGATTTGTGTATGGTGCAGTTGACTTTCTCGTAATAGCGACGGACTTTGATCGAAACGTATCTTGTTGGCGAGAGATAGAAGGTGGCTTGTTCGGCGTGGAACAGCACGAAGAGAGAAGATAAGTAAAAGATTGTTCTTGGGAATTCTAAAAATATTTTTATAGAAACAGTCACTGTTGTTGTGGCTTTTCCGACACCTTGTCCTAAATGGACTTGCCTATTCCGTCAGTTCGGAGCGTGCGGCAGTCGGTAGAGTCTGCAGGGATGGGTTGCCAGCTCTTTTCGGGGATGCCGATAGCGTTGGCAGAGACGTCACTGCTTTGTCTCTTCTGTCATGCAGTATAGTGAGAGGAATTTCCGATTCTAAAGATATTGGACGATTGTCCATGTGAGTGGATTGTCCATGTGAGTGAAATGACTATTAAACTTATGGGATTATTAAATTTTTATATGAAATGAAAAGAGCATTATTAATCGTAGACATTCAAAACGACTATTTCAAGGGTGGAAATATGGAATTGGTGCATCCTGAGGCCGCATGTGCCAATGCCATTAAAATAGCAGATGCATTCAGGGCAAAAGGTCTTCCTGTGCTTTACATGCGGCATATCGCTCAGGAGAAAGATGCGACTTTCTTTATTCCCGGCACAAAGGGTATCGAGATTCGTTCCGAGATACAACCGAAGGAGGGAGACAAGGTCTTCATCAAGCATTATCCCAACAGTTTTCGGGAGACAGGTTTGCTGCCTTATCTGAAAGAAGAGGGTATAACACATCTGACCATTCTGGGGATGATGACGCATATCTGTATTGACACGACGACACGTGCCGCTGTGGACAATGGTTTTGAGGTAGAACTCATCAGTGATGCCTGTGCTACGAGAGATCTGGAATATGATGGTAAAGTAGCCAAGGCTGAGGATGTACAGACCGCATTTATGTCGGCAATCAATGCCGGGTTCTGTCCGGTCATAAAAACTGAAGAATTCTTGAAAAAGTTCTAAGAGGCCCGTTTTTAAGGGCTTGTGAATAAAGGGTTATGTCAAACTCCGGTTTTGGCATAACCCTTTTGCATCTCTCCGACATAAGACCGATAGATCATACTCGTTTCTTCCTTTTTTATTCTCAAGTATTTTTATAATTTTTCTATTTGAGTACGATATTCTTTCGGGGTGCGTTGAGTGATGCTCTCAAATTGTTTGATAAAATATGGGACATTACTATACCCTGATTCGTAGGCTATTTGAGAAACGTTCAAATTGGAACATGATAGTAACTTACAAGCGTGATCCACCCTAATTTCCGCAAGACATTGGAAAATACTTTTATCTGTCCGCTGGTGAAAATATCGACATAATGCTGATGGATTTTGCTTGACGTAATCGGCGATTTCTCGCAATGTGATTTTCTCCTTATAATGGTTGTATAAATAGGTATATACTTTACTGACAGGTTCATTAGCTTCTACGGTAGAATTCGTACTGCTGTATGCCGTACTGGACAAAAATTTTGTATGTTTACATGCAGACAACCGCTCCAAAATTTGAAAGAGAGCGATTATCCGAAGGGTATATTCATAATGATCAATTTCTTGGAATCGTTGCCTTAATTCCTCGAATAACTCTTTATCATAAAAACGTATCCCATATTGGCTCTTTTGAAGCAACTGATAAATATACTGATAATCTGGAATATCCCCCAAATTAGAAGGAAATATTATTGGATGGAACTGCAAAGCTTCTCCGGCACTTAATTCAAAGTCCATCGTAGGATTCAGTTTAGCATTGCAAAGATGCAAATGTGGTACATTACTGCCGATTAATGCAATGTCACCTTGCTGATAGTCAAGAACCCCTTCCCCGACAAACTCTTTTCCACTTCCTCGTGTAAACAGCATAATCTCGTATTCGATGTGCTTATGGCGGGGCAATACGAATTGAGGATAAGGAATGTGACTACACAATGTTGTCCGTTCATGGATAATTTTACGTTCCAGTATGCCCATATTTCTTCTTTTTTCATTTCTGCAAATATAAGAAAGTATTTAGCAAATATAATAGAATTATATGTTAAAAATATGCCCTACCTTTACAGTGTCAAAAGATTGATATTTGGAGGTATGAATAATAAACCCATAACACTGATAGCATCCGATATGAACGGTACGCTCTTGGATTTAAAGGGAATACTGAATCCGGAGTTTTTTACTGCGTTTGAAGATTTAAGTAGTGAAGATATAATGTTTGCTGCTGCAAGCGACCGACAATATTACAACTTACTGAAACTTTTCACCCTCATCAAAGATAAAGTCATATTTATAGCAGAAAATAGAACTTATGTCCTTTTCAATTCTCAAGAACTGCCAATAGTGGATGTTCTCATAGAAAAAGCCCGTGAGGTTATACGTGAAGTTAGGGGAATAGAGGGAGCGTATCCTGTTTTATGCGGCAAAAACAAGGTATATATAGAGGATTGTCATCCGGATTTTGTAAAGCAGGCATATACCTATTATGGTAAGTGTGATATCGTACCGGATTTGATGAATGTCACTGATGACAGATTTCTGAAAATAGCAGTTTACGATTTCCGAGGTTCTGCTATAAACAGCTATCCCGTCTTCCTGAAATTGTAGAATCTAGTAAACAATATAATTATCCGATTATGAGTATCAATGATTTGAAAAATTACACTCCGGCTCCCGATTTTTTGCCGGGATTGGTCGGTTCATTTGCAAAACCCGCGTCCGAAAACCCTACTGTGGCTATCATGGAAGCCGCTTTCAAGCATCACGGTATGCACTACAGATATATCAACTGTGAGGTGGGACCGGAAAATCTGGAAGCTGCCGTAAACGGAGCTAAGGCCATGGGCTGGAGAGGATTCAACTGTTCCATACCCAACAAGATCAAGGTTATACAATATCTGGACGAATTGGGAGACTCTGCTAAAATTATCGGGGCTGTCAACACGGTCATCATTGGAAAAGACAAAAGAACCAGAGGTGAAAATACGGATGGGAAAGGTTTTGTGAAAGCCATTTCGGAAGTGACCTCCATTCCGGGCAAGAAGGTGGTACTGTTCGGAGCTGGTGGTGCTGCACGTGCCATCAGTGTAGAAATGGCTTTGGCTGGAGCTGCATCCATTACTATTTTGAATGTTCATGATACAGGGCAGGAACTGGCCGATTTGTTAAACGACAAGACGCCCGCCAAGGCGGACTTTGTCTTATGGAATCATTCTTACCAGATTCCGCCCGACACGGACATTGTGATCAATGCCACTCCCGTAGGGCTTTATCCAAATGTGGATCAGCGTCTGAACATGGATTCCGACACTTTTCAGCCTCACATGGTCGTGGCTGACTGCATCCCTAACCCTGCATACACCCATTTCGTCAAGGATGCAATAGCGCGTGGATGTCACCATGTACTTCCGGGCATGAATATGCTTGTCAATCAGGCTGTAATAGCCGTGAAATACTGGACAGGTGTGGATGTGGAGGCCGAAGTCATGCGTAACGAACTCAAAAAGGTACTTGATTTATGATTAAGATAATGGACTTTTCAATGTGAATACAGTCGCCTTCCGACTGGGGAATATTGTTTTTGTCTGTCCTGCTTATCGGTATGTCTAAAATCGGATTCCGTTATTTCACAACTGCGGTCAGCTGCTTGCCGGTATTGCTATTATTAGTTTAAATAATTATCTTTAATTTTATACACAATGGAATATAGGAATTTGAATGGAACCGGACTTTTTGTTCCGGCATTGACTTTGGGAACTGCCACTTTCGGTGGTACACATGGATTTGAAGGATGGGGACACACAGATGTGTCTGAGGCTACACGTATGGTGGATATGTGTCTGGATGCCGGTCTGAATATGTTCGATACGGCAGATATGTACTCTCGTGGGTTGGCAGAAGAAATACTGGGAAAGGCCATCGCCGGAAAACGCAATCGGCTGCTGTTGGCTACAAAAGGAACTTTTCCTATGAGTGACAATGACAGGAATGCCTCCGGAGCTTCGAGGTATCATATTATCCGGGCTTGCGAAGCCAGTCTGAAACGACTTGGTACGGACCATATCGACCTTTATTATATACACGGTTTCGATGCCAATACACCAGTTGAGGAGACACTACGCGCCTTGGATGACCTGGTGAGTAGCGGTAAAGTCGGTTACATAGGCTGTTCCAACTTTTCCGGCTGGCATTTGATGAAGTCATTGGCAGTTTCTGAAAAGTATGGCTGGCATAAATACGTGGCACATCAAGTGTATTACTCGCTCCTGAACCGGGATTTCGAATGGGAACTGATGCCGTTGGGTGTAGACCAACATGTGGGAACATTCATTTGGAGTCCTCTTGCGGCAGGTCGTTTGGGAGGAAAATATCGCCGGAATACTCCTATACCGGCAGATGGACGTGTAGCTAACGGAGGTGTACCTGTACGTGATGATGTCGTATCCTATGAACTGTTATACAACATCGTGGACGTATTGGATGAGATTGCTGCCGAAACCGGAAAGACAGTTGCACAAGTGGCGCTCAACTGGCTGCTGCAACGTCCCACCGTATGCAGTCTGGTTATAGGTGCACGCACGGAAGAGCACCTGAAACAGAACTTGGGAGCTGTTGGTTGGAACTTGTCTGAAGAACAGATTAAACGTCTGGAAGAAGCAAGTAGGCAACCTAAACCTTATCCTTATTGGCATCAGGATCAGCGACCAGAACTGAAAGCTCAATTGTTTTTTTAACGGATTAGTAATTTAAAAGAAGTATATCATGAATCGGTTATTATGCGTTATAATCTTATTGTTTAACTTAATGGCATTGGAAACCAATGCACAAGAAACAAGTAAAATGTATACCTATAAACAGATAGGCAATAAATATATCATCAGTGTCAGCACCGGTGAGGAAATAGTAAAAGCCCTAAATCTGTTTTGTGAAGAGAGGAAAATAAAATCCGGGAATATAACGGGATTGGGCGCCATCAACGAGGTGACTCTTCGTTTCTTTAATCCGGAAACCAAAAAGTACATAGACAAGACTTTCCGGGAACAGATGGAAATATCTAATCTGACCGGAAATATTTCTACCATGAATGGAAAACCTTACCTGCATATACATATCACTGTAGGAAGGGCAGATTATTCATCCCGTGCCGGACACCTGCTATCCGCTGTGTTAAACGGTGCTGGAGAGTTTGTCGTGGAAGATTTTGGGGAGGATATAGAGCGTACCTACAATCCAACTTTAGGATTGAATTGTTATGATTTTTCTAAATAAGGAAAAGTTATGAACATAACTTGGGATGCACAAGAATACTCCGATGTTTTCCTTTTGTTTACCACTATGGTGAGGACGTATTGAAACTTTTGGATATCCGTGCGGGGGATACAGTCATTGATTTGGGCTGTGGAAACGGCGCATTGACCATGTGGCTGGCAGAAGTAGAGCACATGCCATAGGCATCAATGCGCCCAAGGAAATGCTCTCGACCTCTTATCAACGGAATCTGATCCATCATCATTTCTGACGATTGAGTTTCATGTTTCTAAAAAGGAGAAGATTGCTATGTATATCCACAGAAAAGCCGTACCTTTGCAGGCAAAATTACTAATTATAATCAAGAAAACATTATGGCAAAGAAAGCTTTATTGATGATCCTCGATGGATGGGGACTCGGCAAGCATGGAAAAGGTGATGTGATATTCAACACTCCGACTCCTTATTTAGATTATCTGAATGCTGTATCAGCTCATTCTCAGTTGATGGCCTGTGGCGAAGATGTTGGCCTGCCTGAAGGTCAGATGGGAAATTCTGAAGTGGGGCATTTGAACATCGGAGCCGGCCGTATCGTCTATCAGGATCTTGTCAAGATCAATAAGGCTTGCGAAAGCGGAGAGATATTGAAGAATGAGGGCGTTGTGAATGCCTTCAGTTATGCCCGGAAAACAGGGAAGAAGTTACATATCATGGGACTGACTTCTACTGGTGGCGTACACGCATCTTTGGCACATCTGAAGAAGTTCATCGAGATCGGAAAGGCGTATCAGTTGAAGAATGTTTTCGTCCATTGCTTTATGGATGGCCGTGATACAGATCCGAAGAGCGGTAAAGGTTTTATTGCAGATGTACAGAAAGTCTGTGATGCCAACGGTGCTCATATAGCCGATATCATAGGCCGTTTTTACGCTATGGATCGTGACAAGCGGTGGAATCGTGTCAAGGAGGCTTATGACCTGCTCGTCGAAGGCAAAGGAAAACAAGCTTCGGATATGGTTCAGGCCATGCAGCAGAGTTACGATGAAGGTGTGACAGATGAGTTTATCAAACCCATTCACAACTCAGCGGCAGACGGCACCATTGGTGATGGGGATGTTGTTATCTTCCTCAATTTCCGCAATGACCGTGCACGTGAGTTGACACAGGTCCTGACACAGGCAGATATGCCGGAGGAGGGAATGCACACTCTGAAGGATCTCCAATACTATTGTATGACACCTTATGACGCCGGTTTCAAGGGCGTACATGTCCTTTTCCCGAAAGACAATGTTCAGGATACGCTTGCAGAATACCTGAGCAAGAAAGGTCTCCGCCAGTTGCATACTGCCGAGACAGAGAAATATGCTCATGTGACGTTCTTCTTCAATGGTGGCCGTGAAGCGCCGTTCCCGGGTGAAGACCGTATTCTGGTCCATTCACCGAAGGTCGCCACATACGATTTGAAACCCGAGATGAGTGCCTTTGAAGTGAAGGATAAGTTGGTCGGTGCAATCCGGACCCAACAGTATGATTTCGTCGTGGTCAATTTCGCTAATGGCGATATGGTCGGGCATACAGGCATCTATCATGCCATAGCCAAAGCTGTGGTCGCCGTTGACCATTGTGTGCATGATGTCATAGAGACGGCGAAAGCCAACGGTTATGAGGCACTGATCATTGCCGATCATGGCAATGCTGACAATGCCATCAACCCTGACGGGACTCCGAATACTGCCCATTCTCTGAATCCTGTGCCGTTCATCTATGTGACGGATAATAATTCCGCTACCGTCAAAGACGGACGTCTGGCAGATGTTGCTCCAAGTATCCTGCATATCATGGGCTTGGAACAACCGGCAGATATGACGGGTGAAAACCTGATCACTGATCGTTGAGAGACGGATCAGGTCTGCGTCATAGAAGTGTGATCATTTAAGTCGTATAATTATGGATGTCAAGATTGAAGCGAGTTGGAAAAAGCGACTGGGGTCAGAGTTTGATCAGCAGTATTTCATCGATCTGACGAATTATGTGCGTCAGGAGTACATGCACCATACCTGTTATCCACCGGGAAATCTTATTTTCAATGCCTTCAATCTCTGTCCTTTCGATGATGTCAAAGTCGTCATTATCGGGCAGGATCCTTATCACGAGCCGGGGCAGGCGATGGGACTGAGTTTTTCGGTTCCCCAAGGGATCATGATGCCGCCGTCTCTGATCAATATCTTCAAAGAGATTCAGATGGATCTTGGAACACCGATGCCTGATAATGGAGACCTGACACGATGGGCCAAGCAAGGGGTTCTGTTGCTGAACGCTACGCTGACGGTGCGGGCTCATATGGCTAACAGTCACCAGAAACTTGGTTGGGATCGCTTTACAGATGCTGCCATCAAGGCTTTGAATGCTGAACGGGAAAACTTGGTCTTTATGTTATGGGGGGGCTATGCGCGTTCCAAAGCTGCCTTTATAGACCGTAACAAGCATCTGATTCTGGAATCTGTCCACCCTTCACCTCTCTCGGCAAATAGGGGCGGATGGTTCGGCAATCATCAGTTCTCGCGTTGTAATACCTATTTGGAACAGCATGGTATCAGTCCTGTCCGTTGGTAGATTGATACCTGATTGACATTCAGGACTTAGAAGACGATGAATTATCGTAAAAAACTCCCAATTTTCCAGGTCGGCAATGTCCTTGTCGATCCTGATATCTTTATCGTGCGATTTTGCTGTGACCTGTCTGTCTGCAAAGGACAGTGCTGTGTTGAAGGTCAGGCAGGCCCTCCTGTCAGTCCTGCGGAAGTCGAACATATAGAGAATTGTATGGTTGCCGTGGCTGATGACTTGTCCCCAGCTGCGACGGAGGTCATCAAGCAACAGGGAATCTGGTACGTCGATGCAGACCATGACTTGGATTTAAGTATCGTGGGTTGTAAGGACTGTGTCTTTACTTTTTATGATCAAGAGGGCATCTGCCTTTGTGCATTGGAAAAGGCTTACCGGACGGGAAAAACAAGTTTTAAAAAACCTATCTCCTGTGCTCTTTACCCCCTGAGGGAAAAGGATTTCCATAATGGAACTTTCGGTCTGACTTATAAGTGGTGGGATGTCTGCAAAGGTGCTTTGGAAAAAGGGAAGAAGCAGAACCTTCCGCTTTATCAGTTTTTGAAGGATCCGCTTATCAGCCGCTTCGGACGTGACTGGTATGACCAACTTTGTGTGATGGCAGTACAACTGGCATTGAGGAAATTGATACCTCCTATAGCCAAACCTTAAAAGTTGGACTATTGTCGGAATGGCAGAGCGTATTCGGAAAGTTAAGACGGCACTAGCGGTTTTCGGTTTTTAGAATTTTCTAGGATTGAAAATCAGCAAGCGTTATTCCAACTTTTGACTGAGACGATAACTGGTAGGAGACATTCCGGTTTGTCCCTTGAAGTATTTTCCCATAAGTCCCTGATTAGGAAAGTGGAGGTCCATGGCAATCTGCTTGATGCTTTTGGACGAATCCTTTAGTTGTATTTTTATTTCTGCAGCGATATAGGAGTTGAGCCATTCGTTAGGCGTATGGTGGCTTACCGTCTTTACCGTTTCCGACAAGTACTTTGAGGTCATACAGAGGTGGTCGCTATACCACTTCACTCGGTGTGCCGTCTTGTAGTTCTCCTTGACGAGTTTCATAAACTCAGTGAAAATCGCTTCAGCTCTGGAAGATTGTCTGTCATCGCCACTTTGGATTTGATAAATGATGTTGCAGACATCGCAACTCATCGTGTTCAGAAGGAGTCTGATCGTATCTTTGCGGAACCGGTGTACTTTCTCCCTGATCTTAGCTCTGATGAGATAAAAATAGTTCATGATATCTTCTTCTTCACTGGGCTCAAGTTTCAATACCGGATGCTGTCGGGAGAAGAGGAAGAGGGTAGACAAGTTGTGTATTCCGGTGAATATCTGATGGAAAAAAGGATAACTGATCATGAAAGCGATGCCGATACAGTCCCGGCTCTGTTGGATGTGATTGATGACCTGTCCTCTGCCGATGATGATGATGTCACCGGTGAAAGCCTGAAGTTCTCTAGTGTTCAGGGAATATTTCAAGGAGCCTTTTGTGCAAAGGGCAATCAGCAGGCATTGTAGCCGGCATGGTTTATCCGGTAGCGGTATATCTGAAATCCTGTCAAATAGGATCAGGTCGTCATCCAGGCAGGCTTTGCTCTGACTGAGGCTTTTCGCTAAGGGGATGTTGATTTCCGTGATCTCTTGAATGTTCATGCTTCATGGGTTGTTTTACAAAGGTAGTGTTTTTTTCTTATCTATGTTAAAGTAGAGGAAAAACAGAACAGTTAAAACTATTATCGGGACATAAATGATCGCCATTAAGCAATTTTTCTGAGGCGTGTCCGCATGATGGATATGACGCAAGGAAAATCAGAACATCTTGGGATACAGTCCGCCTGTGAGTCTATTTTTTCCGGTATTCGGAAGGCGACATGCCGACTTGTTCCTTGAAATATTTTCCCATAAAACTCTGATTGGGGAAATGGAGTTCTTCAGCGATTTCCTTGATACTCTTGGTGGAGTTCTTCAGTTGTACCCGGATTTCCAATGATACATAGTTGTCTATCCATTCATTAGGTGTGCGGTGACTGACAGCCTTGACGGTCTCGGAGAGATACTTCGGCGTGATACAGAGTTGGTGTCCGTACCAACTTACCCGTCGTACTTTCTTATAGTTCTGTTCTACTAATTGGATAAAATTATTGAAGATGCTTTCTGCACGTGTTTGCTTGGTATTATTGTCGTTCTGTATCTTATAGATGATGTTGCTGACATCACTGATCATCGCTGCGATAAGCAGTTTGACCGTCTCTTTCCGGAAATGGTGTTCCTTTTCCTCGACCTTTTTCTTAATGAGTTTGACATAATTGAACAAGTTTGCCTCTTCTTCTGTATTGAGAGAGAATACGGGGTGGCTTTTCGAAAAAAGGAACAATGCAGATTGCTCATGGCTACCTGCAATGATCTCGTGGAAGAAGTTATAACTCAGCATGATCGCTATGCCGTTGCAGTCCCGGCTCAGCATAAAGTTGTTGGTGACCTGTCCTTCACTGATAATGATGATGTCACCAGATGTTACGTTCCTTTCCGTTGTATCCACGGTATACTGAGCCTTGCCATTGGTGCAAAGAGCGATCAGGAGGCAATTCATCCTTCTGGGCTCACTCGGGATAGGAATGTCGGATACACTATCGAAGAGAATCAAGTCATCCTCGATATAATCATCTGTTTTGTAGATTGTCTTTGCTTCGGAAATAGTAACTTCCTTCATGTCTGTATTGATCATGTTTACGTATTTTGGAACAAAGATAGTCATTATTCTCCAAATTCCATAAAAAAAACAAGAAAAATAGGAGAATGTTAGTTCTGTGTCTTTAGGGTTGGCAGTATTCTGCCCTTATTCGAAGGCCCAGTTTTGGTCCGGTTGGATGACCAAACCTTCGATATTTTGGATCTGGTCAGTTTGGAAATACTGGTCTCCTTCTACGACCAAGTCATGTTGTGAGTCAGTTGTAAATCGGCGGCAAGCCTGTTCGTCAATACGCCCATTACAGATATAAGTATAGTTGTTGAGGTGTATGGTTTCTCCTGAATGAGCGTTGCGGATAGTCAATCTGACCCATCCGGTGAATTGTCTTGGAAAGCGGTAGGTGATGCTGTTCGTATCGCAGAAGACCATTTCGGGGTGAAGGATTTTGGTGACCTTGTATCCCTGATGGTAATAGGAATTATCGCGCAGAGGATATTGGCGGACGTCGGTTGAGCGAACGGCTGATGTCCAGTTTGTGACTTCAGTCGTGCAAGCTTTCCAAGACGGGTCATAGGAGCGATTGTCCAGATATTCCTGATTGGCAGTGACATATCCGCAGGCTTTCTTGCAGGACCAGTCTTCGCCCGTCTGGTAGTAGAACGGTTGTCCGTATTTGGAAGTACCGTAATACGACAGCGAGATCTGTTTGTCCGTGTGTAATTGTGGATCAGGCGCATACCATATCGCGATTGTATTGGAATCCTCGCGGAGGATGTTGCTGATATCAAAGGTCATCTCCTGTATCGTGCCGGCATTGTCAGAGGGACCGGGAAGGAGAACTTCCCGACTGATATTGCGCTCATTGACGAAGATCTGGTAATGTCCGGTCGCCGCGATAGTAATCTTTGCCTGACTCGGTTTTTGGTACGTGATATAAGTTTTACGAAACCAGATTTCAGAACTGTTGTCTGCATTGGGATAAGAGATCCAATGCGTACCGAATTCCTGTGCGGAGAGGTGTCCTCCACTGAGGAAAAGACAGAAGAAGACGAGAATTATTTCTAATATTCGGATCAGTTTCATTTCACATTTATGGTTTGTGCTGCTTTGAAATTCAAAGTTTGGTGTTTGTTGCCGTATCTGACAGTAAGTGTCCCGGGCGTATTTGCCGTAATAGCAGCCTTGACGAGTCGGTGATGGTTCCATTTCAAGTCTACCGTATAATTTCCACGAGCCTTCAGACCGCTAATCTCTCCTGATGTCCATGTCTCAGGCAAAGCCGGAAGTAGTTCCATCGTCTCACCATCGCAGTTCATCAGCATTTCACATATACCTGTTGTCCCTGAGAAGTTGCCGTCGATCTGGAAGGGTGGGTGAGCATCGAAGAGATTAGGATAAGTCCCGCCTGCAGGCCGATGCTTAGGATCGTTGTAGTTGGATGGCGGAACATAGGTGAGCAATTTGCGGAGCATCAGGTAAGCTTTGTCAGGTCTGTGGAGACGTGCCCACAAACTGATGCGCCAACCTGCACTCCAGCCTGTCGTCTGGTCGCCTTTGATTTCGAGAGTCTTTGCGGCGGCAGCTGCCAGTTGGGGCGTTTTGCTTAGCGTGATCTGGAAAAAAGGGTATAGTGAGAGGAGATGAGACTGATGGCGGTGATGCCAGTCCTGGTCAGCCCAGTCCTCATACCATTCTTGCAGGTTGCCGCGTTTCCCTATTTTAAAAGGAGCCAATCGCTTGAGGTCTGATTCGAGTTCGGCTGCAAAAGTTTCATCCGTGTGAAGTATTCTTGCTGCCCGTATCGTATTCTCGAAAAGTTCGCGGATGATGACCATGTCTGTCGTGCCCCCATAGAGTGTGCACCCTTGATAACCTTTATCCGTAATGTATTCGGCTTCAGGAGAGGTACTCGGAGCTGTAATCAACTCTTCCGGTTTTTTAGGATTAGGGATCAGCCACTTGTGCATGAACTCTGCAGCCCCTTTCATGAGTGGATAAGCTGTATGGCGGAGGAAATTCGAGTCTCTGGTGTAGTCATAATGATCCCAGAGTGTTTCCACCAACCAGGCTCCCCCCATATTCCAATTGCTCCATTTCGGACTTTCTCTCTTCTCTCCTACAGGGTTGGTCATGGCCCATGCATCCACGTTGTGTCCGGCACACCAGCCTTCGTCGATGCCATAGTAATGTTTTGCCGTATAACTGCCAGTCACTGACATGGCCTGGAGCAGTCCTGTCAGAGGCATAATGAGTTCGGGCAGATTCGTGACCTCTGCCGGCCAGTAATTTTCTTCAAGATTGATGTTGATCGTATAGTTGCCTCTCCATGGAGAGTACTTTTCAGGGGCCCACAGACCTTGGAGATTAGGCGGTAGTCCGGGCGTTCTGGAACTACTGATCAGGAGATACCTGCCAAACTGGAAATAGAGTGAAACCAGGTATGGATTCTGCTCTTGACGATCACTGTAATCCATGAGTTGTTGCCGGGTGCTTCGTGTCTGATCAAACTCAGGTTTCCCGAGTTGGAAGCGGACTCTTCGAAACAGAGGCATATAGTCCTGCAGATGCCTTTGGCGGAGTTCTTGATAGGTAAAATTGACGAGGTGCCAAGCTTCGTCTTCAGACGTTTCCAGATAGGGTGCCCCTTCTTTGACGGGATCTTTGTCGAACCCATTGTAGCTGGTCTCATTGACGATATAGATTTCGGCGGTATCGACACTTTGAAGACGTAAGGTGGAGTCGGAGGCTACAACTGTTCCCCCATGATTCCTGACCGACAGAAGAGTGCAGAAATGGATGCTTTTCGAGACATCGCCTATCACATGTCCGGTCATGGTAATCTGTTTCTCCGAAGCTCTCGCATTGTGCGGGATCAGTGAAGTGAGAGACAAGTTGCAGTTGATGGATCCGTCTTTTGAGGCTGTCAGCCTGATGGCGATGGTCTTGTCAGGATGGGAAGCAAAATATTCCCGGGTATAATGGATGCCTTGGCGCGTATAGCGGACTGTGGCAATGGCACTGTCCAGACTCAAGGTCCGTTTATAACCGGAGAGTGGAGATTTGTCTCTGTCTTCGATCTGGAGGAGGCCTAAAGGTTGGTAATAAGATGAGTTGTGTCCTTGCACATGGAGTTGTAAGGAGTCAGCCGCCTTGTAATCTTCCCTGAAGAGCGCTTTTCTGATCACCGGGATCCACTTGTAGGCATCCCCGCCTTCTGCTGAATCGACGGGGGCACCGGTCCATAAGGACAAATCGTTGAGGTAGACCGTATCCCTGTTCGCATTGCCATAAATCAGAGCCCCGAGTTTTCCATTCCCTATAGGGAGAGCCTCCTCGAACGCCCTCGCAGGTTCACTGTACCAGAGACACATCGGAAAGGTAGAGACCCGGCGCGCATGCACTGGGAGAGTCATGAGAGTTGAAAATAGAGTCAGCAGCAGTTGGTGTGTTTTCATTCTATGATGAGTTTTCTGATATGGCCTTCAGGTCCTCTGACAGATATTAACATAAAAACAAAGGCGAATCCTATTGATCCGCCCTTGTTTTATTTGAGTTTGTTATGCATCAATATTGGCATATTTTGCATTTTCTTCGATAAATTCACGGCGAGGGGTAACGTCATCGCCCATCAGCATGGAGAACGTCTCATCGGCATCCGCCGCATCATTGATGGTGACCTGTTTGAGCAATCGTCTCCCCGGGTCCATAGTGGTCTCCCAGAGTTGTTCAGGATTCATCTCACCCAATCCTTTGTACCGTTGGGTATGAATGCCCGGACCCTCCTCGCCATGACCGTACTTATCCAGGAAGACCTGGCGTTGCTGGTCAGTATAGCAATATTCGCTCACTTTATTCTTGTAAGTACATTTATAGAGTGGCGGTGTGGCGATATAGAGATGTCCTTCTTCGATGACCTTCGGCATGAATCTGAAGAAAAGGGTCATGATCAGTGTGTCGATATGAGAACCATCGACATCGGCATCGGTCATGATGATGATCTTGTCATACCGGAGTTTGTCGATATTGGCTTCCCTGTCGTCTTCTCCGTTGACGCCGAAGCGGACGCCGATACTCTGGATGATGTTCATGACAGACTCAGCTTCGAAGACACGGTGCCAAGGCACTTTCTCTACATTCAGGATCTTACCCCTCAAAGGCAGGATCGCCTGGGTGTATCTGTCCCGACCTTGCTTTGCGGAACCACCTGCGGAATCACCCTCGACGAGGAAGATCTCACAGTCTTTAGGATCTTTATTGGAGCAGTCTGCGAGTTTACCGGGCAGTCCGCCTCCGCTCATCACGTTCTTACGTTGTACGGTTTCACGAGCCTTGCGTGCGGCGATACGTGCCGTGGCAGCGAGAATGACTTTTTCGCAGATCTTGTGGGCTTCATCAGGATGCTCTTCCAGATAATTGGTCAATGCTTCGCCTACAGCCTGTTGAACGGCTCCTGCCACTTCACTGTTGCCCAGTTTGGTCTTTGTCTGACCTTCAAACTGTGGTTCGGCCACTTTGACAGAGATGACAGCAGTCAGACCTTCGCGGAAGTCTTCGCCTTGAATTTCGATCTTGGCTTTTTCGATCTGCTTGGAAATCGTGGGGTCATGGTCTGCATAGTTCTTCAGTGTCCGTGTCAATGCCGTCCTGAAGCCCTGCAGATGGGTTCCACCTTCAACGGTATTGATGTTGTTGACGTAGGAATGGATGTTCTCACTGTAGTCCGTGTTGTACATGATGGCCACTTCTACAGGGACACCTTCCTTCTCAGTCTTCAGATAGACGACGTCATCGAAAAGATGCGTGCGATGGCGGTCGATGTAACGCACAAATTCTTTCAGACCGTCCTTGGCATGAAAGACTTCCTGCCGCGTCTTGCCGTCTTCGTTCTTGCGCAGGTCTGTCAGCGTGATTTTCAATCCCGCATTCAGATAGGCCAGTTCGCGCATACGACTGGCAACCATGTCCCACTGAAAGACAACCGTGGTGAATATGGAGGCGTCAGGCCAGAACTGCTGGCGTGTGCCGCGCAGGTCCGTCTTACCTACTACTTTGACAGGATAAAGGGCTTTGCCCTTTTCATATTCTTGCTGGTAGATGTTCCCGTCGCGGAATACCTGTGACTTCATGTGCGAAGACAAGGCATTGACACAACTTACACCCACGCCATGGAGACCTCCGGAAACCTTGTAGGAAGATTTGTTGAATTTGCCACCTGCATGCAGGACGGTCATTACAACTTCCAATGCTGATTTATGCAGCTTGGGCTGCTCATCTACCGGGATGCCTCGACCGTTGTCTTGTACGGTAACAGAACCATCAGCATTGAGGGTGACTTCTATTTCTGTACAGAAACCGGCCATAGCCTCATCGATAGAGTTATCAACGGTCTCGTTGATCAGATGGTGAAGACCTTTTACGGAAATATCACCAATGTACATAGCAGGACGCTTGCGAACAGCTTCGAGCCCTTCTAGAACCTGAATATTTTTTCCTGAGTAATTCTCCTCAGGATCTTGATTTTCTGCCATTTGTTAGTATAGTAATATGTATTTGCAAAGATACTAAAATTATGTGATATACACAAAAGACTTACCGCATTAAAGTGAGGGTGAAAAGTTAAAAGACATGCCCTTTCCGGCGGTTGCCTGCTTATCTCTGGAAAAAGGTCTGAGAAAGCGGTTTTCGGGTATCTGACTAAAAGACAATGTGACGGATTATCACAAAAAAAAGCTGCGATTCATCCGGAATAGCAGCTTGATATGACTATACCAAACAGGATAATTATCCTAATTTGGCAATGTGGATACTGATACTCGACTTCAAGTTGGCAGCTTTATTCTTGTGAATAATATTCTTGTTCACCAACTTGTCCAAAAGCTTCTGTACTGTAGGATACAATTTCAGAGCTTCATCCTTGTTTGTTTCAGCACGCAATTTGCGAACTGCATTACGCATTGTTTTTGCGTAGTACTTGTTGTGAAGAGTCCTGACCTTGCTTTGGCGGATTCTTTTGATGTTAGATTTGTGATTTGCCATCTTTTTCTGTGCTTTATTTTTGTAGTCCCGAGCAGAATCGAACTGCTCTTTAGAGAATGAAAATCTCTCGTCCTAACCTATAGACGACGGGACCATTGCTGTTTTGCGTGTGCAAAGTTACCGCTTTTTCTTGATGTCTGCAAATTTTAGTCGTATTTTTTTCTTTTGACACTTGTTTTTTAGTATTTTTGCAATAAATGAATATGAAGACAAAGGCAATCCTCCTTCATTCTTTGAAGTACGGAGATCATCAGTTGGTCAGCGATTTCTTCACCGAAGAACAGGGCCGGCAATCCTATATCAGCCGTCTTTCAAAGTCGGGTAGAGGGCAAATCAAGAAACCTTTTTTTCAGCCGCTGACTCTGCTGGATCTGGAATATGACTACAGACCGAACAGCCGTTTGCAGCATATCCGTAATATCCGTATGTCCCGGCCTTATACCAGTATCCCTTTTGATCCTGATAAACTCTCTCTGGCGCTATTCATTTCTGATTTCTTGTATTATGCGATCAGAAACGAGCAGCGGAATGTCGCCTTATTTGATTTCATAGAGAAGAGTATGGAATGGCTGGATGATAAACCCGATTCCTTTGCCAATTTCCATTTGGTGTTCATGCTGCATCTGACGCGCTTTATCGGTTTTTATCCCAATATCGAGAGCCAAGTAGACCATTCTTTTTTTGATCTCCGTGAAGGGCAATTCGTCACTTTCCCCCCTCTCTATCCGGATTATCTCCGTCCTCAAGAGGCGCAGGTACTCAGTAGAATTCTCCAGACTGATTATTCTTCTATGGGGAACCTGACCTTCTCTCATGATGAAAGGAATCAGGCGACAGAAATGATCCTGCATTATTACCGTCTTCATGTTCCGGATTTCCCTGAACTTAAATCCTTTGAGATCTTAAAGCAACTGTATTCCTGAATGGCATGGTTGGGGTGTATTCACCTCCGACTATTGCCGTCGCTTTACATCTCTAACACCTGACATGGATATCTTCGGCAAGGTGGTGTCATGGACAAAGGCTCAATCGTTTCTTATGAGGGATCAGGCTCTATTATCTCTGTACAAATAGATGAGACATTAGTGGAAAACTTTAACTCCGGTCTTCTGCTTTCCCTAAATTATCAACGGGTAAACTGTTGCAGACGGGTGGATGGTCTCTTTCGGGTTCTGTAAAAATGGACATTTCTTAGTCTCGAGAATGTTGGCGCTATGTTTCTCGAAAGTGCCGCTTATGTTTCTCGAGAGAGCGGTTGATGTTTCTCGAAACTACGACGCTCCTTTTTTAGATCTGATAAGTCTCTCATTTCCTGATACTTACAATGTCGTTCGCATTGTGAATTTTTATGAATGTATTTGATCCTTCCCCTTTGATTGAAGAAATCCTTTCTCCCGAATAAAATTCGGCATAGCTTTATACTGAAAATTTGCGGTTATCAACTGGTAAATTCTGAAGTGAATTCGTTAAACTGATGAATGTGGCTGGTTGGCAAGTTATTCCTTTAATTTTTCGACTTGTAATGAAGACGATCCTATTCGGGCATTTGCTCCTAGAGACACTTTCCGGTGAGTTCGGCAATAGGCATAAAAAAACAGTCTGTGGAGGTTGATATGATTTCTTCCGCAGACTGTTTTTTCAGTCAGTTTGATAAATATACACTGGGCGTGTGACGTTATGCCAGGAGTTTCCTGACAATACCGGAGATCACTCTTCCTTCTGCACGTCCTGCCATTTCCTTATTGGCTTCTTTCATGACCTTTCCCATATCTTTCATGGAAGATGCCCCGAGGGAAGCAATGATTTCCTTTACTTTAGCTTCGATGTCTGCTTCAGACATTTGCTTTGGCAGATATTCCTCCATGACCTCTACTTGAGCCATTGACTCATCAGCAAGGGCCTGTCGATTGTTGGTCTTGAAGAGTTGGGCGTCATCCTTGCCTTGCTTGACCAGCTTCTGGATGATTTTAAGGCCTTTCTCATCAGAGAGTGTACCATCAGAACCCGGAGCAGTCTTGGCTTCCAGAAATTCCTTCTTGATGTTACGCAATGTCTCCAAACGAACTTTATCCTTGGCTTTCATTGCCTTTTGGATATCTAAGCTGATTTGATCAAATAATGTCATGATGCTAAGAATTTTAATATTTGCTATGAACTATTCGAAAGTGATGGTGCCCTGCACGTCTTGTTTGTCTTCTTTCTTGTCACTTTCCTGAGGTGTATCTGAAGACTGGTTGCGGATATTCTCCAACATACGGGTTGTACGTTTGTAGGTAGGCGTATTCTCGACGGCGAGGATGATATCCTCATTGTCGAGGTCCTCCGGTCTGAAATGGAAAATATGGGGCCGACGCTTGTACATACTGCTTTTCCCGTCTTTTCCATAATACCGGTTTCTGCGGTCTTGGCGTTCAGCTTCCTTCTCTTTTTGCTCTGCCATTTTGGAAACTTCTTCCTGGTTGTGCTTTTTGTCCAGATGGTTGTTCATGCCGTCTACGTCTTCGATACCGAACCCCGTAGCCAGGATGGTCACCTTTACCTTATTGCCTAAATCCGGATCGATAGCCAGTCCCCACTTGATTTCGAAGTTGGCTTTAAACTGATGCATGAAGTCATTGACATCATTCATCTCTTCCATCTTCAGGCCTGACTTACTGTTCTTCTCATCACAGAAATTGATGCTCAGCAAGATCTTCTTGGAATGGAAGATATCATTGTCATTAAGCAGGGGTGAATTCAGGGCATCGTCGATAGCCTTCTTCACCCGGCCTTCGCCTTCACCGTAACCTGTGCTCATGATAGCCACACCACCGTCTTTCAAAACGGTCTTGACGTCGTTGAAGTCTAGGTTGATGACACCGTGAGTCGTGATGATCTCTGCAATGCTTTTGGCTGCAACACTCAGGGTGTCATCGGCTTTCCCGAAAGCATCGAGGACAGTGAGTTCCGGATAGATCTCTCTCAGGCGCTCATTGTTGATGACCAACAAAGCATCTACATGTTTGGACATTTCTTCGACGCCGTCGAGAGCCTGATCTATCTTCCGGTCGCCCTCAAAACTGAAGGGGATCGTGACGATTCCTACAGTCAGGATTCCCAGTTCTTTGCTGACCTGCGCGATGACAGGAGCAGCACCTGTTCCCGTACCTCCACCCATACCGGCAGTAATGAAAGCCATTCTGGTACCATCACTGAGCATATCCTTGATGTCTTTGATGGAGTCTTCGGCAGCCTGGTGAGCCTTTGCAGGTTTGTTGCCTGCGCCAAGTCCCTCCTTGCCTAATTGAAGATGGACGGGCACAGGAGAATCATTCAACGCCTGATTATCAGTGTTGCATACCACGAAGTTAACATCATGGATGCCTTCACGATACATGTGGTTGACGGCGTTTCCGCCCCCGCCACCTACACCGATCACCTTGATAATGCTCTTATGTGGCTCGGGTTCGTCGAAATCTAGTATATTTGTTTTTGTGTCTGTATCTGCCATGTTCGTCGAGTTATATTATGGTCTACAATAGAATCTGGTTGATATGTCGGAAAGTTATTCGTCTTCGGAAATGATGTTCTGACCGAATTTCTTTAGTTTGTTGAGGAATTTATGTCCCCAACTGTTTTCCTTTTTCTCTTCAGCCTTTTTCCTTTCCAGTTCTTCTGCTGCTATACGGGCCTCTTCCTCTTCTGCTTCCCTTTTCTTGCGTGCATCCTCCAGTTCCTGTTTTTCTGCTGCAGTGAGTACGATGCCGGAACCTGTCGTGACTTTCGGATCCCGGATTTTCTGACGGCGATCAGCCACTGTTCCCGGTCTGCCTTCTGCGGCAGCTGCATTCTTGAAGAGGTCGTTTCTGATTTCCTCGCCGGCACAATTCATGTCACCTTTTGCCAACAGACTGAGGATGGTATTCATCGTACCGTCATGGACATTGATCTTGGGATCGTTGGAGTGAATGGTCGGTATGACAAATTTGGCAATGCGGATCTTCTCAATATGAGTGTATTGACGGAATGCCGTGTCAATATTCGGCATGTTGCTTCCGCCGCCGGTCAGAATGATGCCGCCTAGGAGTTTGTCTGTGTATTCATTTGGAATCTGGAACCATACATTTTCGATGATTTCCTCTACCCGTGCCTCCACGATCTCAATGAATTTACGACAGTCTACTTTCCGGTCTTTATCGATCTGGTAGGATATCCCGTCCTTAATATCTTTATTGTCAGTATAAGCGCTGGCATATTTCAATTTCAACCTTTCAGCCACTGATTCCTCGATCTGAAGTGAGGTGAGGTCTTTGGTGATATTGTTGCTGCCAAGAGGGATGACGGTGAGAAAGCGGAGCAGGCCTTTGTAATAGATCGACACCGTTGTCGTCTCAGCCCCGAGATCAACAAGCAGACAACCGGAACGTCTCTCGGTTTCTGTCAGCACATTGTCGGCCAGAGCGAGAGGGGCGAGGTACATTTCTGCTATGGCAATGCCGGCATTGTCGAAACAAGTATTCAGACTGTTGTAGAATTTCTTCCGCCAAAGGATATTGAGGAAATTGCCTTCCAGACGATTGCACTGGATGCCGACAGGGTCAAGTTGATATTGGTTATCGACCTTATATTCCTGAGTGACCGCATCCAGGATATCCTGTTCAGTATAGGACATGTTCCTGTTCTCGTCCATTTTCTCATTGATCATCTCCTGAGTCACCTGAGTGTTGTCAGGCAATTCTTTGATGATGACATTCTTTTCACTGTGGATGGATTGTCCACCTACACCGACATAGACATGTGTAATTTCCTGTTTGAGATTAGACCTTAGGCTCTTGATGATATTAGTCAGGGCTTGACCGGTTTTCTCCATATTATAGACCACACCTTTACGAATGCAGGACTCGGACTTCTCCTCGACAACAGAGAGCACCGTAATGCTGCCGTCGAGATTCTTTTGTCCCGCTATACCGGTCATCTTTGATGAGCCCAATTCAATGGCTACGATAAATTCTTTTGGCATATGTATCTACGTTGATTTATAATTTTTATGGCAAGCCGGAATGGTCAGGCTTCTTCGACTGTTTACCTCTCTTCTTGGCTGGTATTATCCATCTGTAACGGATGGCCTATATACTCTCACTCTCGCCTTTGTCCTTGCGCTTCTTGCAGATGATCTGATTGTCAAATTCCAGATTGATGTAGGAATATTTGTTCCATCCTGCCTGTGAGAGCCCATACATATAGAACTCCTTCAAGCGCTTCAGGTTCTTTTGCACGTAGGCGGCTACCATTTCCTGTCGTTCGGCAGGGTTGTTGCTTTCAGGGAGATTGCCGATATAAACAATATGGTCACCCACTCGCGGTACCAGTTCTATGCCTTTCCCGGGGAGCACGTTGATCTGTTCGATCTGATTCTTCCACAAATCATCTGACATGATCGTCTTGCCCAGGATGGAGAGGTATCTTTCGGCAAACCATTTGGAGATATGACCTGTCACAATGATGAGGTTGCTGACATATTTCGTGTTCGGCATGACCGCATTATTGTCATCCAGATAGTAATCATCTCCATTGTCACTCTTTATTCTGATGAGGGGCATGCGTTGGGTGATGTTGATGTACAGTTCACCTTCTACGGTCTTATAGCATTGTGCGGTCTTGACGAACGCACTTTTCTTCAGCATGTCCTCTATCTGTCTGGTATTGACGATCTGCATCGGTTTCCCCAAGGGATACAACTGATGGTCTACCAGACGTTTCTTGATCTCTTTCGCATCCAGGAAGCCGTTGGTCATCTCATCCTGAATGTTGATTTGAACTTTCGTGCATATTCTGTTGGTCTCATCAGACAGATGAAAGTCTGCGAAAGCGAACAGAAGATATACACCCAGTATGACATCCAGTACGACAATAATTGTTTTCTTCCAATTGATGCGTCGCATTATCTTTCTTCAAGGATTTTCTTAATCTGTGGGCAATAATTGTCCAGATCTCCAGCGCCCAGAACGACCAGTACATCAAACTGATGGTTCTTGACAAAATCCAGTACGTCTTCCTTCTTGATCATCGTTTTCTCTATGCCTGCTTTCAGGTTGTCATAGATGAGTTGGCTGGTTACGCCCGGAATGGGTTTCTCACGTGCCGGATAGATTTCGGTGAGGATTACTTCGTCGAAATGACTCAGGGAGTCCGCAAAGTCTTTGTAGAAATCCTGGGTACGTGTGTACAGATGAGGCTGGAAGATCACTGATATCTTGCGCCCCTTGAACAGTTCCCTAAGGCTTTTTGCACACTGCAGTATTTCTTTGGGATGATGACCGTAGTCAGATAGGAAAACGAGGTGATCGTTCTTGATCTTGAAATCAAAGCGCCGCTCAACACCGCTATAGGTCTTCATACCATAACGGAGTTCGTCAGGCGTACACCCGTTGAGTTGTGCCATAGCCATAGCTGCGACACTGTTCTCGATGTTGATGGGCACGGGTTGTCCCAAGACGATATTGGGGACATTCTCGACAGGAGAAACGAAGTCAAAGGAAATATTCCCGTTTTCTATTTCGATGTTTTCAGCATGGAAATCACCTTCGTCGCGGCTGTAGGTGTAAGTTGTCACGCCTGTCTGCACATGGGGCTTAAGTTCCAAACCGGTATGGATGATCAGTGCACCTCCCGGTTGGATGAGTTCTGTATAGTGGCGGAAACTCTCCAGATAGGCTTCTTTCGTGCCATAGATATCTAGATGATCTGGGTCAGTTGCGGTGATGACGCTCATCCAGGGACGAAGCCAGTGGAAAGAGCGATCGAATTCATCAGCTTCGATGACCACGAAATCACTCTTATCTGAAAGGATATAATTGGTGCCGTAATTCTTGGAAATACCCCCGAGAAAAGCATTACAATCGATATGACTTTGGTGCATGATATGGGCACACATCGTTGAGGTCGTCGTCTTCCCGTGAGTCCCTGCAACACATAATCCCTTATGGGACCTTGTGAGTATGCCAAGGACTTGGGCACGCTTCTGTACTTCGAAATGATTCTCCCGGAAATAGACCAGCTCTGCCTGCGTAGCAGGGATAGCCGGCGTATAGACCACGAGTGTAGATTTCGGATCCCTGCAAGCATGTGGAATGTCTTCTGTATTGACCTCATAGTGGATGAGCATACCTTCCTTTTCCAACTGGCGGGTGAGGATGGATGGTGTCCGGTCATACCCGGCAACGACCAAACCTCTGTAAATGAAGAATCGTGCAATGGCACTCATCCCGATGCCGCCAGCACCTATGAAATATACAGCTTTAATATCTTTCAGCTCCATGTTCTTATAAATATTTTACTTATTCTTCGTTATTTCTCTTAGTTCTCTGAAAGTGACAGGTTATTTCCCCAATGCCAGTTGAATGACATGATCGGCAATGACATTTGCAGAGTCTTTCAGTCCCAGTTTTTTGATGTTCTCACTTAGGGAGTGGAGTTTCTCGTCATTCTGGACCAGTTCGAGCGCTTCCTTCAGTAATACCTCAGGTGCTTCGGCATCCTTGACATAGACGGCAGCGTCTTTATTGACAAGTGCCATGGCATTCTTCGTCTGGTGGTCTTCTGCAACGTTCGGACTGGGGACGAGGATAACCGGTTTACCGATCAGACAGAATTCACTGATACTGCTGGCTCCGGCACGACTGATGATCAGATCTGCAGCCTTGTATGCTGCACCCATATCGCTGATGAAATCACTTACGAACAAGTTGTCCGGTTGCCCAAATGCCTTTACGGTAGCCTGCATATCTTTGAAATAATATTTCCCGGTCTGCCAGATGAGTTGTGCATTGGCATTCTTCACCATGTCCAGGTGTTGGCTCACACTCTCATTGATGGTTCTTGCGCCCAAACTTCCCCCTACCAGCAGAATGGTCTTTTTATTCGGATCCAATTTGAATTCCTTGCGTGCTTCTGCCTGAGTCAGGTCAGTATTGATGACATTTTGCCGGACAGGGTTTCCTGTCATTATAATTTTGTCTTTAGGGAAGAAGCGTTCCATTCCCTCATAAGCTACACATATTCTAGTTGCTTTCTTGGCGAGGAGTTTGTTGGTCACTCCTGCGTAGGAGTTTTGCTCCTGAATTAGGCAAGGAATACCCTTTTCAGCACATACGTTCAACGTAGGACCGCTGGCATAGCCACCAACACCTACAGCCACCATAGGTTTGAATTTCCTGATGATGCGCTTGGCCATTTGCTCGCTTCTGAAGATCTTGAAAAGAACAATAATGTTCTTTAACAAATGTTTGCGGTCAAACCCGCAGATCGGAAGTCCCTTGATCTCATATCCGGCTGCGGGGACACGTTGCATTTCCATCCGTCCCTGAGCGCCCACGAAGAGTATCTTTGCATCGGGGCGTTTGGATTTTATTGCATTAGCAATAGAAATGGCCGGGAAAATATGACCTCCCGTTCCGCCACCGCTGATGATAATCCTGAGTTCTTTGTCCATTGTTTCGTGTTGTTTATTTCGCAAAATTAAGCAAAAAAAAATTGTTTTGGTAATTTTTGTGCATTTATTTCAGTCCCTTGCAGGTGATAGAGAGTTTTTGTCCTCCCCTTCCTTACTTTTCGGACAACCCTGTTTCGAGTGTATTTCTTTGACTTAACCGATTGCCGGAATTCCCTGTAATGGTATATTTTGTATCTTCTAATCTGATTTCTTGTACCTTGGCTACTTAAACATGCGATGCAGACAGGTTTGTGTTCATTCCTTTCTGGAGATTCAGATTCCCTTCCTCGAGAGTCTCTTTCTTTTTCTTTGCAAACCTGCTGACACTCAGGATGACTCCCACATAGACGCAGTTGATCACCGTTGATGTACCGCCTTTACTGATGAGGGGCAGAGGTTGCCCGGTAACAGGTGCCAGTCCTACGGCTACGAGCATGTTGAATATGGCTTGTATGACGAGGAGCAAGGCCAGTCCCATAGCCAGAAATGCGGGGAAGTTGTGTTCGCAACGGTTAGCGATCTTCGCAGTCCTGAAGAGCAGTATCAGGTAGAGGAGTACGACGAATACGGCTCCTTCTATGCCCATTTCCTCGATGATAATCGCAAAGATGAAGTCGGAGAAGGCTTGTGACAGGAAGTCCCTTTCCACAGAGTTTCCCGGTCCTTTTCCGATAACGTTGGAGGACGCAATGGCAATATTGGCATGTGCCTTCTGCCCGTCTTTGTCTAGATCAACTTTCTCAGGGGGCACTTCCTTGCTGTTGAAGAAACCGTTGATACGCGATTTCCAAGTGTCAGCACGGTGGAAAACTTTTCCGAAGAACCCTGGTTTCTCTTGCTTCTTGGATACTGCTTCCGTCAAGGTCTTGTTCTTTGGCGGAGTCTTGTCGTTCCCCAGAATCATGATAGAACTGAAAAGTATAAAGAAGACCAGCATGACGACACCGATTAACTTTCCTAACTGATAACCGGGGATGCGACCGATGAACATCATACAGAAAATCGTGGCTGACAGGAGTACTGCCGTAGACAGGTTCTCCATCATGATGGGCAGGATGATGAACAAACTGACAATCAGTATATACCTTAAAGCCCTTCGGTCTGCCCCCTTGTCTGTCTGCATGGCGCTGAGAATTTGCGCGACAGCCAGCACCATAGTCCCCTTCGCAACTTCGGAGGGTTGGAATTCGATTCCTATGAAATTCATCCAGCGCTGTGCCCCGTTGGTCGATTGTCCGGTAAAGAGCACCCATATCAGTGTGAGGAAAGAAATGATGAGCAGGAAGGGCGTGAAAATCTTAAAGTATTTACACGGGATATTGAGTGTGACCACCATAAAGAACAATCCTATGATGAGTGTTCCAACATGTTTCAAGACAGGGCTCCAGTAGTTTCCTCCTTTATAACTCAGGGAACTCGAAGCCGAATAGACTTCGGTTATACTGATGAGGCAGATGAAGAAGAATACCATCCAGATTACCTTATCGCCTTTGAAGATATTGTTTATATCCTTTCTTATGTTTTTTGTGTTGGTTGTCATGTGGATTGAAATATTTTTCACTTTGCCCCGTTTCCCCTTTAACCTATACCGGCAGAGGGAAGGGGCTAACCTTTACAGATTTCTGACTAGAGCCTTGAATTGGTCTCCGCGGTCTTCCATACACGTAAAAAGGTCAAAACTGGCGCAGCAGGGACTCAGCAGAACAGTCTCTCCGGGCTTAGCCATTTCATAACAAGCTTGCACACAGTCTTTCATGCTATGAGTGTCACGGACAGGCAGTCCCAGTGAGTCGAAATTCTTGTGCAGTTTCGTATTGTCTTTCCCCAGGTAGACCAGTCCTACACATTTCTGTTTGACCAGCTCCATGATATGGCCGTAGTCATTGCCTTTGTCCTTCCCGCCGAGGATGAGGATGGTAGGTGTCTTCATGCTCTCCAGTGCATACCAACAGGCATCCACATTCGTAGCTTTTGAGTCGTTGATGTATTCTACTCCGCCTACCTTGCACACTTTTTCCAAGCGATGCGGGACTCCCGGGAAATCACTCAGGCTCTTGCGGATGACCTCTTTCTTTATCCCTGTAATATTAGAGGCGAGTCCGGCAGCCAGACTGTTGTAGATGTTATGCTTGCCTGTCAAACTCAGTTCTTCCTGTTCCATATTGAATGGAGTAGGATATTCCAAATGGTATTGTCCGTCTTCGATATAACCGATGGAGCCTTTCTCCTTCAACTCTGAGAATGGGCATTGGATGGCTTTGATGTCATATTTCTTCAGTTCCCTTGCAATGACAGGATCATCATTCCAATAAATGAAATGATCGTCCTTGGTCTGATTCTGGGTGATGCGCATCTTGGCTGCGGCATAGTTCTCGAATTTATAGTCATACCGGTCGAGGTGGTCTGGCGTAATATTCAGGAGGATGGCTATGTTGGCATGGAAATCATACATGTTGTCCAACTGGAAACTGCTGAGTTCGATGATATAGTATTCATGCGGATCCTCAGCGACTTGCAAGGCAAGGCTCCTTCCGATATTGCCTGCCAGCCCTGCATCATATCCCGCTTTCTTGAAGATATGGTAGATCAGAGAGGTCGTTGTGGTCTTGCCGTTGCTCCCGGTGATGCAAATCATCTTGGAGTGGGTGTATCTGCCGGCAAATTCGATTTCGCTGATGATATGTGTACCTTGTTTCATCAGTTTCTGCACGATTGGGGCTTCCTTCGGAATACCCGGACTCTTGATGACTTCATCGGCATTGAGGACCTTGTCTTCCGAGTTCTGCCCTTCTTCCCAGACGATGCCGTGGTCATTCATGAGTTTCTTATATTTGTCTTTGATTTTTCCACTGTCTGAGACGAACGTGTCAAAACCTTCTTTCTTGGCCAGGACAGCAGCGCCACTGCCGCTTTCTCCTGCACCTAATATAACAATTCTACTCATAACTGCAAAGTTTATACTTTATAATAAAATCGACAGACCGGAATTTGGAATGCCAGGATAAGTTTTGTGAGTGTCCTGATCGGGGGATTCTCCCTTCATTGGTTCCGGTCTAGAACTATCTTATAGATTCCTTACCTTATTTTAAGGGTGATGATTGTCAATGCGGCGAGAATAATGGAGATAATCCAGAATCTGACCGTAATTTTAGACTCGTGATACACCGTCTTCGGATTTTTAATCAGATAGTGCGTGTTGGCATCGAGTTGATTGAGTTGTGTCCTGTAATGATCGTGGAGTGGGGCACGTTTCAGAATCCTTTGCTTGATACCTTTGCGGGTACCTGCTTTGGCATAGTAGACCTGCACGATGACGCTCAGACTTTCTACGAGGAAGATACCACATAGGATAGGGAGTAAGAGTTCCTTCTTGATGAGGACGGCGCCGACACCGATGATACCTCCGATCGTCAGAGACCCCGTATCTCCCATGAATATCTGTGCCGGATAGGCATTATACCATAAGAATCCGATAAGGGCACCGACGAACGCGCAGAAGAACACGACCAGTTCTTGCGCCCCCGGGATATACATGATATTGAGGTATGCTGCCAAGTTGATGTGCGAACTGACATAAGCGAGGATGCCGAGTGTCACGCCGATGATGGCCGAGTTGCCGGCACACATCCCGTCCATGCCGTCATTCAGGTTGGCTCCATTGGAAACGGCTGTGACGATAAAGATCGTGACGGCGACAAAGAGTATCCAACCTGCTGCAACCTTATGTTTGCCGCAAAAACTCATGACCCTGGAATAGTCGAGGTTATGGCCTTTGACAAATGGGATGGTTGTCTTCAGTGATTTCCGCGCCTGCATCCGGTGCTTGATGACGACTTCCTGTCCGTTTTGCTTTTCGACGGCAAGGTTCTCGTTGATTTTGACATCAGGAGAGGCCCAGAGCACCAGTCCTACAATCAGTCCGATACTGAACTGCCCGAAGATTTTATATTTTCCTTTCAGACCTTCCTTATTCTTCCTGAAGATCTTGATGAAATCATCCATGCCACCCAGAAATCCCAGCCATATTGTTGTGATGATCATCAGTAGCAGATAGGTGTTCCGTAAACGCCCTAAAAGCAAAACAGGTATCAGGACAGCGACGATGATAATGATTCCTCCCATAGACGGGACACCGACCTTCTTGACACCGAATGGGTCAATGCTGGCGTCACGCTGAGTCTCTGTGATCTGCTTGCGTTTCAGAAATTTGATGAATTTCTCTCCGAACCACGCTGAGATGACCAATGACAAGATCAGTGCCAGTAAGGCTCTGAATGAGATGTAGCCCCACAGGCGTGAGCCGGAAATTCCAAATTGGTCCAGGAATCTGAATAGATAATATAACATGTTTTCTTTGTTAGGAATTATTTATTAGGAATACCAAAGATGTTTCTCAGTACTTCCCGGTCATCGAAGTGATGCTTGACACCCTTGACATCCTGGTAGGTCTCATGACCTTTTCCTGCGACGAGGACAACATCTCCCTTTTTGGCCATCGCACAGGCCGCTTTGATTGCTTCTTTGCGGTCGACGATGGTGATGACCTTCTTCTTTTGCTGGTCATTCAGTCCTACCATCATATCATTGATGATAGCTTGCGGCTCTTCAAATCGGGGATTGTCTGTAGTGATAATGACCTGATCACTCTGTCTGACAGCCTCTTGGGCCATCAGCGGACGCTTGCCCTTATCCCGGTTGCCTCCTGCGCCGCAAACGGTAATGATCCTTCCCTTTCCGTTCAGCACTTCATGGATGGCATTCAGAACATTTTCGATGGCATCAGGCGTATGAGCATAATCGACGATGGCTGTATACCCTTCCGGTGAATGGACAGGTTCGAGACGCCCGCGGACACTGTGGAGCGTGCTCATGGCCACGAGAACGTCTTCCGGTTTCTTGCCCAGCATGACTGCTGCACCGTAAACGGCAAGAAGGTTGCTGACATTAAACTTGCCTATGAACTGTACGGCTACTTCCTTTCCATTGATTTCGAGAAGCATTCCTTCAAAATGAAACTCCAGTATCCGAGCCCGGAAATCTGCCATCTTGTTGATGGAATAGGTCTTGATCGTAGCCTTCGTGTTCTGAACCATGATCATACCGTTCTTGTCATCAGCATTGGTGATGGCAAAAGCATCCTTGGTCAGTCCGTCGAAGAACGCCTTCTTGGCATTACGGTAGTTCTCGAAAGTTTTATGGTAGTCCAGATGGTCACGGGTAAGGTTGGTGAAGAGTGCGCCTTTGAATTTCAGGCCGCCGATCCTTTTCTGATGGATAGCGTGCGAAGAGCATTCCATGAAGGCATACTGGCACCCAGCCTCAACCATTTTCGCGAGGAGTTGATTGAGTTCTATGGGATCTGGTGTCGTGTGGTCAGCCGGATAGGGCGTGTCGTCTACATAATTGATGACGGTTGACATCAGTCCGCATTTGTAACCGAATTTACGGAACAAATGATATAATAAGGTGGCAATGGTCGTTTTTCCATTCGTACCTGTAACCCCTACGAGGGTGAGGTGTCTGGAAGGGTCACCATAAAATAAGGTGGTCACCTTGCCTACTGCATCTTCTGTATCTGCGACTTGTACGAATGTGACGCCGGTAGGGAGTTGCTTCGGCAGATCAATGCAGAGTACTGCTGTGGCTCCGGAGGCAATGGCCTTAGAGATGAAAAGATGACCATCTACCTGGGTGCCTCTTTCTGCGATAAACAAGAATCCATTCTGCACCTTCCTGGAATCTATCTGGACACCTTTGATTTCAATGTTTGCATCACCGATAATTTGAATCGGTTTGATGTTCTTTAATAATTCTGATAATTTCATAATTATGATGCTGTATTATTTTCCTGATTATTGTGATAAGTCTTATTTGTTCTCCAATGTCAAGTCACAACTCTCGCCTTTGCGAATCTTGTGTCCTGCAGGCAGACTCTGCCGTACTACTTTTCCGGTGCCGTGCAGGCGAACCTTTACACCTCTGCTCTCGATCAGGTAGACGGCATCCCGGGCGCCCATATTGAGAACATCCGGAATCTGTGACTTACTGTAAAGTGGGGTCTTGTAGAGGGCAAGTTTGTGGTTGTTGATGTTCTTGGTCTTCCCCCAGACCGGATTCCCGTCAGCATAACTTCCGCTCCAGTCAGAGTTGACAGCGATGCCGAGATGGGAGAGGACATAGTCTGCAGACAGAATATTGCCTGCCTTTACGTCCGGTATGAGGACAGACGAGGAATCCCGTGCTGCGCTCACATCCAGTTTCAGGTTCTGTGCCATGATACCCTCTGCGATGTCGTGGAAGATGACTCCGCTCATTCCGCCTCCTGATGCCGGTAAACCGGTTTTCTGGATGCAGACGATACAACTGTATTTCGGATCATTGGAAGGAAAATAGCCTGCAAAACTCAACAGGTAGTTGATACCTCCCACTTTATAACCTCCTGAACCTTTGGATATCTGGGCCGTACCGGTCTTGCCTGAAACTTCGAAGGATTTGGATCCCGCTTTCTTTCCGAGGCCTACGCTGACGACCTGTCTTAAGATGGTCTGAATCTTGCGAAGTGTGCTCTCCTTGCAGATATGTTGTCTCATGACTTCCGGTGGAAATTCCATAATGGTTTTACCATCCTTGACAACACGTTGTACAAATCTCGGACGCATCATGACACCATTATTGGCGATAGTATTGTAAAAGGTCAGGGTCGAGATCGGCGGCACTTGAGATTCGTAACCGATACTCATCCAAGGCAGTGCCGTACGACTCCAGTTGTCATATTGCCCGTGGTGATTCTTGTGCGGCATACGTATCCGGGCCGGTGTAGCACCGATAAGCGGGATTCCCAAATTGTCTGCAATACCGGTCCTGTAAATACCTCTGACATATTTCTCAGGGTCATTCCGGTAATGGTCATCGATAATCCGGCTGACTCCCACATTGGAACTGTACCATAGTGTTTGGGGAAGAGTCAGAACGCCGAATCCGCCACGTCTCCAGTTAAAGTCCTTCATCTGTCTTCCGTACATATTCCAGACGCCGTTACCGGTATTGACGCGATAAGTGGTGTCGACGACACCGTCATCCAAAGCGACCATAATACTGGCAGGTTTGAATACAGACCCAGGTTCGAGCAAGTCGCTCACGGCATGATTCCTGAGCTCTCTATATTTTCCGTCAAAGCATTTCTCCATATTGACGATGGCTTTGATGTCTCCGGTCTTGACTTCCATGACGATGGCTACACCGACGTTCCCGTTGACCTGTTTCAGTTCGTTGACAACAGCTCTTTCCGCAATGTCCTGCATATTGACATCTAGTGTAGTGACAATGTCAGCCCCATCTATAGGAGGCGTGTCAGTAATGTTCAGGAACTTATTCCTGATCTTCCGGCGATGTACGATTCCATTTTGTCCTCTCAAGATAGAGTCGTAGGACAGTTCCAGACCGAATCTAGCTGTGTCTTTTGCTCCGAACATTGCCCCGATCGTACGACTGGCAAGAGAACCGTAAGATCGTTTCCTGGCGTCAAACTCTTCCCAATGGAATCCGCTCTTGTCAGGTGACAGACGGAAGACCGGGAAACTTGCGATATGGGTAAAGGTCGTATAGTCTATCCGTTTTCCCCAGATCGGCCAGTGCCTGCTTTTTTTGGCCCGTCCTTCTTCGAGATGGAGTTTGAAGTAACCCACGCCTTTTTCAGGGAACACTTTATGGAGGTCCCTGCAGATTGCATCTTCTTTTGCATTCCAAAGCGAATCATTATGTGCTTGGTGCAAGGCGACGAAGTCCATATATATCTTGAATTCCGGCAGACTGCTTGCGAGCAGTTGGCCGTCGCAACTGAGGATATTCCCTCGATTTGGCCTGACACAGACAGAGTCGCGTTTGACTCGGTCTGCCACCTTCATCCAGTAATCATGTTTTGCGGTCATGATATAGATGGTCTTGCCTAAGATGACAAGGGCTGTCAGTGCCAATAGAATAGCAATGGCCCTGTAACGGGGCATAACTTTCTTGGATTCGAAATTATTCATCTTTATCAGGAACGTTGATGATATAAGGAGGTTGGTTAGCGATATGCAGATCGCTGTCCTTATTATTTTTCAAAAGATTCAGAACCTGGCTTTCGCGGCTTCTTTCAGTCAGTTGGCTACTGCTGGACAGAGCTTGGTATTTAGCGTTCTGCAATTCTGTCTGCAGGTTGTTGATTTCGATGAGGTCTTTCTGAATGCCGTAGCGGTTAGAGATATAGATGATGGTGAAAGCGACGATCAGCAAGATCAATCCCATTTGGTTGCGGATGAATGTGGCATTGAGAATATCTCCACCGAGAATTTTCTTCAGCGTGAAATTGGAGGAGTGCGGGGCTTCATATTCTGTTGCTTCCTGAGCGATAGTTTCCTGAAATGTCTTTCCATCATTCAAATCAGTTGAGGCAGTTTCCTGCCCCTTTGCAGCCGATTGGGCTTCAGCCTCCTTCTTCGCAGTTTTCGGTTGAGCTGTGGCATCTAAGGGTGTTGTCTTTTTCAGGCCTTCATCCTTATCTTTGTTCTGATTGCTGTTTGAAATTCCTTTCATTTCTTTTCTGCAATTCTGAGTTTTGCACTTCGGCTTCTGGGGTTTCTTTCCAGTTCCTCTTTGTCTGGAGTGATCACTTTATTGTTTATCAGTTTGAAGGGCGTATTGATCTGTCCGTAGAAATCAGAAGTAATTTTACCTTTGATATTGCCGGATTTCATAATGTCTTTGACGATCCGGTCTTCGAGAGACTGGTAGGTGATGACCACCAACCGCCCTCCGGGCCGGAGTAGTTTTTCGGCAGAGAGCAACAGTTCAGTCAAGGCTGCCATCTCGTGGTTGACTTCTATCCGAAGAGCCTGGAAGAGTTTTGCCATGTCTTTCTTTTCTCGGTCTTTTTTAAAGAGCGGCTCTACTTTGTCGAGCAAGTCTTGGGTCGTGACAATTCGTTTCTGTGCACGAGCCTTGACCAGAACGGAGGCGATCCGGCGCGCATTCTTCAGTTCTCCATAGAGGTAGAGAACATCCGACAACCGTTCCTCATCATAATTATTGATGATGTCTGCGGCAGTCGTCTCCGACTTCGTATTCATTCTCATGTCCAAAGGCCCGTTGAAGCGGAAGGAAAAACCTCTGCTTTGATCGTCGAAAAGGTGACTGGAGACACCCAGATCAGCTAAAAGTCCGTCAATGGCCTCTACATGATAGTAGCGCATCCAGTTCTTCAAGTATCTAAAATTCGAGTGGATGAAGGTGAAATGTTCGGTTTCTTTGTCCCCGTCGACAGTGCAGTCTCCGTGGATATTGGCTTCAGCATCCTCATCCTGATCAAAGCTATAGAGATGTCCCTTGCCTTCAAGCTTTGAGAGTATCTTTCTACTATGGCCGCCGCCGCCGAAGGTGGCATCCACATAGATACCGTCTCTATGGATATTGAGACCATCTACGCTTTCTTCCAGAAGGACAGGTATATGATACGGAGTTGATTCTTGCATGTTTTAAACTTTCACGAACTATAGCGTTCTATTTTGAAAGGGGCTGGTCATCCTTATTCTGTGGGAGAGCAGACGGTTCTCCTTCTTCATCTATCTTTGTCCCATTTCCCATGTTTTCTTCATGAGAAGTGTCTGTGGACATAATGTCCTGCAAGTCTTTGACAAATTCCCCGGTGTCCATGAATGGAGAATCCTCTTTAGAATGGCACCAGATCTCAATGGTATCATCCATACCGATAAAGCGTACCTCCTCCTGAATGTTTGCCATTTTCAGATAGCGTTTGGGAATGAGGAATCTTCCGTTTCCGTCAAGAGTGATGAGTTCGACATCAGAAACAAACATCCGGAAAATCTGTTGGTGCTTTTTGTTCCAGCGGTTAAGTTTGCTGCGAAGTGCATCCAACTGATTGTTCCACACTGATTCAGGGTAGAGCACCAGACAAGGCTGAAAGATATCCTTGCGCAATACCAGACGTTCCTCTCCTGCTGTCTGCATTTCTCTACGAAAAACGGCAGGCAGAAAGACCCGTCCTTTCTTGTCGGTCTTTGCTTCAAGATGACCTAAAAACCTCATCCTTACCTCTTTATATGATATCAGGGTTCAAAGTTACATAATTTTCCCCACAATCCTCCACTTTCCACCACAAATTTTATAAAACTTAATATAAATGATTAAGACTAGGTATCAGAGTTTCCCCAAGTCATCCCTAAAAGGATAGAATAGGTAGAGAAGTGCAGGACTTGAAATGCCCATCAGGCGTCTCACTGCCTATGGAAACCTAGGGGGACACACACTTGACCTTCATGCACGATTGGGTTAAAGGTATATTTGGCCTTACAACTTAAAAACAGTATTGCGAAGTCTTCAACAGGTTTCTGAACGAGCCTTCAGGAAGTTACCTCTTTTATTATTTCCAGCCTTTTGCCCTGAACAAAGCGAAATCTTTCCGATAAAGATGATTATTTTAGCACTTTTTTAAAGTAAAAAGTTACGTATTTAAAAAACATGTGCTACTTTTGCACAGTATTAGTGTATAAAGAAATATGAGTGAGGCGGTTGAGAAAACGATAGACTTAGATAAGATCATCAAGCAGAAGATGGGGAGAAAATCTAAATATGTTCCCCGGTTCGTCGTATCGTGGCTCAAGCATATTGTTCATTTGGATGAAGTGAATCGGTTTCTCTGGGAGAGCCGGGACAAGACAGGGACACCTTGGTTGAAGGCCTGTGTCCGTTATTTGGGGATGACCTTGGAAATACGAGGCGAAGAGAATCTCCCTGACAAGAATGACGGCAAAGTCTATACTTTCGTGTCCAATCACCCTTTGGGAGGCGCTGATGGTGTAGCTCTGGGCTCAATTATCGGCGACCATTATGACGGAGCTTTCCGCTATTTGGTCAATGACCTGCTTTTGTTTCTGCCAGGTTTGAGACCCGTCTGTATCGGTATCAACAAGACCGGATCTCAAGGGAGAAGTTTCCCGGCTATGGTGGAGAAAGGATTTCAGAGCAATTATCATATGTTGATGTTCCCGGCAGGACTTTGTTCTAGAAAGATCAAGGGTGTCGTTCATGATATCCCGTGGAAAAAAACATTTATTTCAAAGAGTGTGGAATACCATCGTGACGTAGTGCCTGTTCACTTCAGCGGGCAGAATTCGGAGAAATTCTACCGGATAGCAGAAGTATGCAGTTTTCTGCATTTGAAGTTTAATTTCGCCATGTTGTTTTTGGTAGATGAGATGTATAAAAATGTGGGTAAGACTTTTCGAATATCAATAGGGAAGCCGATACCGTGGCAGACGTTTGATAAGAGCAAGACTCCTAAACAGTGGGCCAAGTATGTGGAAGATATCGTCTATCGACTCTGAGGCCCATTTCTTCAGTGGAAGTATAATAGTACCGTCACAAAGGCTTACAATCCTTGAGCTCCGGGAAATCTTTAAATCATAACCAATAATGGAAGAACAGATTATTCAACCGATCAGTAGAGAAGTACTTAAGAGTGAACTGACGCCGGAGAAAAAACTTCGTACGACAAATAAAAGCCATAATGATATCTATATTATCACGGCGAATGACTCTCCTCATGTCATGCAAGAAATCGGAAGACTGAGGGAAATTGCTTTTCGTACTGCTGGTGGTGGAACGGGGAAGTCAATGGATATCGATGAATATGATCTAGGAGATAATTGCTATAAGCAACTGATTGTCTGGAATCCGAAATCTAATGAAATAATAGGAGGCTATCGTTACCTGGCAGGGAAAAACTGGAAGTTGGATGACAAGGGACAGCCTAAATTGGCAACGAGCCATATGTTCCATTTCTCTCAGAAGTTCCTGGATGAATACATGCCGTGTACGGTAGAACTGGGACGTTCATTTGTCTCCTTGGATTATCAGAATATCCGGAAGAATACGAAGAGCATTTTTGCCCTCGACAACCTCTGGGATGGTCTTGGCGCACTGACTGTCATTATTCCTGATCTGAAGTATTTCTTCGGAAAGATGACGATGTATCCGTCTTTCAGCAAGAAAGGGCGTGACCTGATACTCTATTTTCTGAAAAAGCATTTTGAAGACAAGGATAAGTTGATCGTTCCCTATACACCTTTGAAAAGCGTTACCTCGGAAAGTGAGTTGAAGTCTGTACTGACAGCCGATAACTTCAAGGACGATTATCGTAATCTCAATCATACCGTGCGTGAGTTGGGGTACAATATTCCACCTTTGGTCAATGCTTATATGGGGTTGAGTCCGACGATGAAAGTCTTCGGAACAGCCATCAACCATGAATTTGGAGAGGTGGAAGAAACGGGAATCCTTATCGCCGTCAATGAGATTCTGCAGGAGAAGCGGGTAAGGCATATCAACAGTTATATCAAGGAACATCCGGAAGCTCTGGACTTGTCGAAAGGAAGAGATTCGATGTTCTTCCTGCATAAGAAAAAATAATCAGCGGTCAGAGGCTTTAGGCCTGGAGAACCGCATCGTTTATATTCAATTATAAATAAAGGAGAAAGTTATGAACAATAAAATCAAGTTAGTTTTACTTGGACTGGCAGTGCTCCCTATGAGCGCCTTTGCACAGTCAACTTATGAGAACATCAATACCCAACAACAGGCAACTACCGATTCTTCCACCGCTACTGTCAGTGCATCAGAATTGGAATCCGCAGCAGGTATGACCCCTGAGGAGAAAGCCTATCGGGATAAATTTGTCGCTGATTTGCAGGCTACGGGCCAGAAAATCAATGAGAATGCTGAAGTTTGGGAACAGGAAACTGCTAAGCGGGGCTATCCTAAGAAGAAAACCGTTCAGGAAAAGGCAAATCTGGTGGACCATTACATCTTCCTGCTGAGTACTCAACTCTCTGATTCCCGTCTCAATCGCTTTATTGACAAGCAAAAGGTTCAGGACAAGATCACTTATTGGCAGAATTATCGCCAGGCTCTGAATAAATTGATGTAAGGTATATCCGCTTTACGAAAATCAGGCTGTTCTTTCCGTTTTTCCGATCATAGAATGAGAGGGAGAGGGAAGGAGCAGCCTAACTCTGTACTTGTAGTGTTAGCTTTTACATCCCAATTAAAATAGGTGGATCCGTTTACAAACGGTCTCACGATAGTTTGTAAGAGGAGAGGGCACAGTTATTAATCTTGGGGATTTAACAATTTGCCTATGCATATAATTGTGCAACTCTGTATAAGAAGAACTTCACATCTTCCACTCCCCTGAAAGTAGTCCTAAAACTCTTTAGCTTTGCATTG
>NZ_JAMXLY010000039.1 GCF_024054555.1 Segatella cerevisiae | reverse complement strand
GGGGATACATTAAACAAATCATTCAAAAATTGAATAACAGACCAAGAAAGAAAAATGATTTTTCAAAGCCTGTTGATATCATTAAGCAATTAATTCCGTAACTTTGCACTTGCTTATGGAATCCACCTGCATCGGATAATATTATAATTTTTGCTAAAAACCATCCCCATTTTTAGGTATTTCAAATTATAATTATTATCTTTGCATAATTAGAGTTTTGGTGACCCTATTACATATTATACAAAAACATTATAATAACAATAAAATTAAAGACTATGGCTTACGTAATTGGTGACAATTGTATGGCTTGTGGAACTTGTTTGGACGAATGTCCTTCTGGTGCTATATCTGCAGGTGATGAAAAGTATTCTATTAATCCGGACCTTTGTACTGAGTGTGGTACTTGTGCAAGTGTTTGCCCGAATGATGCAATTAGTCTTCCATAATGTGGAATATGTATAAGAGCGATTGAGGTTTAATCGCTCTTATTTTTTTGTCTTTGCCTTTTCATACTTCTTTGTCCTTTGTGGTTTTGAACTTGGCATTCTTCAAGTTGATCCATTTGTATTCTTCTTATTCTTTATTTTTCGACCCGTCTTATGGGATAGTCAGATGTACTGTGTCAAAAGTCCTTCATGTTTAGTTCTTAACCTCATCCGAAAGGAACGATTCCCAGTCGTGTTTTTCGGACAAGGAGTCATTATAGTCTGCAATGTTACATATTCTTGAATCTGCCTCCAGACTTTATGGTCAATTGCTGGGCTGTATGTCCCCAATTCTGCATCGGAATGGGGTGATTACTGTCTGATTGTATCCTTGTTCTTTTGGCTTGGTAGTCGATACCTTTTCTTTAGCGCTATTTTACTTTTTGTCAGCTCTCTATACCTACATTTGATGACTATCCCTTAACCACACCTTTCCTAGGAGTGTGTTTTGATTTGATTCTTCTGCCACTTCATCCTTCCTTTACTTCTTGCCTCCTTTCCCTTTAATAAGTTGTTCTTTGTGAACTGAGTATCATGATATGTTTATTTCCTAGTGTGCAACGACTTTTAAGTGTTTGTTTGAGAATGGGGCATAAAAAAACTGCATTGCGTTCAGCAATGCAGTTTTTACTTCTTAATGATTTCTAAGACTTATAATTTCTATTTTATTCCGAGAGCTTGCTTAGCTGTTGCGTTATTCGGATCCAACTCGAGGAGGTTCTTCCAATTTGTAGTACCTTCTGCTTTGTTTCCTACGGTATAGTAGTATGCTCCGAGGTAATAGTAAGCTGCTTTCAGATAAGCATCATCATTAGAGCCTTTTGTTGTGTGGCCTTTTACGATGGTGATCAATTGCTCGTAGAACGGTTTAGCCAAACCTTTTTTGAAGTCTGGGTCCATATTGCTGTTCAATGTAGCTCTCATATATGTTGCATAGGCATTATATGTAGGGAACTTCGTGATGATATCAGCATAGATGGAATCAGCCTCTTTCAGGTATTTATCCTTTTGTGCCGCATTCTGAGTTTTAGTTGCTGCATTTGAATAGATATCGGCAAGTGCCATAAAGTCTTCAGCCGTGCTGTTTGCCTTTCCTCTAGTGTAAATATTATACTCTTTCAGGGCATCTTCTGTATCGTTCTCATTGCTGTAAGTGTCCGAGAGATATTTGTGGATGTCATTATCTTGCGGATTTAACTTAGCAGCCTCGTTATACATTTCAATAGCCTTCTGGTAGTTTTTTGCTCCCAGATATGCGTGACCTGCATTGAGGTAGTCTCTCTCAATGATTTTAGCGCTGTCAGAGGCTGTAAACAGTTTCTCTGCATATTCTGTAGCTGTGGTGTAATCAGAGTCAGCAAGGGCGTTATAGAAGGTCAGACGATTGAAGACTGGGTCTCTAGGGAAACGTTGATTTCCATATTTGGATACTGACAGACTTTTTGCAGTATTGCCTGAGAAATAACCTGCCAAAGCATATTCCTTCAAGTGATCCTCATCAAGTTTTGTAGAATCTGCCTTACTGTAGTATAATACGGCTTTGTCATATTTACGTGCAGTATACATGAAATGTCCTGCTTCGGATTCTACAGGATAGTCAGGCAGGATATTTTTCAACTCCTGCAGAGATTGTACTGCTTCTTCCGGACTTCTTCCACGATAAACACTTGCATATCTGATGTATCCTTTGGGGTTCTTGGGATCCATTGATTTTGCGTTCTGATACCACATAGCAGCAGCACCACCGTCATCCTTGAGTGCTGCCAAGTCACCTAACAAACAATAGGCATCACCACAGTTCTTGTTGCGTGAAATAGCCATATGGGCGTATTTGGCAGCATTGGCCGTGTCATTGATGTTCAGATAAGCTTCTCCTAATCCGACCAGCGCATTCGGGTCCTTTTTGTTGTTCTTTAGGAAATCCTTGACTTGGTCCTTAACAGCGTCTGGATTGTTCTTGTTGTCTTCAATAGCTTTAGCTATGTTCTTGACTTCAACATTGGCTTGCTGGTTCTCTTGTGCTTTTGCACTTTGGCCGGCACCCATCATGAGAAGTGCGGCCATGACTAAATATTTGATTGTTTTCATAATCGTACCTTTTTCTTGACTTTTTACCTTTTTGTTTCTAACTCTTTTTTACCTAATTTGTTTGACTTGATCTATTTTCATTTTATGTTTAGTTATTGTTGACGTTGACATCTCTGACCGTTATATCACCATTCATTGGGAGGAGTCCTGTTTTGTATATGATCATCTGTCCTTGCGGTGATTCTATGAAGTGGGCGAATCCCCAAGGCAGTGCATTCAATGGGTCATTCAAGAGGGCATAGATCGTTCGGATCAACGGGTAATTTCCGTTGTATAAATAATATTGATAGGGTTTCCAACTGTTGTATGGTGTCGCCTTTTGCATTCTGCTCACAGAGACCACTGTGATGTTTTTCTTGAAGGTGGTGTTGGTCGTGTCGCCTTCATCATTCAGCCAGTTGGATCCTATAATGCCTATTGCACCTGCGGTCTTCTGTACGTAGTCAATCACCTGTTTGCTGCCTTTAGCTGCCATGATGTCCTGTTTCTTGAATGGCTTTCCTTTCAGGAGAGAATCCACACACCAATTGACTGCACTCGAACCATTGCGGTCAAACACAACTTGTATAGTTCCCTTTCTTGACCGCGGGTTGATCTGTTTCCAGTTTGATATCTTTCCGGTGAGGATATCTTTGATTTGATGTATAGTCAGACAGGTATCTGTATTGTTCTTGTTGACGATCAGTGCAAGTCCGTCATAGGCCAATTTGATGGCAACAGGCATGAATCTCCTCGATTTCAGGTTAGCATACTCTTTTTTAGAGTAATCCCTGGAGGTGATCACCAGATAGATCTTGCCTTGCATCAACTTATTTACTGCATCTGTCTCGTCTGTATAGATCGGTTTGACTTTTGCCTTCGGGTAAAGGCTTTCAAACACTTCCCGTTCTTCATCCACTATAGGGCTGAAGCTCTCATCAGACGCAAAACTGATAACTCCTGATGAGTATGTGTCTGTCCTGCCATCTTTGCGCTTATGTGGTCCACATGATGCGATTGCCACTATCAGGATGAACAGTAACAGAGTATTTGTAATTTTGAATCTGAATTCCTTTTTCATTTTTCTTCCCTTACTGAGTCAATTGTTTCTAACTGTCTTAGATCGTACCTTTTGAAAGATCGTATAGCTTTGAATCCGCTCTTATAAAATCTTAAAGGAATGATACCCACACATGAAACCCTTCTTGTATCATAAGTGGTTATATTCTCTAAATCTTGCTTTGGATCTACTCTTATTTATATTTTCTTTGAACTCGTTAAAAAGAATTACTTCTGTGTATATTTGTTAAATGAACCCTTTAAAACTATTTGTCGTCCTTATGCAATGAAACCCATTGGGGAAACAAAGCAAAAGGACGACAACTAATTATTCTGCCGCTAAGCAGAATGAGATATTCTCATTCAATTATTGAAGTCTGAATGATACCGGTACATTGTATTTCACACGTACTGCCTGGCCGTTTTGTTTACCAGGATTCCAGCGTGGCATACTACGTACCACTCTTGAAGCTTCACGGTCAAGTGAAGGATCGACTGACTTTACAACTTGTACGTCAGTGATGGAACCGTCTCTTTCAACAACAAATGATATAACAACACGTCCTTGTACACCATTCTCCTGTGCAACAACCGGATATTTCACGTTGTTGTTCAGGTAAGCCATAAGTGCTGATGGACCTCCAGGGAATGATGGCATCTGTTCAACGACATCAAACACCTTGTTTTCCACAGCTGCACTTGGTTTCGGTGCCGGTGGTGCGGGTTGAGCAATCTCTTGTTCTGCTTTCAATACAGTACCTTGATCGCTGTTACCTTTCACATCGAATGCACCAATGGCAGTCTTTGTGTTATTCAAATCTGCTTGGGAAACGATTTCCTTCTTTACTTCATTATCCTTCTTGATCACAGGAGCTGTGAACTTGATAGAACTCTTGACCTGCTTGACTACCTCTTTCTTCTCTTCCTTTACAACTGTTCTCTTTTCTACCACAGGTTTTTTCTTCTGTTTGGCGAGCTGAGAAAGTTCAACACTAGTTGTAACTGCTACCTGTTGTTGGTTGGCCTTTACAATAGCTTGAATTCCAAGAATAGATGCGATGATAGCAGCAGCAATGAGCATGATAACGATGGCCATGACATTTCTTTTGGAGATGGAGGTACGGAGTTTGTAAGCTCCATAAGCCTTGTTTCTTCCTTGGAAAATCATGTTCACCCATTGCGGGTCGTATAGATCAATTTTTGACATTGTCCTTTGCTTTTAAAGTTGATTCATTGACTGATCCTTACTTGATTCCCTTGAGTTTACACAAACTCAGGTCCTGAGCATTGACCTTATCAATGACATATTTACCAATACTGCATATCTGCATCTCATCGAGTACGTCTACCAGATTCTTGTAAGAGCAAGTTGTCAACGGTTTGATGACGATTGTCAGCGTCGGAATAGGCGCATTGTTATCACCATTTACATATCCGTCTCTCAATTTGCTCAAAGCTTTTTGATAGACACTGTCAGGCCAAGCAGCCGGATTCTTCAGTTTCTGAGCATCCAGTTTTTGTTTAGCCAGCATGATCTGAGCTACCGGGTCCGTTCCGTCTCCTGTGCGATGGTTGATCAGCACTTTCCGGATTCCGTTCTTCCCGTAAGTAGTCTGCGTTAACCAACCGGGATTGGTGTATTGAGGCAGGCCTTTACCATAATAAATTTTATTGTTTGCTCCAATATAAATTGTGATGGTTTGGGAAGCCTTAGTCTCGGATTGGTCATTCTTGTTCACATTCTTGTCGTTACTAGGCATCGTCAATTGCATCGTCTGAGGCTTGTTCAATGTAGTACACAACATAAAGAATGTGATCAGAAGCATCATCATATCTACCATAGGCGTGAAATCCACGCGGGTAGACATTTTCTTTTGTTTACTTAGAGTCTTCTTTGGCATTCTTTAGTCCTCCAACTTCTTATACGATGTAATCAAAAAGTAACGGTTCTCGTTCATGTCCCGAAGTTCATCCATCACTTTCTTGATAATGGAATAAGGAGTGTTTTGATCTGCCTTAATTGCCAGTTTCAAGTCCGGATTCACATTCTTGGCTTCAGTGATCCATTGCTGGAATTCACTTGGACCGCCCTTGATGCTATCTGTCGGGATGCCTAGTTTTCCGATTTCCTGATTCATCCCTGATGCTGTGAGGTTCAGATAATCGCTCAATTTGTCCAGTGGTGCACCGAACATGGCGTCATTATCGAACTTCTTGATCTGTTGCTTAGTGAGAGATATACCGTTGTTGGCAGTCACCGCGCTTAGCGTGCCTTCCAAATCGGTGGTCTTATCCATATTCATGAATATCTTGCCGTCTTTCCCGACAAGAATATTCATCACGTCCTTCTGAGGAACCTTTATCTCTGATACAGATCCTGGCGTATTTACCTTCACGGGCTCATTCTTGACGAATGTAGAAGTCATCATGAAGAAAGTAAGCAGGAGGACCATGACATCAGACATAGGGGTCATATCTATCCAGACGTCCGACTTCTTAATTTTTACTTTACCCATAGTTCCCAAATATTAAAGGGTTAGCAAAAATTAAGCCTCTTCCGTATGATTAGCTTCGTATGTCTGGGCAATTGTATAACCTACTTCGTCAAGTGCGAATGTCAATTTATCAATCTTGTTGGTATAGTAGTTATAAGAAACTACAGCGAACCAAGAAGTAGCAATACCGGAAGCGGTATTTACCAAAGCCTCTGAAATAGAAGTTGAAAGTTGCAGTGAGTCACCACCACCACCAGCTGCCAAAGCGGCGAATGCTCGAATCATACCGGTTACAGTTCCCAGAAGTCCGGTCAACGTACCCAGTGTAACGATGGTTGCGATGATAGGCAGGTTTTGTGTCAGGGTAGGCATCTCAAGTTGAGTTGCTTCCTCATGTGCCTGTTGGATACGGGCTACCTTCAACTCTTTCTTCAAAGATTTGTTAGCACCGTTGTCCATATCCTGATAAGCGATCAGAGATGCTGCTACAACGTTGGCTACAGAACCTCTTTGCTTGTCGCAGAGTTGCTGAGCTTTTGTGAAATCATTTGCCTTAACAGCGGCTTCAATGTTTGCAACGAATTTAGGCAGAGATCCTTTGCCAAATGCGGTGCGAAGTGCTAACCAACGCTCGATGGAGAGTGCGATTACTGTCAGCATCAATGTGAAGATTACAGGTACCAGGACACCACCCTTATGGATTGTTCCCCAAATGTTACCATTCAGAACTGCTCCCTCAGGATCGCCGTTGACATAGTGTGAAGGTGAACCCAAGAAGAAATGATAAAAACAGCAAGCAATAATGAAGCATACGACGATGACCCAAAATGCTGCACGAATACCTGTGAAGCCCTCTGATTTTTTCTTAGGGCTGGCTGTTTGTTTTGTAGTTGCCATAATTTTTGAATTTTAATTTTTTAGTTATTGATAATTTTAATTGTTTAATTAGCGATTTAATGTTAAGCTCGTTTTTCAAAGCATGTTTTTAATGAACTTTGAATTCTGATGTTCTGTGTTCGCAAAGATACGAATTAATACAAGATTACGATGCGAATTAAGAAGTTTTAACGGGCTTATTGCTAAATTATTCTTTTTTCTTTCTTCCCTTTGCTGAATTTTTTTATTTGTACTATTTTAATCTCCCCAAGGCGTTTTTGATCCTTTTCATCGCCTCTTCGATATTGCTGTCGCTTGTCGCGTAACTGATGCGGAAACCGTCAGGGTCTCCGAAGGCGTCTCCACCTACGGTAGCTACGTGTGCAACTTCCAGAAGGTACAACGCGAAATCAGTGGAATTACGTATTGTCCATTTTCCATTGCTTTTCCCGAAATAACTGCAACATTTAGGGAATACATAGAAAGCGCCTTCCGGGAGATTCACTTCCAGGCCAGGGATGCCCTTAAGAAGTTTGACAATCATGTCCCTTCTGCGCTCAAATGCTTTCCGATAATCTTCTACATTCTTCTGGTCTCCTGTGTAGGCTTCAATGGCTGCCTGTTGACTGACAGAATTGGCTCCGCTGGTGTATTGCCCTTGGAGTTTGCTGCAACCTTTGACGATCCATTCGGGAGCGGCCATCCATCCGAGTCTCCAACCTGTCATCGCATAAGCTTTGGAAACGCCGTTGCAGATGATGGTACGCTCTTTCATTCCAGGAAATTGTGCGATGCTGTTGCACTGACCGATATAATTGATATGTTCGTAGATCTCATCAGACAGAACGAATATGTTGTCGTGCTTTTTGAGGACATCGGCAAGTGCTTTCAGTTCTTCGCGTGAATAGACACTGCCTGAAGGGTTACAAGGCGAACATAAAATCAGCATTTTAGTACGGGGTGTGATAGCGGATTCAAGTTGTTCCGGATTGATCTTGAAGTCCTGCTCGAATCCTGCCCTGAGTATGATGGGTACTCCTCCTCCCAATTTGACCATCTGTGGATAACTCACCCAATAGGGGGCCGGGATGATCACTTCATCTCCTTCGTTGACCAAGGCGAGAATGGTATTACAAACAGCTTGTTTGCCACCTGTTGAAACCATTACCTCAGACGTCTTGTAATCGAGTCCGTTTTCGTTCTTGAGTTTGTTGACAATGGCCTCTCTTAGAGGGAGATAGCCGGGTACAGGAGAATATTTGGAAAAGTTTTCATCAATAGCTTTTTTACCGGCTTCTTTAATATGTTCCGGGGTGTTGAAATCAGGTTCCCCGACACTCATGTTAATCACATCAATACCTTGAGCTTTCATTTCCCTGCTCTTCTGCGACATCGCCAATGTGGCTGATGGGGCTAGTCTGTTAAGACGATTTGATAATTGTACCATAATGATTTGCTGAGTCCTATTGATTAAACTTCCTCACAAAAGTAAGCATTTTATTCTTTATAACGAAAAAAATATAGCATTATTTCATTCAGGACTACAATTTTATTAATATCGTAATATTAATTATGACTTGTAGCGAGGCTGATATTCTCCTCTTTGGGTCAAAATCAGTGCGGGGACTGCCCGGAACGGGAAACGGCTCCCAAATGATTTTCAATCCATTGGAAGCCGTTTCTTTATATTTTCAACCGTTTTTTGTGTTCAAAGGTGAAGGTCGTGTCCCATTCTGTCGCGCTTAGTCTTCAGATACTTCTCGTCGTATTTATTGGGTGTGATTTCAATGGGGACGTTTTCCACGATTTCGAGGCCGTAAGCTTCGAGACCTACACGTTTTGTCGGGTTATTCGTCAAGAGCCGCATTTTGTGTACTCCCAGATATCTGAGCATCTGTGCGCCACAACCGTAATCACGGACGTCTGGTTTGAATCCCAGGTGGAGGTTGGCGTCGACAGTATCCAGTCCTTTTTCCTGGAGTTTGTAGGCTGCGATTTTGTTCATCAGTCCTATACCGCGGCCTTCCTGCTGCATATAGATGATGACCCCTTTTCCTGCTTTTTCTATCATTTGCATGGACTTATGGAGTTGTTCTCCGCAATCACAGCGCAGACTGCCCAAGATGTCACCTGTGGCACAGGAGGAATGGACGCGCACCAGGATAGGTTCATCCTCGGTCCAGGTGCCTTTGATCAAAGCCATGTGCTCGAGTCCGTTACTGGTCTGACGGAAGGGGATGAGGTGGAAGTGCCCGTATTTTGTAGGCAGGTCTACCTCTTCACCTATTTCTATGCTTGATTCTTTTTTCAGGCGGTAGGCGATCAGGTCAGCTATAGAAATGATCTTCAAGCCCCACGCTTTTGCTTTCTCTTCCAGTTGAGGCAGCCGTGCCATTGTGCCGTCCTCGTTCATGATTTCCATCAGAGCGGCGGCGGGATAATGTCCCGAAAGTTTGCAGAGGTCGATGGCAGCTTCGGTATGTCCGCTGCGCCGAAGGACACCGTTGTCCTGTGCATACAGAGGGTTGATGTGCCCCGGGCGTCCGAAGGTGTCGGGTCTGCTGGTAGGATCAGCCAAAGCTTTGATGGTGGCTGCCCTGTCGTGTGCCGATACCCCTGTCGTACAATCTTCGAGTTTGTCTACGGTAATCGTGAACGGGGTGCCTAGGGCTGAGGTGTTGTCGTCTACTTGGTGAGGGAGATCCAATTCTGTTGCGCGGGATATCGTGATGGGTGCACAGAGAACGCCTCTTGCATTCTTGAGCATGAAATTCACCTTTTCAGGTGTAATCGATTCTGCAGCAGTAATTAAATCACCTTCATTTTCACGGTCTTTATCATCAACAACAATTACGAATTTACCTTCTTTGAAATCTTTCAGGGCATCTGGGATGCTACTTAGTTTATAATCTTCCATATTGAAAAGTAATAATTAGGATGGGGGTGTATCCCCTCATATATTAAAATGATTGAGATGCTATATCTCTGTAAAAACACTTCAGGGATTTTCGGGTCCCTTTCAGTCGTTATGGGGAGCCTCGATCACGGCTATTTGGTTCTCTATGTTCTTGTTGACCGACATGATGGTCTTCAGGTCGTACATGAGTCGTAAGCGGAATCTCCACATCCGGCAGTACAAGACGACTCCTACGGGAATGCAAATAGCCGTCAGGACGTTCAGCCAGGTGTGCTTGAATGGCCTGGAGAGTGCTTTGATTGACAATATCGGGTAACGGTTCAGTTCTGTCAGAATCACATTATCTCTGGTATTCGACAAGTCTTCGATAGTCGCCTCAAGTTGCTGGTTGACTTTCTCCAAGGTATGGTTTGAATGACGCTCGAAGAAGATCTGGACAGGGTTAGGCAGACGTTGCAGGCGATGCTTCGCACTATAGGCGACGATCAGCTTGCTGATCTGGTTCAATTCCTCGGCATCGCGGTGATAGTCCGGATCCTGTATGATGACTTCCTTTCCGGCGACTTCGCGTTTGGTCCTGATTCCCAGTAACTTCTTGAAGAAATCGATATAACTGTCCATATTGAAAACAATGGAGTCATTATTCGACTTATAGGTGACGAATATTGCCAGTGGAATAAGAATTGCCGGCGCTAGTGATTTACCGAACCATACCGACCAAATCCCTTGCCTTGCCATACGGTAGCCTGTATTATCCAAGATGTAATAGAAGATAAATACCAATACGGAGACTATGACAGGCACGCCGAGTCCTCCCTTCCTGATAATTGCTCCCAAAGGCGCTCCGATAAAGAAGAAAATGAGACACGTCAAGGCAAGCGTGAATTTGTTGATGGACTCTATCTTATGTAGACGGATGATCTTGTCACCGTCAGAAGTGATCATGCTCTTGAATTCCAGATCATTCATGTCGCTTTGGACCCGGCTCATCGCATTGTTGATCACGCCTTGCTTCTGAGAGGGAGGCAGTTTGTTGTATAGGCTATCGATGTTGACGCTTTTGGATAGGGCTTTTTCGACTGCCAAGGTTGAGTCGCGCTTGTTGAGTCTGGGGACACTATAGTACATCGCCTGGACATCACGGTAGTAGGAATGGCCGATGCTGTCATAAACGTGATTGAGGGAATCAATATCGTTGTGTATTTGTGCGAGACTCTTTGCCTGTGCGTTGTTGGAGAGGGAGGAGGCGTCAGCCATGTTGAAATTGCCGTTGAAATCCAGAATAATCTTTTTCGCAATAAAACTCTCACGGCGATAGGGGACTGCTGCACTGTTCTGCAGTTCTGATTCTTGCATGTTCTCAAACCATTCTCCGCTCCAGAGACTCAGGACCAGATGTTTTTTCTCGGCAGTAGACTGGATCATGCCGGAATCGGCGAGAATGATGGCCGCATCCTCATAACTGTCTGTCATTCGATAGATCATTACACCGTAGAGTTTGCCGGTCTTGATGTTTTTCTTCTGGACGTAAATATTGCATTGGGGAATACCGTCATAGAACACGCCTTCGGGGATTTCCAGTTCAGGACTTTTCTGTTTCATGGAAATCAGCAACTGCATGATTTTCATGTTGGCATTGGGACCGATGTAATTCTGAAAGTACAGCGAGCCGAACATGATGACGACAGTAACCACGATCAACCCTCTGAATGCCTGGAGCAGGGAAATGCCGGATGCTCTGATGGCAGTCAGTTCTGAGGACTCTCCCAAGTTTCCGAAAGTGATTAGGGAAGACAGAAGAATGGCCAGGGGAAGAGCTTGAGGGACAAGCATCAGGCCCATATATCCGAAGAACTGTGCCATGACGTCCAAGGTCAACCCTTTTCCGATGAGTTCGTCAATGTACCTCCATAAGAACTGCATCATCAGCACAAATTGGCAGATGAAGAAAGTCCCTAGAAAGAGGGTTCCGAACTGACGGACAATAAATATATCGAGTTTCTTGATGCGAGGCATAGTCTAATTTGTAGAATCATCTGTTTCGTCCACTCAATTAAACCCTTCGGCTTATTTTGGATTTCAAATGGCTTGTGATTCTTTCTGTTGGACGGTGATCATACCAATGTGCAAAAGTAATACAAAATTATCAGAAACAGGTCCTTTTACGTTTTTTTTTGTTTGACGCCTTATATTATAATAAACCAGTTGGCGGAATTAATCAGGAGCGTATTAACTCTCCCGATCGGTCTTTTATTCATATTCTAGCTATACTGTAAAACAGTATAAGCACTAACCCTTGTACTGATTCTGGAAAACCGTCCTGCAGTTTATTTGTATCATTACGGAAAACCATCAATTGATCATAGACCTATAATATAAAAAGTTAGCCTCTATTTCCTTCCCGGTTCTTGTCCGTGTAGCCGTAATGGCAGATGATCTGAGAGGCGCAATAACCAAAAGAAGGAACTTGTACTCCGTCTGCGGATAGTCAGATGAACTGTGATAAAGCCGGTCGCTTGGCAGGCCTTTTGCTTCATTGGAGGGATGCGATTTCCCGTCGTGTATCACTTCTTAGGAGCAATCTTTCGATTAAGAAATGGTTATACTTCTTAAATTTGTCACTCGATTTTATGACTAATTGTCGTATGCTCTGTATCTTAATCAATCCACATACTCGAACTATTTTTCACCTTATTATATATTAGAGACAGAATCTTTATAGGAACAGAATTTATTAGCGGGTAGCACGACGACTTCTTTCGACATTTCCACCTGCTGCTCGGTCTTGTCGATTCCTTCCATGCCTTTTGCTACAAACGCTCTGCTCGGCTATCGTGGCAGTGGTAAGGATTTAGCCAATTCCTCCACTGATATTGAACATGATTTGACTTTCATCTACCACAGTTTGATATTTTTCGTTTCTGTCGGTGCACGTCTTTGCATTTGAAGCTGTACGTCCATTCATGTCGTTGGCACTTATCCTTTCATTGTGTTGCTGTACAACTATACATTCTGTTCACCGTTCCATGAGGTTCTGTTGATGAGTTCCATGAGGTTTTATTGATGAGTTTTATGAGGTTCTGTTCACGTGCTTTATGAGGCTCTGTTTACGTACGTCCTTACACTGTCAAGACGTACGACATGAGCCCCTAATAACGTACGTCTTTACACCCTGATAACGCACGTCAACAGATTGCCACAACCGTTTTGTCAACCAAAAGCCCAAATAGGGAACGGAGAGGGAACGTATAGGGAATGAGAAGGGAACGGGAGGGAACGGATTTGTTTTCGATTTTTCCGTGATTACCTGTTGGTGAAATTGATCCTGAGGGTATTTAACTCTCCTAATTGCCCCAATATAAATGTCCGGTCGGCCTCTTTTTTGGATATTATTGATACGGGCACACTTCTTCGTATTTCTATCTGAAGTACTGTCCTTTTTTGAATAAAACCTGTCATTGATAGAAGTAAACTTACTGATAGCTAAAGGGAGTATTCTGAAAATAATTAGTCGACATCACGTTATTTTAGAGAGGGACTGTGAAAATTCTTATGATTTTTTTGTGAATTTGAAAAAATGTATTACCTTTGCACCCGCAAAAGCCATTCATTCATAGGGATATGAAAGGTGTGTTTGGCGGGATAGCTCAGCTGGTTAGAGCGTCGGATTCATAATCCGGAGGTCGTGGGATCGTGGCCCACCCCCGCTACAAAAAATAACTTATAACTTCCTTGTCGTCCGATAGCTATATTCTTATAACTTGGGGAGAAGTTGTAGGTTTCAACAATAAATTCTTTTTGGAAGAAATTGCATACAAATTTTTAGTTGTTGTAGATTTAATTCTTTGTACAATGACTACAAATAAGAAATAAGGGTACAGTTATTAATCTTGGGGATTTCCCACTTGACTTTTATTGGCATTTTGAAAATGTCAGTAGAGTGAGGGCTAGGGCTCTGGAACACCACAAAGTCAGTTTCCTTTGTAGTGATGGTATTATCATGTTACAACAATTCTTGTTTGAGCGTTTCTTTTGTTCAGTAGTCCTACACTAAAAAAGGTCTGCCGTGTAGACAGACCCTTGTCAGTTCCTTTTATAGTGCAGTATGAAAGCATATAGCTAGCAAGTGCACTGAATATTCCTCTGCAAAGTTAATGCTTTAAACTTCCTTCTGCAAACTTTATACCATTTTTCTTCTTAGTTGATGTTTATTTAGATTTCTTCAATTCTAAACCCTGTGTTGTCGAAGATAATGTCTTTTACTATTTGGTATGGAACTCTGTCAAAGGCCTCTAGCAACTTTGCTTTCATTTCTGTTACTCTGTTAGCCGAAACCTTACCTAAGAGATATTTGAAAACTATATAAGCGCCAAAGAGCATCGTCTTCCTGTTGCCTAAATTGCCAAGTGGACCATTACTAATGGCTTCAGGCAAGTTCATATCAAAGAGCACCTTGCCATGAGCACAATAGTTTCTTAACCGTCGTACCGTATTAAGATAGTTGGAGAATTGATTGGGAGATTGAATACCATAGGTAACAGAAATTGTATGGCGGAGCTCACCATCATTAAGATGATCGTATAGCGTGAGTACAACACCAAAGGTGAGGTTTTCTATAAGCTTCCAGGCTGGTGCATAGTCCCTTTTATGATTTTTCAAATCAGTCTTAATGTTTGGCATTTTATTGGCTTCTTTGAGGGCATCCTGGAAAAGAGAACTTTTAATGAAAGACTTGTCTACGACTTTAGAATTGAGATACCAGAAAGGATCGGAGGCGTATTTGTTAGAAACTTTATAGATCAGAGTGGTACGAAAATTAATCTCAATTCTGCTGATATATCTTAACAGAAGATTTCTAAGGTCGAAATCAAAGTAATAGAGTTTAATGGCATAATCGAATTTCGTACCCTCCTTATATTCGTGTGTACGATTATATTTTCTTGGATAGGTTTTCTCAAAGGGAAACCAATAGAATCCCAATCGATAATATCCGATATCAAGTAAGTTCTCTTTCGCCTTCTTTTCATCTTCAATCACCATGCCACGGGATTTTAGTTTTTCCAGTTGATCCTCAACTGTTGTTGCCTGCTTCTTGTTTTCCATTAGTATATAGTTCTACTCACAAATATATAAAAATTATATGACACACAATGCCAAGAATAATTTTTTTGGAGTAAAGAAAATAAGATATGCAGGTTTGCTGCACGTCATAGTAGCGGGCAGCAAGTCATGGAGAATAGAGAAAAATCAAAGCTCTTCCGTAATGAGTTTGTAGCCGATACCTCTTACATTAATGATCTTGATACTTTCATCACGGGCGAGTTTATGCCGCAATTTGGTGATGAAAACCTGAAGGCTACGGGAGTTGAAGAAACTGTCATTACCCCAGAGTTTTAGGAGAATAGTTTTTGTCTCGACAACGTGATCCCGGTTGACAGCCAGCATCCGGAGGATCTCAGACTCGCGATAGGAGAGTTCTTCTGTCAACCCGGCAAAAGACAAGTGTTGTGTCGTTGTGTTCAGGTTATATTTTCCGATTTCCAGCAGTTGTTGCCTCTTAGGTTGTTGGGATGACTGGTAGAGTGTAGCCTGATGAGCCAGAGCCTTTATCCGGACAATCAACTCCTGTATGCCGAAAGGTTTCTTCAGATAATCATTGGCTCCCAGTTCGAACCCTTTTACGACATCATTGACGGCAGAGCGTGCCGTCAGGAAAAGAACCGGTGTCAGGAGGTCGTTCTGTCTGATCCTGCGCACCATTTCGAAACCATCCATTTCCGGCATCATGATATCAGCCACCAATACGTCAGGTTTGAATTCAGAGAATTTTTTAAGTCCTTCTACACCGTCAGAGGCAGTCGTGATGTCAAAACCTTGGGCATCCAATGTATCTTTGATAATCATGGCGAGCGTTTGTTCATCTTCCACGAGAAGTACACGTATTTTAGTCATAAAATCTCAATCTAAAAGTTGTTCCTTTCCCTAATTCACTTTCCACATCTACCGTACCATGAAGCCTGCTCATCATGTTCTTGACGTAGTATAGTCCGAGTCCGTAGCCTCTAACCTCATGTAAGTTGCCATGAGGGACACGATAGAATTTATCGAATATGTATTTCAGTTGATCTGATGCGATGCCGATGCCGTGATCGGCAACGCTGATCTCGGTAAAGGTTTTCTCTTGATGTGCCGCAATTGCAATATCAGCTTTGCCGGTAGAATATTTGATGGCGTTATCCAGCAAGTTGCTCATGATGTGGGCGAAGTGATTGCGGTCAGCCCTGATAATCAAGTCTTCAGGAATCCTGCAAGAGATTTCTACGGGTTTGTCGGATTTCAGTTTGTGCTCTGCAATCAAGGGCCGGATCAAAGAGAGGACATTGATATCTTCGATATTGAGCTTCATGTTTTTACGGCGTTCCATGCTCATGGACAGGATTTGCTCCACGAGCCCGCTCAGTTGTCTCAGTTGCTGGAGACTGATAGAGAGGTACTTTTCAACTTTCGTCTTGTCTCTGGTCATATCAAAATTGAGCAGAGCGTCGTTGGCTGCGTATGCTACAGCTATCGGAGTTTTAAGTTCGTGGGTCATATTATTAGTGAAATCACTTTTCATTTCATCCAGTGTTCTGAGATTTCTCACTGTGTGAATCAGATACACGAAAACAAAAGCGAGAAGGAAGAAGATAAGCAAGGATGCTGTCAGGATTCCTGACATTTCTTCAATGATAACTTTTGTCACGGAAGGCGTGATGATGCGGTAGAAAGAACCTTGGCTATCTCCGAAATGATAGTCGAAATGTGTATCGGAAGCTTTAGGTTTGAAGCGGTCTTTGCTGTATGCAGCAATGAGACGGCCCTTGCCAGATCGCAGTTCTATTCTCATAGGTATCTCAGTTCCGTATCTGGACAGTTTTTTAGAGAGCAACTGGTAGAATCGTTTGATGTTGTTCTGCCTCATGGGATCGAGAACCGAATGAAGTTTGCCGCGAATCAAATTGTAGAATGTCTTGCTGGGATCTTTCAGAGAAGCCGGATTGAGAGCGTAGGCATAACTCGTTTTTCCCTTGTGAGGTTTGGGGGTGTTATTGATATTGACCTTAACAGTTGTAGTTGCGTTGAGATTATATTTCACATATTCCCCTCTGCTGATCAGTTCCTGAAAATCACTATATTCTATGGCATCCGCCATCCGTTGGTTGAATTCCGCCTTTTGAGTATGGTAAAGATGGATCAACCAGTAACTCTGATAACCGAAAACAGTCGTCAGAAGAACGATGACGATGGCTATAATGTATTTGAGTTTCATGAGGCAAAGATACTTTTTTTATCTTGGACAGCCTGAAATGATAAGACTAAATAACACTACACTTAAGTCTAAATAAGCGTGAAAGTTTGCCTCGCCCTATGTTTCTCCGTAATTTTGTGACAGAAATACTGAATGAAATGGAAAAAATACTTTTATTCTTGATATTGCTGTTGTCTTCAACAGTCTTGAAGGCCCAGCAGACAGATTCTTTGCGGATGGACAGTATCATTCATGAACTGCCGGATGTCGTAGTGAAAGGAGAGCACCCGATAGCAAAGGTCAATGGCAGTACGATCACTTATGACCTGCCGCGCCTTATAGAAAAGAAATCCGTAGATGATATCTATGATGCACTGAAAGAGATCCCCGGTGTACAGGTACAGGACGAAAAGGTCTTGTTGGGCGGACTTCCCGCTACTGTCGTCATCGATGGCAAGGTGACCAATATGACAGTAGAGGAGGTGAATACCTTACTAAAGAGCATGCCTGCAAGTAGGATTGAGAAGGTGGATGTTATGTACAATGCGCCTGCCAAAATGCAGGTGCGCGGTGCACTCATCAACATCAAACTGAAGCATAGTGCAGGAGAACTGACGCCTCTGCGGGGAGAATGGTATTCAGGGTGGTCCCAAACGCATAATGCAACTTTCACAGAGCGTGCCTCGTTGTTTTATCAGAAAGGAAAATTTGACATGGACCTGATGTATCAGTATGACCATGGTAATCGTTATTCCGTGACAGACGAAGAATCACATCATCATTTGGATGACGGGACCGTGCACAACATCAATACCCATGAGATAAACGACGGAAATGGCACAACTCATAATTACCGTCTGGGAATGGATTACAATTTTGCAGAGAACCATCAGTTGAGCCTGGTCTACAATGGCGAATATAATAAGGATGACTTTGCAGAACATATTTCTGGTAATATCTTGGGGACGAATACACAGAACTCAAAACCGTGGCTGCACAATCTCCGCTTGGATTACAGTGCACCTTTCGGATTCAAGGCAGGGGCAGAGATGACTTACTATCATGATCCCGAAAATCAGCATCTTTCAAGTACGCTGCCAACCGGCACTCTCGATTATGTTGTCGAAAACGACCAGCAGGTCGACCGGTGGAAATTCTTCCTTTCTCAGGAACACAATCTGAAGAACAATTGGGGAATCAATTATGGGGTCATCTATTCTACGAGTGTCAACCATTCCAATCAACAATACAAAGAGATAGAAACGACAACTGGGGATGCCCCTTCATCAGAATATACCCGATTTCGTGAAGACGACCTAAATCTCTATTTCGGACTGACAAAAAACTTCAGCAGTAAGTTATCCCTTGATGCGTCCGTTGCCGCAGAGTATTATCATACACCTGTCTGGCATCAATGGAACTGGTATCCTACCTTCAATCTGACCTATACCCCTGCTCCCGGACAGATGTTTCAGATCGGACTGAGTAGTAATCGGAACTATCCCGAATATTGGGAAATGACGAATTTTACCAGTTATAGCAATGGCGGCTACAATGAGATTACCGGAAATCCGGATTTGAAACCGAGCAACAATTACCAACTCACATTGGTTTACCTGCTCAAAAGCAAATACCAGTTTACGGCTTGGTTTGATCACGATAAAGATTATTTCGTGCAGACGCCTTATCAGCGTCATGACCGGTTGACCATCAGTTACAAGAATCTGAATTTCAATTTTCAGCAGCAAGCCGGAGTTCAGACCATGCTGCCTTTCAAATTCGGGAATTTCCTCGACACACGGTTAACGTTGATGGGCGTCTGGCAAAGAGAGAAAGCTGATCAGTTCTATGATATTCCCTTTGACCGCCATGTCATCTATGGCATCGCACAACTCCATAATACGCTGACCCTATCTACCCGTCCTGATATTACGATGTCCGTTGACGGATACATTCGTTCAAAAGCCATTCAGGCAACCTATAACCTGCCTTCGTCAGGGAGTGTGGATTTGAGCGCCCGCTGGCAGTTCCTGAAAAAGCATGCCATCCTGAAAGTGTTCTGCAATGATCTGTTTCAGACCTCGGTGATCAATCCCCGGATTGACTTTAAAGGACAGAATCTGAATATGGATTTCTCATGTTACCGGGAATTCGGGATAGCCTTTACGTATAAGTTTGGCGGATATAAGGAAAAGACCCATAAAGAGGTGGACACGTCACGATTCAAAAAATAAGCGATTCGGAGAATCAGTTCGTAGGAAGATCAATATTCTTTTATCGGTTCATGCCTCTGGGAGGGTGACGTATTCCACGACCTTCCCAGAGACCGGATAACCGTTTTCTGCTCAACCTACGGCGGAATTGTTGTCACTGTGAATGGTTTAAGTATTACTTTAATGAAGTTTTGGAACGATAAAGGGGAGTTGATTATAAATTGTACATTTTTCGAGAAATAATTTTATAGTGAGAAGAAAAACACTATTCCCGTTCATTTCGTAGTCTGCAATCGTTTTGTTTGGGGTTAATCCCAAGATTTATGGTTTTTTATCATTGGGATTCAATGGAATTTAGTAACTTTGCAACCTATAAATATATTTACCTAAGTATATGTCAGAAACGAAGAGGATAAAGACTGCTTTGATTTCAGTCTTTCATAAGGACGGCTTGGAGAATATCCTTGCAAAACTTCATGAAGAGGGAGTTAAGTTTTTAAGCACGGGCGGGACCCAAAAGTTTATAGAATCTCAAGGCTTTCCTTGTGAGAAAGTCGAGGAAGTTACCACATATCCTTCTATTTTGGGAGGACGCGTGAAGACACTGCATCCGAGAATCTTCGGTGGCATATTGGCTCGCCGGGATAATTCCGGAGACTTGGAAGAAATGAAGAAATATCAGATACCTGCTATAGACCTGGTCATCGTCGACTTGTATCCTTTCGAGGAGACTGTTGCCAATGGCGCCAAAGAGCAGGACATCATAGAAAAAATTGATATAGGTGGCATCTCTCTGATTCGTGCCGGTGCAAAGAATTTCAAGGATGTTGTCATCGTGCCGAGCAAGTCTGAATACGGTAAACTCTTGGATCTGTTGAATCAAAAAGGAGGGGAGACATCCCTCGAAGACCGCAGATCATTTGCGGAGCGTGCCTTTGCAGTCAGCAGCCATTATGATACAGACATACATACTTGGTTTGCAGGAACTCTCGGAAAGAAATAGAAGGGCGGTTCTTGCCAAAGGAAGAGATTATATTTTAAGCTTAGAATAATCAAGAAATTAAGACATGGGATTTTTTTCATTCATTCAGGAAATCGCAATGGATCTGGGAACCGCCAATACGATCATTATCAGTGATGATAAGATCGTAGTTGACGAGCCGTCAGTGGTGGCTCTTGATCGTCGTACCAATAAAATGATTGCAGTCGGTGAGAAGGCAAAGATGATGTACGAAAAGACACATGATAATATTCGTACAGTCCGTCCTCTTCGTGATGGTGTGATCGCTGACTTTACGGCTTGCGAGCAGATGATGCGGGGATTGATCAAGATGGTGCATACAGGCAGTCGTCTGTTCTCCCCGTCTCTGAGAATGGTTATTGGTGTACCCTCAGGCTCAACTGAAGTTGAACTGAGAGCAGTGAGAGATTCTGCCGAACATGCTGACGGCCGTGATGTCTATTTGATCTTTGAACCGATGGCAGCAGCTATCGGCATAGGCATTGATGTTGAGGCGCCTGAAGGAAATATGATCGTCGATATCGGCGGGGGAAGTACTGAGATTGCAGTCATTTCCTTGGGCGGTATCGTCTGCAATAATTCCATTCGTATTGCCGGTGATGACCTCACTGCCGATATTCAAGAATATATGAGTCGCCAGCACAATGTCAAAGTGAGTGAACGTATGGCAGAGCGGGTCAAGATACATGTCGGTTCTGCGCTTACAGATTTGGGAGATGAGGCTCCTGAAGATTACATCGTCCATGGACCTAACCGGATTACTGCTCTTCCTATGGAAGTTCCTGTTTGCTATCAAGAGATTGCCCATTGCTTGGATAAGACGGTAGCGAAGATAGAAAATGCAGTCCTGAGTGCTTTGGAGAATACACCTCCTGAGTTGTACGCCGATGTCGTCAAGAACGGTATTTACCTGACTGGCGGCGGTGCTTTGCTGAGAGGTCTTGACAAGCGTTTGACGGACAAGATTAAGATTCCATTCCATATTGCAGAAGATCCTTTGCACAGTGTTGCCAAGGGTGCGGGCATTGCATTGAAAAATGTAGACCGTTTCTCTTTCTTGATGAGATAATGTATCTTCTCAAGGTCTTTGCTTAAAGGTGAGGACAGCCCCATTTCCAGTATCATGGAATGGGGTAGAAGTGGATAGATATGAAAAATTTAATCGAATTTCTGGCAAAATATAACCATTGGTTCGTCTTCATACTTCTGGAGGTGATGAGCTTTATGCTGCTGTTTCAGTGGAATAGCTATCAAGGTAGTATTTTTTTTTCTTCTGCTAATGCAGTGGCCGGGAAGGTATATGAATGGGATGCCAACATCGAGCATCTCTTTTCTCTTTCTAAAGTGAATCAGCAGCTGACCCAGCGTAATGTTTATTTGGAACATGAGTTGATGCAATTGTCTCATCATCTGGAAAAGGTGTCGGGAGATAAGAATGTGATGAAGAGTGCCCAATTGGATATGCTCCGCAACTATAGGTTGATTCCAGCCAAAGTCGTGAGCAATTCCCTGGACAAGCGGGATAACTTCATTACGCTTGACAAAGGCTCTGCAGATGGCGTCAAGAAAGATATGGGAGTCGTTTGCGGCACTGGTGTTGTCGGGATCGTCTATCTGGCTTCTGACCACTATTCGGTTGTCATCCCAGTACTGAATTCCCAATCTAATATAAGCGTATCTATCCGTAACAGGGGCTATTTCGGCTACTTGCATTGGACAGGCGGTTCCTCAAGTACTGCTTATGTCGACGATGTCCCGTTGCATGCCCATTTCAAACTCCATGACCAGATTGTTACGAGCGGTTATTCTTCAGTCTTTCCTCCGGGGATCCTTGCAGGAACGATATTACATGTCTATAATTCTTCAGACGGATTGTCTTATCGTCTGATGGTCAAGTTATCCACGGATTTCGGAAATCTGCGTGATGTATGCGTGATTGATGATGCTGTGATGCAGGAGCGTCTCCAGGTATTGCGAGCCGCTCAGGATTCCATAAAGGAGAAGGAAGGAGGGGATGAGAATTAGCTTATGAATATGGATAATTTACATCGTCTGTTGGTCTTCCTGCTTCTGTTGCTGGCCCAGGTACTGGTGCTCAACCATATACAGTTGTTCCATTGTGCGACGCCGTTGCTGTATGTCTATCTGGTGCTTCATTTCCGAAGCAACTACCCTCAGTATGCCGTTCTACTTTGGAGTTTCTTCTTGGGTTTGGCAGTCGATATCTTTGCGAATACGCCTGGAGTTGCAGCCGGCTCCATGACCTTTATAGCATTGATTCAGCCTTATGTATTGCAACTGTTTATACCTCGGGATGCAGCAGATGATTTCTCTCCATCCATCCATACAATGGGCTTTCAAGTCTTTTTCAATTATTCCATGGTGATAGTCTTCATCTATTGCCTGTTGTTCTTCACCTTGGAGATCTTCAGTTTCTTCAACTGGTTGCAATGGTTGGCTTGTGTGATTGGCAGTTTTATTATCACTATGGTATTTCTGGTCGTTATAGAGAATTTAGGTAAAAGGTCATCATCAAGAATAGATAGTTAGGTCTGCGAATATTCTGTTTTCTGAAAGAGGATAAATTGGTCGAATGAAAGATTTTAATCTTGAAAATCGGAAATATGTCATTGGAGGAGTGGCCTTGGCAATAGTGGTTTTATACATTGTCAGACTGTTCGCTCTTCAGATTGCCAGTGACAATTACAAGAAGAATGCTGACTCCAATGCGTTTCTCAAGAAGATTGAATACCCTTCACGCGGCACGATTTTTGACAGAAACGGAAAGTTGCTGGTCTACAATCAACCTTCTTACGACATTATGGTCGTCATGGATGAGGAGAAGGGACATCTGGATACACTCGATTTTTGTAACTCTCTTGGAATCACCAAACAGTGGTTTATCAAAAGGATGAACGATATCAAGGATTACCGTAAGAATCCCGGTTATTCCCGCTTTACCCAGCAACTTTTCATGACCCAACTTTCGGATAAGGAATTCAGTGTGTTCCAAGAGAAAAGTTTCCGATTCCCCGGTTTCTATATTCAGAAGCGGAGTATCCGTCAATATGCGACTCCTTATGGCGCCCATGTCTTAGGCGATGTAGGTGAGGTCTCAGAAAGTGATATAGAGGAGGATCCTTATTATCAACCCGGTGACTATATCGGGAAGATGGGAATAGAACGGTCTTATGAGAAAGACCTCCGCGGCGTGAAAGGTGTTCAGATTCTTCTTCGTGATGCCCATGGCCGTATACAGGGCAGTTATCAGCATGGCAAGTTTGACCACCGCCCCGTACCCGGTAAAGACCTGACTTTAGGACTGGACTGGAAACTCCAGACCCTAGGCGAGCGGTTGCTGAAGGGAAAGATAGGCGCTATCGTAGCGATAGAGCCTTCTACGGGGCAGGTGCTCTGTATGGTCTCTTCTCCAACTTATGATCCTCGTCTGATGGTTGGCCGGATGCGCGGAAAAATGGAGAATGCCCTCTCCAGAAACGTATGGAAACCGATGCTCAATCGTTCTATACAAGGACAGTATCCTCCGGGATCAACTTTCAAGACGTCCCAGGCTGTCACTTTCCTGACAGAGGGGATCATCAACAGGCATACATTATATCCTTGTCACAGAGGATTTTATTATAAAGGATTGCATATCGGTTGCCATAGTCACCCGTCACCTTTGAATGTAGTGGATGCTATTACAACTTCCTGCAACTCTTACTTCTGCTGGGGCTTCTTCCATATGATGGCCAATAGACGGAAATACAAGAATGTTCAGGATGCGATGGATGTCTGGCGGGACTATATGGTCAGTATGGGCTTTGGCTATAAATTAGGTGTAGATCTGCCGGGTGAGAAGCGTGGTCTGATCCCTAACGCCCATTTCTATGATAAAGCTTATAACGGATCTTGGAATGGCTTGACCGTCATCTCCATTGCCATAGGACAAGGTGAAGTTTGTCTGACTCCTCTTCAGATAGCCAATCTTGGCGCAACAGTTGCCAATCGAGGCTATTATTATATTCCTCATGTCGTAAGTAAGATCAAGGGCAGATCCATTGACCCGAAGTTCCGTCAACGTCATTATACGCGGGGGAGCCTGTATGCTTATGACTTGGTTGTCCAAGGTATGCGTGGTTCTGCCCTTCGTGGTACATGTAAGGCACTTGCACGTTATGACTTTACGCCTTGCGGCAAGTCGGGAACAGCTCAGAATAGAGGACAGGACCACTCCGTGTTCATGGGATTCGCCCCGATGAATCATCCTAAGATCGCCATAGTCGTCTATGTCGAGAATGGCGGATGGGGAGCCGTTTACGGTGTGCCTATCGGCGGTCTGATGATGGAACAGTATCTGAAAGGTAAGTTGTCACCTTCTTCCGAGAAGATGGCCGAGGAGTTCTCTGAACGTCGCATTGCTTATGGCAAGGCTAACCGCTAGAGACTTCTTTCTCAGACCTGTCTGGGAACTGGCTTCGGGATCGCTTTCGCAGGAAGGGGTCTTGACCTATAAAAGTTTTAAAGGATTGATGGCCGTTTAGGCAGTTGATAAATATTTGTTTGGGAAATGATTCAAACACCGACACAACAAACTAGTGTACTTCGTTCACTTGACTGGTGGACGATAGGCATCTATTTGGCACTACTCGTCTTTGGATGGATAAGTGTGTGTGGAGCCAGTTATACATTTGGCGAAACGGATATATTCAGTCTGAGCACGCGTTCGGGTATGCAGGTGATCTGGATCGGTACGTCTATCGTACTGGGATTCGTCATCCTCATGCTGGATGACAGTTTTTATGATACGTTTGCCTATGTGATTTATGCGGCGTTTATGATCTTGCTTTTCCTGACTATTTTCAACCCCCATGAGATCAAGGGCTCTCGTTCATGGTTGGTATTTGGACCAATACACCTTCAACCTGCAGAACTTGCCAAGTTCGCGACAGCTTTGGCAATATCCAAGTTTATGGGCAGTTATGGTTTTGACATCCATAAATGGAAAGATTTCTTTTGCGCCAGTGCCATCGTCATCTTGCCGATGCTGATGATCATTGCCCAGAAAGAGACCGGTTCAGCATTGGTTTATTTATCCTTCTTCCTGATGTTTTATCGGGAAGGAATGCCGGGAAGTATCCTCTTCACTGCCGTCGCGATGGTGATCTATTTTGTCGTAGGCATTAAATACGAACAGTTGTTCCTATGGGATACCCCGACTTCAGTGGGTAAATTCATCGTGCTCCTGCTCGTGCAGATCTTCTGCTCCGGGATGATCCGAATCTATTGCAAGGACAGGCGTCTTACGCGTTGGGTCATCGGTTTGTGCTTGGGAATTACGATAGCATTCCTGCTCTTTTCAGAATTTGTCATACCTTTCGATATTGTATGGGTACAACTTTTCCTCTGTGCTGTCCTGATCGGTTTCCTGCTCTATGAGGGGTTGAGCACGAGGGTAAAGAGTTATTTCTATATTGCCGCATTTGCAGTAGGTTCGATCATCTTTTTCTATTCGGCTGACTATGTGCTGAATAGTGTACTCGAACCTCACCAACGCGTGAGAATAAATGTCGTATTGGGGTTGGATGATGATTTGGCAGGGGCTGGCTACAATGTGCATCAGAGTGAGATCGCTATTGGGTCCGGCGGCTTGCAGGGAAAAGGTTTCCTGAACGGCACACAGACCAAATTGAAATTTGTCCCTGAGCAGGATACCGACTTTATCTTCTGTACTGTAGGAGAAGAGGAAGGATTCCTGGGTAGTGCAGGGGTATTGTTGCTCTTCCTGGCATTGATTATCCGATTGGTCTATCTCTCGGAGCGACAGCCTTTCCGATTTGGGCGCGTCTATGGCTATAGCGTGTTGAGCATATTCTTATTCCATGTCTTTATTAATGTGGGGATGGTTCTGGGTCTGACACCTGTCATCGGAATTCCTTTGCCCTTCTTCAGTTATGGAGGCTCTTCGTTATGGGGATTCACGATCCTCTTGTTTATATTCCTTAGGATTGACGCAGAAAGAAACTTGGTGCGGGAATAAAGTTCATCGCATCCGGAAATGAAATGGACCTTAGAGAACAGACAGGAATGTCTTCATCTCTAAGGTCCATTTCATTTGTGTATCCCTGTTAGACAAGCCTGTCCTCTCAGACGAGTGATGGCCTGACAGAGAGGTTCGCAGTCACATCCTGTTCATTCTCTGATACATTCAATGCCGATGTCAGAAATGCCGGGGAGGATTTCCTGCTTCATATCATGACTGACACAGATATGGACACTGTCCCCTCTGTTCAGATGAATGTTCGTCACATGAAACTGATATTGGATGCTCCCGATACCCTTTCCTCTGGACTTTCCATCCGGACTGATCAACCGGCAATTCATGGTGTCCACATAAGTCCTTTGGGGTTGGGCTGCACTTGTCAGACGCCCCTTACCTTTCCTTTCTGTCTTCGGATAAACCGTTTGTCTGACGATCAGTGTCAGGGACTGATAAGGATAGATGCTGCTGATCCTTAACCCGAGATTGAGATTGTAATTATCCTCATTTACAATCTGAGGGATATTGAAAAACTGAGAATCATTCTTTTCCCATCCTGTCAATGGCGTATGTTCGAAGTGGTCATATACCCGATGGTCTTGGCAGGAAACTAATAGAAAGAAGATGCAGACAAGGGGAAGAATATATGATTTTTTCATTGATTCTTATTTCATCAGTCATTAGGGTGTTCGGCAGAATGGTCCGCTGTACTTTCTGTAGTTTTCTCCACGGAAGGATCAGCCTTTGTGACCGCTTTGGAGTCAGCCTTGATCGGCTTTGGAGTGTCAACTTTCTCGGGCTGATTATCGTGTTGCCCCGATTGGGCTTGAGTGTCGGAACTCGGAGTGTTCTTGATAGAACTTGTCCGGTTCTTATCAGAATGGATGTTGCTCGGGTTGCCAGTATGATTATTCCGCTGCTGGTGTTTAGGAGCGGCTTTTCCTTCAGGCTTGTTGTCTGTAGCCTTTCTGGGCTGTCTCTCGGGCTGATTTGGGTTCTCTTTAGAATGAGCAGCCTGATTTGCCGGGTTCTGAGTTCTGGAAGCAGCATTTACGTTCCGGTCTTTCTGGTTTTTCTTCTTCTTTTTCTTTCCGTTCTTATCAAATCGGCATACATCTGTATTGGCAAGCAGATCGACAGGTTTTTCAGGAGCCTTTTCTTTCCCGTCAGCCTGAAGGGAAAGCGGTTTCTTTCCGTTCTTGTTCATCTGAATGATTTCCAAGGCTCTCTTTGCCGGGATATTCTCCAGGTTAGTAGCCAAGTTCTTATCCGTAGAATAGGTGCACAGACGTGCCAGAATATCGGTCTTGAACAGATAGTAGTCATTGTCTTTAGTCTGTAGGATAATGTCTTTCTTCGGCAGTTCTTTACTGGCCTCGACATAATCATCCACTTCATAGTTCAGACAACATTTGAGTTTGGCACACATACCGGCTAATTTCTGCGGGTTCAGAGAGATATCCTGATACCGGGCAGCATTCGTGCTCACGCTGGAGAAGTTTTTCATCCATGTCGCGCAGCACAGTTCACGTCCGCAGGGACCTGTTCCTCCGATCCTGCCTGCCTCTTGCCTTGCGCCGATCTGTTTCATCTCTATCCGGACATGGAAAGTTTCAGCGAGGACCTTGATCAGTTGCCGGAAATCGACACGTCCGTCGGCGATATAATAGAAGATCGCCTTGTTGCCGTCACCCTGATATTCCACGTCTCCGATCTTCATTGCCAGACCGAGACTCTTGGCAATTTGCCGACTTTGGATCATCGTATCGTATTCACGACTTTTGGATTCTTTGTATTTGTCCATATCCACCGGTTTGGCTATACGATAGATGCGTTTGATGTCGTCAGCCGACTTCAGGTTGGCTTTTTTGAGTTGTAACTTCACCAGTCTCCCCGTGAGTGTCACTACTCCTATATCATGGCCAGGGTTGGCTTCAACGGCCACGATGTCCCCTTTTTTCAGGTCCAGATTATTGACATTATGGTAATAGCCTTTCCGTGTATTCTTGAATTGTACCTCCACGAGGTCAGTGCTTTGCGCATTGCCCGGGACGTCTGCCAGCCAGTCGTAAGTATTGAGTTGTTTATCCTGTCTTCCTACGGCACAGGCGCAGAGGCCTCGGTCGCAGTCACGGCAGGATTGAAAATTCAGATTCTTGAAATTCATATTTATTGTAATATTATATGTCTGTTTATTGCGTTCTCTTTTGCATTGCTTTCTCTCTCTTGCTCTTCCGGATGCGTCATGATGATATCCGGACCGTCTATTTCCGTATGAGCAGCATCGTTTGGAGGGCTATGTCATAAAACACGATCTTCGCGTTTGCATTCCGGCTGATGTCTGTAATGGCCTCATTATATAATCGGGCTATCCCGACGATGTTGCTTTCATGAATGAAGCGGGCAAAGTTTTTGGAGAAATTCTCTTCCGCCTGAGTCATGTAGTTCAATTCAGGTCTGTGGAAGTTGTAGATGAAATTCTCCCTGACGAGCCGCAGAAAATAGTTCAGCATCCTGATCTGTTTCTCCCTGCCGAAGTCATTGATCTGCAAGGACCAGTCCTTCAGCTCCTGGACCTTCCTACTGTAAGCCTTTCTCATCAACTGCTCAAACTTGTCCAGAAATTCCTTGTTCTCGTTCCCCGTGCTGATTTCTTCTAGAGCCAGATCCCAGTTGCCGTTGGAGACTCTTGCGATGCGCTGTGCGTCTTCCGGGTTGATGCCCCTTCTCTCGACCAGTGCCTGTTCGATGTCAGGAGCGTCGATTTTCTTCATGTAGAAGTGTTGGGCTCTGCTAATAATCGTGTCCAGTAGAAGGTCAGGCCGCTCACTGACGAGCAGAAAAAGAGTTTTCTGTGGAGGTTCTTCCAGGATTTTAAGGAGTTTGTTCGATGCTTCTTGGCCCAAGCGTTCAGGCAGCCAGATCAGACTGATCTTGTAACCGCCCTGACTGGACATCAAACTCAAGTTGTGTGAGATCGAATCACTTTCAGCTGCAGTGATGATCGCCTGTTTGTTGCCTCCTCCCATCAGTTGAAGCCATTGCTCGATGGTGAAGTAGATACCTTCACTGAGCAATTGATGCCACTGTTTGGCGAAATCCTCACTGACGGGTTTATGGTCACTCCCCATATTCGGGAGTTTTATAGTAGGGTAGGTGAAATGCAAATCCGGATGTTCCCATTTCGAGAGCATGGCGGCAGCATTTTTCCGCGCAGCCGGGTCGTGGGTATCTTCTATGAGCAGGTATCGTGCGAAGACCATTGCCAGAGCCATCTTGCCACAGCCTTTAGGGCCGCAGAACAGGATGGCATGAGGAATGCGGTCCTCCTGCACCAATTGCAGAAGTCGGTCAATCGCCTCTTTCTGTCCTATTATATCGTCAAAAGCATTACTCTCCATAACCAATTAAGAGTTGATTGCACTCTCTTGTCTTAAAGCAGTCTCCTGACAATCTCACGAACGCTGTCCACCGCGCTTACCGTATAGAAATGGACATTGCTGATTCCGTGTTTGTAGAGATCTTCTACTTGGTGGGTTGACCACTCAATACCCAGTTCACGGACATCTTGATCGGTCTTGCATTTTAAAGCTTCCCGCGCCAGGTCGTCAGGGATATCCACATGGAAGGTCTTCGGGATGACCGTCAGGTGCCGCAGTTTAGCCAGAGGTTTGATCCCCGGGATGATCGGAATGGTGATCCCCATCTCCCTGGCCTTCTTTACGAAGGCATAGAATTTCGCATTGTCAAAGAACAGTTGGCTCACGGCATATTCTGCACCGAGGTCTTGCTTTTCCTTGAGGTATTTCAAATCCTCTTCGATGTTAGGAGCCTCTTCATGCTTCTCCGGATAACAGGCGACGCCGTAATCGAATTTCCACTCCGGGCATTTCATGGGTGTCCCGTCAAGGAAAAAACCATTATTGAACTGATTGACTTGTTTGATCAGTTCTGTCGTATGGGCATATCCGCCGGGGGTAGGTTTGAAACTCTTGTCTTCCTGAGCCTTGTCACCCCTGAGCAGCAGAATGTTCTTGATACCCAGAAATTGCAGGTCCAGAAGTTCATATTCGATTTCCTCTTTTGTCGCGCCTGAGCAGATCAGGTGTGGCTGGATAGGAATCCCATAGCGGTTCTGGATCGCTGCAGCGATAGCGATAGTTCCTGGTCGCCTGCGGATTTGTTGCCGCTCAATGAGTCCGTTGTCCAATTCCCGATACACATACTCGCTGTGATGCGTTGTGATGTTGATGTAAAGCGGATGAAATTCTTTCAATTTATCAATGGTATCAAAGAGTTGATGGGTACCGTTGCCCTTAAGTGGCGGCAGCACTTCAAAGGAGAAATAACGCTTGGTCTGATCCTCGTGGAGTAATTCTGATAGATTGAATTTCATTCTGGTAGCTTTATGTCGGCAAATCAATTGTTTAGTTTGCCTTAACTGATTTAGATGTTTCCGGTCGTCATCCCGATAGAGATGACAAAAGGGTATATACGCTTGCAAATTTAACAAAAAAACAGATGAAAAACGAAGGCTTAAGTTATTATTTAATAATTTTTACTTCCCTCCAACGAATTGGCTGATCAGGAATTAAAAGTGTTTTTACTGAGACTGCTATAAAAAAGAAAGGCTTTCTGGAAATTGGCAGAAAACCTTTCTTGTGATCCATCCATTCGGATGGTGTATTCTCGTGCCTGAAATGCGACAGTATCGTGGATTCCGAGGCGTAAAATGGGAATGTCCGGAGAGAAACGAGATGACGATCCTGTTCTAATCTTGCGGGTGATAATAGAATTTATTCCATGACCGGCAAAATCTTCTTGCCTTTATTTCTGACCGCCTCCTATTCCTGTGGTAGAGCCACCGGCCTGGCTCTTGCTGCTCCCGATGATGTCATCGTTTTGGATCGTGTTCTCCACCTTCTTGACACTCGCCTTCAGCCTTCCGAAGCGGTAGGATATCCGGATGCCTAATGTCCTTTGATGTTGATCACTTTGTCCAAGACCCGCGAAATCTCCTTGGACGGTACGGTTGGTATACCTGGTATAGTTCTTGTCGAAAGGATTGTCTGCACCGAACATTACGGTCAGGCGGTCATCCTTCAAGAAAGAGCGTTGCAGCCCTACAAAATGGTAGTGCCAGTTCGTGTCGTAGCCGTAGATGGAACTCACGCTCTGCCCGAAAGAACCGCCATAACCTAATGACAGTTTCAGGTTCCATGGTAAATTCTGAGTGACTGATACGTTGGTGGTACCAGACCATGCATTGAGCGACAGTCCGATGGAATGATTGTTCATAAACTTCTTTTCCAAATGTGTGCTGATCGAAATCTGTGTGCCCAGGAAAGGCGCGATCTGTGCGTAGGCATCAACGCCGAAACTCTTTTCGTGCAGGATGTCATCATAGGTGGATACGGTCTTTTCGTCACGGACAAATTTGACATCCGAAATCTGATTGTTGGAGAAAGTATAGAAGGGTGAGACATTCCATGTGAATTTCTGTTGGATATGCATGAACTCCAGGGTGAAGGATGTATTTCTGGAACTGTTCAGCGTTGAATTGCCGTAGTTTTCTGCTGTAGGCGTGTTGACGACAGCCGGGTTGAGGTAGGAGATATCAGGGCGGTTGATGAAGGTACTATAACTCAATTTGAGTGAGTTGACCGGGCTGAAAGTGTATTTCAAACTTGCAGAGGGAACCCAGTCATGGAGGTTCCTGTGGAAATTCTTTCCGCTGCCGTCAGGATATTTGGCATTGAGATAACTGTACTCGTACCGCATTCCGGCTTGTGCTGCCCATTTCTTATGCGAAAAGATCCATTCTCCATAGCCGGCTGCTATCTGAGTGTTGTGATTGAAATTGCTATAGACGTCAGTTGTGGCGCTGGCATTATCGTATAGCATCGAGGTATTGCTCTTGTTTTCCCTATTGATGTATTTGGCACCGATTTCCAATTTGTGGTATTTGGCGAAAGGCCGGGTATAGTCAAACTGGAAGGTATGCTCGACAAACTTTTCATCCTTGTTTTCACGATAACCGGAATAGTCTACGGGCATATTGACCTGATTGCTGAATTCCGTTTGTTGGTTATCTTTTTCCCTGTTGGTCGAAAGCATGTAAGAAGCAGTGATGAGCTCGCCGTTCAAACGGGTCTTATGCTGATAGTCCAGTCTGCCGTGTAAATTGGATGAGTTGTTTTTCGGCTCCCAGAGATTGGCGTCATACTTATAGATTTGAGAACCGTCTGCGCCAAGCATCTGGTCATAGCCGTTGCTGTTGGACTTCGTGAGGTAGTAGTAACCGCCAAGGGCAAGGGTAAACAGGTTCAGGGAATCGATGTCATAACTGGCATTGAGGTCTCCATAGTGGGCATTCGTGGGATCGGTTCCATTCATTTGTGTCAGCAGTGTCTGTCCTGATTCCTTGAACCAGGTACTGTTGTACTGCCTGTTACGGGCCAAACTCTTGGAGAGATGGACGAATCCGTAATTGAAGGACAGAACCCATTTGCCCATCTGTGTTGTGATATAGCCGTCTTCCTGAACACTGTTGTGGAGGAGATCTGCCGTGGAAGCGAGGTTACCCGTCACACCTCCCATCTTTGTGTTGTCATTCATGACGATGTTCAGGATGTAGTGAGTGCCCTCTGCATCTTCTCTTGCGCCCGGATCAGTGATCACTTCGATCTTTTTGATCATATTCGCGGGGATAGACTTGAGTATCTGACCGACATTGCTGCCGGAAAAACTGGGATCTGCATGTCCGTTGCGATAGATCTTGAAATCACTGCTGCCCTTGATCTTAATATTGTCCTGCCCGTCAACGGTTACCATGGGTACTTTGCGGAGTATTTCAAGAATATTCCGACTCTTGGAATCTTCATCGTTCTGAACATCATAAGATGTACGGTCAATGTCGGCCTTGACCAGTTTACGTTGGGCCTTGACGGTGACCTCTCCTAAATTGAACTGCTTCCAGTATTTCGCAGAGTCTGATTTCGTAGAATCTGCCGGAGTTGAACTTGTTATCCTGTCCTTATTGTCCTGACTCTGTTGAACTGTTTGGCTTTGCGCAGACAGACTGATCGAGCAGGCAAGGAATACGACTTGAAATACAATTTTTCTCATTGTCTTGATTTTGTTACTGTTGATTAGACGTCACGGATAACTTGTAAGTTGCAAAGGCTAAAAACTTTTTGTCAGAATTGACCGTACATGGATTTCGAATTGTTACTTTTTCCCGCTAAAAAAGCAAGAACGAGAGAATCTTTCCGTGACGCTTCCGAAAAAGGAACGGCACCTGCTGCACATGGAGATAGAGGAACCTGCACACCTGAGAAAAGCGAGTTGGTAGTTTCGAGAAACACAGACGGCTGTTTCGAGAAACAAGACGCCGACTTTCTCGAAAGAGCGGGCTGACTTTCTCGAAAGAGCGGGCTGACTTTCTCGAATGATAAGAGTACAAATATTATGGAGATTAATCGGCTATTTTTGTGATTATAAATAAAAATATTAGATGATTATTTTGATCTCTCAAAATAAATAATTATGATTATCCTCAATTGGGTGATTAATAATTTTGAGTATTCCCCGATATTCATTACCTTTGCATCAATTATCAAAACCTCGTCAAAATGAAACTGATAGAATTTTCAAAACGCTTCCCCGATGAA
>NZ_JAMXLY010000038.1 GCF_024054555.1 Segatella cerevisiae | reverse complement strand
GACTTGTCTGAGGCAGAATACACTGCAATTGATCATGTGCGATGGAAAAATCGCAGCCTGACAGTAAATGGCAAAGATAACTGAGAATGAGAAACAAAAAAGAGGATGTATCTTTTGACACACCCTCATCACTTTGACTTCAAAGAATTTATATTTATGCAGAATCATTTGTCTACAAAACTACTTATTTTATTTTTCGCCGTGATGGTATCTCTGCCAGTATTGAGCAAGGACTATAATCATTCTATCGAAGGGCATATTGTTGACAATTTCAATAATAACGGGGTAGATAGCGTGCTCGTCACTTTAATGACGAATGATAGTACTGTGTTAGGCACTTGTATGACCGAAGGAGAAGAAGATAATGGTTATTATAAATTTGAAATAACCAAAATTGGCAAATATATTATTAAAGCAGAACGTATAGGATATGAAGACGCGTATACGAATTGTGAACTCAAAAGCCATCGCGAATTTGCATTGCTTCCGAAGCCAATCAGGATGACTAAGATTCGGCAACTGAAAGAAGTAACCGTCATTGCCACAAAGATAAAAATGGTTATGCGCGGCGACACTATAGTATACAATGCCGATGCCTTCAATCTCGCAGAAGGAAGTATGCTCGATGCGCTTATTGCTAAACTCCCGGGATCAAAAATGACCAAGGATGGACAGATATTTGTCAATGGCAAACGAATTCAGAGTCTACTCGTCGATGGAAACGAATTCTTTTCCGGAAATCCTCAATTGGCACTTGAGAATCTCCCAGCTTATACCGTTAAAAAGATAAAGGTTTTTAGCAAGTCAGGTGCAGCATCAAATATCATGGGACGCGACATGAACGACAAAACCTATGTAATGGATGTTCGATTGAAGAAGGAATATTCCCAAAGTTACATGGGCAACATGGAAGGTGGCATAGGTGCCAACGGTAGATATTCCCTAAAGGCAATGGGCACAAAGTTCTCCGATAGAGAAAAGTTTGACATCATAGTCGACATTAATAATATCAACCTAAATCAGCGTGCCGCCCTCGAAGGGGACAACTCTCCACAAAGCATCCCAAATGGTCGCATTGCAAAAAAGGAATTTGGATTACAATGGTATAGGAATTTCATGGGGAGTCCGACTAACTATTTCAGCACCAGTAATACCTATCGTCATATAGGTAGTGACGTTGAAAGTATCAGCAACACCCGGACATTTCTCCCAACAGGCGACTCCTACAAGCACAGCGAATCGTTTGCAACAAGTAGCTCTGATCACATCATTTCTAACAACCAATTCATGATTCAGGACAATGCACTAGACGGTAGGCTATACACCCTCAATTTCCTTGACTTCTCCTATGACAGAGACAAGGGGTTCGGTAGCTGTGAGTCCACCACATCAGATTCTGCATCGGTTCTCAACGACGTACTATCCTCCAATAGTGTCGAATCCAAGGACTACACCCTTTCTTTTAAAAGTGAAGGAGGTCTCAAAGTTGTTGCAGACATGATAAGAGTTAATTTCGGGGTTTCTTACGACCACAATACGCAAAAAACATTTTCATTGGACGATGTGCAATATTTTTCAGGCACATCGGCACGTGACTACCGCAACTATTATCGTGACCAGATGCAACAGCATTTCACTATTAACGGAGGTGCATCTTACGACTATTGCCTCAGATTTGCAAGTGTGAAACTTGGTTATGATTATAAATATACATTCAACAAGTCGGACAATTTGCTTTACCGTCTTGATAAGCTCTCGGGGTACGACTCTACTCGTTTTGATGTTTTACCCTCTGTTGTAGATGAACTGGCACAGGTAATGGATGATGATAATAGCTACAACTTCCACGAATACAGAAATGTACACACAATAAATCTAAATGGAACGAACATTCACGTGAATGCCCTTGGCGCTGATATCAAGTTCAACTTGCCCGTTCGTTTTATCAACGCGAACCTCTACTACGAACGCATTGGCCGACATGACGTAAGCCGTAACAAAATCTTCTTCGAGCCATCTCTGAGCATCAACCACGAGAACAACCACTGGTCATGGAACTATAGTGCCAATATCAATTCCGACTTCCCCGACCTCACCAACATGGTGGACTATCGGGATGACAGCGACCCGCTCAACATACGACTCGGCAACAGTACGCTGCGTGATATTCATCGCTATCATGCTGATGGTTTTTTACAATATAAAGGCAGCCAACAAAGAATGTTCAACATCAGTGCAGGCTACAACCAGACCGACAACGGGGTGGCTTTCGGCCTTACATTTGACAAGAGTACGGGTATTTCAACCATCAAACCACAGAGTGTGAATGGCAACTGGGGTGCAAACATCGGTTTTGGCTATACCCAGACTATCGACAAAGCACGCCTGTGGACCATCGACAATCAAATATCGGCAAACTACAATCATAGCGTGGACCTTGCTACCGTCGATGGTTATACGGAGAGTCAGCGCAGCATCGTTCATAATTACCTTCTAGGCGACAACCTGAAGCTCAACTTCCGTCCCAACGACAACTATGAGTTCTACTTCCATGCCGGCGGCAACTATTATATTATAAGAAGCGATCGCGATGGTTTCGAAAATATCAAGGCCAGCGACTACAACATTGGAATGAATGCACAGGTGGCTCTGCCATGGAAGTTCAGCCTTACTACCGACATGACTATGTATGCCCGCCGTGGATATCAGTCAACTGAGATGAACACCACCGACTGGGTATGGAATGCCCAGCTCACACGCAGTTTTCTCAAAGGCAAACTCGTGTCAAAGATCTGCGGTTTCGATCTTCTGCACCAACTCTCCAACACCCAATACGCCGTCAACGCACAGGGCCGCACGGAGACATGGCAGAACTCCCTCCCACGATACGTGATGCTCTCCCTCGCCTGGAGATTCAATGTAAATCCCAAACAATCCAACTAACGTTTCACCTTATAAGATATGACAATCTAACATTTATTATTCCATACGAACTTGACTCCATTTACAGATGCAAGAAAGTATTGCCTATAATAGATTTTGCATCCAAAACATGTAAGAATATCCTTATCTATGAAATTGGTAAATGCAACAACCATATTTCAGAACCTACTACCAAAAGGAAAAAATTCATTAAATATACTTTGATAACAAATTGACTTTACCTGAAAGCAAAGATATGACACTCTCGTAGTAAAGACAACTTTTCTTCCTTATTGTACTTCTTTGGACTGTTCTGCTAGAAGGTTTTTGCCAACCATGTTCCCAATACTTCTGCAATGATCTCCTTGGAATCGTCCATTTGCATCATGACTAGATTTGCTTTCATTCTACGAAATTTTACAAATGATGCCACAAAAGTATCATACAATTACATGGAATTGACCATGCACACATCAACATTCTATCCCCTTCATGCGCAACTCATTGTAGAAAATCCTTTCATCTTATCACGCAAAATGTAGGATAAACCAGACTTTCTCCTAAATCACATCTCATTTTTGCCAATGAATTCATCAAAAACTGAAATATGGTCATAGATCTGAAATACATTAAGCGACAACTGACAGGAAACAGACAGTTCTATAGGGTACTTTTCTCTCTCTTCCTCTTTCTACTTTTTTGCATTCCATTACCTGGAAAGGAGAAGGAGGCCGATACTTTACAGGACAGAGACACTCTCCGACATCAAGGTTTTATAGACCACTTTTCCCAGACTCATTTATTCCAATCTACCTACTTGGGAGTACCGCTCATTATCGGCGGACTCATTGAAAAACACCAAGACACCAAATTCAGAGAACTACGCAATGACTTCATGCCCAAGTTTCACCGGACACTCGACAACTATACCCAATTTGCTCCTGCCGCAGTCCTCCTAGGAATGAAAGCTTGTGGCATAGAAAGCCGCAGCTCCTGGGGGCGTATGCTGGTCAGTGATGCCTTTTCCACAGCATTGATGGCCGGTACGGTACAAGGATTAAAACACTCCATCAAGGTGACACGCCCGGACGGGTCTGATCATCAAAGTTTTCCTTCTGGCCATACTGCTACCGCTTTCATGACAGCAACTATGCTCAGCAAGGAATACGGTTATCTCAGTCCCTGGGTAAGCGTAGGCGCATACAGCGCAGCTACAGTAACGGGACTGATGCGAATGGCAAATAACAAGCATTGGCTAAGTGACGTAATGGTTGGTGCAGGCATCGGCATTCTATCCACCGAAATGGGATACTGGCTGGCGGATCTGCTCTGCAAAAATAAAGGACTGGACATTCCCGAACAACCCTGGGAAAGCCCCCTCTACTTCCAACAAAAGCCATCCTTTATTGGACTTTACATGGGATTTAATATGCCTTTGAGTAAATATGATCTTGATAAGGAACACAGTCTGAAGACTTCTACAGGAACAACTATCGGGCTAGAAGGTGCCTGGTTCTGGAATCCTTATATGGGTATAGGAGGAAGAGGATCTATTTCCAACCTGCAATATATCCTCAACGACAAGACTGCACCTGAATCAACGTTTGATTTCTATTCCGTCGGAATCGGCCCTTACTTTTCTTATCCGCTTACAGTTCGCTGGAAAATCAGCAGTAAACTCTTAATCGGTGAAGTAAAATATTTAAAAAATAATATTTCAGGTGTTTATACAGGTAAGCAAGAGGGATTGATGGCGGGAACAGGAGCTGATATCGACTACCAAATCCGAACTCACCTGGCAGGAAGCCTTTTTCTTGACTATACACTACAAGCACCCGCCAGCAAATACAGCGGAGAGTATCTTCACCTGCTCACGCTGGGAGCAAGAATCTCCTTCAGATTCTGAACAAAACTTCGTAGTAAAATGAAAATATGAAAAGAATTATAGCCATTATGCTGCTAGTCCAGCCCATTATGGCTCTGGCCCAGCAGTCACTGGATGAGTTCCAGCACCTGGCGTATCAGAACAGTCCGCTGATTGTAGCCACTCAAAACAAAAAAACGATGGATAATGAGGAAATAGCTCGCCTTGAAGCCTTTTACACCCATGCTCGGGTGGAACTACAGGGTGATCTGCTCTTTGTGCCCATTATAACCACAGACAATGGTCATACCCAGTTTAAGATTGACGCGCAGAGCGCCGATAGATATTTCGGCTATGACCCTGGACAGACAAGCAGTCATGCTAATATGGACATTGTGTGGATGAAGCCGCTGACGGGTGAGCGCCCCCTACGCGATGAGCAGAAGCGGTTGCGCACCAACCAAGCTGTCGCCGATGACCATATCAGACTGACTATTCATGAGCTGGATAGACAGGTGACAGAACAGTATCTGTTGTGCTTATTAGATCAAGAGAACGAGAGATCATTCCGTGCCATTGACAGCATATTAGTGCATCAGACCAATATTGTCGCCCGTCTTGCGGTACAGGGTCTGGGCAGTCCTGCCGATACGCGACTGCTTCACATCGAACAGCAGAACTTAGCCGATCAAGCACAGGCGGCAAGGCAACTATGGATAAAACACAGAGCCGAACTTGATGCTCTCTGTGGACTATGCGATACTTCAACACGATCGTCACTTGCATTGCAGTCAGTGACCATTCAGTCATACTTACCGCAAATACAAACCTCCTCCTTTCTTAATCAATACCATCTCCAATCGCAACAGGCACAGGCTGACTACAACTGTTACCGCAACCTCTACCTGCCTCAGCTATCGCTCTATGCTGATGCAGGTGTGCAGACGGGCACCTATCACGACCTTTATAAGCGATGGGGTGCCAGTGTGGGACTACACTTCTCTTGTACTCTATCCGATGGGAAACAACTAAGTCACCGCCAACGACAGATGAGGTTGTTGCAATCCACCGCAGATTACGAGGCCGAAAAAGCTGAAAACATGCGCCAGACACGGCTTCATGAGCTCACGCTGCTCATTCATATACAGGATGAGCGCATCACCGCAGCACAGCGACAACTAGACGACTACCACATACTGCTGACCGACTATGCCAAGGAGGTGCAGGCCGGACGGCGATCGACAATAGACTATGTCAACGTACTCCACAGTTACCAGAAACAAATGGGCACGCTTAATGAACTAAATATCAACAGAAGTCTATTAGTCAACACGTATAATTATTGGAATTGGTAATCATGAAATATTCTTTAATTCTTCTTTTCACTTTGTCTCTCCTGATAGGTTGCAAGCAGAGTGGAGACACCGCTCAAACACTCAAGCCCCATACAGAAGTGACCCTTACCCACGTGGAAAACGGCAACATCGGACAGCAGATAGAATTGCAGGCCGTGACCGAATATCTACATACCATACAGATCACTGCACCCGTAAATGGCTACATTCGCAGCCTGCCCATTCATCCTGGACAGCGAGTGGGCCGCGGTGTTTTCCTCTTTTCAATGGTCAGTGCCGAACAACAAGCTTTAGGTCTGCAGGTAGTACCGCAGACGGTACGTGCTTCGCACGCATCGATAGTTATGTCGGTAAGCCCGCAAACAGGCAGTTATGTGACCGAAGGCAGCGTAGTCTGTTCTCTAACCGACCTAAACAGTCTCGTATTTTGCGTCAAAGTACCTGTTGAATATACGCACCACATCCATCAAGGTACTCCTTGTACCTTAATTCTACCAGATGGTCGCCAATTGCATGCTACTCTATCCTCTCCGATGATGAATATGGATAGCAGTGACCAAACTATCGACTACGTGGTGCATGAACCAAGTTTGGCATTGCCTGCAGGTCTGCAGGTTGGTGCACATTTCACACTCTCTTCGGGCCGACAGTCAGCCCATCAGATTTTACCAATAGCAGCAGTACAGAGCGATGACAATATGACTCACTTCTGGGTTATGCGCATGGTCACTGACAGCACCGTAGAGCGAGTGAACGTGACGGTGGGCAACCATAAAAAAGACCAAGTAGAGATTCTCTCACCACACCTTTCCCCCAGTAACCGTTTTGTTCTCAATGGTGCCTACGAACTTGCAGACGGGGCACTTGTAACCGTGAAATAGGTATGAAAAAGGAAGTAAAGAAGAGTATGCACAGCCAATATATGAAGCCCATCCTCTTCGTGGGTATTCTGTTGCTGCTGGCTGGTGTATATAGCTATCTCAATACATCGAAGAGCCTGTTTCCCGAAGTACAGTTCCCACGCATCACGCTCATTGCAGATGCCGGCCAACAACCTGTTGACCGCATGATGATCACTGTCACCAAGCCCTTGGAAAGTGCAGTGAAGAAGGTACCAGGTGTGACCATTGTCAAGAGCAGCACCAGCCGTGGCAGTTGTACTATAGAAGTTTATTTCAAATGGGGACTGGACATCTATGCCCAAAAAGCGCAGTTAGAGAGCCGTATCAACGAGATTAAAGGTTTCCTTCCGCAAGGTACGGTCATTTCGACCGAAGTAATGAACCAGTCTCTTTTTCCCGTCTATGGTTATACACTCAAGAGCAAAGTTCACAGTCAGATTGAAATGCGTGACGTAGCCAACCTTATTATCCGTCCTCTTTTCTCTCAGGTGGACGGCATCAGTAACGTTGTGGTACACGGAGGACGAGCCAAAGAGTTTGTCATTGTGCCTGAGGTCAACCGTATGTCGGCCCTCGGCTTGACACCACAGGACATCAAGCAGGTCTTCCAACACACGAATTTCATTGAGAGCAATGGTCAGATATCCGCCTATCACCGACTCTATCTCACTCTTACCGACACACGCATCAAGACCGTACAACAGATAGAAAACACTATTCTGCGCAATAATCAGAACCGTACCGTACGCCTCAGGGACGTGGCGCATGTGGAAGTACAGAACCAGCAGGAATTCCTGAAAATTAATGCTGATGGAGACGATGCTGTGCTCGTAGATTTGGTCAAGCAGCCTGGTGTGAATCTTCTCACTTTTTCTAAAGACGTAGAGCAGAAGGAGAAAGAGGTTGAGCAGGCTCTCCCTAAAGGTTATGAGTTAAAACCTTACTATAATCAAGGAGGCTTCGTAGAGAAAAGCATCTCCAGTACTGTACGAACCATTATCGAGGGGCTCATACTAGCTATCATCGTCATGATCATTGCCTTGCGCTCCTGGCGTGCGAGTCTGGCTGTCATCCTATCTATCCCTGTCACATTCTGCTTTAGTATCTTTCTCGTAGATTTGTCGGGCATCACGATCAATGTCATGTCACTCGGTGCCATTGCAGCTTCAGTGGGACTAGTGCTTGACGACGCAGTGGTCATTATAGAACAAATTTACCGTGAACAGGAGGAACATCCTGACAAGTCTAGGATCGATGTGGTGAAAGATGCTGTCCACAACCTTTTCCCCGCTATGGTAGCTTCATCGCTGTCTACTATCGTTATTTTTTTCCCTTTTCGATTGATGAGCGGTCTGGCCGGGGCTTTCTTTCGTGACCTTACCACCACGATAGAACTCACACTGATAGCCTCGTTTTTTGTCACGTGGCTACTCTTACCTACCCTTTATCTCGCACTGACCAACCACACAATATTCAAACCCCGTCACCCAGATAAGACACAGGAAGAGATGGCTGCTGAAGCAATCCAGCACGTGCGACTGTTAACATGCCTCTACCGGCATTCACTAGTGGCCGGGGCTTTCGTAACGATGGTCGTCATCAGTGGCTATGTGTCTTACCGGCAAGTGGCTACAGGTTTCCTGCCTGAACTTGACGAAGGCTCTATCGTGCTTGATTATCATTCACCCTCAGGTACAGACATTGATGAGACAGACCGCTTGTGCCGCCAGATGGAAAGCATCATCATGAGCCACCCGGAAGTGAAAACATACTCGCGGCGAACTGCACTGGGAATGTCATTCAGCGTCAAACCATCCAACTTCGGCGACTATCTTATCCAACTTAAGCCCAACCATAAGGAATCTACACCTCAGGTCATCAGCGACCTGCGCCGGAAAATTAATGCAAAGGTACCTTTGATGACCATTGACTTCGGCCAACGCATCAGTGACCTATTAGGTGACCTAATGAGTACACCACAACCTATTGAAGTAAAAATCTTCGGCGATGACTACACACGACTACAACAACTTGCTACACTGGCTGAGAATATCATGAAGAAGACTCCCGGAGTGGTGGATATCGATAATGGTCTCGTATCAACAGGAACTTCTATTGTCTACACTCCTGACGAACAGCGGTTAGCACAATATGGTATCGCCATGAACGACTTCAGTGAACAGTTATCGTGCTATGTGGGTGGTATTCCCTTATCTGAAAGCAACAATGTCATTGAGCCCGATCCCTCACAGACAGCCATGACCGGTGGCCTGCAAATTGGCTCAATACAAGATGGTGAACAAATGCGCCGCATCCTGTTGCGCTTTACACCATTTTCTGATAATACCCCTGATAAAGTACTACGGCAACCTGTGTTTCTGCCAGATGGTACCATGCGCCCAATGGGTTTCTTCTGCAAAGCGACGGTACTACCCGGTGAGATAGAGCAGAAACGCGAGAACCTGAAGAGCGACATTACACTGACTGCACGTCTCGACGGCCGTGATCTTGGTTCAACTGTGGCTGACCTACAACAGAAGTTCGCCAAACAACTCAACCTACCTCAGGGCTACACCTTGCAATATGGTGGTGCTTATGTCGAACAGCAACAGTCTTTTCAGGAACTCGCAGTCATCCTTGGACTAGCTGTGCTTTCAGTCTTCGCTATTCTGATGTTTCTATTCCGTGAATGGCTGCTCTCCCTCACCGTACTGTTTACCGCTGTGATAGGTGCAGGTGGCAGTCTCATTGCTCTATGGCTTACTAGTACGCCTCTCAACGTGAGCAGCTATACAGGCATCATCATGGTGGTAGGTATTATCGCAGAGAATGCTATTTTCACTGTCAATCAATACGATATGAACCGCGCCCGTGGAGGGTCAGTGTCAGAATCGGTCGACTATGCCATTGCCTTGCGTCTACGACCGAAATTGATGACCGCCATCAGTGCAGTCATGGCGCTTACACCGCTGGCGCTAGGTATAGGACTGGGTGCACAGATGCAACAACCGCTAGCCATTGCCGTCATCGGTGGCTTTATTGTGGGATTACCACTGCTCTTGATAGTCCTGCCTTGTCTAATCTTACTCATCAATCGCAAGTTTTCCGAACAGGAGGAACGGCAAGAAGGCCACTTTATGGCTACAGGAAGGTAACTAGCAGCCTGTATGAGAAAATCTGAAAATATGTCTTACAAATACTGTGTCAGAATGCCCCACACGGCCAGGATGTGACACACTGACCCCCCAAGAACGAAAAAGTGAAATACTGTGTGCATGTATTTCCGTTTGTTAAGACTGTAAAATACAGCCCCCGTGATGTAACTTACGCCCTCTGCCACAATCCATAGTAAGGTTGCCAGAGAGAGGCTGTCTATCAGAGGTTTGAAAGCTACCAGCACACTCATGCCCATCCCCACAAAGCAGATAGTCTCTAAGTTGCTGTGGTCTTTAAGATGAATGAAACTGATGAGGGTTCCTGCCAAGGCACATGCCCATACGAATACGAATATAGCCCATCCCCAATAACCGTGTTCACGCAGTACAATCAGCGCTATTGGGGAGTAAGAACCTGCAATGTGCCAGTAAATTGCCGAATGGTCCCATTTGCGCAACTTTTCTTTCCATTTAGAATATGCGGACAACGCGTGGTAGATGGTGGAGGCTAGATACGAAGCCAACATACCAAACAGATATAAGATGACTCCAGCCGTGGCCCATCCATTTCCGGCCCGCAGGCACTGTGTCAGGAAAATTGTCCCTGCAATTACACCCAGAACGATGCCCGCTGCATGCGACCACGAGTTCCACAACTCCTCTTTATGTGAGAAATGTATTTTCATCCCCATATTCTTAAATTATGGCGCAAGTTACAAATTTATTTTCTATCTCAAAATTATCTCATGATATATACTTACCACTATTTAATTGAACAAGCAGTAAGGTAACAAGATCTATACTCAACATAAAAACGCCATCCTCTAACTCTAAATGTAGATTCCCTGTTCAGGTTTACTTGAAAGCAAAATACACAGCTACTATCAAAAAAAAGAAAGACACTGCATGATTCCAATGCAAGCCTTCGCCCTGAAAAAGAAAACCTGTAATAATGGTAAAAACCGTCAGGCTGATCACCTCCTGTATTACTTTCAATTGTACCAGAGAATACGGACCTCCATTATCTATAAAACCAATACGATTGGCAGGAACCTGAAAACAATATTCAAAAAAGGCAATCAACCATGATAAGGCTATTATCCCAATTAATGGCCAATTACTCGTTACACCCATCTGTTGCAGCTTCAGATGTCCATACCAAGCCAATGTCATAAAGAAATTACTACAAACCAGAAGTAAAATTGTATATATACCCTTCATATCAGCTATTTTCTCAACTAAGAATCCTCAAGCATCACATTATAGTGGGCAAAGATACAACTTCTTTATGAAACCAGAGAATCGGTTACTGATTTTCTAAAACACAAGAACTGTCATTCCAATTGTGAAGCGGTCAGGGCACTGATCTAGGCAGTTATTAAATTCTTCACTTTGCAATCGAGGTTCGTTTAGGGTCCGGAAAGATGAATTTGCGTGTCAAGAAATCAGCGGCAGGCGCGACTTTTTACACATTCTTTGATGAATTTAATTCCACCAACAGGTAGACACTAAATAAATTCACACAAAAGATACTACTGTGAAATAAATTTCGTAATTTTGTGCCCTATATGGTACTGAATTACATTTGGATTGCATTTTTTGTCATTGCATTCCTATTCGGGATAGTCCAGTTGCTGATGGGTGACGCGACCATTTTCCAGAAAATAGTCAATGCTACATTCGACTGTTCCAAGACCGCCTTCGAGACCTCTTTGGGCCTGACAGGTGTTTTGGCTCTGTGGCTGGGTATCATGAAGATTGGAGAGCGGGCAGGCATCGTCAGAGTTCTCGCACGCATATTGAGTCCAATCTTCTCAAAACTCTTCCCTGATATCCCGAAGAATCATCCTGTCATCGGTTCCATTTTCATGAACATCGCCTGCAATATGCTCGGTCTAGACAATGCAGCGACTCCTACAGGTCTGAAAGCAATGGCACAAATGCAAGAACTTAATTCCAAGAAGGACACTGCTACCAACCCGATGATTATGTTCCTGGTACTAAACACTTCGGGACTAACCGTTATTCCCACGACAATCCTGGCTTTCCGGTCTTCATACGGAGCAGCTAATCCTACTGATGTTTTTATTCCTATTCTTTTGGCTACTACTGTAGCTACACTTGCCGGTATCATTGTCACTGCCCTCTGGCAGAAAATCAACATTCTTCAACCCGTATTATTAACGACCCTCTTAGGCTTGGTAGCCTTTGTGGGAATCGTCATCTGGGGATTCGGAGAAATGGATAAAACCACCATGGCAACCGTTACTTCAGTAGCTTCAAACCTGATACTCATAACAGTTATCGTGCTCTTCATCCTGGCAGGACTCATTAAGAAAATTAATGTTTACGATGCATTCATCGAAGGAGCCAAAGAAGGTTTCCATACTGCCGTCAGGATTATCCCCTATCTGGTAGCCATACTTGTCGGGGTCGGTGTATTCCGGGCATCAGGAGCCATGGATATGCTCATTGACGGTATCGCATGGTGTGTCAAACAGTTAGGCCTCAACACAAACTTTGTAGGGGCTTTGCCTACAGCACTGATGAAACCACTCTCAGGGAGCGGAGCAAGAGGCTTGATGCTGGAAGCAATGAAGAATTACGGTCCCGATTCGTTCGTCGGTCGTCTGAGTTGTATATTCCAAGGTTCTACAGATACCACCTTTTATATTTTAGCAGTTTATTTCGGCAGTGTCAGTATCAAATATACACGGCATGCAGTAGCCTGCGGGCTTATAGCCGATTTAGCAGGAGTTCTTGCCGCTATCACGATCGCCTATATTTTCTTCGGGTGAAGCGGCTGTCAACAGGAAACGAATAACAAGAATCATTATCAAATATGGCAAATCTAAAATCACTGGCTGAAGATACAGTTATCTACGGTCTGAGCAGCATTGCCGCACGCTTCATCAACTATTTGCTGGTACCTATACAAACGGCAAAATTCAATGCTGCAGGCGGTCAATATGGCATTATCACAAATGTCTACGCCTATGTCGCCCTATTCATCATTGTCCTGACCTACGGAATGGAGACGACCTTCTTCCGGTTTATGAACAAAGATGGCGTCGATCCCAAGAAAGTATACGGCACGACCCTCAGGACAGTAGGATTCACCTCTCTTCTCTTTGCAATCATCATCGCCTTATTCAATGAGCCCATAGCCTCTTTGATGAAATATCCGGATCATCCGGAATATGTTCTGGTCATGTTTGTGACCGTTGCAATCGACGCGTTTACAGCCATTCCCTTTGCATATCTGCGCTATGCCCACAGACCCGTCAAATTCGCGATGCTGAAGGTATTCAACATTTCTCTGAATATTGTATTGAACATTCTCTATCTGGTCGTATTGCCTTTATTGAAGATCAATCTCTTCGGCATTTACGATGCCCATTTCACCCTGCATGTCGTCTGGGTCTTCTACATCAACTTATGCTGCTCTCTCGCGACACTGCTTATGCTCGGCAAAGAGTTGAAGGGTTTCAAATACGGTTTCAACGGCGACATCTGTAAGAAGATGCTGTCTTACACTTGGCCTCTGCTCATCATGGGTATCGCAGGCCAACTCAACCAGTGTGCATCTCAGATCATCTTCCCTTATGTCTACAATGGCTCTGTCGCTGACGCTCGCATGCAACTCGGTATTTACGGGGCCTGTATCAAGATTGCGATGATCATGATGATGATTACTCAGGCTTTCCGCTATGCCTATGAACCTTTCGTATTCGGCAAGATGCGGGAAAAAGACAACAAGGCAACCTATGCCAAAGCCATGAAGTTCTATATCATCTTCACGCTGCTCGCCTTTCTTTGCGTAATGGGGTATATGGACATCCTCCGCTATATTGTAGGGAGAAGTTACTGGGCAGGACTTGAGATCGTACCGATCTCTATGACAGCAGAAATCATGTTCGGCATCTTCTTCAATCTAAGTTTTTGGTACAAACTCACAGACCGCACCATTTGGGGGGCCTATTTCTCAGGTATAGGGGCATTCGTCTTGATCGCGATGGATATTCTGCTCATACCGAGATTCTCATACTGGGCATGCGCTTGGGCAGGATTCGCATCTTATGCCATCAGTATGATCCTCTCCTATGTTTTCGGACAAAAATATTATCCGATTTCTTACCCGATCAAAGACATTGCCTTTTATATCCTCCTCGCTGTAGTTCTGTTCGTATGCATCAGTTTGAGTAATGCACACTTGCATACGTCGATCGCCCTCATCCTCAATACGGTCCTGATCATCCTCTATATCTTCATCACCATCAAGCGGGACTTCCCCCTGTCAGCACTACCCGTTATCGGAAAGCACTTCAGAAAATCATAAGAATAACCCCAAAAATCATAAAAGTACTTCAGAATGAAAAAATCTATTCTAATCATCAGTTCTCTGATAGTCCTGTCATCAGGTCTGAAAGCAGATGAAGGGATGTGGACACTCTACAATCTCCCGGAAGCTGTCTATCAGACGATGCAGAGTGAAGGCTTCACCCTGCCTTATGCTGACCTCTATCAGGGAGAAAATGCCTTAAAGAACGCAGTGGTCAACTTCTCCGGTTATTGCTCGGGAGTCGTTGTATCCTCTGACGGCCTTGTCTTCACGAACCATCATTGCGGATTCGAATCCATCAGGAGCCATTCTACAGTAGAGAATGACTATATGCTCAAAGGATTCGTTGCGAAGACCCGTACAGATGAACTGCCAAATGAAAATATGTTCGTCAGTTTTATGCGCAGCCAGAAAGACATTACCGATGAAGTCAACAAGGCCGGCTACAACCGACTCAATTCAGACCGTCGGGCAGCCTTGATCGATTCATTGGAAAATGCCATGACCAAGGAAGTCCAGAAAAAGGATTCCTCCCTCCATGTCAATATCGATGCTTTCTACGAAGGAAACAAATGGTATGCTACCACCTACCAGGATTATCCTGATATCCGGCTCGTATATGCTCCTCCCCGATCTATGGGCAAATTCGGAGGAGAGACAGACAACTGGATGTGGCCGCGTCAAACTTGTGACATCTCCGTATTCCGCATCTACGCCAATCCCAAGACCAACGGACCTTCAAAATACAACAAATCAAATACGCCATATCATCCAGAGCGTTGGGCAAAAGTAAGCCTGCAAGGCTATGTACCAGGAGATTATGCGATGACTATCGGTTATCCTGGATCTACAGAACGTTATCTTTCCAGTTATGGCATCCAGATGCTCCGTGATGACGAGAACGAACCTCGTGCCCAAGTCAGAGGCGTCAAGCAAGACGTCATGCTCCGGCACATGCGTGCCAGTGAAGCTGTCAGAATCAAATATGACAGTAAGTTTGCCGGTTCTTCTAATTACTGGAAAAACTCCATCGGAATGAATAAATGTATTGACTCAGTAGGAATAGTAAATCAGAAAAGACTGTATGAACAGCAAATTGCAGCCTGGCAGGATACGACCCGGGCAGACATACAAAAAGTTGATTTCGGATTATTAGAACGACTCTATGCAAAAGCTTCAAGCCTCCAATATATTTTCACCAACTGGTCTGAAACCTTTACCAGACGAAGTAATATAGAATTTAATGCCAGAGCCTTAAAGCTCTATCGGGGTATGCCAATATATGGTCCGAAGAATCACCGGAAAAAACAATACCAGAAATTTGAGGACAACTCCTCAGAATGGGATGCGCCTACTGATAAAGAGATGATGGCAGCCCTCCTCAAGAATTACCGGAAACATGTCGACACTAACTGGCAACCGGGTTTCTATAAGACCATTGACCAGAAATTCGGAGGAGACTATCAGAAATATGTCGACTACCTCTACGACCAGAGTTTCATCATGAAAAGTGGTGAAAAGATCTATTCGAACCGCAAGAGTTACAAGAAAGATCCGGGCGTCCAATACGGTATTGACGTAATGGATATTTACGCTACCATCCAAGAGAAATCCAACAATATAGAAGATTCCATCGCTGAACAGGAGAAATACCTTTGTGCAGCGAAGATCAGGATGGAAGAGGATATGCCCCATTATTCCGATGCCAATTTCACCATGAGACTTTCCTATGGTCAAGTAGGCGGCTTTGAACTGGGAGGCAAACCTTCAGGCTACTATACCAACAACCAAAGTATCGTGAACAAGATGGCAAAAGGTGCCAGCGGTTTTACAGACTATCAGGCAGAACCCGTCTTCCGGGATTTGATGTCAAGGAATGATTTCGGCCGTTATACGGACAAGACCACTCATGACCTGCATCTGTGTTTCCTGACCAACAATGACATCACAGGGGGCAACTCCGGAAGTCCTGTATTCAATGGAAAAGGTGAATTGATAGGATTGGCATTTGACGGTAACTGGGACAGTTTGTCCAGTGATATCTGGTTCGACAAACACCTAGCCCGCTGTATCTGTGTAGATATCCGCTATGTCCTCTATATCATGGACCAGTGGGGACATGCCGAAAACCTGCTACAGGAAATCGACCCGAAATAAGACTATCAACACTGACCTTTCTGGGTTTAAAATAGCTATAAAGCCGGATGTTCAAACGAGCACCCGGCTTTATTAGTTTTATAGGATTCCACTGAGAACCCATACGATCTATATCCGTTCTATTATGGTGTCATGAAGGAAGAACTTTTGCCCCCGCTTTCCAGATCCAGCAGGAACCGTTTCTTGTCAATGCCTGCGCCATATCCGCCGATCTTCCCTCCAGCCGCAATCACGCGATGACAGGGAATGATAATGGCTATCGGATTGGCATGGTTAGCATTTGCCGCAGCCCTGCATGCCCTCGGATGACCTGCCAAAGTTGCCTCCTGAGCATAGGAAACCGTCTCACCATAGCCGATGTCATCGAGCAGGACCTGCCAGATCTTCAACTGGAATGGCGTACCTTTCAGGATATGCAAAGGTACATCAAAAACCGCACGTTTTCCGGCAAAATAGTCGTCCAGTTCGTGCGCTGTCTTGTCCAATATCGACTGGGCAAGTTGTGAGGGACAATCATCCGTCACCTCTGGTCCGGAAAAGTGGAGATCGGTCACGCCTTTCCCGTCAGCTGTTATCCACAATGGTCCTATGGGAGAATCATAAATACGAGTTGCCTGCCCCGAAGGACACGAATGATGATCAAACAACAGCATAATAGATATCTATCTAAAATATTATAATTCTTTTAAATCAAAAGGCATCAGTCATCAGCATGTACGACGACCTCGCCCAGCAAGCGTTGCACTTCCTGAAAATTCTCCGCAGGTTGTATCAAATTCAGATAGTTGCCTCGGATAAAACCCTGTTTCTGCAGGTCATCCAAAAGCATGATCAAAGGTTTCCAAAAGCCCTTCATATTATAGAGGATCACCTTCTTCTGATGATAGCCGATCGTGTGGGCAGCTGCCACCGTGAAGAGTTCGTCCAGAGTCCCAATACCTCCGGGGAGGACAACAGAGACATCACTCTGGGCGACCATCAGGTCCTTCCTGTCACTGAGATTGTCACAGGGAATCTCCACATCCACAGAAGGACTGGCCGTCCCGTTCGTTTCCACCCTTGTCGGAATCACGCCAATCGTATGACCGCCGGTCTCTCTCACAGCCTCGGCAATACACTCCATGAGTCCCAGATTACAACCCCCGAAAACTAAAGTGTGTTTTTCTTTACCCATCCAATGTCCAAATTCTCTGGTCATCTTAAAGAAATCCGGATCTATGTTAGAATCCGCAGAACAAAATACGCTTATCTTCATTTCTCTATTTCTTTTTATCCTTTATCTCTTTGTTCTATAAAACTATATCTCTAAACCTTTGTCAGGCAGGTCAATTTCAAGCGAAATAATTTTCAAAGATACAAAATATATTGTATAGATACGAAAAAAATAACGAAAAACTTGTCTAGGACTATATTTTTCACTATCTTTGCGACCGATTTACGCAAACCCTCGGTTTGCCATTAATAACAGTGGAAGGAATAGGCGCCCAATTATGGCTGGGAGGGCGATTGTCCTTTCGCATAATAGGTAATTAGATTGAAAACATTTGAAGAATTAGGTGTCGGCGAGAATATTCGCCACGCCATTGAAGACCTCGGCTTTGAACAACCGATGCCCGTTCAGGAAGAAGTTATCCCTTATTTACTCGAGAATCCGAATGATGTCATTGCTTTGGCACAGACTGGTACCGGCAAAACAGCCGCTTATGGTCTGCCTCTATTGCAGAAACTGGACCCGGATGTAGAAGGCACTCAAGCCATCGTTCTCAGTCCTACACGTGAACTGTGCAACCAGATCGCAGACGACCTGAATGGTTTCGCCAAATATCTGGACCATGTGCACGTTACTGCTGTCTATGGTGGAGCCAGCATCATGACACAGATCCACGAGTTACGGCATAACGTTCCTATCGTAGCTGCAACTCCGGGACGTATGATTGATCTCATGAACCGCGGTGCGCTGAAACTGGATCACGTCAAGACCATTATCCTCGATGAGGCTGATGAAATGCTGAACATGGGTTTTTCAGACAGCATCAATGCCATCTTCGAGAAACTGCCTGAAGGGCATACCACTTGGATGTTCTCCGCTACCATGACCAAAGATGTCGAAAAGGTAGCTAAGAAATATCTTCATGACTATAAGGAAATTGTTGTCGGAAGCCGCAATGAAGGTGCAGAGAATGTCAACCATGTATACTATATGGTCAATGCCAGAGACAAGTATCTGGCTCTGAAACGCATTGTCGATTTCCATCCGCATATCTATGCCATCATCTTCTGCCGGACCAAGAGAGAAACTCAGGAGATAGCAGACAAGTTGATCCATGACGGCTATAATGCAGAAGCACTGCACGGCGATCTTTCACAAGACCAGCGTGACGCGACCATGCAGAAATTCCGCCAGCATACCACCCAACTCCTCGTGGCTACGGATGTCGCAGCCCGTGGTCTGGATGTAGAAGACCTCACGCACGTCATCAATTTCGGGTTACCCGACGACATCGAGAGTTATACCCATCGTAGCGGACGTACGGGAAGAGCCGGAAAGAAGGGAACTTCCATTTCCATCATTCACAGTCGTGAAAAGGGAAAAGTCCGTCAGATAGAAAAGGAGATCGGCAAGAAATTCGTCGACGGCACACTGCCTACACCTGAAGAGATCTGCCAGAAGCAACTCTATAAGACGATGGACGACATCATGAAGACTGACGTTGATGAAGATTTGATCGCGCCTTATATGGACGAGATCGACCGCCAGTTTGAATACGTCGACAAGGAAGACATCATCAAGAAGATGGTTACGATCACTTTCGGCCGCTTCCTCAATTACTACAAGAATGCTCCTGCCATCGAGAAGCCTTCTTCCTCCAGACGCTCAAGCGACAACTGGAAGAGCGAAGGCGGAGGATATGGAAAGTCTTCCCGGGGCAGAAGAGAAAGAGGTGGAAGTCACGAGGCAGAAGCAGGTTATACCCGCCTCTTTATCAACATCGGTAAAGCCGACGGATTCTACCCAGGAGAAGTGATGCAGTACGTCAACAAGCATGTTCATGACCGCCAGGAGATCGGACATATTGATCTGTTGAGCAAATTCAGTTATATAGAAGTTCCCCAAGGTGACGCGCAGAAAGTGATGAGCGCACTTGACGGAACCACCTACAAAGGCCGTGACGTACGTTGTAACGCCGCTGACCAACCCGGACACGGAAGTAGCCGGGGGGGTGCCAGACACGATCGTGGAGACCGTAAAAGAGGCGATTATTCCAAGAGCCGCCAGAGCAGAAGACCTTCTTCTACAGGAAGACATGAGGAAACTCATGACAACTCAGGCAAAAAGGAAGACTGGCGTACGCTGGTGAACCAGGCTGAGAATGTCAAATTCAAGGATCCTGTGCCTGACTTCAGTGAAGAGGGTTGGGCAAGACGCAAGCCCAAGGAAAAATAAATGCTGATAACTGATTTCCGGTTTGAAAGACAAATACTTCCCGAACCGGAATCAGAAGTCAAACAGTTGGATATAATATGAAACGGGGGAATTCTCAGATGAGAATTCCCCCGTTTCATTATAGCAAGATATAGCAGAAATCCTGTTATAAAGAATTCAACTTATCCGCCATGGCCTTGCCCAAAGCCTCACACTGGACCTTAGTTTCAGGAGAAAGTCCTTGTGTCATGTCTACAGGTGTACCTACCGGCGTAAAATGCAGGCGGGTATCATTCCATTCCTTAATGCAGGATACGGCCTTAGATGCCCAGCAATGACTGCCGAACCACCCCAGATAATGGTTTTTGATGTTCTTATTAGCCAATTCTGCCAACAAGACATCCATCTCATGGTAAAGTCCTGCATTGTAAGTAGGAGCACCGACAATAAGTCCGTTAAAACGGAACACGTCACGAAGGATATAAGAATGGTCTGTCTTACATACGTTGTACAAGACAATGTTCTTGATTCCGTTCTGACTGGCTGAGCGGGCGATGATCTCCGCCATACGCTCCGTATTGCCATACATCGTGCCGTAGCAGATGACAATACCTTTGTCACCTTCGTACTTGGAGAGCCTGTCGTACAGCGCCATGACATCCTTGACATGCTCGTGCCACACAGGACCGTGAGTAGAACAGATATAGTCGATCTTGAATCCGGCCAACTTCTTCAGAGCTGACTGTACCGGTATACCGTATTTACCCACAATATTCGAATAATAACGCGTTGTCTCCAAATGGAATGCATCCAAATCAATTTCAGAATCTATAATGCCTCCATTGAGAGCACCGAATGAACCGAAGGCATCACCTGAAAAGACAGATGTCGTCCCCTGCTTGTTCGTACAAACCGTCATCATCGTCTCAGGCCAGTGAACCATAGGTGTCAGCACGAAATCAAGTTTGTGCTCTCCCAAATCCAACGTGGAACCTGTCGTGACCTCTATGCTCCCCTCCAGATTATAGAAACCTTCCAGCATATTGAAAGTCTTCTTGTTACCCACGATCTGAATATCCGGATAGTATTTCTTGAACAAGGCAAGAGACCCGCTATGGTCCGGTTCCATGTGATTAATGACCAAATAGTCTATCTTCCTGTCACCCAATACATCCCGGAGCCGCTCCATAAACTGGACAAAGAAATCAACTTCAACAGTATCTACAAGACATATCTTCTGGTCTACGATAAGAAAAGAATTGTAAGATACACCATTGGGCAATGGCCACAAGCCTTCAAAACGATCCTTATTACGATCATTTACCCCAACATAATAGATGTTATTTGTTACTTCAATCATAGTTTGTCTATCATTTCATTTTTACACATTTACACGCATTTTTTCAGCCGGACTTCAAAGTTCTTCAGATGATTGCTTTACCTCATATACCTATCAAATTTCAGTACCTATTGATCAAGTTCGGCTTTCATTTTCTCTCCAAATTCCTCTGATATATAGTTAGAAATATACTTACAACTCTCCGCAGAATACAACTGTGCACAATTGAGAATCTGATCCCACTGCTTTTCCTTCAATCCCCGCTCGATGTCATCCCGAGTAATGCCGTATTTCAGCATTCCGAAGATAAAACCTGCATTGAAATTGTCCCCCGCTCCAATCGTACTGACCGTTTGGGTGGCCTTAGCAGGATAAACTTTCCGGAAATCGTGTTCTGACCTGACGATGACCGGATTGCCCTCATTGGTACAAATGAAGTTCTTACAGTAGAAACTGATTTCCGCATTGTATACTTTATCCGGATCCGGCATGTTATACAAGACATCAAAATCAACGGAACTCCCTCTAACGATATCTGCATCATCCAGATTCTCGAGCAGATTGGGCGTAACCCTCATAATATCATTCTTATGAGAGCCTCGGAAATTGACATCGTAATAGATGATGGCTCCTTTTCCTTTGGCGTAATCCAGAAAACCTGCGACCTGTGGGCGGACAACAGGGTTGACTGCAAAATAACTGCCGAAAAGGACGATATCATCGCGGTTGAGTTCGGGATACGAAAATTCGAGACGATCATGGGGATGGTCCTTATAGAACATATAATCGGCTCGGTTGTTCTGATCCAGGAAAGCCAAGGATATGGGTGACTTGCTTTCCGGAAAAGAAACCACATTATCTGCATTGACGTGGTTCTCCTTCAAGAAACTGACTATATGCCTTCCGATCATGTCATTTCCTGCCTCGCTGATAAACATGGCAGGAACGCCTGACCGACCTAAAGAAATAACAGCATTGAAAGTAGATCCTCCTGGAACAGCACTTACTGGCTGTCCGTTTTTGAATATTATATCGAGAACTGTCTCCCCAATTCCTACAACCTTACGCATAATCAATAACGTTTATAGATGCAAATATAAGAAAAAAAATGATAGTAGAGCGGAATATTTTTAGAATTTATTCCGTCCTACCCATTTATCCGATCCTGAAATTGTCGGAGAAGAAAAAGACCGCAAAAGAGAGACCCATCCCCAAAGTTTTTTGTAAATTTGTCACAATATGAAATATCAAACATACACTTTGACTAATGGCCTCCGGATCATCCTCCTGCATTCTGACTCACAAGTCATCTATTGTGGCTACCAGGTCGATGCCGGTGCCCGCGATGAAGAACCCGGAAAAGAAGGACTGGCGCATTTCTGTGAGCATGTGTCCTTCAAAGGAACAAAACGCAGAAAGGCCTGGAATATCCTCAATGGCCTTGAGAGAGTTGGCGGGGATCTGAATGCCTATACCAATAAAGAAGATACAACTTATTATGCCACAATCCTCAAAGAGGATGTGCCCAAAGCCGTAGACCTGCTCACGGACATGGTCTTCCACAGCACTTTTCCGCAACACGAACTCGATAAGGAGAAGGATGTCATCTGTGAAGAAATAGAAAGTTATAAAGATTCTCCTGCCGAACTGATCTATGACGAATTCGAGAATACCATTTTTCATGGCCATCCTTTAGGCCATAATATCTTAGGGACAACTGACCTTGTCCGTTCGTTTAAAACTGAAGATGCCCTTGCTTTCACGGGAAAGTATTACCGCCCTGACCGCACCGTCTTCTTCGCTTACGGTGATGTAGACCTCAAGAAACTTGTCCATCTTCTGGAAAGGATGTTCACCATCTATCCCCTGGAAAGAGCCTTTAAAGCAGATCAGGGAACAGGAGATAACCCGATAGTTCTCACAGAATCTGGCAATCTGACAAGCGATACCAACGGCAATGCTACCCGTGACAAGATGAACAGGGCGCTACAAGGTCCTGAAGTCGGTCCTCATCCCCCTATCGTCATCCAAAGGCAAACACACCAATCACACGTCATGGTCGGCTGTCGTGCCTACTGTGTCTCAAGTCCCAAACGTATGCCCCTCTATTTACTCAACAACATCCTCGGTGGTCCCGGCATGAGCGCTCACCTCAATGTTTCCCTCAGAGAGCACTGCGGATTGGTATACACGGTAGAAAGTTCTATGGTCTGCTATGGTGACACCGGACTTTGGTGTACTTATTTCGGGTGTGACCCGAAGGATATCAACCGCTGTCTCCGTTTGATGAGAAAGGAATTCGACAAGATGATCACTACCCCGCTCACGCCTGCACAACTCAAAGCTGCCAAGAAGCAGATCAAAGGGCAAATCGGGATTTCATGTGATAACCGGGAGAATTTCGCACTTGATTTCGGTAAGAATTTCCTCCATCAGAACAAGGAGACGGACATCTCCGAACTCTTTCGGAAAATAGACGCGATCACTGCAGAACAGATACAAGAGGTCGCTCAGGAACTCCTTCAAAAGGATCGGTTGACAACAATGATCTTCAAATAAATAACGTGAGATCAGAAAATAAAAGGGGGACTGTTACAAAAGATATAGGCTTATACAAGGCTCACCGTGAAGAGGACTGGCGTCATTCCACCTCATCCACAATTAAAGGTACAAGACAGCCTCATTGCCTTCATTAAAGAGTAGGTCGAGGATACTGAGATTGGGCAGGAAACCAAATTTAGACTTATAGACCTGATAGTAGCACTGAGGCTGGAATGAGGGATCCGGTTCAGGATGCTTGGGGCGGATTACATCCCTGAAATCTGCCAAGTCTGAATCTTCATTCATCTGATTAACGTTCAAGAACTCTTCCGTAGGAATGACTTGAGGATGAATATCCAGAAGTTCGCACATCTTATGGGTAATCTCCATGTTGAAATCATAAAGGAATTCCCAGTGCTTTTCAAAAAACGGTCTCAGGTCATCATCATAAAACTCGAAGAAAGGACTTTCACCATAGGCAGACATCAGAGCATTCCAATGCAAGTGCCTCCAGTTGCCATGATCGCTGATCCGAATATCCTTCATCAGACATTTGTCCCCCTCATATTTTTCTATGGGGACAGTCAGTGCCTGAATACCGTTTGTCGTGGCAATCAGGCAACGGTTTCTATAAGTTTGTTTTATAAAATGGTCATACCTCTCTATCCGACATTCATCTGCCCTATTCAATTTCTGATACCACTGTACCGGCCCGAAATAGGCAGAAGACAATAAAGCTATATTTGACATTTGTTTTCTATGATTAGAATAACGATGCTCTCCGGCTATTCCAAGCCACTCCCGTTAACAGCCAAAGGGCGTTTCAGAGATTCAGGTTGAACAACCGGTAAGCTTTTCCGACAAACTGATGCCTGTAGACCAGCACTTTCCGCTTTCCGACCTGCAGCAAATAGCATTTGCAATAAGGACAGTCACAGTGGTGCGAACATCTCACTGGAACGCGATAGCGCACACCCTTCCACACTATCGTATCACCCGGTAAAGCAACGACGAGTCCCGGATAAGACACAGAGTCCTGCCGGAATACCAAATCATCACCTCGCCTGAGATCCGTGCAGTTGAGACGGTTCACAATCCACCTGTCCCCTTTTCTGAACTCCGGTGCATAACTGGAGTCGGGAACGGAGAAAATCGTGAACAGACAGGCTCGCACTACCAGCATCAACAGCATGGTAAACAGCAGCGCCAAAATGAATTTGACACCATCCTTCAACATTTATTTGATATGGCTCACCAACTTGAACAGGCGACTCCACCGAATACCATCAAATCCGGAATGATCAGGATCATGAGACCACCAGATGAATATCGGAGTACCTACGATATGGTCTTCCGGTACAAATCCCCAATAACGGCTGTCAGCAGAATTATGGCGGTTGTCTCCCATCATCCAGTAATAATCCATCTTGAAAGTATAGTAATGGGTCTGTTTGCCGTTGATAAAGATTTTATTATTCTTTACGATCAGGTCATTCCCTTCATACACACGAATAGGTCGCTCATAGATAGCGATATTCTTCATTGTCAATCTTAAAGTGACACCCTTTTTCGGAATCCAGACCGGCCCATAGTTGTCTCGTGTCCAACCTGTCATAGCGTTCAAAGGATACAAGTCTCCCGTCTCTGCATCTGTGTTGATTCGGATACTCGACACGAGGTCTTTCCGGGACTTGAGATAAGAGGCCGCTTTATAAGTCAACGGCATATAGCCGCTCTGGTTCAAACTGGTCAAGTCCTCATTGGAAATGCCCAGTTGTCTCGTCAGTTCTTCAGGCAGATCGGCTTTCAACTTGACATAATAAGTATACTGGACATTATCCGGTTCCTTGTTCGGTTTGCCATTCAGGTAAACGATCCTGTTCTTGATCTGCAGGAACTGTCCGGGCATCCCGACACACCGCTTGACATAATTTTCTCTCCGGTCTACAGGGCGATGGATGACATTTCCGAAAGTGCGCGGATTGTTCTTGATATAACTCCGTCCCAACGCGAAGATGTATGCGAAATAATCATGTTGCTGCTGGGCAGAAAGTTTTGCAGGATTCGGCTGGGAGCCTTTAGCCTGCTCATAGAGTTGTTCTCCGAAGGAATAGCACATCTGGTAGTAGTCAGCACTTTGATACTGCTCGTCATCACAGAGTGTATCCCCCGCAGGATAATTGAACACTACGATATCATTGAGTTTGACATTGCCGAATCCTTTGACCCGGCGGTATTTCCAGTGAGGCCATTCTATATAACTCTTCACGTGGATCACAGGCAGAGTATGCTGCGTCAACGGCATTGTCAGCGGCGTCTCAGGAATACGCGGGCCATAACTGAGTTTGCTGACGAACAGGTAATCTCCTGTCAGCAACGACTTCTCCAGGGAAGAGGAAGGGATCACATAGTTTTGAAAAGCGAACAAATTGATGAAATACACTGCCACCAATGCGAAGACAAGTGCATCGACCCAACTCATGATAAAGCGTACAGGACGCTCCGAATATTTCCACCATGTCCAGTGAATCTTCTTGGTGATGTAGACATCGAAAATAAATGGAACGACGATCAGTCCCCACCAACTTTTGACCCACAAGAGAAAGAGAAGGTAGAGGACGAGGACGATAATGAACTTCGTCCACTGTTTCTTCATATTGAGATTTTGTTTTTCCTTATCAATCATACGACTTCTATTAATAGAATTAAGAATTACGGTTAAGAAATCAGGAATTTCATAAACTATACCCACCCGTCATCAGCCATGGGAAAATACGTTCTTTCCAATGAGACCTCGATAAGCCTCATTCCTGAGTCGGGGGACAAGTGATCTGATGCCTTAGAATTTGAAAAGGTCAGACATGGTCAACAGTCCCTGATGAGTGAGTGTATATTCAGCTGCAAGAACAGCACCCATGGCAAATCCTTTCCGGGAATGGGCATCATGTGTAATCGTTATACTGTCAGCGTCACTATCATAGACAATACTGTGAATGCCCGGCACTTCGCCACGACGGATGCTGGCGATAGGCAATTCATCTGGAGCCACAGCATTGGTCCCGCTTTCCTTACCGTCAGCAGTATGCTGGAAACCTTTCACCCATTTGGTCTTACGGTCCAGCCGCTCAATGATCTCCTCGGCCAAAGTGATCGCCGTCCCTGAAGGGGCATCCAGTTTGTGGACATGATGCGTTTCTTCCATCCTTACGTCATATTGAGGGAAACCGTTCATGATCTTTGCCAAGTAACGGTTGACAGCCGAAAATACTGCTACGCCGACCGAGAAATTAGATGCCCAGAAAAGCGTCTGCTTCCCGTCTTTAGTCAAGGCTTCGACATCGGCTTTATGGTCTTTCATCCAACCTGTAGAACCACTGACGACCTTGACATGATGCTTGAAGGCCCTCAGATAATTTCCATAGGCGGCAGTAGGATTAGTAAACTCTATTGCCACGTCTGCTTTTGAAAATTCCGGCGAGTCAAAATCATCCGGATTATTCACGTCAATCTTACAAATAATCTCGTGGCCACGCTGTTTGGCGATCTCCTCGATCATATGCCCCATCCTACCGTAACCAATTAAAGCGATTTTCATTTTGTACAAAAAGAGATTAAATAATATATTATTTGCTACAAAGATAAGGAAAAACGAGGAAAGCGCAAAGGATAGACCCCCTTTTTACCTTTATTTAGCAACAAACTGCCTGAATGACAATCCGAAAGTCAAGCTGCACTAAAAAACGCAATCACGGGAATAGGCAAAAGTGTCTTACATTCCTATATTTCTGAAAGAATCCCAACTGGTAGTAAACTCTTTGGAGAAACCGCTGAAAGACTTCATACAGAGCATGCAAGAACGGAGAACACATCTATTCCGCACCTCAAAATAATCTTGCCAACAGATAGCCGAGTGCCAAAGCCAGTAAGCCCAAAAACAAACTTGCTGACATATAAGCTGCCATGTAAAGGTAATTTCCTCCTCTCAACAACGATCCGCTTTCATTGATAAATGTGGAGAACGTTGTAAACCCTCCACATAAACCAGTTGTCAGAAAGAGTTTTACGGAAGGAGACACTCCAGGTGCTTTCAAAGACAAACCTGAAAAGAATCCGATAAACAGGCACCCCAATACATTGATGATAAATGTACCCAATGGAAAGATCAGGTTAAAGTTTGCCTCTACAACTTTTGAGACAAGGAACCGGAGCCCTCCACCAAGGAATCCCCCAACACCTACAATGAAAAAATCTCTATACATTTTGATTTCATTTAATTCTGAAAGATACACTCCTCACATCAACTACTAGAAAACTTATTCAAGGCTCACAGATATCCTATCTTATTCCCATTTGGAACATAAGGCAAAACACTGCACAAAGATAACCCAAAAACTCAAATAACAGAACTCCAAATCTAGAAATTCAATCTTTTAAAACACCATATTTTGTTTTGAAGACCATTCGGCAACTAGAAAAGTGAGAAGCCTTACGTTCCCCTGTCTGCATTCATCATCCGAAAGTTGTTAATGTTAGATAAAGTCGGAATGTCTGCACTAAAAAAACATAATACGGCTATCCGAATACCTGTATCCGAATTTTAATCAATATCTTTGTATAAGATTAACATTCCATCCCATGATCGTAACAGCTATCATACTCATTCTTACAGCCGTGGCATTTTCCATTGGCCATATCCGTTCTGACCTTGTAGCTTTGTGCGCGCTCGTGCTGCTCATCCTCTTCGGCATACTCACCCCACAGGAAGCCCTCGCCGGTTTTTCAAACCCTGTCGTGATCATGATGATCGGTTTGTTTGTCGTCGGGGGAGGTATTCTTCAGACAGGACTTGCGAAGATCATCAGCGGCCGCATTGTAAGATTAGCCGGGAAAAGCGAACTCAAACTCTTCTTCTTGGTCATCCTCGTCACTACGGTCATCGGCGCTTTCATCAGTAATACCGGCACTGTAGCGCTCATGATGCCTATCGCCGTCAGTATGGCGGCAAGCGTCGGGATAAAACCCAGTAAACTGCTCATGCCTTTAGCCTTCGCCAGTAGTATGGGAGGAATGTTGACGCTCATCGGATCACCTCCCAACCTGATCATCCAGGAATCTCTGACCGAAGCCGGATATCCGCCGCTCTCCTTCTTCTCTTTCTCCCCCATAGGCCTTGTCTGCATCGTCGTGGGAATTGCCGTGATGCTGCCACTCAGCCGAAAGTTCCTGTCTAAAACCGGTGAGAATGAAGGGAAGAAGAAAAGGAAGACAAAGACCCTTAAACAGTTGGTGAGCGAATATCGCCTCAACGATCATCTTTCTGTCTGTACAGTCCGTTCTGAATCTCCCGCAGCCGGAAAGACTCTCGCTGAACTGGACATCCAAAACCGCTATGGGTTGACTGTTCTCGAACTGAGACACGAACAAAATAAGAGCAAGACCCTGATACAAGGAATTACCCAAAGTCCGGCCCAATCCAATGCCCGGATCAAAGTCGGAGATACCATCTATCTGAACGGGGGGAAAGAACAGGTGAAACAGATGGTAGAAGACCTGTCACTGGACTGGTTGGAACAGACGGAAGAGGATTCCAAAGAGAAGGGCAAAGAGACTTTGGACTTCTATGAACTAGGCATAGCGGAAGTGGTCCTGATGCCTAATTCTCAGTTTGTCAACCGCACCGTGAAAGAGACCGGACTACGAGCCAAATACGGTCTGAACGTCGTAGGGATCAGGCGTCGGGGGACAACGATCAGCGAGCACATTTCCTCTACGCGCCTGCTCTCGGGAGACGTGTTGCTGGTCCAAGGCTCATGGAACCGCATCGCAGCCCTCAGCAGCGATGGCGATCAATGGGTAGTCTTGGGACAGCCCTTGCAAGAGGCCGCAAAAATTACACTTGACTACAAGGCTCCTATTGCAGCCGGAATTATGATTCTGATGATTGTCATGATGGTGTTCGATTTCATTCCCATAGCACCTGTGACGGCCGTCATCATCGCTGCCCTGCTGATGGTTGTGACAGGTTGTCTCCGCAATGTAGAGGCGGCATACAAGACCATCAATTGGGAGAGTGTCGTACTCATTGCCGCCATGATGCCGATGTCTGTAGCATTGGAAAAGACGGGTATATCGACACTCGTGTCAAACACGCTGGTCAGTTCTCTGGGCAGCCTGAGTCCTACGATATTGCTGGCAGGGATCTACTTCACGACCTCCCTTCTGACACTGTTTATCAGTAACACCGCCACGGCTGTGTTGATGGCGCCCATCGCCTTGTCATCAGCTGCACAACTGGGAGTCAGTCCTTATGCCTTTCTCTTTGCTGTCGCCGTTGCAGCGAGTATGTGTTTTGCATCGCCTTTCTCTACACCGCCGAATGCTCTCGTCATGCAAGCCGGACATTACCAGTTTATGGACTATATCAAAGTAGGACTGCCCCTTCAGATCATCATGGGTATTGTCATGGTCTTTGTCCTCCCCCTGCTCTTCCCGATGTAAAAGAATTGTGCAATACAGGTCGCCCTACCGGATATTTTCGTATCTTTGCTGCAGATACTGTAAAAACACAATTCTAATGACCTATGGAAGAGTTGATTCACTATGTGTGGAAGCATAAACTATTCCCCATTAAACCCCTTGAGACAACTGACGGACAAGCCGTTGAGGTCATCGACCCCGGACTGCATAACAGAGATGAAGGCCCTGACTTTTTCAATGCGAAAATCAAAATCGGCGGTACGCTGTGGGCCGGGAATGTCGAGATACACGAAAAGTCGAGTGACTGGTATCTCCACGGCCATGACAGGGATCCCCGCTACAACAATATCATTCTGCATGTGTGCCACATCATCGACCGTGATGTACGAGACAGCAAGGGTGTATTCCTGAGGCAGATGCAACTGGATGTTCCGCCTTCCATCTCCCGACACTACAAAGAACTCCTCTATACGGAGGACTATCCTCCCTGTTATCGGATCATCCCAAGTCTCACACCTCTGATGGTCCATTCGTGGATGAGTGCCTTACAGACGGAAAGGCTGGAGCAAAAGACAGACGCCATTGCGAAAAGGGTGGACTTATGCAACGGGTCTTGGGAAGCAGCTTACTTCGTCACCCTGGCACGCAACTACGGCTTCGGAAAGAACGGTGACGCTTTCGAGCAATGGGCTTTGAGCATTCCCTGGAACGGTGTGGAACATCACCGGGATCACCTGATCCAGATAGAAGCGATCTTCATGGGACAGGCGGGACTGCTCAACCCTGAAACGCTCTTGAAACCCTATCAAAAGGATGCCCTCAAAGACGGCTATTTCACGAAATTGAGAAGTGAGTATGCCTATCTTGCAAAGAAATTCAGGCTTCAACCGATCGATTACCGCCTCTGGAACTTCTTTCATCTCAGACCTCAGAACTTCCCCTATATCCGCATCTCACAACTTGCGAATCTGTTTTACCAGCGTAAAGCAGGACTCTCCCAACTCCTTGAGCAGGACTCGATCCAAACTATGGAGAATGTCTTGAGGGTTTCCGTCACTCCTTATTGGGAAACGCACTATACTTTCGGCTCGACGAGCACTAGAAGCGAGAAACACCTGTCGCCCTTCTCCCTCAACTTGTTACTGATCAATACGGCAGTACCGATGCTCTTCGCCTATGGCCGCCATCGGGGAGACGACACACTCTGCGACCGTGCTTTCGACATTTTGGAAGGCTTGAAGGCAGAGACCAACAGTATTGTGACGACCTGGCACAGGGTGGGACTTGACGTCCAGAATGCTGGTGACTCTCAAGCGCTGATCCAACTGAAAAAGGAGTACTGTGACAAAAAAGAGTGCTTGCGCTGCAGGATAGGCTATGAGTATCTGAAGAAAGAAGACTGAAAGGTCAAATTATCCTTCTCAAAAACAATAAAATAAACTTCCTTCCGTAATTATATTAATAAACGGGCATCGTCCCATAAATGAATAAAACATTATGTGCTATACGTTTGAAACAAAGATAGAAGTTCGTGATTATGAATGTGACATTCAAGGTATCGTCAACAATGCCAATTATCTGCATTACCTGGAGCATACCCGCCACAGACTCCTGACAAAAACGGGAGTAAGTTTCAGGGATATGCACGAAAAAGGCATAGATGCCGTAGTCGCCCGTGTTGAACTCCGCTATAAAGCACCGCTCCGCTGTGACGATATTATGATATCCAAACTCTGGGTTGAACGAAAAGGACCTTGTTTTGCTTTCCATCAAGATATCTATCGGGAGAGTGACAACCGACTCTGCCTGAGAGCCGTAACGGATCTCGTCGTCCTGATCAACGGAAAGGTAGGCTATAGTCCGGAATATGACCGCGCGCTTACGCCTTTTATCCCTAAGAAAGAGGCTTGATGGACAATCGTCAAGAGAAGTTGAATGCCATAGCCCTTACTCAACTTAACTATTTTTCTCTTGCAGGACTCTTGGAGCTTTATCGCAAACTCGGCTCTGCCTCGGCAGTTGTGAAGCATCGGAACGCGATCAGGAAAGTGATTCCCGACGCTTCGGAACATCTCATCACGGCTCTCCAACATTTGGAAGAACCTTTGAAACGGGCGGAGGCAGAACTTGAATATGATGAGACTCACGGCATCCGGGTCTTCACGCTGAACGATCCCGGTTATCCCCAACGACTGAAAAACGCGGATGACGCTCCGCTGGTCTTGTTCTATAAGGGCACTGCCGATCTGAATTCCGCTCGGATCATCTCCATCGTCGGAACACGTCATTGTACCGTTTATGGAGAGGATATTATCCGCCGGTTCCTGTCAAACCTGAGAACATTATGCCCTCATGTGCTGGTCGTCAGCGGACTGGCTTATGGCGTTGACATCAATGCTCACCGGCAGTCCTTGGATAACGGGTATGAGACCATAGGCGTGCTGGCACACGGATTGGACACGCTTTATCCTTCCTCTCATCGCGACACAGCCAACAAAATGACTTTACAAGGCGGACTCATCACAGAATTCCTCACGCAGACGCGCGCGGAAAAGATCAATTTTGTGCGCCGTAACCGGATCATTGCCGGGATGTCTGATGCAACCATCCTCGTGGAGAGTGCGGTAAAAGGAGGAGGATTGATTACGACCGGCATCGCACAAAGTTACGGGCGGGATGTCTTCGCCTTCCCGGGTCCTATAGACGCGCCTTACTCTGCCGGCTGCAACCAGTTGATCAGAGACAACGGCGCAGGCCTCATCACGAGCGCGGAAGACTTTGTAAAGGCAATGGGGTGGCAGACGGACGCCCAAATCGAAAAGGCTCAGCATCAAGGCATAGAGCGACAGATATTCCCGGAACTTTCACCTGAGGAGCAGACGATTGTCAATGCCCTGAAAGAGAAAAATGATCTTCAAATCAATTTCCTGACGATCCGTACGGGGATAACGATCAGCAAACTCACAGCCCTGCTCTTCGAATTGGAACTGAAAGGTGTGGTGAGGGAACTTGCAGGTGGTATCTATCATCTGATCGTCTGATTTTTCTTGTTCCGAATGGTCTTTTTCAAGCATTTTTTTAAACACTTGCACAAGTTTCGAAAATTTTATATATCTTTGCGGTGTTTTCGAGCAAACTGCCCCTGTTGAAAGTTTACTGGTGACAGTCTACTCCATAATTAGTTGTCTAATTTATTAAATAATTCATTATGGGTGCAGCAGGTAATAAAAAGCCGAAAAAGGCAAAGAAAGGAAAGCGTATTCCAGCATATGAAAGTGCTGACAGTATGAATTCCACCTCTACTCTATCAGGTAAAGGCAAAAAAAGGAAACTTCACTAACTTTTAAGTGTGAAGCGAGAAGACGGTGGACAATCTCTAACATAATTCGAAGAAATTGCCCACCTTTTTTATGCCCTCAACTATCGAGACGTCAAAAGACAGTTGAGTGCTTTTAAACAGGATCCCTTAATGTCCCAATCGTTAACCTTTTCCACATGAATTCCCTGAAGAGTGTTATCCTCCACCATATTTCCTATAAAACTTATCAACGGAGACCAACCTGAAAGCATTAATAAGGCCTATAAACTCACTCCTAATAGAACCGGCTAAATCCTTCTATATATGAGAATACCAATATGCTGCATAATGGTGGACCAAAATGCTGCATAATGGTACACCATTATGCAGCATTTTGCTTCTTATCTATTTCGAAATACCGAATGTCCACATCAGTTATTCGCCACAATACTATCAAACTATTATCCGCAAGAAGTATTGACACTCTTTTACGGTCTGACCGATAATGTCCCTTACATATTTCTATAAGAATTAGCATAAAAGACGGTTAAATTATAATAGTTTATAAAAAAAGCGATACCTTTGCTTACAGAATGAGGCTCAATGTCCTATTCTATTGTTCTAATAACAGAATTTATAAGGTTCATCCGACAAATGCGTAGGTGTAAATTAAAATACGACTAAAAAAGAAGATAGCCAGGTTTTTTTGCTACCTTTGGTTTATCACAACAAAAGAATAGTAAAATGAATCCCAGCTATCTATATCA
>NZ_JAMXLY010000037.1 GCF_024054555.1 Segatella cerevisiae | reverse complement strand
CAAACGGCTTGTTTGCCAGAATAATTGGCAAAATCAGTGCGCTAACCGTTTCTCAATATATGAATTACATTAATGGCAAGCCCATCGGTAGAATTAAATACGCACTAAATTAATTCCGCCAACGGGTCATAATTATAATTTAAACGGCCAAAAAATGATTGTAAACCAAGATCATAATCTCCTGAATTATTAGTTTGAGAAGAAGCATCTCCTAAATTGAGCTCACGTTGTGTATTATTAATAAACCCAGAACGATAGCCAGAATTCCATTTCCATCTAAAATACTCTTCGGAATAACCTGCCATAGCACCAACTGTATGCATACCAAACCTATGATTATATTTTAATAATCCAGTAAGTAAAGATTGAGTATTAGTAGAATTAGTAATTGTAAGATTTGACGCTAAACTCTTAGTCGAACCATCCATGTTTTCCAAAGTGACGTTAGCATTAAAAGCATTTATATCTCCAAATTCAACATTATATCCATAAGTTAGTTGTACGCTAAAGCCATCAAGGAATTTGTATTCGCTCTCAACTTGCCCATTAAAGTTATAACGTTTGTTGTTAGTTGTGCTACCCTCTTTAGCTTCACCATAATAGTTACGTTCACCATTTACTGTCATCCACATACCATCATTAGCTTTTAATGGAAAAATAGGAGCATTAGTAGAATACCAAATGGTACTCCAAAGATCCGTAGGCTGGATCTGTGTGCCCATATTACCAGAAAAACGCGTAGTAAAACGTAAAGTCTTATTTAGAAAGTATGAATCCAAATTCGTACGAAAATCAGTTTTACGATATTTCGTATCTACCAGTATCCCATCTTGATCTAAATAACCTAACATTATAGCATACTGGAAATTATCACTCCCCCCACTTACATTGACACGATGATTCTGCATATTTGCTGTATGATAATAAATATCAAAATAATTATTATTTGGATACATTGGATCTGTACCAGCCTTATATTTTGCAACTACATCATCAGAATATTTATTACTCATACCCATATTTTGACATGCTTCATTATAAAGAGTAACATATTGATAAGAGTTTAGAGTTTTGGGTAATCGAGTAGCTTTTTGTATCCCAAAGTAACCAGTATAAGATACATTGGCTTTTCCTGCAGCACCCTTTTTAGTAGTAATAAGAATAACACCATTTGCAGCACGGTTACCATAAATTGAAGCTGATGCAGCGTCCTTCAAAACAGAAATAGAACTGATCTCACTGGCATCAACATCACTCATATTTCCTGGAAATCCGTCAATTATAACCAAAGGATCACTATTATTTAATGTTCCAACACCACGAATATTAATTACTGCACCATCAGATCCCGGCTGGCCGGATTTTTGTAACGCATAAACACCAGAAGCAGTTCCTTCAAGTAAAGTTGTTGAATTTGTAATAGGTCGATCCCCCATATCTTTAATAGAAATACTCGAAACAGACCCTGTTAAATCTGCTTTCTTTTGAGTCCCATATCCAACGACCACAACTTCATTTAAAGATCTAGAATTTTCTACCAAGACAATACTCTTACTCACTCCTGCACGAAAATCAGCACTTTTATAACCAATATAGGATATCTCCAAATCACTTCCTTCTGGAACAGCCAAAGAATAACGACCATCTAAATCTGTAACAGTTCCATTACTCGTTCCTCTTTCCATGACAGTTGCTCCAATAACAGGTTCACCCTTCTCGTCAGTTACCCGACCAGAAGCCTTAATAGTGGATTTCTGCTGTTGAACATCCTCTCTCCTCGGTTGTGTAGATCCCGGCATTCGATGCCTCACAATAATTGACTTTCCTTGAATTTCATAGGTCGCGTTCTGTCCTTGTAAAATTTGTCTTACTGCCTCATTTATAGATTGGGCATTGACGGTAACCTTTTTCTTTGTATCCAAATCTGCCCTTTCATAAACAAAGGAATATCCTGTTTTCTGTTTAAGTTCTATTATCGCCTTGCGAACTGTAATATTTTGGAACCTTAGATTTAGATTCTGAGAAAAGGCTCCTATACTAATCGACAAGGTAGCTAATAATAATAACACTTTGTGTTTGTAATTCATAATAAATTAAAATTAAAAAATTAATATTTAAATTATTTACAGTATCAGAAAGGGTATGAGAAAAATGTTATCTTTGCATTATTCTCAAGCCATTCCATCATCCATAGAATGTTTAGAGATACCGAATGGGAAGATCTGCAACATCTTCTCATTCCTATTTTTGTCTCCTTTATTCAATAATCATCTTTTTCTTTTTTCATGGTTTTAATCATTTAAATAATTAATATAGATACTATCAGTATATTGTCACCTGATTCCCTTGTATACGGTATCTGAACTTTCCAGTTGAGGACAAGGCCCTCAAGACTTCATTCAGACTTTGATCATGCCTCAAGAAATCACCGTAAAAATGACATCTCATCACGGCAGGATTCATAACATTTATCTTAACATTATAGCTCCGCTCCAAGGTCTGGATCAGATATTGCATCGACTGTCCATCAAATATAAGTTGGCCTGTGGTCCACTGACTATTCGCAACTGCATCACAATTTTTAAGTTTGACAATGCCACTAGCCTTGGCAATCACTGCCTTCTGGTTAGGCTGCAGATAATATACGGTCTTTATGTTCCGTAAGTCCTGGAACGACACTTTACCTTCTGTCAAAGTTATCTCGGCTTCCGCATCAGAGGAATAATTCCGGACATTAAACTGAGTACCCAGATCATGAATCAGCAAGTTGCCTGAGCTGATGCTGAAAGGCAACTTCTGATTCCTCTTTACCTCAAAATAGCCTTCACCGACTAACCGGACTTTCCTGTCTGTAATCCCATAACCTTGGGAATAAATTATCTTTGAATTGGAATTCAACCAGACACTCGTTCCATCCGGTAAATTTATCTTGCTCAGTCCTCCTCTCGGAGATTCTATCACAACTTCAGCAAATTGTGCAGTCATCTTATTTCTGCCATAGAAAAAGGCAGCAGATACGAGTACCCCTAAAATCACCAGCCCTGCCGCATATTTCATCCATCGCTTGAATTGATGGGACTTGGCGTGAGAAACTGCAGCTACACGCTTACGGAACAACTCAAATGCCTTTTCCTTATCGTATTTAGACTGTAAACGCCTATCCTCCACAGAAAACCAAATTTCCTGCTCATCATAGAACTGTTTTTGATGCTCGGGAGAGAGGGCTATCCAATCTTCCAATTCTTTCCGGCCAGTCGAGTCCAAGTCATTTTCAAAAAGGCGGATCATCAAGTCTTCTATATGATCGTTTGGATTTTCCATTGATATTTATACTTGCAAGACGATTAAAATAGATATAGGGGTAGGTGTAACTCTTCTTTTTTTCAAAAAAAATAATATAGGATAAAAGATAATACCAAAATAAGGTATTTTTGCAGGTCTTTCTTCAAAAAAGCCAAAGCATATCGTAAGTGATATTTCACAGTATTGATACTAATGCCCAATTGGTCAGCGATTTCCTGATTATGTTTTCCCTCAAAGCGACTTAATCTGAAAACTTGCCGGCATTGTGGCGGTAGCCGGTCGACCGACAGATTAATTTGCTTCTCCAGTTCCTTTTCCAGCAATCTTCCTAAAGGATAATCTTGATTTTCCAAATAACAAGTGGAGAAATTAGGCGGAATATCCTCTGAAGATTTTATTTCATGGAGATGGTATTGCGATTTCAGGTAATCCCTACAACGGTTTCTGACGCAACTGACCAGATAACTGCGAATAGTGGTCTCGATATGCAAGTCGGATCTGATTTCCCAGAGATGGAAGATCACATCACTGACTATCGTTTCGGATAGGTAATCATCATGTACATATTGACAGGCGATATGACATAAGACCAGGTAATGATGATCATACAGATATTTGTATGCCTTTTCATTACCCAGTCTTAATTGTTCGATGATAAGAGATTCAATTCTATCCATTTCCAAATGTTCCGAGAAACAATAGAGGACTCTTAAAAGAACCCAACGCTATCATTTCTTTTTTACCTGAACCACTTTGGTTGGTTTCATTTTCTCATTACGCCGGTTTGTAACGGTAACGACAGCTTGAGCGAACGTAATGAAGGCACGGCCTGTGATGGAATCCACATTCAGGGCAGCCGGTTTTCCTTCATCACCACTGTCACAAATACTTTGGACGATAGGAATCTGAGCGAGAAGGGGTACACCCATCTCCTCTGCCAGGTGCTTACACCCTTCTTTGCCAAAGATATAATACTTATTCTGCGGGAGTTCTGCAGGCGTGAACCAAGCCATATTCTCCACCAGTCCGAGAATAGGCACATTGACTTTATCATTGCGATACATGTCTATACCTTTTCTGGCATCAGCCAAAGCTACTTTTTGCGGTGTGCTGACGATCACAGCCCCTGTAATAGCAAGTGACTGCAGGAGGGTCAAGTGAATATCACTGGTCCCAGGAGGCGTGTCGAGGATGAAATAATCCAGATCCCCCCAATCTGCATCGCGGATCAACTGAGTCAGCGCATTTGATGCCATCATTCCCCGCCACAACGTAGCAGTATCCGGATTGACAAAGAATCCGATGGAAAGGATTTTGATGCCATACTTATCGACAGGCTCTATCAAATCACGGCCGTCTTTCTTAACTCCATAAGGCCGAGCATCTTCAAGTCCCAGCATCTTGGGGATAGAGGGACCGAAAATATCGCAATCCAATATTCCTACTTTATATCCAAGTTGGGATAGTGCGATAGCCAGATTTACGGCTACTGTCGACTTGCCTACTCCACCCTTTCCCGAACTTACGGCAATGATATTCTTCACATCCGGCAAGAATTTCCCCGGATCGGGAGCTTTCTTCGACAGAAACTGTGTCGTGATGGTCACTTGTACCTCCGGGGATATGGCATAGTGTATGGCCGCTTCCGCAGCCTTGACCGTCGATTTCAAAAACGGGTCAGTTTCCCTCGGGAAAATCAGTGAAAAGGACACCGTCATGCCGTCAATTCGAATATTATCAGCCACCATATCACTCTCCAAAAGATTTTTCTTCGTTCCTGGATAGACCACAGTGGCTAAAGCGTCTTTAATTAATTTCGGATATAAATTCATATTATTAAATTTCTTTCGTTTGAATAACTTCTTGAACATTTTGAATGTATTGACTACATCTGTCACATTAGGACTGAGAATTCAGAAAACCAGCCTTGCACATTCATGCTAAAATCCCAGGTCCTATAGCTATGACCCATCATAAGATTTCTGAAAGCCCTGGAACTTCGGTGCCGTAAAAGACGATACCCACGCCCTGATACCCTATCAACCAGTTTTCTCTTTATGCAAATTTATCAATAAAAGGTGTAAAATACAAATAAAAACTAAAATATTTCTGAAACCGTCTGAATTTGTCTACCTTTGTGAAGAATTAGAAAAAGACATTTGGAAATTATTGATGAAAATTAAATATATTCTTTCGATACTAATCACCTCTTCTTTGTCCTGCACTTGCATGAAAGCCCAAGACGTTGTTTGGTTTAATGGCAGTCAGGCAGTAAGTTATAACCTTCAGAAAAAAGTCTCACCGGTCGTTCAGACAGCAGTAGATCTGTTCAGCCAAGACATGAAGTCTGTAACTGGACGACGGGCAGAGCGAAAAGACAACTCGACCATAGAAATCTACCAACTAGACAAAGCTTCCAATAAAGAATTCAAGAACCTGGGCGAAGACCTCGTCCCGATCAAGAAATTTATTACCCGAAAAGAAAGTTTCTATATCGGCAACCGGCGGAAGAAAATCATTATTGTCGGCAGTGACGGCATAGGTACGGCCTATGGTATTCTGGAGTTATCTCAGATGGCAGGTGTATCCCCGTGGGCAGATCTTTCAGACATTGTCCCGACGAGACAGAAATACCTGATTATGAAATCAGGATTCCAGACCATTCAATCACCGGCTGTTGCCAGACGCGGCATCATGGTCCTGCCAAAAGAGGAAACTGCTTCTGACAACAACGATTATGAAAATATCCTCAAATTGCTTCTCCGTCTGAAAGGTGATCTGGTCGTGACAAATGACGGTGGACGACATTCTTTCAACAGTAAGTCCTTCCACAGTTTGGCAGCCAAATACGGTATTTCCGTAGAAGATGAATTCAACATCAAGAATCCTTCCATCCTCCCGCTCGCCTATGTGCAGGATAGAGACCACCCTCTGGACATCACAAAGAAACAACCCGGTTATGTATTGGAATTTCTCAAGCAGATTCAAGACCGAAAGACATGGATTGCAGCCATTCATATGCCCTATGCTGCCAGTTATAATCTCGATCTTTTCTTCAATATGGCATGGAATCCCACTTACACCAACGCTAATCGCCTGACCGACAATTATCAGCAATGGTTGTCTCTACAATTCGGCAGCACTCTTGGTGCCAAACTTCTGCCGCTAATGACCGAATATTATCGGCTTACAGGAATCTGCAAACCGGAATTTCTGGATAAAGCAGATTTCAATACAGGTGAATTCGGAAACGAACTGGACCGATATATCGCAACTTGGGAGGATTTGGCCAAACGCTTGGAACATGAGGATTATCTGGTCCCGCAGGAAAAGCAAGAAGCCTATTTCGCGAATATCAAATATCCGATACTCGTCTCTGCCTACACCACGAAAATGAATCTGGAAGCTCAAGACGCCAGGCATATCGCTCGCCCAGGACTGTTCTTCCAAGATACGGAAGCGCTGGAGGCAGCAGCCAACAGTTTAGAAGCCTATCAACAAATCCAGAAACTGAACAAGGAGTACCCAGACTTTCCGACTGTCAGCGCACCTGATCTCCCGGGAAAACTGACCGACAAGCAAGTTCTGCAATACCATACTGAACGGAATGAAGACCTGCAACCTCTGGCAGCAGAACTGGACCAAGTCGTAGCGTTGAATGCCAATTCCTATACGAATGCAACGTACGGTACGACGATCATCCCTCTGTTAGGGCATAGCAATGAAGCAGTAGAAGTACCACAAAACGGTGAGTTGACTTTTAATTTCAGAAACGATAATATCTCCGATGATTCCGGGGTGATCAGAATAGCCACCATTCCCGGCAAGGACTATTCCTATTCCGTCAATATCGATGGGAATACACTCAAATATGTGACGACCACTACCACCCTCGCTGATCAACTCAGAGGACAGACCGTTACCACAATACCGGTCTACCTTCCCTCGGGTGAGCATACGCTCAGATTAAAAGCCTTGTCTTCAAATGTTGTCTTCGACCAATGGATGTATGACGATGATGAAGACCGGATATTCTATGTTTTCCCTGTAACTTATTAAAGGACAAAAAGGGAGGTCACTTACTGTAATCCAGGGTGCTCCGCTTGTCACGCCTATAACTCCGGTAATCATCCAAGGGAATCTCTACATCAGGCTCCTGGATGATTCCTTTATGGGGCAGTTGGAATTTCATATACTTAATAGGTATACCCCGCTCGATCCACATCTTCTCATAATAAGTTTGTATCCCGAGTATTTTCTGAGTTGCATCGTCAAGTCCCTTTTCATGATAAAGATCTTGAGTTGCAAAGGGCACATCGAACCGGTTGGCGCGCACCAACTCCCGGGTATAGGTGAAAAGAAAATTCGAGTCTGTTTTCAGATGGATAAGACCTCCATCCATTAAGAAATTCCGGTAACGGTTCAGGAAATAAGAACTTGTCAGTCGCTTACGGGCGTTCTTCATCTGAGGGTCACTGAAAGTCAACCATATCTCCTGTACTTCATCCTGATCAAAGAAGCGGTCAATCATTTCGATGTTCGTCCTTAAGAAAGCGACATTTTCCAATCCATCCTCAAGTGCTTTCCGGGCGCCCGTCCACATCCGTGCACCTTTGATATCGACCCCGATGAAATTGACCTGCGGGAAAAGCCGGCCTAATTCGACCGTATATTCACCCTTACCGCAACCCAGTTCCAATATGATAGGGCGCGTATTGTGAAAATACATCTCTCTCCAATGCCCCTTCATTTCAAACGGGACCTTTTCCAAAACTGAATAAGGATACTGGAAGACATTCCTGAATGTCTCCATCTCTGCAAATTTCGCTAATTTTCCTTTTCCCATTGTATAGAATGTTCTCTTTGCAAAGGTAGAGATTTTAACCGGATCATACAAAAAATGCCTACCAAAAGATTTGGCAGGCACAAATATACAACATTAAGCTATTGACGTACGTTCGGCGAATACACCTCAGTATACCGTCAATGAATCAGAATCATTCCCTTCATCATCAACTTTCGTAGAACTCACGTATTCAAAATAGAGGTCAGTCTATCACGACGAATGTCCAGTGATGCTTATCAGGAATCGTACCATACTGTATACCACGGAGGGTATCATACAATTTGGTAGAGACCGGTCCCGGTTTCTCTCCATAGTTATAGCGCTTTCCCGTTTCCAGATCATCTATATATGAAATAGGTGAAATGACGGCAGCCGTACCACATGCTCCAGCCTCATCAAACGTAGCCAACTCCTCCTCAGGGATTTTCCGGCGTTCGACGGTCATTCCCATATCTTCAGCTAACTGGCACAGGCTCTTATTGGTAATGGAAGGCAGAATACTGGTACTCTTCGGTGTTACATAGGTATTATTCTTAATACCGAAGAAATTGGCAGCACCACATTCATCCATGTATTTCTTTTCCTTGGCATCCAGATAGAACTCACAGGCATAACCCTTCTGATGGGCAATACTGTTAGCTTTCAAGGAAGCAGCATAATTGCCGCCGACTTTATAGATACCGGTCCCCAGAGGTGCAGATCGGTCATATTCACGGATAATGACATACGGATTAGTAGAAAATCCACCCTTAAAATAAGGTCCAACAGGTGTGACCAGAATCAGAAACACATATTCTGTTGAAGGATGCACTCCTATCTGAGGAGTCAAACCAAGCAATAAAGGACGGACATATAGCGTGGCCCCACTCTCATAAGGAGGGACGTATTCCTGATTCAGACGCACGACCTTTCTCACCATCTCCTCAAAAAGTTCCGTCGGGACCTCAGGCATCATAATGCCTCTACAAGTACTTTGCAGACGGGCTGCGTTCTCATCCATTCTAAAGACACGGACTTTGCCATCAGGACAACGGTAAGCCTTCAATCCTTCAAAAGCCTCCTGACCATAGTGCAGACATGTTGCTGCAATATGAATTTTAATGTCTTCATCGGAGCAAACCTCTATTTCTCCCCATTTCCCGTTGCGATAATAGCAGCGAACATTGTAGTCGGTTGGAAGATAACCAAACGACAAGTTAGCCCAATCTAAATCTTTCATAATCACACTGATTTAAACGTTCTATGTTATAGTTTATTGCAAAAGTACGAAAATCTTTAATAATTTGCAACTATTTAGAAAAGAATCCATAAAATTTCCCCGGAATATACAGATTGTAACAGGTCTGTTTTTGCCAATAACCCGTTATGAATCAGGAGGAGAACGATTGATTCTTCATCTCACAAAGAGCAACTGCCGTCTGCTCTGTTTCTAAACTCACGGATAAGTTTTGAGATCCAGCTATCAGTCTTCATCCAGGATCTGATGGATATCTTTATCAGTCTTGGTCAATTTGTCCTTACACAACTTAATGAGTTTTCTAGCCTTTTCAAGTTGGTCTGTCAGCGAATCGATATCCAATTCATCATTTTCCATCTTATTGACGATTTCCTCCAACTGGCGGACTGCCTCTTCATACTTTATAGTCGTTTCTTTTTTTGCCATGATAAAATCTGTAATTTAAAAACCGAATTAGAAAAACAAGAAACCCAAGTTCATTTTACGATAGACTTGACGACACCTTTGGACAACCTCGTCTCCAGTTCGTCCCCACTCTTCAGACCTGCCGCATCCCGGACACTTTTCCCATGATAGAGGGTAATACTGTATCCGCGTCGAAGAAGTTGTTGAGGGTCTGCCGAACTTATTCTTTGGTCAAGGAGTTGAAGCCGGTGCTGCTCCCTTTCTATTTTCCGCAAGAGGATCTCAGGCAGGCGTTGGGCACAGTTATCGACACGCTGCTTCTCCCTATCGGATAATTGTCTTGAAGCCGTCAAAAGGCGCAGGCGGAAACGGTCCAACCGACTTTCCTGTTTGGTTTTGACCACCAAGAACAAGGAAGGAATCTGTTCTGACAATCGGTTGAGCCTCAACTTCTCCATCTGCAACTGGCGCTGGACCAGATCCGTTATTCTTTCACTCGCTTCCTCTATCCTGTTATAGGTCTCTTGCAGATGATCGACCAGAAAATCTGCTGCCGCCGTAGGTGTCTTTACCCGGGCATAAGAGACGATGTCCAGAACACTTTCGTCCCTATCGTGTCCGATCCCTGTGATGACAGGCAAAGGGAAATTGGCTACATTTTCTGCCAACTCCAAAGTATCAAAACCTGAGAGGTCACTTGTTGCACCGCCACCACGAATGATGACCACGGCATCAAAAGCATCCTGGCGCACGAATATGGCATTCAAAGCCTGAATGATACTCTTTTCCACGCCTTCGCCCTGCATGGTAGCCTGAAACAACTCTGTTTCAAACCAGAAGCCAAAGGCATTATCTGACAGTTGGTGACAGAAATCGCCATAGCCCGCAGCACCACCGCTGGAAATGACCGCTATACGCTGTGCAAAAAGAGACAACTGCAATTCCTTCTGAAGTTCCAGCACCCCTTCCTCCTTCAGTTGCCGGATGATCTCCTGGCGCTTCCTTGCCATATCCCCAAGCGTATAATCAGGGTCAATGTCTTCCACTATCCACGAGAAACCATAATTTTCATGAAACTGCGCCTTGACTTGCAAGAGCACTTTCATCCCGGCATGCAGAGTTTGTCCTGTGATCCGCTCAAAAGCCGGTCCAAGCAACAACCATGTAGAGCGCCAGCATTTTGCAGCAGCGCGGGCGATAGGTGTATTCGAGGCCTTATCTTTTTGGATCAGTTCCATATAGCAATTATGGCTGACCTCCCTGACCTGGGACAATTCAGCCTGCACCCAGTAAGAATCCCGCATCTTCAAGTCTATGAGATCCCGGACCAGACAATTGAGTTCATATAATGTCAAAGGTTTCTGCATTGTTTCGTTTTTAGATGTCAGGAGAAAAAGGCCAGTTTGTGTCTTCTGTGAGTTTCTCCATTGGTTTGAAGATTCATTGAGGTTTTCCCTTACCCAGTTGGTAAGCTTTCCAGAAGTCCGGTACCCCATAGCCGAAGACATTGTCAGGATGAGTATAGCGGTCCGAACTCCTCTTGACCAAGTCTATGATTTGCAAAGCCGTTTTACCCGGCAGAGCCTGCCAGAGACACGCCACCATGCCAGCTATAAGCGGAGAAGCGAAAGACGTCCCCATATCATTGAGAATTGCCCCATGTCCTGTAACGACCTCCGTAGGACTCCCGAAAGCCATCACGTCAGGTTTGATTCTCCCGTCGGCCGTAGGTCCTATCGAACTGAAAGGGGCATTGACACCACTAGGGTTAATTGCACCTACTGTAAGGATATCACGGGCATCAGCCGGGAAACTGATTCTCTTCCAAGTGCCCATACCGTCGTTCCCGGCGCTATTGACCAAGATAATCCCTTTACCTGCAAGCATAGAAGCCGTACGTGAGATGAGGGCCGTTTCCCCATCCTGATCAGCATACCTGTAGTTCTGGGTAGAATCATCAAAATCATGATACCCCAAAGAGCCGTTGATGACATCTACACCGACAGAATCTGCATATTCAGCTGCCTGAGCCCAATAATCCTCCTCAGCCTGACTTTCAGTCTGAGAATCCTCTGAACGAAGCAGGAGATAAGAAGCTTCTGGAGCCGTACCTATATAATAATGGGGGATGTTTACGGCCATAGCGGAAAGGACCATCGTACCGTGCTCTATTTCCTTAAAAAGATTCTGGGACCTCGGAATCACGAAGTCTGCCATCCCTACGATATGGATATTGCTAAAAGCAGGGATCTTATCCACATTCATATATCCTCCGTCAATGACACCGATCAACTCACTTTTTCCGCGGAAACCGGCATGATGGAGTTGAATGCCTTTCAGATTTTCCACCTGTGACTGTGTCGCCCCGTATTCATCTTTTGTATCGGTCTCCCAACTGTTGAATTCTTTCTGGAATCCTGAGCGGAGTCGAATCGTGAGAGAATCCGGGGAGGTGAAGACTTTCTTCTCTTTCCGTATAAACGGCAGATTGCTGATCAACTTCAGGGTTTTCTGGGAATGTACTCGAATCAGAACTGTATTGTTCCATTTGCTCTTCCCGACGACCTCTATGCCACACCCGTGAAGTGCAGCTAGATAAACCGGAGAAACGGGAAGATCCGTACTGTCTACAGTAAGATGCTGCCTGGCACGGCGCTCTAAAGACCGTTTTGAAAGATAGACTTCAGGATGAGTCAGTGAATAAGAAGAATGGCATTTATCTGTCAGATAAAGGCGATAAAGATATGTCTTGCCCCCGGGATAGCCTACCTTGGACAGTCTAAGAGGACTCGCCATTAAATGAAAAAAGGCAAAATCCAATAATAAGAGCAAAAACAGATATCTTTTCATGATCCTCGAAATGATTGCTTAGTGGAGTACAAAAATAGCATAAATACTGCAAATCACCAAAATAATACACTCTTTTTAATGCTGGTATAACTTAAAAAGAGGAAGTTGAAGTCCATTTCGAAAACTAACTCCTTTTCCAGTGGTTTTCATGATTTGAAAACAAGATGATTCAAATAAACGGTCAAACTTATTCCATAGTACTTTTTCCACTCAAAATCAATGGGATATCCTTTAAATTCATGGCCTTAATCAATCCGTTTCACAAAAATTTAGTACCTTTGCACACGTATGATAAAAACAGATGGATAACAAGAGTGTAAAGGTCTACCTTATTGACAATTTTTAGAAGAAAAGACGATTACATTCATTAATTAATACAAGGCTCTCGGACAGTCTAGGGAATGACTATTTCGATGATAGTCCGACTGCTGCAATACAATATAAAGAAAACAGAAATGGAAAAGAACTACGACAACAAGAAAGCTACACTGGAATTAGGAACACGCCCCATAGGAAGATTGCTATTGCAATACGCCTTGCCGGGAATCATTGCCATGGTAGCCTCTTCGCTCTATAACATCATCGACCGTATTTTTATCGGTCAAGTCGTAGGACCTTTAGCTATTTCCGGACTCGCAATCACCCTTCCTTTCATGAACCTTACTACAGCTTTTGGAGCTGCAGTCGGAATAGGTGCTTCGACATCTATTTCCATCAAACTCGGTCAGAAAGACTATCATACCGCAGAAAAGTTGTTAGGAAACACTGTTATCCTCAATTTAATCATCGGTTTGAGCGTCAGCGCAATCTGCCTGATATTCCTCAATCCCTGTCTGCGCTTCTTCGGCGCCAGTAACGCTACCCTCCCCTACGCCAGGAGTTTCATGCAGATCATTCTCATCGGCAATGCCGCTTCACAGATGTATTATGGCATGAATGCCGTCCTGCGTGCAGCCAGCAAACCGAAACAGGCCATGTTCGCCACCATGCTTACAGTAGGCATGAATATTTTTTTGGATATGCTCTTTATCTGGTGGCTACATTTTGGAATACGGGGAGCAGCCTGTGCCACATTGATATCCATGTCCATTTCACTGGTATGGCAGATGCGGCTCTTGTCCAGAAAGAGAGAACTCCTGCACCTTAAAAAAGGAATATACAAACTGGAAGGGAAACTGGTCAAACTGATCCTCAGTATCGGCATATCGCCTTTCCTCATGAATACCTGTGCGTGCATCATTGTCATTTTCATGAACAATCAACTCGAACGTTACGGTGGTGACTTTGCCGTTGGTTCTTATGGTATTGCGAACAGTATCTCTACCGTCTTCCTCATGATCGTCTTTGGACTCAATATGGGCATGCAGCCTATTGCAGCTTACAACTATGGTGCCCAACTCCATGACAGGTTGTTCAGGGTCCTGAGATATGCCATTTACGGTGCTACCGGGGTCATGTGCACAGGCTGGTTAATAGGCGAATTCCTCCCACAGTACTGTGCCCGGATGTTCTCTACTGACCCGACGCTCATCAGAATGGCTTCAAAGGGTATCAGAATCAATCAGTTGATGTTCCCGATCATCGGATTTCAAATGGTCACCAGTAACTTTTTCCAATGTCTGGGGAAAGTGAAAATCAGCATATTCCTTTCCATGTCCCGACAACTGTTGTATTTGCTGCCACTACTGCTTATCCTGCCTAAATATTTCGGTTTGGATGGTGTCTGGTTTGCTCTTCCTTCTGCAGACCTCATCGCATCTATTTCAGCTGCATCTGTCCTCATATACCAAATCCGCAAATATCGCAGAACTGCCGGGGCTACTGCCCAAGTAGTTTCTGATAACGGGACATCTAAGGAGAAATGAGAGAAGTATCATGAAAGAAATTTATTAATATAGAATTTATGGATGACGAAAAGATAATCATCAACGTTGGAAGACAGATCGGAAGTGGCGGAAGGACTATCGCTAAGATCCTCTCCAATCAGTTTCACTGCACTTTTTACGATAAGGAGATTCTCAATCTGGCCGCAAAGGAAAGCGGACTGTGCGAGAAATATTTTGAAGAGAATGACGAGCATAAAGGAATCTTCGGGAACCTGCTCCATTTTCAAATGCCTTTCATCAGTGGGGGCAATACGACTAATCCTCAGGAAGACGTATACCGGTTTCAAAGTGATGTCATCCGCAAAGCCGCGGAAAAGGGAAGTTGTGTCTTTGTCGGCAGGACTGCCGATTACCTTCTGAGAGACCACAAGAATACCGTCAATGTCTTCATCACCGCTTATCTCGAAGCCCGGATCAAGCGGGTCTGCAAGCGGATGGACATCAAGGCGGATGCCGCCCGCAAATATATCAAGGAAGAGGAGCGTGAAAGGGCAAACTATTACGACTTCTATACCGGGAAGAAATGGGGACACAGCACAAGTTATGACCTGTGCATCAATTCCTCCATTCTAGGCATAAAAGCTACAGCTGACTTTATAGGAGAATTCATCCGACAGAAGTTGGACAGAAAAGAAGATGAACCGGATAAGATCTGTTGACTATGAAGAAAATCGGAATCATCAGTGACACCCACAGTTATTGGGATGACCGGTATGAGAAATATTTCGGTGACTGCGATGAGATTTGGCATGCCGGAGATATCGGCTCTGTAGAACTCGCTGATAAATTCGAAGCCATGAAACCGGTATTCCGCGCTGTCTACGGAAACTGTGACGGCAACGAACTCCGACTGAGATATCCCAAGATCCTCCGGTTCAAATGCGAAGACGTGGATGTTCTTATCAAGCACATCGGCGGCTATCCCGGGAATTATGACAAAAGCATCAGAGGGACACTCTTTGCCAGCCCGCCCCAACTCTTCATCGACGGACACTCCCATATCCTGAAAATTAAATACGACAAAACACTCCGCCTCCTTCATATCAATCCGGGGGCTGCCGGAACTACCGGTTGGCAAAAAGAACGGACAATGGTCAGACTGACCATCGAGGGCAGTAAATTTACGGATTGCGAGGTGATCACCTTGGGAGAAAATCATAGCAGACTATAAATCAATTGTTCATCCTTAATATATAACAGTGATAAAACTAAAACATAATAATATGAAAACTTATTTAGTTACAGGAGCTGCAGGTTTCATCGGGTCTAATTTTATCAAGTACCTGTTGAAGAAATACAAAGATGATGAAATCAAGATCATTATCCTCGATGCCCTGACTTACGCAGGTAACCTCGGTACAATTAAAGACGATATTGACAACAAACGGTGTTTCTTCGTGAAGGGTAATATCTGTGATCCCGTCCTGACCAACAAGTTATTTACTGAGAATGACATTGACTACGTCATCAACTTTGCCGCAGAAAGTCATGTCGACCGTTCGATCGAAAACCCACAACTCTTTCTTAACGTCAATATTCTGGGATGCCAGAATCTGATGGAATCAGCCAGGAAAGCTTGGGTGACAGGAAAGGATGACAAAGGTTATCCGACGTGGAAAGCAGGAAAACGTTTCCATCAGGTCTCCACTGACGAGGTGTATGGATCTCTCGGTGCTACGGGATATTTCACGGAACAGACGCCACTGGGACCTCACAGTCCTTACTCTGCCAGCAAGGCCAGTGCTGACTTTGTCGTCCGGGCTTATCACGACACTTTCCACATGCCCTGCACCATCACCCGCTGTTCCAACAACTACGGACCGTACCAGTTTCCTGAGAAACTGATCCCCCTGATGATCAACAATGTGCTGGAAGGCAAAAAACTCCCGGTCTATGGTGAAGGCCTGAATGTCCGTGACTGGTTATATGTAGACGACCATTGCAAAGCTATCGACCTCGTTGTCAGGAACGGCCGTGACGGACAGGCCTACAATATCGGCGGACACAATGAGATGAAAAATATTGATATTGTCAAACTCATTATCAAGACGATCCATGACTTGATGGCTGCCAAACCTTCACTGCGTCATATTCTTCACGAGTCAGCCAGGAAACAGTTTGGTGCCGACAATATCGATTGGATCAACGATGACTTGATCGAACACGTTGCTGACCGCCTCGGGCATGACCAGCGCTATGCCATCGACCCTTCTAAAGCAAAAGCAGAACTCGGGTGGTATCCTGAGACAAAATTCGCCGATGGTATCAAGAAGACGATCGAATGGAACCTGGACAACCAGAAATGGATAGAAGAGGTCACCTCCGGCGATTACCAGAAATATTACGATATCATGTACGGCAAGAACAGACATGGACAAGTTCTCTAAGGAATTACAGGACATTCTGATCAGGCTCGGGCAATCCCCGGACCTCTTCACAGAGCAGCAGGAGCATTATTTCAAGCACCTTCTGCAGTTGCTGCCTGTACCTGATGAAGTCCTCTTGAGGGAGTATTACGGGTTGTTCGGCACAGAAGTCCACCCTCTTGATGATCTTGCCTATCACCGCAGTATCAATTCGGAAGTGATGATGAGCATCATCGAGAAAGACCTTCGCAGGCTCGCCATCACTCCGGAATGGCAACAGGTCTTGAAACCACTCATTATGGGAAAGACGGAATAATCGGCCATTCAGAAGATGTTATTGTCCGAGAACTGACAAGTCAGTATGACCGCATATTTCTGAGAGCAACAAGAATTACCCCCCTACCCATACCAGACAGAAAGAGCTTATAACAGAACCATTTCCAAGAATCTTCAACACTCAATAACCCATCAACGGATTTATCCATCTCTATATATGCAATGAAACGAATTATGCTTTTAGGCTCAGGTGAACTGGGCAAGGAATTCACAATTGCCGCCAAAAGAGCGGGCCTCTATGTGATCGCATGTGACAGGTATGACAATGCACCCGCCATGCAGGTCGCTGATGAACGGGATATCTTCAGTATGCTTGACGGTAAAGCCTTGAAAGCTGCCGTAAAAAAGCATCACCCGGATATCATCGTTCCGGAAATAGAAGCCATACGGACGGAATGCCTGTTTGACTTCGAAAAACAGGGCATCCAGGTCGTGCCGTCGGCTCGTGCAGTCAACTATACGATGAACCGTCGCGCCATCAGGGATCTTGCTGCCCATGAGCTGGGCGTCAGGACGGCAAAGTATGTCTACGCCAAAACTTATGAGGAATTTAAGACAGGTGCAGAAGAAATCGGATTCCCCTGCGTCGTCAAACCCCTGATGTCTTCTTCCGGACACGGTCAGAGTTATGTCCACAATGAGGAGGAACTGGAAACTGCCTATAAGGATGCCATGGAGGAAGGACGCGGAGATATCCGGGAAGTGATCATCGAAGAATTGATCGATTTCCAACTTGAATTTGTCCTCCTCACGGTGACTCAGAAAAACGGCCCTACTCTTTTCTGCCCTCCTATAGAGGATATCCAAAAAGGTGGAGATTATCGGGAGAGTTGGCAACCGGCAATTGACATTCCCGAGGAAGCCCTTCAGAAAGCCAGACACATGGCTGACAAGGTCACGGCAGCACTGACGGGATACGGCATCTGGGGTGTCGAATTTTTCCTGACAAAACAAGGTGAAGTCGTCTTCTCTGAGTTAAGTCCTCGGCCTCATGATACCGGCATGGTCACCCTCAGTCATTCCACTAATCTGAGTGAGTTCGAACTGCACCTGCGTGCCATCATGGGCTGGCCTATCCCTGCCATCCACCTCGAGCACATCGGTTGCAGCGCAGTCATTCTGTCACCGGTCGAATCGAAGAAACCGCTGGACTATCATCTGACCGATGCCTTGAAGAGTGACCGTACCCGCATCCGAATTTTCGGAAAACCTGAAGCTCATGTCGGACGCCGTATGGGCGTCGCACTCTGCTATGGTGATCTTGGAGATGACATGAGTGCACTAAGGAAGAAAGCCAAACATGCCGCCCAAACAGTATTGGGGACTGATCCGTATATGAAGAAATGATTTTCCGGGTGTGAAACGACATTCCGGTTGACCTTGCGAATGACAAGTTCAACCGAAATGTCTATTTATTATCGCCTTGACAATATCCACCGATAACCAGATAGTTAGGATTCCAACTCTCGGGATAGGTGAAAGTCAAAGTTAGGGAAAGTAATCAAGGCAAACCAAAATGGTGGATAATGGTGCACCAATATGTACCATTTTGGTATACCATTATGGTGGATATTGGTACCCATCTTTAGTGAAAGAAACAAATAGCCTTTACCCGATTGAAAGGCAAAGGCTATTCATAGATTGAAAGATATGAAAAACAGAAAGTTATGAGAGCAGAAACACGGTGACTGACCTTGCAGCCTGTGCGCCCATAACCAACGCCTGTTCGATATCAGCCGTCTTGCTCGGACCGCTGATAAAAGTCCCGAAACCATAGTTGCTCATGTCTATGCGGGCATAAGCCTCATGCATATTGTTGACCACATCGGCCTCATCCAGAAGGATGACCAGATTTTCGGAGATAAAACATATTGCCTTTTCCTTCATGGTCTGTGGTATCCAGACACACGCATTCTCTGCCACGCCCACTGTGCCACGAACGACACCGACATCGGTATTATTCAAGTCCTTGGCCTCAGCTACTGTGTCAGGATTCTTGTCGGCATGAATGCCGGGAATATTGCTGGCTATCACCTTCGCATCCGGATAAGTCTCCTTGATGGCTGCATTCAGGTCAGCATCTTTTTTCAGACGCTTGACTTTTCCGCCTGAAGATTCAGTCATCTTGATAAACTCCTGCAGCGTGTCTGCATATTTCAAAGCGTTGATCTGCAAATCAGGCATATCAAACTGATCATGCGTATTTTTGCGGAGCTTGGCAAACAACTCTTCTTTCTTCATTTCTCAGCCTGCTCCTTTCCGTATTCCTTCTCCAACTCTTTTTCCATAACATGGAATGATTTTTGGGCAAACTCAGGCATCTCATGTCCTACACACCAAGGGCTCAATTTCGGACTCCCTATAATGGCTTCAGGCATATGATTCAAAATTGGAGCCACCTTCAATGCCGTATTGTAAACAAAATAATTTCTGAAAACAACTGACATTCCCCACGACATGAATTCCTTTTCTGGATTAGCTGTCCCGAAATGTTCCAGCTGCTGTCGCCAGAGATAGATCTGACTACCGGGATTGACATGCACAGGACAGACATCGTCACAACTCAGGCACAACGAACAGGCTGATACATTGCCGCTGTTCGCCTTCGGGTCTTTCAGCATACCCAGGTCTATTCCTATAGGTCCGGGGATAAAGAAACTGTAACTGTAACCCGTCGAACGCCGGTATACCGGGCAAGTGTTCATACAAGCCCCGCAGCGAATGCACTTCAGCGTTTCCCAATGGTTGGCATCGGCAATGAAATCACTTCTCCCGTTATCAATGAGGATCACATACATTTCCCCTCCCGGACGCGCCTTGCGGAAATGAGACGTATAAGTCGTCGTCGGCTGACCGGTCGCACTTCTGCACAACAGGCGCTGGAAGAATGCCAGCGAAGCATAGTCGGGCACGATCTTCTCCAATCCCATAGCTACGATATGCAGTTTAGGCATTGAAGTGGACATGTCGGCATTGCCTTCATTGGTGCAGACAACAATATCTCCGGTCTTTGCCACACCGAAATTACAACCTGTCATACCTGCTCCTGCCTCCATGAATTCATGACGCAGGCTATTGCGGGCACAGCGGGTCAGATAGGTCGGATCATCGTTGCCCTTCTCTGGAGACATCCCTTCTTCTTCAAAGGTATGCGCTACCTGCTGCCGGGTGATATGAATGGCCGGAACGACGATATGGGCGGGTTTCAGGTGCATCAACTGCAGGATGCGCTCACCCAGATCAGACTCCACCACATCGATACCTCTAGCCATGAGGAAATCGTTCATGCCACACTCTTCAGTCATCATGGACTTTGATTTGACCATCTTTTTCACGTGATGGTCATTCAGTATCTTCAGCACCATCTGATTGAATTCTGCAGCGTCTTTTGCCCAAAGGACATGGACACCGTTCTGCTCCAGATGAGAAGAAAATTCCTCCAGATAATCGGCCAAATGCGTGAGCGTGTGACGCTTGATCTCACTCGCCTTCTCCCGGAGTTCTTCCCATTCAGGAATTTGACGGGCCATTTTATCTCTTGCCATCCGCATCCCCCAGAAAGTCTGGTCATGATGCGTGATCTTAGCAGAATCTTTCAAAAACTCTCTAGCTCTCTTTGCATGAAATGTACTCATAATCCAGCTGCTAATATTTCAACGACATGCTTGAATTTAATGTTTTTGTGCTCCTTTTTGGCTATACCCTGCAAATGCATCAGGCAGGAGCAGTCTGAACCTGTAATATATTCTGCACCCGTGGACATATGATCCGCAAGTTTATCTTCTCCCATCCGCTTGCAGACATCAGGCTCTTCCACAGCGAACATTCCACCAAAGCCGCAACACTCATCCTGGCGTGCGGGTTCTTTTACAGTGATGCCACTGACCATATTCAACAGATCGACGATCTTATTGAAACGGGGCCCCTGAAGCTCTGTAGGGGACGAGAGACCTAACTCACGCACACCATGGCAAGAATTATGCACGCTGACGACATGAGGGAACTTTCCCGGCAACGACTTGACTTTCAAGACGTCATGCAGGAACTCCACGATTTCATAGGTAGTCTTTGACACCTTGCAATTTTCCAGAATCTTAGGATAATTGAAACGCACAAAAGCTGCACATGAAACAGACGGGATAACAACAGCATCAAAGTCTTTGAAATTTCTCTCAAACTTCTCGACCAGAGGCCTTGACATTCTCTCAAAACCGGCATTTGCCATGGGCTGACCACAACAGGTCTGTCCATGAGGATAGGTCACGTCTACACCTAAATAGTGAAGGAGCTTGTAAGTAGCCATTCCCACTTGGGGGTACAATGCATCTACATAACAAGGAATAAACAGACCAACTTTCATAACATTTTTTTTTATTCAACGTTAACAGAGAAACACCTCTCTGTTATTATTTACAAATATAAAAAACATTTTGCGGATAACGGCACACTATCTTTACTTTTATCCCGATTTGAGGCACTTGAAAATCAATATGTAAAGATTAATAATGAAATATTTCCATAATGATAAGTGGAGTTTACAAATCGGCACTCTTTTCCCCCGCTAAAAGAAAAAGCAGAGGGTTCGCCCCATAGCTTTTTCTTTAAATCTATCAGGACAGACAGGAAAAACACGCGGTTTATGAACCCATTAAAAATAAAAACCGTATTTTTGCGATTAGTATATATATTGATACAAGGCTTATGAAACGAATGCTATTGCTCATCGATCCGCAAATAGATTTTATCAGCGGATCTCTTCCCGTACCGGGGGCAGCGAAAGCACTGGATGCTTTGGCGGGCTATATCACGGAACAGGACGGTACTTATGACTGTAAAGTCATCACGACAGACTGGCATCCTTATCACCATTGTTCTTTCAAGGAAAACGGGGGACCGTGGCCGATGCATTGCGTACAGAATTCGATTGGCGCTGCACTTTACCCTGCTTTGTTTCAACCTTTGTACACGACTCAGGGGACTGTGACAGTGCTGCGCAAAGGGGTAGACGAAGACAAGGAAGAATATTCCATTTTCAAGAATCCTGCCTCGGCTGCGAAATTAAGGTCTATCATCAAGGACAGGAATATCGGGCATATTGACCTCTGTGGCCTTGCCGGAGACATCTGCGTACTGAACACCCTCAAGGATGGAATCAGCATTTACGGTCCTCATCTCTTCCACGTCCTGAAAGAATACGCCCCTTCCCTCGATGGAGGCGCTTCCCTCGAAACGGCCATCCGCGAACTTCTGGCCTGACGGGAGGCGGAAAAGGTACCAAAAACCTGAAGAAATCAGCAGAGAATCCAAGACCGTTTCATAACAGAACTTATTTTCAAAAGTATTCTAATATTTATTTTCATGAGACAGATAATTCAACATTTTACAGATGATGACTTGTACAAATTTACAATGTGCTGCGCCGTCATTGACAATTTTCCCAGAGCTCAAGTTAAATACAGATTCAAGGACCGGGACAATCTCGTTTATCCCAAAGGATTTGCCGACGAACTGAATCACCAGATCGCCTTGCTTGAGAATGTCACTATTACAGATGAGGAAATCGAATTCATGAAGAAGCGGTGCTATTACCTCCCCCACTGGTTCTATACCTATTTGAAAGGCTTCCGCTACAAACGCGAATGGGTAAAGGCCTGGCAGGACGAAGAGGGCCATCTGCACGTAGGCTTCGAGGGTTGTTGGGCAGACACGATTCTGCTAGAGGTCAAAGTCCTTGCCATCATATCCGAACTTTACTATATCATGACCGGAGAAGATCAGAAGTTTGACTATGATGCCTATTACCAGAAAACTTATGAGAAGGCACGCCGACTGTTGGGTGCCGGTTGCAAATACAGTGATTTCGGAACTCGCCGTCGCGCATCCCTGAAAGCTGAGGATACGGTCGTCAGAGCCATGAAGGACTGTGACAACGAGAAGAAATGGCCGGGAAAATTCGTCGGGACCAGCAATGTCTACCTGGCTATGAAATATGACTTGATCCCCATCGGTACGATGGGACACGAATTCGTGTCTGCCATCGGAGGTATGTACGGTCCACAAATGGCCAACAACATCGCCATGAATTCCTGGAGAAATACTTTCAGGGGCGCACTCGGAACATATCTCTACGATACTTTCGGCTGGCATATTTTCAGCCTTAATTTCTCTGAAGATTTCGCCAATCTCTATAAAGGTCTGCGCATCGACAGCGGTGACAATAAAGAAGAACTGATGAAGATCGTGGACAAATACAAATCCTTCGGGATTGACCCGAAATCAAAACAGGTGGTCTTCAGCAATGCCCTCGACACTGACAGAGCCGTCAAGATCCAGGAATTCGCTGAACCTTACTGCCAACCTTCTTTCGGTATCGGCACACACTTCACGAATGATTTCTCTGGCGTAAGGCCTATGAATATTGTCATCAAACTCGTTGCCGTCAAGATCACTGAGTCCTGGGATTTCTACAACGATACCTGCAAGATCAGTGAGGACTTGGGAAAACATACGGGTAATAAAGATGTCATCGACCGTTTCATGGAGGAATTGCATATCGAGGACTGATACCTCTCTTTCTCAAAATTCCAAACAGGCCTGTCCGGATAGAAACGGACAGGCTTGTTTCTTTCTCAGAGCTCGTCTCCATTCTTCCCTTTTCTGATTACATTTCTACATTCCCTTGTTTATTCCCTGAAAATTTAGTACTTTTGCCGTCCAACACTTTATCGTCTTATGATTGTTTGCATAGCTGAAAAACCAAGCGTTGCCAGAGATATCGCAAGAATTCTGGGAGCCAACCAGTCTCATGAGGGCTATATGGAAGGTAACGGCTATCAGGTTACCTGGACTTTCGGCCACCTTTGTGAGTTGAAAGAACCGGATGACTATACCCCGATGTGGAAGCACTGGAGTCTGTCGGCCCTCCCGATGATCCCGACCAGGTTCGGAATCAAACTCATAGATGATGACGGCATCCGCAAACAGTTCAAGACGATCAGTAATCTCTACAGCCACGCTGACAAAATCATCAACTGCGGAGATGCCGGACAGGAAGGAGAACTCATCCAGAGATGGGTGATGCAGAAAGCACAGGTGAAATGCGAGGTGAAAAGACTGTGGATTTCATCGATGACTGACCAAGCCATCAAAGAAGGATTCCAAACTCTCAAACCTGAAGAGAAATATGATCACTTGTATCTCGCTGGGTTATCACGTGCTATCGGTGACTGGATCCTCGGGATGAACTGTACCCGGTTGTATACTTTGAAATACGGGCATAACAAACAGGTACTGAGCATCGGCAGAGTGCAGACTCCCACTCTGGCGCTCATCGTCAACCGTCAGAAGGAGATAGAGAATTTCAAACCTGAAACTTACTGGGTCCTGGCGACCATTTACCGCGACACGCTATTCACTGCTACCAAAGGGAGATACGACAACAAGGAAGAGGGTGAAAAGGCTTTCAGTTTGATTGAAGGAAAACCTTTTACCGTTACGGACATCCGGAAAAAGAACGGCATTGAGAATCCGCCCCACCTCTACGACCTGACATCACTTCAGGTAGACTGCAACAAGAAATTCAGTTATTCTGCCGAATTGACGCTCAATACAGTCCAGAGTTTGTACGAGAAAAAAATCACGACTTATCCTCGTGTCGACACCCAATATCTCTCGGATGACATTTACCCTAAATGCCCCGGCATCCTGAACGGGATCAGCAAAGTGACGGTAAACGGACAACTGGTCTATATGGGCCTCATCAAAAACTTAGTGGCTCGGATCGGAAAGAAACTCCCAAAGAGCAAACGGGTCTTTGACTCTTCCAAAGTTACTGACCACCATGCCATCATTCCTACCGGCGAACCGGCACACGGACTGACTGATATTGAAAGGAACGTGTACAATCTTATCGCTCTCCGCTTTATCTCCGTATTCTATCCTGATTGTAAGTTTGCCACGACTACGGTCATGGGGAAGGCTGCAGAGATCGAATTCAAAGTCAACGGCAAGGTCATCCTAGATCCGGGATGGCGGGTGGTCTATCAGCATCAGGGCCGGGATGAAGAGCAGAAGGATACGGACGAGCATCTCCTGCCTGACTTTGTCAAAGGTGAATCCGGCGAACACCAACCGACTCTGACTGAGAAACAGACCACTCCACCCAAATACTATACTGAAGCAACGCTCCTGAGGGCAATGGAAACGGCTGGTAAGTTTGTAGAGGATGAAGAACTGCGTGCTGCCTTGAAGGAAAATGGCATAGGACGACCTTCCAGCAGAGCCGGCATCATCGAGACACTTTTCAAAAGACATTATATCCGTCGTCAAAGGAAGAATCTTCTGGCGACTCCTACCGGCGTACAACTCATCGATACGATCCATGAAGAACTCCTCAAGAGTTGTGAACTGACAGGTATTTGGGAGAAGAAACTGCGGGAGATCGAACAGGGGAAATATGATCCGGGACAGTTTATCTGCGGACTGAAGGATCAGATCATGAAAATCGTGAATGATGTTCTGGCTGACAACCAAGGTTCAGTAGCTGTCACAACTGATGAAGACTTGAAGAGAAAAACTCCGGGGAAGAAAAAGCCGACTAAGATCAAGAAGGCAGACGCTCCGAAAGTGACAGCCGTCAATACCACACAAGAGCAAACTGCCGCAAAGGACCATATTCAGGATATCATGGACGGACCTATCGATGACCGGATTATCGGACAACCCTGCCCAATCTGCCATACCGGACACATCATCAAAGGAAAAACTGCTTACGGGTGCAGTAACTGGAGAAACGGATGCACCTTCAAATTACCTTTCAAGTCAGACAAATAAGTTTGATCCGCTAAAAAGAACTTCATTTTCTATCCATCTCAGAAAAGATGGATTTTTATTTATACTTACTTTAGAGCTTTTGGAATTTTTTTTGTGAAAAAGAATTAATCCGAAATAATTACCTATTTATGGGGACAATATAAAGTAATTTTTTCATTAACTTTGCCGGAGTTACAAATAATATTAATATATGGCATCAATTCGAAAAACTTTTTCAGGAATATAGCCAGTTATTTATCCGGGGTATCGTACGTTAGTAATAGGTTTATTCGGGAATAATATTTCTACGATTTGAGTGTCATCGAACTCACGTTATTGAAGTCAGTGATTGCCAAGAAATAAAGGAACAGGCATACTTTTACGTGACTCACCATTGTGCCCTCTTTCTTTCCTCAACAAAGGAAGTTCATTACATGTCATCATATCAACACATAAGAGTAATTTCACATCAGGGCATACACTTTTACCCCGATGGATGCAACTTCCTCACCTGTCATTTTCCACTTTTAAATATAGAATCGAATCCGATATTAACCTATTTTTATAAAAATCCAAGGATTCAGGATGCTTTCTTCGCATTCATACAATCCTTTATTCCTATTTCTATCTCTCGTGGTCCTCCGATCTTTTATACCGATTATCAATGAATAGTAAAAGGTCGAAAAATTAAAAACTCAAAAAAAAGACATGAAAAAGACAGTTTGTTTTTGCATCGTTCTCTTGATGCTCTCAATGCTCTGTCACGCAGCCGACAATACAGATAGTTTATCAAGAACTAAAAAGGCAGTACTCACGGGATTTGTAAAAAAGAAGGGAAGCAATAAAGGCATCGCGGATGTCATCATATCCATAAAAGGAACGACACTGAGTTCGGAAACGGATACCTCGGGGTATTATAGTTTACAGAATATTCCTACAGGAAACCGTACCCTTCTGGTCAGGAAAGTAGGATACAAAATATACAACAAGCCCATCCAACTTCAGGAGGGCTCCAATAAAAGGGATCTCGCAATAGAAGAAGATAAAGTTTTGCTGGACGAAGTAGTAGTCTCAGCCAACAGGGAAGAAACGATCAAACGTCTGTCGCCTGTTCTGGTCAATGTGTTGAGTTCCAAACTCTATGATATGACACAATCTACGGATCTGGCTCAAGGGCTCAACTTCCAACCGGGTGTACGGACAGAAGATAATTGCCAGAACTGTGGATACACTCAAGTCCGCATCAATGGACTTGACGGCCATTATTCACAAATTCTGATCGACTCCCGACCGATATTCTCTGCATTGAACGGGGTCTATGGACTGGAGCAAATTCCTTCGAACATGATCGACAGGGTAGAGGTCATCAGAGGTGGCGGTTCTGCTCTGTATGGCGCTTCGTCAATCGGAGGTGTCATTAATATCATCACGAAAGAACCGGTCCGCAATTTTGCGGAATTCAGTCATACCATTATGTCCATCGATGGCAGAAGTTGCTTTCAAAACAACACCACGATGAACGCCTCAGTTGTCAGTAGCGACCACAAGGCAGGGCTCTACGTTTACGGGGAAAGCCATCACCGGCCTGGTTTCGACTACGACCATGACGGTTATACGGAAATGCCTATCATCAACGGTGAGACTGTTGGCTTCAGGTCTTTTATCAAGACTGGCACCTACTCCAAACTCTCAGTACAGTATGACAATATCAGGGAGTTCAGGCGTGGCGGCAACAATCTGTCCCTGCCGGCCCATGAGTCCAATATCACTGAACAGATCGACCATGACATCAATGGCGGCGGAATCAACTTTGACCTCTATTCTCCATCCTCGGAAAACCACCTGAATACTTATTTGTCATTCCAGAATACGGACAGAAAGAGTTATTATGGCGGCACAGGTGACGGCTCGGCCGAAAGCGTGGCCAATGCCTTGAAATCTTATGGCAAGACACATGACATTACGGTAATCGGAGGTAGCCAATACACCCTCAACTTCAAGAAACTGCTATTCATGCCCGCTGTTTTAACTACAGGACTGGAATACAATTTTGACGGTTTACAAGATCATGCTCTCGGCTATGGGACAAGCACCAAGCAATATGTCAACATTTATAGTGCACTCTTGCAAAATGAATGGAAAACAGATCAATGGGGATTCCTGATCGGAGGTCGGTTTGACAAGCACAACCTCGTCGACCACGTCATCTTCAGTCCGCGAATCAACCTTAGGTATAATCCCAGTCATAACATGAATTTCAGACTCACCTTTTCTACCGGTTTCCGTGCCCCTCAGACCTTTGACGAAGATCTGCACATCAGTGTTTCAGGAGGTGAACGAATCAAAATTCATCTTGCCGATAATCTACGGGAAGAAAAATCTTACAGTCTGAGTGCTTCGGCTGATCTCTACCACCAATTCGGCAATGTAGAGACTAATCTGTTGATTGAAGGTTTCTACACTAACCTCTCGCATGTCTTTTCCGAGCGTTATCTGCCTCAGCCGGATCAGGATGGCAACAAAGTTCTGGAACGCTACAATGGCACAGGTGCTAAAGTAGCCGGAGCCAACATAGAAGGTAAGGCGACTTTTTCGCAGTGGTTCCAACTGCAGGCAGGGATGACCTTCCAGCAAAGCAAATACAACGATGCTGAACAGTGGAGTGCTTCTGCGCCAAAAGAGCGGAGGATGTTCCGCACACCTGATACCTACGGGTATCTTGCCTCTACCTTTACACCCATCAAGAATTTCTCTGCATCTTTGTCAGGCAATTATACCGGACACATGTTGGTACAACACGTCAAGAGCTCAGGAACGCCTGTGGATATTGCTGTAAAAACGCGGACGTTCATGAATATCAACTTAAAACTGTCTTATGATTTCCACCTCTTCCAGACATCGACCCTGCAATTGTACGGGGGCATTCAGAATATTACCAATGCCTATCAGAAAGACTTCGATAAAGGGTATAACCGTGATTCGAATTATATTTACGGTCCGGCCTCTCCCAGAAGTTTCTACGCAGGTATCAAGATAGGTATTTGACGTAAAAAACAAAGGATAGAAAATGCAGTAGATCGATCTACTGCATTTTTTTGTATAGTCCCTTTTCAATGGAGACAGCGTCAACACCATACGGATACTGACTGAAGACATACCGAAGGTCTTAACATCTCAGTAAGACTTGCGCCAGAAATTCGTAAGGGCAGAGTGAAAGCGCGGTAAGAACGGTATGGAATCCAATGTTCTGCGTGATGACAGACGATGAAGTATCCAGGATATTAGTGAAACAGACTCCTACTCCCCATGTTTTATTGATAGTGTAATGAAGGCTTGCATCCAGCAGGCTGCACGTCTTATAGTGGAATGAAGAAATTTCGTGGATGGATGTTTCATCGTCAGATTTTATTTCTATGTCTTTCTTGGGGAATACGAAAGTGTACATTCCAACGCACGAGGGCAGTGGTGTAGAATAGACCTGCAAATCAAAAAGTGTACATTCGGACAACATACGAGGACAGTAGTATAGAATGGACCTGCAAATCAAATGAAATCTAAGTCGCTCCATTTGATTTGCAGGTCCTTGCACTCATCATCAGGGCTGAAAACAAGCATAACAATAATTGTGCTTATTTCTCTTTTTCATCCATGATGACATTGTATATCAGGACCAGCATGACAGTGACAGCCCCGGCCATGAACATCAGGATCGTGTGCCCGGAAATGTCAAAATGAGAAAGGATATCAGTAATCTTGATATGTGAGACCTTCTCGGCACAAGAATGATATGCTCCGATAAAGGAAGATTGGAACAACGTTCCCAATAGCTCCCATCCCTTCATTTCGACAAACAACAATATACCGGCAATGACGCATAAGACACCCCATATCCTACTGATATACCATGCACGGTCAGGGATATTCCGCATCACCTTTTCCGAAAATCCTTTGTCGGGAATCGGTTCGGAATGTTCTGCAAAAAACCGGTTGACTAACTGTTCATCCCTTTCGATCATATCCATTCTTTCTTAAATAATTAGCTAATTTTTCTTTGCCCCGTAGGAGGTGCGACTTGACCGTATTGGAGTTAAGTCCTGAGATCTCCGCAATCTTCTCTATCGGTTGACCCTCGATCAACTGAAGAGTAATGCAAAGACGTTCCTTCTCGCTGAGGATCTGAAGGGCATTGTAGAGATCCATGCTCAGATTCCGGTCACTGCCCTCCCCTATTCGGCCCCTGACTTGCGGCGCATCTAAGTCGGAAGTCTGTTTGTGTCGCCTGAGATAATCATACCACACATTGTAGGCAATCCGATAGAGCCAGGTCGAGAAATGAGAGATCCCGCGGAATTTCCGTATATTCAGATACACCTTGAGGAAGGTCTCTTGAGCCAGATCATCACTCAGCGGCTGATTTCCAAGTGTCTGACTCAGAAAGAATTTTCTGACAGGCGACTGATATTTCACGACTAACCGATCGAAAGACCGGGAGTCATGAAATACGGCTACCCTGGTGACCAGGGAAAGATCATCCAACTTTTTCAATATGAATCGGTTTCAGAGAGTCAAAAATGTTACCTGCTTGAGAAGGTTACTCCTTCTCAGCAGTATCCCCATTATCTACAGGATTGTTTTCTGACTTACTCCCCTGATCTCCAGGATCAGAGGCAGCTGCACCAGATTCATTCTGGGTCTGAGACGCCCCGCCATCAGCCTTTTTGCCGGGATCTGCCTTCTGCTCATTACCCTTTGTCATCCCCCGGTGAAACACATTATTCTCTGATGCCCAGGCGATGAATGCCTGTCCGGCACCATATACGAAGACCAGTGCTGCTATTCCTGCCAGGAAGGAGGCATCCCAGAACCAGAACATGATCATCAGCCCAAGTCCCAAGAACCCATTGCGCAGTCCCCGCTTCATCAGGTATTTGTCAGACTGCCGCTCTATTGGCATGTCAGACTCTGGGATAGGCTGTCCGTGCTCTACCGCTTTTTGGGCCAAATCCAATCGCTTGTTCCGCCGCTTGATCAGCCACCAGACGATCAAGGCGATGACGATGAACGGAGAGGTCAGGAACAGGAATACCAGAATGACAACCACAGTGGCGAACAGGATACCTCCAAATCCTACAGTACCGTCCAGTATCTTGTCGACCCAGTGAAAGACATCGTTTGAGGATTGGTCATCCGAATCATCGACCGAAGCGGGTTCCACATCAGCAGAATCTTCATCACCAGAATCATCAGACGCCGAGGTCGTATCAGAAAAGGCATCAATCGGTTGGTTACCTTGTGTGCCCTTAGTTGCAGACGCTTCTGTCTGAGGATGATGTCTGTGTCTCGGAACTGTCGAAACAGCAGATAAACTCACTGTCAGCATCAGCATCATCAATGCAATCCAAACTTTTTTCATCTTATCTTCTTTTTAAATTTTCTATCTATTAGATGCATCTCATCTGCAATTAGTTGCAAAGGAACAAAAAAAATCGTATTTTTGCAAGGAAAACCGAAAATATGGAGCTACCTGAGGCATTTGAAAGTTATACACGGGGGTTAATGGGGGAACAATTGTACCGCCAGTTTCGCGAAGGACTGGACCAACCTTCTCCTGTAAGCATCAGGTTCAATCCTTTCAAATACACCTTGGACACAAAGGACATTCCGGATTCCAAAAGTGAAGTTCCTTGGTGCAGAAGCGGTATTTATCTGAAACAACGACCGGCTTTCACCTTCGACCCTTTGCTCCACGCCGGCGTGTACTATGTCCAAGAAGCTTCTTCGATGTTTCTGGACCACGTACTCAGACAGGTCATAGACCATCCTGTAACAGTTCTCGACCTCTGTGCAGCTCCGGGGGGAAAGACCACCTGTGCGATGAGTGCCCTTCCGCAGGGAAGTCTGCTCTTCAGCAATGAACCGATCCGCAATAGGGCTCAGATCTTGAACGAAAATGTACTGAAGTTTGGACATCCGGACATCATCGTCACAAACAATTATGCGAAGGATTACCAACAGAGTGGCATACAGTTCGATCTTATCCTGACGGACGTTCCCTGCTCAGGAGAAGGAATGTTCAGAAAAGATGAAAATGCCATACGGGAATGGAGCACAGGAAAGGTAGAACAGTGCAGGATGCTCCAACGAGAGATCGTGAGCGATATCTGGCATTGTCTGAAACCCGGAGGTATTCTGATCTATTCGACGTGTACCTTTAATTCGCTGGAAGATGAAGAGAATGTCTTGTGGATCACTTCACAACTTGGGGCTGATTTCATCCCGATAAAAACGCCTCAGGAGTGGAACATTACCGGGGCATTGCTGCCAAAACCAGATACCTCTCAAAAGCCCCTTCCTGTTTACAGATTCATCCCCGGGAAAACAAAAGGGGAAGGTCTTTTCATGGCTGTCCTCAAAAAACACGGAACTGACACCTCTGCAGAACGACCCTCATGGAAAGCCTTGGAGAAAAGAGCGGCGAGGTCTCTCCATATCCTCTCTCATGGCATCCGGCCGGATGAGCGGAAAGGCAAGTCTCTCGTACCCGACATTTCCAAGGCACTGTCCTTAAGGTCCGACAAAGACGCTTATCCCAAAATTAATGTCAGTTATACCCAAGCCATCGCTTACCTGAGGAAAGAAGTCCTGACGCTTCCCCCTGACAGCCCCACAGGATTTGTATTGATCTGCTATCAGGACTTTCCCTTGGGATTCGCAAAGAACATCGGACATCGGGCCAACAACCTCTACCCGAAAGAATGGAAAATAAACAGTACGCATATTCCGACAGAAAACAATAAAATCATCAATATATGAAACAGTATCTCGATTTACTTCATCGTATTCTGACGGAAGGAACACGAAAAGACGATCGTACGGGGACAGGTACGATCTCCGTCTTCGGAAATCAGATGAGATTCCACTTAGATGACGGCTTCCCTCTGCTGACGACCAAAAAACTCCATCTGAGATCCATCATCTACGAACTCCTCTGGTTCTTGAAGGGGGACACTAACGTACATTACCTGCAAGAAAACAACGTGAGGATCTGGAATGAATGGGCTGACAAGAATGGGGATCTAGGACCGATCTATGGGCACCAGTGGCGCGCGTGGCCGGACTATCACGGTGGCTCTATCGATCAGATCACGCGTGTCATCAAACAGATCAAGGAGCACCCTGAGTCCAGACGTCTCATCGTCACGGCTTGGAATCCCGCAGACGTCGAACAAATGGCGCTGCCACCATGCCACTGCCTTTTCCAGTATTATGTAGCAGGCAACAAGTTGAGTCTACAACTCTACCAGCGTTCGGCTGACACTTTCCTAGGACTGCCCTTTAACATTGCTTCTTATGCACTGCTCTTGCTGATGACGGCACAGGTGACTCATCTGCAGCCGGGAGATCTGGTGGTTACGACAGGGGATACACACTTGTACCTCAACCATATAGAACAGGCTAAACTGCAGTTGACCCGCACACCGAGACCATTGCCGCATCTCCATATCAATCCTGATGTAAAGAGCATCTTCGATTTCAAATATGAAGATTTCGAATTGACAGACTATAATCCCTGGCCGCATATCTCTGCCCAAGTATCAGTGTGAAGACCATTTGTCCTTCCCTGACAGACAGAGACCCTTCGGTCTGATATCATAACCAGAAAATGAGAATTACTATTATCGCAAACGTCGCAAGAAACCGCGCCATAGGTTTTCATAACCAACTCCTTTATCCGATACATGAAGATATGAGGCGGTTCAGACAACTGACCACCGAACATACCATCATCATGGGACGGAAGACATTCGAATCTCTGCCCAAAGGGGCGCTGCCCCACCGCCGCAACATTGTCCTGAGTAAGACGGTAAAGATTTTGCCGGGTTGTGAAGTATTTCCTTCTTTGGATGAAGCCCTGTCGCATTGTGCCAAGGACGAGGATATCTACATTATCGGCGGTGCCAGTGTCTATGAGCAGGCCATCAAGCGCTCAGACCGACTCTGCCTCACTGAAGTAAATGCCACTCCTGAACATGCAGATGCCTTCTTCCCGCCCTATGACGACTGGGATATAGAGTCTCGGGAGCATCATCCGGCAGACGAGAACCACCCTTATGCCTATACCTTCGCTGACTATAGCCGGTAGACTCTACCGTCTATTTATCGCTATGATAAAAGAAATGACAATAAAGAGGGTGTGTCAAAAGATACATCCTCTTTTTTGTTTCTCATTCTCAGTTATCTTTGCCATTTACTGTCAGGCTGCGATTTTTCCATCGCACATGATCAATTGCAGTGTATTCTGCCTCAGACAAGTCAAGACAAGTCTTTTTATGCGATAAAAGAAGGAAGACAGGCCTTTTAATCCTGTTTTTCTTATCCTTGCACACATTTTCTTAAGATTGAAGGCTATGGCAAAGAAGGCAAAGTCCATCGTGACCTTGTCTTTTCCAAAATGTCTGAAACGTTTGTATGCCATATCATATTTTATGATTATCCTCAATTGGGTGATTAATAATTTTGAGTATTCCCCGATATTCATTACCTTTGCATCAATTATCAAAACCTCGTCAAAATGAAACTGATAGAATTTTCAAAACGCTTCCCCGATGAAG
>NZ_JAMXLY010000036.1 GCF_024054555.1 Segatella cerevisiae | reverse complement strand
CTTTGCCATAGTTATAAAGTATATGTCTAAAGGTACAAAAATTTTTGGACATGGCAAAGCCCTGGCTTGAGAAAGTCGGGGCTTTGTGATAAAAAAAGAGGATATGTCTATTTTGACACACCCTCTTCATATCGATAAATGGAGCTTTCAGTATTCCAATTATTTCTATTCCTCAAAAGACCTTGAGACTTATTCTTCCAGATCATCCAGTTGTCCTTCTTCCACCGAGATCTTATCAATCGGCAATTGACGGTCGAAGGATGTATTGAAAGAGATGATCGTCTCGCTTCTGGATAAGCCCAAAGGTTGGAGTTTGTCGTGGATAATGGAGACCAGATCACGATTGTTCTTAGCATACATCTTGATGAAAAGGTCCATATCTCCCGTTGTGGCATGACATTCCACCACTTCAGGTATTTTCTTCAACGCCTCGACCACACTTTCGAAAGAAGACGGATCCCGCAAGTAAAGAGAGATGAATGCACACGTCTCGTAACCTATTTTTTCGGGATCTATGATAAACTCGGAGCCCTTCAGGACACCTAATGTGGTCAATTTCTGTATGCGCTGATGAATCGCAGCCCCACTGACATTGCAGACTCGAGCTACCTCTAAGAATGGAATACGTGCATTAGAAGCAATCAGCTTCAAAATTTTCTTGTCTAATGAGTCTAAATTATGATGTGCCATTATTAATATATTTGCTGCAAATATACGGCAAATATTTGAAAATTGCAACTAAAAGAACAAGAAATACTTTCATTTGACAGCTTTTTCCACCTTTAAATCCGATATATAGGATAGAATATATCTGAAGGAAAATAAATTTCGGAGAACTCAGACCAAACATGATAATGATGAAGCGGGAGTCTTTCCCGCGAGCTTATTTCTGACTTGATGCTAACAAATAAAATAAACTCTTCTTTATCATTAAAACAGTCTAAAGGAAGCGGAAAGTATAGGATTCGAACCTATGAAACGCTTTAGGCGTTTACACGCTTTCCAGGCGTGCCTCTTCAACCACTCGAGCAACTTTCCTTAAAAACCGGTGCAAAATTACAGTTTTTAAGCCAAAAACAGGCAGAAGAGACATAATTTTAAACTTCTTTAAGCTTTCTCGGATGGTAAAGGTGTGCTTTTGTCAGAAATAGGAGACCCATCAATGCCAATTCCAAATATCCGCTTGACATTTTCGTTCGTTATGGCCGCCACTTCCTCTACGCTTTTTCCATAACTCAGAGCTAAGGTCTTCAGCACTTCGACCACATAAGCACTCTCGTTACGAGTTCCACGATGAGGCACCGGCGCCATATAAGGGCTGTCTGTTTCCAATACGATACGGGACAGAGGGACTGAAGCCGGCAAGTCTTCCCTCAAATGACTACTCTTGAAAGTCGAAACACCTCCGATGCCCAAAGAGAAATTGGAGAAACGAAGATAAGCTTCAGCTTCCTTCTGATTGCCTGTAAAGCAATGGATAACCCCTCCGGGCAATTCCTTCTCATAAGGTTTCATAATATGCAGGAGTTCGTTCTGTGCCTTCCGGCAATGGATTTCCAAAGGCAGGCGCGTCTCCACAGAACATTTCACCTGCTCCTCAAAAGCAGCCAACTGTGCCTTTTCAAATTCCCTGGACCAGTAAAAATCAAGTCCGCACTCGCCGATAGCGATAAAAGGCGTTTTCCGATACCCGCCGGTAAATCCATTCAAATCGCTCGAATAACTCTTGTCCAATATAGACCGCATTTCCGACAAAACCTCTTTCCAATCGTCCCTGACCTCTTCAGGTTGAAGGCCGATCATCGGATAAGCGAATCCAGGATAATCTTCAGAGACTTTCATCACACCTGCGACACTCGGCAAATCTATTGCAGGCAGGAAGACCTTTACCACGCCAGCCTGCTTTGCGCGCGCAATCACCTCCGGCAGATCATCTTTGAATTCATCACCATATAAATGGGCGTGTGTATCGATACATTTAAAATCGGGCATCATGAGCATCAATGGTTACGGTTCATCATATTCCGGGCAAAACCGGCAAGAATCTGTTTCCGACTCTCCGGCAGGTCTACAGCATCCAGATAGTGTTGACTGACTTTGAAGAAATCATCCATCTTCTTCAATGCCATCTGGTCAATACCCATTTCATTATAGAGGTGGGTAATCGCAGCCACCTTCTCCTCGCGGTCGAAGTCCTTTGCCTGAATCCAATGATCAAGTTCTTTCCGCTGCCTCTTGTCCGCCTTGTTGAAAGCGTTGATCAGCATATACGTCTTCTTATTGGAGATAATATCCCCGCCTATAACTTTCCCGAATATTTTCGGATCACCATAGACATCCAGATAGTCATCCTGCAACTGGAACGTCAGGCCGAGTTGTTCGCCGAACCGATAGAGATTATCTCTATCTGCTTCCGGTGCATCAGCGAGAATAGCCCCGATTTTCAAGGCACAGGCGAGAAGGACACTCGTCTTCAGACGGATCATTTCGATATATTCATCCTCCGTGACATCATCACGAGTCTCGAAATCGATGTCATACTGTTGTCCCTCACCGATTTCCAAAGCCGTTTCAGTAAACAGATCCAAGACAGGCCTTAGATAGACATCCGCACACTTGGCCATCTGTTCATAAGCGAGCACCAGCATCGAGTCGCCCGAAAGGATAGCCGTATTCGCATTCCATTTCTTGTGAACAGTCATCTTGCCGCGACGCATATCAGCATGATCCATCAAATCATCGTGCAGGAGTGTGTAATTATGGTAAATCTCCAAGGCAATTGCATTCACCAGAATAGAGTCAACATCTTCTTTGTACAAATTATAGGCAAGCAGCATCAAAGTTGGACGGATACGCTTTCCTCCCATTGACAGGACATATTGAACAGGAACATAGAGCGATGCAGGTTGACGGGTGAAAGACAGTCGGGTCAGGTAAGTGTTGACCTTCTGTAGAATTTCTTCTGATGTATACATAATTATTAACTTTTTCTGTTTCTCTAAAAGATAATATTCTTGTCTTTCTTTCTATTCCGAAAACGGAATCTATGGCAAATTTACCTAAATATTTGAAAAAAGCCGTACCTTTGTCAAATAAATCAGGAATTGTAATGAAAAAAAAGATCACTATTGCCATTGACGGCTATTCTTCGTGTGGGAAAAGTACCATGGCCAAAGATTTGGCCAAAGAGATCGGATATGTCTATATAGATACGGGAGCCATGTACCGTGCCGTAACCTTCTATGCCCTGCAGCACCACCTGTTCAAAGAGGACGGAACGATAGAGACAAGTGCATTGGAGGATCAGATCCCTGCTATCCACATCCGTTTTCAGCGTGATTCCCAGACAGGGGCACCACGAACCTTCTTGAATGGGAAATGTGTGGAAAGAGAGATCCGCTCTCTCGAAGTATCGGCTCATGTCAGTCAGATCGCAGCCCTCCCGGCAGTCCGTCAGGCTTTGGTAGCCCAGCAGCAAGCGATGGGCAAGGACAAGGGGATTGTCATGGATGGCAGGGACATTGGCACAGCTGTATTCCCTGATGCTGAACTGAAGATATTTGTGACGGCCCGAGCAGACGTGCGCGCCAAGCGGCGGTATGACGAACTGAAAGCGAAGAATATGCCTGCAGATTACCAGGCCATCTATGACAACATCCAGCAACGCGATGAAATCGACACGCACCGACAAATGAATCCTTTAAGAAAAGCAGATGACGCCATAGAACTTGATAACAGTGATATGACTATCGAAGAGCAGAAGAAGTGGCTATTGCAACATTACCTCGATGCCGCCAGCCGTTGACAGGTTGTCGGACTTCTGGAACATTCGACTGTTCATCACTGCTCCCTAGTACAATTGCGGATATAATCCGCACATTTCTCCATCAGCCATTTCGGCGTACTCGTAGCTCCGCAGATACCGATGGAATGTACACCCTTCAAACTTATTTTGCGGATATCCTCAGGTCTGTCGATGAGATAACTGTTGGGATTGACCCGCAAACATTCATGAAACAGCACTTTCCCGTTGGAACTCTTCCTTCCGCTGACAAAAAGCACCATATCATGTAAAGATGCAAACTCAGCTATATGTGGCATGCGGTTAGCAACTTGACGGCAAATGGTATCAAAACTGTTGAAGACCGCTCCCGGAGCGATATGCTGCTGGATATAAGCAATGATATGGTGAAACTCATCCAAGTTCTTCGTCGTCTGTGAATACAGATAGGTATCACGGGAGAAATCCAGTTTCTTCACATCTTCCAGATTCTCTACGACAATCGCTTCTCCTTGAGTCTGTCCCACCAACCCCAATACTTCGGCATGACCGTTTTTACCGAAAATGACAATCTGAGCATTGGGATTGCTCTCATATTGCTTTTCTATCCGCTTATGCAATTGCAAGACCACAGGGCAGGTCGCGTCAATAATCTCTATATGATTCTGCCTTGCCACCTCATACGTCTCAGGCGGTTCCCCGTGAGCCCTGAGGAGAACCTTGACATTATGGAGTTTCTTCAACTGTTCATGATCGATCGTAACTAGACCTTTTCGGTGCAAGCGGTCCACCTCCATACTGTTATGGACGATATCGCCAAGACAATAAAGTGTTCCGCCCGCAGCCAGTTCTTCTTCGGCCTTTGTGATGGCTCTGGTCACGCCAAAACAAAAGCCACTGCTTTTATCTATTTCTACCTCTATCATACTGATGGATTATTAGGATCCCTGTCTCTACCCTTTCAGGATGAAGACAGAGACAATCACCTTATTAATAATATACCCCCACGCTGTCTTTGAGATGGAGACCGAACGAGATCCCTTAGTTTCGGGTCAGAATCGGAATTTCAACCTCTTCGTGGTTCGGGTCATTGGTAATCATCAAGACACGGGGTTTGCTTCTGGACTTCCTCAATCCTGATTTTTCGGCAGTTATCTTCAACAACGCCTCTTTTCCAGGTTCTATCTTGGTCTTGTTTAGAGCCACCTTCAGTCCTAAAGTAAACATCTGGAGAGAACGGATCTCGAGAGTGCTGTTCCCTATATTGGTGATCTTTATTTCCCCCTTCAATTTTTCTTTTCGTCCGAATGAACCCAGATTCAGGACACTAGAAGAGAGTTCCAGTGCCGGGACCTGCAATGCGATAGCGTTGACGTTGGACGTGGGATGATCAGGTGGAAGCAAGACAGATGAAACCGTAATCTCCTTATCCGGAGAGACTTCGTCACCGGGAGACGTACCCAGATAAATGCTTGTCTGTACCAACCCGTAATCATGGAGTTTATGAGAATCAGCCGTCAGCAAGACGATCCCCGAATGACCGGGTGAGAGTTTGGAAGGTGCAAAGATCGCCGACAGATACCCCGGTAAATGCATCATCACAGGTTGTACAACGCTCTGTGTCGGGTTGAAGATATAGATCTTCTGAACTTGACGGTCACCTTTATGAACTTCAAATTCGATATTGTTCTTGTCTATCTTAAGCTTTCCTGCATGATAGGGATACTTCCCGTTAAAATCCTGAATCGTATCTCTCACGACTACCCCATGCATCCAAAGGACCATAGGTTTGTCATCCCCCATAACCTCTACCTCGACCGGTTTCCGGAAATGTCCCAATAAACGGGCATCATAACTGGTCTCGATCTCAAATTTCTTTCCTTTATCTATCCGTTTTTTAGGAAAGCGAACGGCTACACAACCGCAATCCGTACGTACATCCTTGAGCATCACACTGTGCTTGCTCACATTGCTGAACTTGAATACGGCTGTCGCAGGATGCTTGTAAATCACATTGCCGCAATCCACTGTCGATTGCTCTACGGTGACACGTTGTGCCGAAACAGTCAGAGCACAAGGAAGAAGCAAATACAAGACTAACTTTCTATAATTCATTTTCGATTATTCAATATCATCGGGATTCAGGCAAGGGCACAGCATTTCTCCGCACCCTTCCCGAGTCCGTCCTATCATTTCACCATATAAGTTTGAGCCGCAACCCGTGCCCCATAAGCAGGGCTGTAGGCGCATTGTACCGTACAAGTACCGCTTTGATAATTGCCCGTTCTGTCAACGACATATTCTGTCTGAAGGACATGCTTGCCTTTCGAAAGATTATCGAAGAAATAATTCGTAGTCTGGTCTTTAGGCGCATAATAGTAGTCCCCGGCATATCCGCTCAATTGCCTTACAGGTTCAAAACAAGCAGGCCGCTGATCAGACAGTTGTACGAAATCATAATCTCTGTCGCAGGTGACGGTCAGACGGACAGTCACCCGATCGCCGACCTTCAAGTCTCCAGGATCGAGTTTGGAGCCAGAAGCAGACAGGAGTTCTCTCTCCAGCGTCATACCAGACTGATTGCCCTGCACCTCAGTCCCTTTCTGCATGAACTGGGCATAGACAGCACCCCAACTCGTTCCGGTACTGACCTTATCGACGGTCAGAGTCTTGACATCCTTTACGGCCTCGGAGGACTTGACATATCCCAGTCCTCCCGTCGCAGGTGAGGTCTCAAGTTGCTTTCCGTCTATTTTCAAAACGGAGAGGGACTCCTTGCCTTCAGGTATCAAACTGTCTACGCCAAACGCATAGACAGCGTCAACGGCATTGGCAGGCGTATCCCACGATGTCGTCCGCTTCTCCTGAAGAAGCCAACGTCTCATCTCATCGATGGCCCCGGATCCCGGTTCTATCATGCGAAGTCCTTCGATGGCAGCCACTTCAGTCGGTATCTTGTAATCGCACCAACTGTAGGCGGCTTTGTGCGTATCAAAATAGCGTCCCATCTCATCCGTATAAACCGAGTATTCCTTTACACTCTGCAAGTATTCCTTTGCTTTCTGGAGATGATGCTGCTTAGCCAGGATGATGGCAGTCTTCGCCTTTCCGTAGATCGTCAGGGCAGATCCATGATCAACTATCAAATTGACCAGATAGTTTTTATCCGTTTCTCCCTGTGACGACAGGGTACGACCGTCAATCGCACTGATATACAAATAGCGCAAAGCTTCTTCAGAAGGAAGGACATCCTTCTCTCCTTTACTCTGTTCTTTCCGGAGTTGGAGCACTTCTTCATGCATCTTACCCGACATCCATTTGAAAGCCTGAGACAACATTTCTGCAGTCTCCTGCTGCTTGCCCGTCATGGCATTCAACCTTACAAGGGCTTCACTCACCATTTCAGTCATATGGATATTTCCGGACATTCCCTGCCACCAAGCCCAGGAACCATCCGAACTTTGCAGGCGGCGCAACTTGGAAAGGATCTCATCCCTGCGGGACTGTATCAGATTTTCATCCAACAGTTCACAGAGTTTTTGCTTCTGGTCGGTCTGCTTGTCAGCTTCAAGCACCCAAGGTGTTTCGCTCAAAACGATTTGCTTCAAGTCCTGGTCCTGATCGAGTTGACTCATCAGAGTAGAAGTTTTCGGACTCTCTTTTTTCCATAATTCCACGATTCGCTTCAATTCCGGATTCTTATTCATCAGATAAGCTGCAATGCCATTGGCATAATAAGCAGCTGCCAGACTCACGGCATTGTCGTTATCAGGGATGGCTATAGAAGGCAGTGACTGGATCATCAGCCATGAAGGTTGGTTCGTATACTCCACTGTCAGTTTCTTGTCAGTCGTGTTTGACGGAAACAGTGAAGCCAGATCTATCGTCTTCCTGCCAGGCTCATTCTGAGTAAAGGCCAAGGAACGACTTACATATTCACGATCCGGCAATACCGGCAGATAATGCTGCTCTCCATCACTATAGTCTTTCCCTGCAACTGTCATTCGGCAGATCAACAAACTGTGGTCAAAACCGCTTATCTTCTGAGTAAGTGCAGACTGTGCCGTCAGATCCAAGGCGAAATTGACAACAGCAATACCTTCAGGTGCTATCGTATAGCGGCTGGATTCGGCATAAACAGGTTTCTCCGTCTCAGGATCCAATAATTCGATGTGAGCCGTTCCGGAAACAGTCTGAGAAGACGTGTTCGATAACCGGCCCTCGATATTTGCGCGGTCCCCCTCTCTGACAAAGCGGGGCATATTGGGTTGGATCATCACTGTTTTCCTTGCGATCACTTCATCGGACAAAGATCCGAAGTTCATATCTTTATCATGGGCAAGAGCCATAAAACGCCAGGTCGTCACACTTTCAGGAAGAGTAAACTTAAGGACAACATTTCCCTTGGAATCTGTTGTCAGTGCAGGATAGAAGAATGCCGTTTCATTCTTATTCTCCCGCAAGCCGCCGGTGGCAGAATGAGGAGATGCGGTCCGGTCATCTGATTCCGACAGATTCTCCAGTCCATTCATCGAGACCAACTTCTTTTCGGCAAGTGCCATAGGCATTTTTCCACTGTCCGTCACAGCTGCCCGCATCTGGATACCCACAGGTCCTACTCCGGGGAAGATCATAGCGTTCCCGGTATCAAAATACGTCGGGTCAAAAGTAGTGAATGCCAAAGGATTGGTCTTGAGAGTTTGATAGGATGCGTTCCCATTCAGGTTCAACCAGGAGAACCTGCTCTGGGCGGCTTGCCATGATGTCGACGGCAAACTGCGGGACAGGTCTAGTGAGAAATTCCAGTTATGCTGCAAGATCTGATCGAGGCTCTTGTCGTATAATACCGAAAGCAACTGTGCCGAGGCGGGAGTTCCGTCAGGGCGTGTAATCTTCAACGTCCAAGTCTCTTTCTGTCCGGGTGTCAACATATTCCGGAAAGTAGACCAGTTTAATTTCAGTCGTTTGTCCGGAAGTGGAGCCTCAATTGTTGTCGTATGAATATAAGCCACCCCATTCTTCATCCAGGCATAGGTCAGGAGTATGCCGTCCCCATATTCCGGGCGATAAGTGAAGGCACGCGTATACAATGCTTTGGTCTGGTCGATAGTTCCGCTCTCGAGTATTTTGTTCCCGGAGAAGATGGCATAAAGGATATGCTGGTCAGGATCACTGCTGCCCACCTGAACATATACAGGTTGGCCCTTCTCGGAGAATGTCTTCGAAGACTGATAGAACCAGTCCCGGGTATCGACTACCGGAGTCTTGTCCGTCATCTTGAAGAGGACGACTGATTGTTTCAGCGTATCTGTACCGCAAACGGCCCAAAGTATATGGCGTCCGGAAGACAGGTTTGACAGACCTTTCAACGTGACCGACTCATTGGCCTTGGCAGTCGATTCAGTGCCATTGTCGAAACGGTAATTGACAGTTGCCGGAATAGCCGTTCCTGCAGCATTCCTGTACTGGAACACAATGGATTTCAAACTGTCAATCTCTGCTTTTTCAGGAAGGTCACAACTGAAAGCTGTCGCACGGGTTCCCAAAGGAAGGGTAAGAGTGCCTGACTCTGTCTCACCGCCGGCATCAGTAACGGACGCATTGACCTCAAAATGATAAAAACGGGCAGCATCGTCTCCAGGATTGTCTATGACCATAGGGACGCGGACGATAAACTCGCCCTTGTCGTCTGTAACGGCCGTATCAGTATAAACGCTCTTCTGAGCCTCATCCAATCCAAATAAACGCCACCAGATTGCGGGACGACGCACAACTTCATATTTCACGCGGGCACCTTGGACAGGGACGCCTGTATAGTTTTTCGCCGTTGCCTTCACCGTTACAGTATCACCGGCATGATAGATCTGATTCGTTTCAGGAAAAGTGACCTGAAAAGTCGGGCGCTTATATTCCTCCACATTGAAATAGGTAGAAGAGACAGCTCCCTGATGGTTATCCGCATACACGGAGAAACGTCCGGTAAGGCCATTGGCAGGCAGGCTGAAAGAAGTGGAAGCCGTACCATATTCATCGGTAGACACCTCTGCCTCTGCAACAGACTTGCCATTTGCATTCCTCAAGACCAACTGGATCTTTTTCCCTGAAGCAGCTTTCGCTTTTACACCTTCTTTTATCGTATAATCGATTGCTGCTACATGCACCGTTTGTCCCGGCCGATAGATCTTTCGGTCAGTAAATAAGTTCACGTTTTCACTTTCCTGCCGGGGAGCATAATAACTGTAGTTCCCCCATACATTCATCTCCGGACAACAACTGTCTGAAGGCGTAGAGACATAGATGACAGAATTTTGCTGTGTATAAGGACAGATGACCTCTCCTTTATCATCACATTTCAGAGTAGTTGCTTTGGAATAGTCTGATGAACCGGAATGACTGACCACTGCATTTCCCGATAGTGTCAGCCGCAACGTTGCATTCTGCAGCGGTTGACCCGTAGTCGCACTGACTACAGCATACCGAACCTTGCCTTCAGGTAATTCTTCATGGAGAAGAGCGACATCTGAAACAAAGAAAAATGCTCTCTGAGTCGCAATGTCCTTGTCACCGGACGTCATCTCCACAAGGTAGATGCCTACCGGCAAACCTTTAACTTCAAAAGAATCCTTTAAGATTTCATAAGGTTGACGCATCCCATACGACTTTTTCTGGGTGGCCAGCACTTCATCAGAAAGATACCCTTTCAAAGTTTTATATTGAGCTTCATTCAAAGTTGTCAGTCCTCTGGTTCCCAACAACGTCGAGAGTTGACCCACACCGATATTTATTTTTCTGATGCTCAGGGACAAACTCGGCAGATGGCGAATCAGGTCAACTTTGACTTGAAAGGACTGATTCGGGATTATCACTACGCGCTGCAAAGAGGCAGAGAATGACGGATTAGTGAGTTCTTTCTTCTCATTCCTGAGGAAATCCATGCCTTGCCAGTTTCCCCACTGTGACAAAGCATAATCGATATAGTGAATACGGTCGGCTACCGTCACGCTTTTGACCCGCTGCAGGAAGCGGTAACGAGCCAACGCGAGTTCTCCGGTCTCAGGAATATCCCGATAGACTTGAATCAGGGAATCAAGACGGTGAAGATACTGTGATTTGCAGGTGTCCAGAACACCCACCTTCTGATTGGCATCCAGTTGCTTGCAAGCGATGATGCACGAAGCGGCCCTGTTGCCCGCATGCTGATAGTAATCCAGCAAAGTTTTGTAATCCTTCGCCTGCAAACCTATCACATGAAGAAGATCATTGTTGAAGATGGCACTGTCTGTCCCCTTAATAAAAAGAGGTGTAAACTCAGAAGCCTTCTGCTTGGCCAGCAAGTCAGGATGCTGCATCGACAACTGATAGTATTTCTTGCTCTGGGTGACATGATCATCACCCAGGTTCGGGTTTTCAGCATAGAACCGCCCTAATGCCGACTCATAAATTGCAGCCAAGACAGGGTCGGAAGGCTCTGCCTTCTGCGCCTTTGACTTCAGACGTCCGACCTCAGCCGATAGTGAATCCGGAGAAATATTGGATTTTAAGGATGCTGCTTTCAATTCGGCAGATAACAACTGACCATAATTATGGTCTTTCTCAGACTTGGACGCTATCTGCTTCAGGATATTCAATTGGGTTGCCGGCAGGTCTTTATGCTGTGCATCAGTGAATTGACGCCATAAGGACTGATAGCTGTCCGCCATCATCGACAAGGGCAAAAGAAAGGATAAAACAATCATCCATAACTTCTTGTTCATATTCATCACTTCGTCTTATTATAACATTGTATACGCAAAGATAATGCTTTTAATCCAATATTCTTGCTTTGTATAACCTCTTTTTATATATTTGCAACATATCAAGATCTTTAACTATCGTTGCTCTCCAAATGCCTCCCTTCCCGCCAAATGACACAATGACACACAGATAAGACTTTTTGGCAGTCGCATCATTCAGGCATAGGATTTGAGTTATCTACTTACAGAAACAAATAAGAAAGGAAAATCAAGATATGACATTCGATAAATTTACAATCAAGGCTCAGGAAGCCATTCAAGAGGCAGTGAACATTGCCCGGCAAAACGGGCAACAGGCCATCGAACCTGTACACCTCTTGGAAGGTGTCTTGAGAAAAGGAAAGGACGTGACGAATTATATCTTCCAGAAACTTGGGGTCAATGGTCAGATAGTGGAAAGTTCCGTTCAACAGGAGATCCAACATCTGCCGAAAGTTTCAGGGGGAGAACCCTACCTGAGTGCGGACAGCAATAATGTCCTTCAGAAAACCATGGACCTTTCCCAGAAAATGGGAGACGAGTTCGTGAGCATCGAACCGATCCTATTAGCCCTCTTCGAATCCGATTCTCCTGCAGGCCGCATCCTCAAAGATGCAGGTTGCACTGAGAAGGAAATGCAGATGGCCATCAAGGAACTCCGCGAAGGGCAAAAGGTAAAATCTCAAAGTGGAGATGAAAACTATCAGGCGCTTTCCAAATATGCCAAGAACCTCATCGTACAGGCTCGGGCAGGCAAACTGGATCCCGTCATAGGCAGGGATGAAGAAATCCGTCGGGTATTGACCATACTTTCCCGGCGTACCAAGAACAACCCTATCCTCATCGGTGAACCTGGTGTCGGCAAGACGGCTATCGTGGAAGGACTCGCAGAACGTATCGTGCGCGGGGATGTCCCTGAGAATCTGAAGAACAAACAGTTGTTCTCTCTTGACATGGGCGCTTTGATCGCCGGTGCAAAATACAAAGGTGAGTTTGAGGAAAGGCTGAAGAGCGTCATCAAAGAGGTCGAACACGCCAACGGTGACATCATCCTCTTCATTGATGAAATCCATACACTGGTAGGTGCCGGTGGCGGTGAAGGCGCTATGGACGCTGCCAACATACTGAAACCTGCCCTATCTCGTGGTGAACTGAGAACGATCGGGGCAACTACTCTGAACGAATATCAGAAATATTTCGAGAAAGACAAGGCTTTGGAACGCCGGTTCCAGACTGTCATGGTCGACGAGCCGAATGAGGTAGATGCCATCTCTATCTTAAGAGGTCTGAAGGAACGTTACGAAAACCATCATAAGGTCAGAATCCAGGATGATGCCTGCATCGCTGCCGTAAAACTCTCTGAGCGTTACATCAGTGACCGGTATCTGCCGGATAAAGCCATCGACTTGATGGATGAGGCTGCTGCCAAACTCCGTCTCGAACGCGACTCTGTCCCTGAAGAACTCGACGACATTGATCACCATATCAAGCAACTTGAAATCGAACGGGAGGCTATCAAACGTGAGGATGACCAACCGAAGATCAAACAACTTGACAAGGAACTCGCAGATCTGAAAGATAAGGAGAAAGCTTATCGTGCTAAATGGGAGAACGAAAAGAGCCTCGTCAATAAGATCCAACAGGATAAACAGCAGATAGAACAACTGAAGTATGAGGCTGAACGGGCTGAACGCGAAGGCAACTATGAACGTGTCGCTGAAATCCGTTACTCGAAACTCCAGCAACTGAACGAAGATATCAAGAAGATTCAGTCTCAACTCAAAGAGACTCAAGGTGGCGCTGCTCTCGTAAGAGAGGAGGTAACACCTGACGACATCGCTGAGGTGGTGAGTCGCTGGACCGGAATACCTGTCACCCGTATGTTGCAGAGTGAACGCGAAAAACTCCTTCACATGGAGGACGAACTCCATAAACGGGTCATCGGACAAGATCAGGCCATCAAGGCCGTTTCCGACGCTGTACGCAGAAGTCGTGCAGGTCTGCAGGATCCTAACCGTCCTATCGCATCATTCCTCTTCATCGGTACGACCGGTGTAGGCAAGACCGAACTGGCCAAGACCTTAGCCGACTACCTCTTCAATGACGAGTCGATGATGACCCGAATTGATATGAGTGAATACCAAGAGAAGTTCAGCGTATCTCGTCTGATCGGTGCACCTCCCGGGTATGTAGGATACGATGAGGGTGGCCAACTCACAGAGGCTGTCCGTCGTAAACCTTACAGCGTGGTGCTCTTCGATGAAATCGAGAAAGCTCATCCGGATGTGTTCAACATCCTGCTCCAGGTATTGGATGACGGGCGTCTGACAGACAACAAGGGACGCGTGGTCAACTTCAAGAATACCATCATTATCATGACCAGTAATCTGGGAAGTGATTTGATCCGTACGAAACTGGAGACCATGACTGAGGCAAACCGCGAGAGTGTCATCAGCAGTACAAAGGCAGAAATACTGGAAATGCTGAAGAAGACCATCCGCCCGGAGTTCCTCAACCGTATCGATGAGACAATCATGTTCTTGCCGTTGACGAAACCGCAAATCGCTCAGATCGTACGTCTGCAACTGAATCATGTAGCCAAGAGATTAGCTGATCAAGGCTTTACCTTGAAATGGACAGACCCGGCAGTCAATTATCTGGCAGATGTAGGTTATGATCCGGAGTTCGGTGCACGTCCTGTGAAACGCGCCATTCAGGACTATGTCCTCAATGATCTCAGCAAGCAACTCCTTGCCGGAACCGTCAACAGGGATCAACCTATCACCATAGATTACTTTGGAGAAGGTTTGGTCTTCCGGAACAAATAGACCTTAGATAAAAGAAATATAATTGTACCTTAATGAAGCCGGATAAGATTCCAACAGATCTTACCCGGCTTTTTTGTGTCCTTTCCAGTCCTCTATATCTGAATTGTCCTTTCAGGCATTTGCTTGTACTGCCTCAACAGTCAACAGACCCTAAGTCACAATTAAAATTCTAGCCATAAAAGGAAGTTGAATAAATGATGCAAAGGAGTTTGACAATTTTATCGGAATATTCCCTATCTATTAAAGGATAGAACAGTCTCCACACATTAAGGCAAACAGGACTTTATAGTTTCTCGAAAGGGCGACCTATAGTTTCTCGAAAGTCAGCGCTAAGTTTCTCGAATGTTGGCGCCTTGTTTCGAGAAACATAGAATGCCCATTTTTCATGATGTAAATGCGCTACTTCTATCTATTAATAACGTGATAATATGGACTTTTCGAGCAGCATTATAGAAAGGTCCATATAACGCCACAAAGAATCCCGGTCGTCTTTCGAAAACCGGGATTCTTAAATTGTAATGAACTACTTCTTGACCGGTGCCACATATCCGGGCTCCCCAGGTAAAGGCCAGTTGGCTGAAGGATGATGCATTTTTTTCATCATCTGATCCAGTTCCTTCACTTTCTGGGGGTATTTCGCAGCCAGGTCTGTCGTCTCAAACGGATCACGGGTAATATTATACAACTCTATCGGATGCTTGCGGCCTATAACTTCGACTTTCCAGTCACCATAGCGGATGGCACGCTGCTTCCCCGGGAATTCCCAATAGAGATAGCGATGGTCCGTATCTACTGACTTCCCATAGAAAAGTGGGGATATATCCATACCATCGATATCATGAGGCAATCCCTTCGCACTTCCGGTTATAGCTGCCAGCGTAGGCATGAAATCCGGAAAACAGACGATATTCCTCAACTTCTGCACAGGGACTTTACCAGGTTGGTTGACGATAAGCGGCACTTTGATTCCACCTTCATAGAGTTGTCCTTTATGCCCCTTGAGTCCGCCCCCGCATTTGAGGTCTTTCACCGGTGCCATCACTGCAGCACCATTGTCACTGGCAAAGATGATCAGTGTGTTCTTTCTGAGTCCCAAGGCATCGATAGCTCCTATCAACCTGCCGATATTTTCATCCATATGAGTCACAAGGGATGCATACCGCTTGGTCTCTTCACTCCACTGTCCTTTGTCATCGTACCACGAAGTGTCGTCTATATGATAAGGTTCATGAGGCGCATCGTAAGCCAGATAGAGGAAGAAGGGATGGTCCTTCTCCCGGTTGATGAATCCGATGGCATCGTCTGTGGATATCTCCGTATTGTGTCTCACATGGGCATCCCGAGCATTTGAAGAGATATGAATCAGACTGTCACCATGAAAGCGATAGTAAGGATAATAGTAATATGGCCCATTGCTGATGGGGGTAGAAATCGTCCAGCCATAGAACTCGTCGAAGCCGCGGTGATTGGGCGTAGCCTTCGGATCATACCCGTCCAAATGCCACTTGTTGACTAGGCAACTCTTATAGCCGCCTGTATGCAGCACTGTCGCGATCGTCGTATCTTCAGGCAGGAGATTGACCCGGCGGATATAGGTGATGTCCCCCTTGGGGTTCACCTTGATACCTCTGATACCTCCTACCTGACACTGATTGTCACGAATACGTGTCTTCCCCGTAAACTTACCCGTCATCAGGGAACAGCGCGAAGGCGAACTGATTCCGCTTCCCGCATAGGCCTGCTCGAAGACGGTCCCGTTTGATGCCAGACGATCGATATTCGGTGTCTTGATATAGTCATTGCCATAGCAATGCAGGTCACCATATCCTAAATCGTCTGCAAGGATAAACACGATATTGGGCATTTCCGGAGTAGCTTTCTGACCGGTCTGCTGTGCCGCCACCTTTCCTGGCAATGCAGCAACAGCCATCAGTCCTACTCCTGTCAAATTAATTCTATTCATTCCAATATAACTTTTTAAAATTGGTCTTTGCATACTTGGAAACTGTCAGAAAAGTATTTGGGCAAGACTTCGGGCTTTTCCGGTTTTTCAGGTGTGATTCCATGACCATTTTTCATGCGTACGTAACTTTATTTCCATCTGATCAGAATCGTCTTTTTCCTAAGCAAACCTCAAAAGCAGTTCTATCAGCCCCTTTCTGTTCAGATGTTTTCGGAGATTCCCAATTTACGACCAGGTGTAAAAAGAATAACCATCGTATCTGTCAAGAAACAAATCAAGCGCTTTCGCAGACAACTCTATCCACCCATAAAGAAAGTGTAAGTTGCCATCACTTCTACCTTTAAAAAGCAGAAATGAGCGACAACTTACCCTCGTTATCTCAAGATATCTTCCTTATCCCAAGACGTAATTGTTTTCTTTCAGACCGGACAGTTTCCAGCACTGCTGCCTGAACAAGATTAGACCAACCGATTTAATAATCCGGGTTCTGAGTATATGTTCCAGGTTTGATATTCATCTGATTTTCAGGAATCGGGTAGATATACCTTCCATCACGGACATCAGAGATTGACGTGCCTACAGGATTATTATAACGATTGAACTTATCCATCGTTTTTTGTTTCCAGGTACCATAGCGCACTTCATCGAACCAGCGGACTCCTTCACCCATCAATTCTATACGACGTTCCCGCTTAACGTAATTTAAAGCAGTCGTTGCATCTACATCAGTAGGGACAGGATCACATCCTGCACGTTGACGGATTTCATTTACAGCCTTAAGTGCATCCGAAATCTTACCTTCCTGAATTAAAATCTCAGAATTCAGCAACATCATATCTTCAATACGTAGAATCGGGAAATTAACCGGCCAGTCTTTATAATCTTTCAAGGTGCCCTCATCGAGAACCATGCCTAAAGTAGAAAGTTTGTGTTTGGATGGCATATATTTATAAAACATGGAATTAACATATTGATCTGTAGTTACTCCATCCACTGTTACGCTCTCTTTTGTATTAGAATAGGTGGGGAAATTCGGTTCAGCCGAATAACCATCAAGCACAGACCAGCCTTCACCTCTCATATCCTTTTTACCCGAAGAATAAACTTTATCAAACTCATATCTTAAAGACTTATCAATATAAATCTGATTACCAAAGATACTAATTGTCGTATATGAAGGCGGTAGGGCCGGAGAGAAATCAAAGATGGCGGGATTTCCATTGCCACCTGTACGATACTGGATGGCAAAGATGGAATACTTATTTGCATAAGCCGGTGTCCACTGCTTACGCCATTCTTCAATGGTCGGTGCCCAGTAATCAGACTTCCTGGCCAATACCGTATTCAAACAGGCTTCAGCCTTAGCTATAGCCGAATGATCATTAAACGGAAATCCGGCAAGTGTCATATACACACGAGCCAACATTGCATTAGCAGCGATACCGTCTACTCTTCCTTCAGAAGGAACTGCAACTCCCTGAGCATTAAGGATCTTTCCTTTACCAGGCAAAGTCTGGGCCTGTTGCAAATCAGGAATCACAAGTTGGTTGATTATATCAAGTCCTTTCGCCTGAGGAGTTGCATTAGCCTCGGCAGGGGTCAGAGGAGTGGTAATCATAGGAACATTCCCATAGAGTCTGACCAATTCAAAGTAAGCCCATCCTCTCAGGAAGTGTAATTCACCCAGTAATTGCTTCTGAAAATCCACACTACTGAATTTAGTATTCGGAACTTTCTGAAGAGCGACATTGGCATCATAAATAACTTTATACCACGTATTCCAGGTGCTTTCAAACATTCCAAGAGAAGATGTAGCACGGAATGTACCTATATCCGAATAATCCCGCTGACCATCAGGGCGAGGTTCAACCCAAGCATTATCTGAACGGCATTCCGACATCATCAGATATTCATAATTTGACAAATTTCTCAAATCACTATATACTCCGATTACGCCCTGTTCAGCTTGAGAACCAGTCTGATAGAATCCATCAGACGGAAGTAAATCCTTAGGTGGCTGATCCAAGAAATTGTCACAAGATATAATCGTTGCAGAAAGGATCAGAGCACCAGCTCCAACTAAAAATTTATTTTTCAGTTTCATGATTGTCAGTTTTAGAAAGTTAGGTTAATACCAAATGTATACATACGAGCTGTAGGATAACCACCATAGTCCAGGCCTGTAGCAGTTGCTCCACCCGGGGCACTAGATTTAGAAGCATTGGCAGCTTCAGGAGAATAGCCTTCTTTATAATGGTCAAAGCGCAGCAGATTCTCAAATGAAGCATAGAAACGAAGATTAGATATCCACTTTGATTTCAAGGGAACAGTATATCCCAATGTCAGATTCTTCACGCTCAGATAATCACTACTATAAAGCCAACGAGAATCTACCGTACCACCGGTAGTCGTACTCAATATATAAGGAGTCTTACCATTGCCCTGATCCGATTCACTCCACCATGCATTCTTCCACCATGAGAACATATTGCTCAGGGCGCCCATAGAAGGACGGTCAATGGCCCGGCCGATTGTACCCAGAATCTTTCCTCCCGTCTGTGCCGTAATCAAGAGTTGGGCATCAAAGCCCTTCCACTGGAAAGAGTTCGTCAAGCCGTAAGTGATTTTCGGGGTAGGCTGTCCAAGGTAAACCCTATCATCTGCCAGGGTATAATTACCATCATGATTGGCATCCAGATATCTGATATCACCAGGTTTAATGGTCTGTGTCCCCTGAAATATCAATTTACTTACACCACACTGTCTGGCATAGTCATCAATCTCAGCCTGTGTCTTCCAGACACCAATGGCTTTATACATATAAAAGGCATTTACAGGATGGCCGACCGCCAGGATATTAGAAGCATTAGAACCATCACCGGCTCCATTAAAGCCAGAATAAATCGGTGTATTATCTACTCCAAGAGACCCTACTTCATTGTGATTGTATGACATATTAAAAGAGGTATCCCACTTGAATGCACCTCTTAGATTATGGGTAGTAAGTTCAATATCAATACCTTTATTATCAATTTCACCAATATTATCCCAGGTTGTAGTAAAACCGGAAGCACCGGCTACCGGCACTTGATAAAGCAAATCTTTGGTTGTTTTGGTATAATAGTCGACCGATAATTGTATCGTATTATTGAAAAAGGAAAAATCAGCAGCAAGATCCGTACTGTGAGTTTTTTCCCAACTCAGATCGCTATTGCCCAGACTGTTGGCATTATAACCAGAAGCCCCTCCGTATAGAGAACCGGTCAAAGTAGCATAGGCTGCTGTATTTGATATTTCATTGTTACCGGTTACGCCATAACTAGCACGAAGTTTGAATGAACTCCACCATGGCATATCCAGTTTTTTCCAGAACTTTTCTTCTGAAACGACCCATCCACCGGAAAATGCGGGGAAACATCCCCATTTGTTATTACCTCCAAACACAGAGCAGCCGTCCCATCTCAGAGAAGCCAAAACGATGTAACGCTCATCATAATTATACTGAGCACGGCCGAATACGGAAACCAGATTCTTCGGAGTCAGTTCTGTCACTAAATCCTTGCCCACAGCGACTTTCGAGCCATCAAAAGAACCTGTGACAGCATCATTAGGAAATGGTTTATTAAAAGTCTGATTAGTTTCAAAACCAGTATTAGACCCTTCCTTTGAAGTACCTGCCATAAGACTGACACCATGCTTACCAAAAGTATGGTCATAATTAGCTAGAGCCTGCAGCAATGTATTCAAATAACGCCCGGTGACATGACTTCCACTTGATTGAGAACCTTCACCGCCTGCCCAATTTGAACTCGTACTGGTAAAATTATAAGTACTTATATCAGTATCATAATAATTGACTGCACCGGAAAATTCAAACCTCAGTCCGTCCATAGGGGTAAAGCGAAGATAAGCATTGCCAATCAACCGCGCATTTTTATGTTTATTTATATTCGTATTCAGAATATACCAAGGACTGGAAGTTGTCCCGGCCCAATTATATTTTTGATTCGGCTCAACATTAGCCATATATCCGACACCCGGTTCAGATACGGGAGTGGAAGCAAGGATATGATGCAATTCTGAATCCTTACCATTAGCATTTCCAGACCCGTCATTCGTAATATAAGTAGGGGCAAGATTTGCACCGACAGATACATATTTATTGATCTTTGCATCGATATTCGCCCGAAAGGTAAAACGCTGATAATCTGTCCCCACAACAATACCATCCTGCTTCATATATCCACCGGACACCAAATAATTTACATTATCGGTCCCTCCGGAAACACCTATGTTGTAATCCTGTACACTAGCAGAACGAAAACACTTGTCCTGCCAATTCAGTAAGTCCAAAGTCCCGACATTCGAATTATAAGTATGTGAATCCTGCATATCCTTACTGAGATACTGGAACCAACGGTCATCGTTTGTGTATAAGTAAGAATCCTTCGACCCCGAAGCTATCCTAATATTAGCAAGGCGAGTAGCACTATCATCCTTAATACTTGCTCCTGTCACTCCCAATGTCTGGCAGCGGGAAAGATAATTAGCATCATTCCATTTGGTACGGAATTCCATCCATTCCTTGCCCGACATCAAATCGAGTTTTTTCTCCGGAGTCTGGAAACCGACACTTCCATTAAAGGTCACAGTAGGTTTCCCGTTCTTACCACGCTTAGTTGTTACGATAACAACACCGTTAGATCCCCGGCTACCATAGATGGCAGCAGAAGCAGCATCCTTCAACACCTCAATACTTTGGATATCCGCAGGATTTAAACTATTGATAGTGGTCATAGGCACACCGTCTACGACATACAAAGGATCCGAACTCGCATTCACAGAAGCTGCACCACGAACTCTAATCTGCACGTCTGAACCGGGTTCACCTGAGACGGTACGTACTTGTACACCCGCCAACTGCCCTTGCAGGGCTTGCTCTGCACGGGCAAGCGGGCGGTCTGCTATAGCCTTATCATCCATTTTCGCAACGGCTGAGGTCAGGTCACGCCTTTTTACAGAACCATAGCCAATAACCACGACCTCATTAAGAGATTGGTTATCTTCTTTTAATGTAATCTTCAGATTATCTTGATTGCCCACTTTGATCAATTGGGTTACAAAACCAACATAAGAAATTTTCAACGAATTGCCAGTATTGGCAGTAACTGTAAAATTACCATCCAAGTCTGTAACGGTACCACCGCCTGTACTATTAACAACGCTAGCACCGATAATTGCCTCACCACTACCATCAACGACCTTTCCATGTATGGTCTTCTGCGCAAAACTCATAGTGCATAAAAGACACAAAAACAAGGTTAAAAGAGGCCTCTTAGTTACTTCATTCATAATTTTTGGCATTAAATTAATATTTTAAACCGTTACACTAGATATATATTAGTAATATCAAAAGATACTCATTGTACATCTTTCACCATTTCAGACATAACCCCATAACACATTTAAGATAAGTTTTGATTAGGATTCAAACAGCATTCTCATTCTTCCAAAGTGATTCCCATCAGGCCGATAACCACATCATTGGAAAGCGTGCGAAGAGTTATGGATTTCAAGTGTTTTCGAGGATTGAGAGGCATCCTCAACATTTCTGCAGCTCCATCGCGAATCGTGCGATAATAATCCTTCACAGGATGCAAGATCAGTTTTGACGACATATCACGAGAAGTAAAGCCGGATCCAAGGTGAATCCTGTAAGGCCGGAGCTTTGCTGAATGAAAGGCAGAGCCATCATCACGATAATCCGCTTCTATCGGACACCAGTTGACCGGATTCTCAAGATGCAAAGTATCCGTACTACCATCACGATAGGTAGCAATAACCAAACCATTATCTATTCTGCTCTGCATCGGATTAGTAGAACCTGCCATCATCAACCAGGCAGCCTTTGCTTTCCCGGAAACTTTCACTACTATGCTATCCGGATAATTATCCCAAAGTGATGTATATACGATATTATACCCCTTCTGCGGTAAGCGGAACCGGATACCCTTACCTGTATCGAATATTCCTTTCCGGATCGTTGACCGGAGTCCGGAATCTTCTATATCAGCCATCCGATCAGGTGTACACCAGTCGCCAATACCCTGAACCGGTATTTCCAAGGTCGTATAAGGAGGACGAGGAGAAAGGTATTTCTGTTTGAAGATATCATCCACATTAGCATTATAACTCCCGAAAAGGTCGACAAGATGATATTTCACCTGTCCTTGAATGGGCCCGGAAAGTCCCATCTGGTTGAGATAAACAGGATTATCGGTATTTACTCTTTTGCAAGAAGAGCCATACATTTTCCGATTCGTGACAGTCCGGGAGAATGGCCCGACGACAAAGGTCTGGTTGTCCCTGCTATCCCCAATGATATCCTTGAATCTACCTTCACCCAAAGAAATACGCAGAACCAACTGAAGAGGCTGAGAGAAATGCTGATGTATCTCATAGACAGCTTTCCCTTCCACCCGATGGAAAGAATACGAAAGATAAGGTGTACGGATACTTGCACTGTCCCACTGATCCGGAAAAGAAGGCTGGATGATGCAACGACTATATAAAGCGTCCGGTCGGATACCAAAGAGCCCATTAACCAGTGCTCGCGCTGAGATTCCCACATCATCACCGAAATCACGGTAAGCCTCACCTCTTGCCCGATCATAATAACTGATCTGGCCAAAATTACCCGGACACTGACCCAGATACATTCCATCCAGAACATCTGCTTTAAAAAGACGATAACCGGCATTGCAACGTCCGGCTTCAAAATAAGCCAGAGCCATGTTCATCACCTCTTCATGAGCGACATTGTTGATACTCCATTCGTATGGCATCCAATCAGAGGTGGATACAGTCTGGCAACTGTCAGCAACTGTAAAATGAGGGATACAACTATCCACATAGAGCGTGGAACGATACGCCTGTTGCGGTGTACATACTCCACAGTCTATCGGAGTATAAATACTCCATAAAGCAGCATCTCTGTGCAATCTCTTCAAACCCATAAGATCGCGATATTCAGCCCAATGTCCTTCATCATTTAACCACAAATGAGCATCCATTGCCTTTCTGATCGCTTCCGCCTCTTGACGATAAGGAGTAGGATCCTCCCCGATCATTTCTGCGATACGTGCTGCCAGAAGGTTCCCACGATAATTATAAGCTGAAGAATGGGTTACCGCACCACCACTATAATATAAGGCGTCACTGGCCCAGATACAACAGTAAGCATCATAAAGGTGATCATTATCCGGATCAAAATTACGTTTCTCCCAAGCCAGATGGGACTTCAATACCGGCCACATCCTACGCATATAAGTAGTATCGGCATCGTAACAAAAATGCCAAAGGAGTTCATCAACATAATTCAGATTCATATCATAATGAGAGATGACATCTTTTCGGTCAGGCAATTTACAGATATAACCATTACTATATATAGGTGTACCCCATTTCATTGTTCCTCGTGCCAAATTTTTGGCTGAATCCTGCTGAGGCTGAGGATAAACAGGAGGTACTGCTGTCAGCATACTGTTAGCGTATGCATTGAAATGTGTTACAGCCCTATCGTTCCATCCCAGGACATCACCCAGATACCCTGCTCTCCAACCTGCGTATGGAGTACGCCAGCCAATGCATCCATGAAGCCATGTATGCCCGTCCCAAAGGCCATCTGCCGCTGCTACCAGATTAGCGCCAAGTGTGTTCAGATAAGGATCGGGAGTATTGATTTCCACACGATTAACAAGTTGCTTTCGAGCTTCTTCCTCTTTAAGAATCAATTTCTGACCTTCTTGTCCTCGTAAAACAGTTAACCGATCAGGACTATCAAAACGCAGGACTGTGGTTCCCTCTCCATTCCAATTCTTCACAGAAAGGTTCTGCTCAGGTACAGAAGCTTCAAAACTGCTTCTAGGTTCAATACCAAGTTCTCCATTTTGCTTCATCTTCGAATTCCTTACTGCACAAATTCTTACAGTAAGAAAAAAAGGTGATGAAAAATTCTCGCCGGAAAACTCCCATACAGCACCTTCCTCTGAGAAAGAAGCCCATGCCGTAACGTGCAAAATGCCTTTCCCCCAATGAGGATCCTTCAAAAGATATTCCCTCTTTCCTCCCTGATAACGGGACTCGCAGTAAGAGGTACTATCCAGGGCATAGCCTTTACCACCAATAGTGAGGATAAAACGGATATTCCTGCTCTCACTTTTATCAAATGTAGCAAATACGGGGCGGTCGCTGGTCTCAAGCCGAAAAAGAGTATGGGTGCCATAAAGTGCTCTTGTATAGCGATGATGTCCATTGACACAGACAATATCCCTTCCGTCCGGAAAATAAGTATGCGGACGCTCCGAGGCCTGCAAATCAAGAAAGGTCATCAACACAATAACAACAAAAAGGAATACCCATTTTGGTATGTGTATGTTTTCTAATTCTTGTACTTTGTTATTTGAAATAATCTTGTTAATATTCATCATAAAAACAAATAATTTCTTCGTTTAGTAGTAAATTAATCTTCAGGTGTTTTTCCTGATATAGCAGGAATACAAATAGTTTATTTAAGATAGTTTGTACCACAAAGGTAGTACTAAAAAGAATGCTTGTACTCACTTTTTACAACTTTTTTCTATTTTTATCAAAAAACCAAGTAGAAAATCAAAAATCAATGTTAGTACACTATTTTATATAAAAGAGGTGGAAGTATATTTTCCAGAATATTCTATCTGATAACATTCTAAAACAGAGCTTTTTTATATCGATACGACCTATATTCTAGTGTTCAACTTCTACTGTTTTCCAATATTATATTTGTTTTTCTCAGAAAAAAATTCGATATTTGCAAGCAACAAAAACTCCTATAAAACAATTACTAAAACAATGAGAATCTTATTATGTGCAATCGCTACCATGATAGCATCAGTTTCATGGTCTGCCACCCCACTGAAAATGGGGAACCCGAAACCAAAGGCCCAATTACCGGTTATGGAAACGGGCGGACAAAAGATGCCTGACGAATGGATAGACAAAGATACAGGACATCGAATCATTCGCTTGACACGAAGGGCTGGAAGTAACAAGAGTTTCTATTTCAACAACAATCCATTCATTGGCAACGAAATGGTCTTCGGAGGAAGCAAAAGCAAAAAAGTAGCCTGGAACTGGTGGGATGATAGCAGAAAGGGTCCTTGGCGCCAAATGTTTACCGTAGATCTGAATACATTAAAAATCAGACAACTCACGAATGAGCCACATGCTGTCAACACAGAAATAGTCTGTCCGGCTACCCATGAATTGTTTTTCCAAAGAGCAGACACAGTCTTTTCCGTAAATACAGACAACTGCCAGCGTCGCATCATAAGCGTATTACCCATAAAAGGAGCTATCAACTGTGTAAACTGCAATGGCACCCTCCTTGCCGGAAAGTTAGATGATCCACAAGAAATGGATATCGCCATGGAAAATCCCGGCAAGAAAAGTTTTGATGCTATCTATAAAGCAAAACTAAAGAGAACTTTATTTATCCTCAACACAAAGACAGGGGTCATGGATACTATTTTCAGTGACCATGCATGGCTCAACCATCTGCAGTTTTCTCCAACGGATTCCAACCTTCTCATGTTCTGCCACGAAGGACCCTGGCAGGATGTAGATCGTATCTGGACCATAAACGTGAAGGACCACAAAGCCCCAAAACTGATACATAAACGCACCATGTATCGTGAGATTGCAGGACATGAATGGTTCGGTGCTGATGGCAAGCATATTTACTTTGACTTGCAGAAACCCCGCGGTGTAAGATTTTATGTAGGAAAAGTGGATATCAAGAACGGAACAGAACAGGATACGGAACTTCCACGTTCTGCATGGTCAGTACACTATAACACATCATGGGACGAGCGGTTTCTTGTAGGTGACGGTGGCTCTCCAACTTCCGTAGCCCATTCACCGGAAGACCAGTGGATTGATAAATTCACTTATGATGGGGACCACTTTAAAATCGAGCGTTTGGTCAACATGAAACATCATGACTACAAACTGGAACCAAATGTGCATGTCTCACCTGACGACCGCTGGGTGATTTTCCGCGCCAATTTCGAGGGACATACTGATGTATATGCCGTAGAACTTTAAAGGAATCTTGCTCCTATAATATTTCAGACTTCACTGCTCTGGATTTATGGTTTGAGATAAGATTCTAAGACTTGATCAAGCCCGGACATGGTAAGAGCTTTATAGAGAATCTTTCCTTCCGGGCTAATCAAATAGGCAGTAGGAATCCAACGGACTGCATAGAGAGAAGTCAAACGACTCCCCCATCCCTTTAGATCGGACACCTGAGTCCAGCCCAGTTGATATTGCCGTATGGCATTCAGCCATGAGGGTCTGTTCCGGTCGAAAGAAACTCCTAAAATAGCTAGATCTTTATACTTTGCATGGATAGTCTTGATGATTGGCATCTCCCTCCGGCAATCTCCACACCAAGAAGCCCAAAATTCGACCAATACATATTTCCCACGGAAATCGCTGAGGCTCACCTTTCTGTTTTGTACGTCCCTAAGCGTGAAATCCGGTGCTCTCTGTCCGATATCAACTTTCTTCAGAGAAATAATCAGTGTATCTATCTGCTTCAGGTATAAAGTACGATCCAACTCAGAGGAGAATGCGGAACGGAGAACTTGCAACTGATGCAGGTCAAGGCTCCAAGCAAAATTATGAATCAGGAAATATGCCGGCACTACAGACTTGGGATGAACAGCTATCAAACTGTCAAGGCGATAACCTTTCTTCTCTACGTCCGGCAGTTCCTTTCTATACAGACTGTCAGTTTGGGAGCCACTCACCCTGATAGTCGCGTTCTGCTCGTCCAAAGAGACTTTGACCGGACTGTTTTCCAGGAAGAAGGTCTGAGGAGAACTGCTGTTCCGCTCCGTACTTAAGCCATATAACAACGGTGTAGACAGCGTACCGCTGAACGAAAAACTGCCGTCTTTCACAATAGCGGAATCTTGGATGACAAATGCCTTGTCAGTATACCGGCTCAAATAGATTTTATGAGAGGCCTTATCAGCCAACTGCCCATCTATATGATAGGTATCTGCAAAGGCAGATGCCGGTAACAATAATCCCACTACCGATAAAATCAGAATCATCAAATGTTTCATTGTCTTCATTTTTTATTAAAACGCTGAAAACCCGTTTTTATTATCTTTTCTTGTCTTTCACGTCAAACCATTTTGGGACATTATCATTAGTTGAAAGGAATAGAGATAATCTCTAAAAGACTTTTAAGTAAAAATATAAAATCAACTGATCTGTAACACTTGACAATAATAAAATAAGGCATTAATCTATCACACTATTCTAAGAAACAATAGCTTGGATCATTTAAAACAAGAAATGCGTAATCTTACAAGATTACTGTCACATAGAAATATCAAATCCTATTTACACGGTATACTACCTTGACTGATCATCAAAATTACTGTTGGTAGATAGTGACTCTTTCACGTCCTTAAATATTAAGGTATTACTTGCAGCCATTAACAGGCGACTTATAAAGTTTTCCGTTGAAAAGACTTACAGTCCTTTATTTCTCCATAAGACCATACTACAGAGAGAGTTTCTTCTCAACGGAAATACAACATTTCAAGGCAAACTTCTTCAGCAGTTTTAGATTATGAATAACTTTCCGGTCAGCTTGCCCCTTTCTACCTGAGCCGATATTCAGTTCCACTTGCTTCATCACTTCTTCGGAAGCCATATTCATTGAGTCATTTATCACTTGCAACTCATTAGAGGTTGAAAGTTCTGCAATCTTACCTTCAGTAACCTGATAAGCAAAATGAAGCCGCACGAACTCCCGATTCAGATCTTCGACGAAACCCTTCACAAACGAATTCAGATGGATTGTCAGGAAAACGATGGCCGCCTCAATCATGTCCAGTTTCTTGTACCAAAGTTGCTGGTCATCCTGCATGAAGTTTCCAATGACATCAGAAGAACTTTGAAAAGTCCTCTCACGTTGGTTCAAGAATTCCGTCCAAAGATATTTTTGCAAAGACAAGTAATCATGGAAACCGATTGATTCCTCAAGTCTGTCAAAACAGGAACAAATTGCATTTTGAATTTCCGGTGTTATCCGCTCCCGGACAATAGTCTCCGATGGTTTTATATAACCATATCGCTCAGAAAATCCAGACATAGTTGATTGGGTTAAAATTTTATTGAGTAAAAACATTTATTTCGCAGCACAAAGATAAAACAAAAAAGTGCACTTCTCAACTATCTCACATAGTTTAACGAAAAGGTGTAAAGCAAGCTTAATTAATTTCATTTTTTCTGACATATATAATACGATATTATAGTTATTGCAACAGCTTAAATTCAAAAGGATATCAGTGCTATTGTTGTCATTTTTCAGGAATAAAAGACACTGAATCTTAAAGGTAAAATATGGTAAAGCGTTCATTAAAAAATTGGCAGTTGATTTTCAAATCAGGAGACATACTCAACCTTATATCTTGCTACAAAAACATCTGAGAAGTCCGAGTTATTCATTCGCCTGATTAGAATCCATATTCCGCATCGTTTCATTTCATCGCATCACTTTGCCAGGACAGACTGGTGTAAGATTGGAAAAAACAGAAGCGGAAACTTTAATATTGCTAAATCTCGACGACTTCAAGGCTCTCCAGAAACAGATTACAAGATAATGCATTAATTTTGCAATCTTACAAAACCTTTTAATATTATCCGTATGAAATCTATTACATTTACATTATTCACATTCCAGTGCATCGAACGTTTTGAGAAGAACGGACGTTTTTCCACTGCCCACCTCTATAAATGTGCCTTGCACTCATTCTCCCTTTTCCTCAAGAAAGCCTCCGTCAGTTTTCTGGATCTCACCCGAGATTGCCTTAAAGCCTATGAGCAATGGCTTGAAGATCAAGGCAAACTCCCCAACACGATATCCACCTATCTCCGGATGCTCCGGAGTATCTATAACAAAGGGATCGACCATGGACTCGCACCCTATAAGCGTCGGCTCTTTCATAATGTCTATACTGGTGTGGACATCAGACATAAGAAATCTTTGAACAGGAACGACATCCACACCTTATTATATAAGGATCCGGGGTCTGAAACCCTCCGCAAGACCCAACTTGCAGCACGCCTTTCTTACCAATTATGTGGAATGCCATTTGTAGACCTCACCCATATCCAAAAATCTGATATAGAGGGAGACACTCTCGAATACCGCAGGATGAAAACAGGGACAACAGTAAGGGTACGACTTCTTCCGCAGACAATTGAAACGATTCATTATCTCAAGAAAAAGTTGGCAGAAAAAGGCAAAACCGGAGAGAAATCCCCTACACTATTCCATCTGTTCCATTGTGACCACAGTTTCCGGAGTTTGAAAGGATATATTGAATATCAGAAAGCATTGTGCAAGTTCAATGCCCAACTGAAGAGACTTAGCAAAAGATTAAAGATCCGAAAACACATCACTTCTTATACGTTAAGACATTCGTGGGCCACAGCTGCTAAATATACAGGAGCCCCCATAGAGATGATCAGCGAACTGCTGGGACATAAGTCCATCAAGACCACACAGATTTACCTTGCAGCTTTTGATGACAACGAACTGGCGAAAGTGAACCAACGCGTATATAAATATGCAGAATGTGAGAGATAAAGGATTATTACAAAAATTTAGTTACTTCTTAAGTAACTGATATAAATTAGTGGTAAGGTCCAATAACCACTGAATTTTTCTTAAAACGACCGTATCTAATACATGATAGCCTTATTAATGCGTAATCGTGAAATGATTATACATTAATATTTTAGGGATGGAGAACAGTCATCTCCCCGCCCCTTGTAAACTCTATGTATATTTTTAGGTTAAAGTATGTGAATATTGAAATACTTTCAATAATAAAGTTTATCTTTGCACTCGAAATTCAAATATTACTTAAGAAGTAACTATTTCGGGACTTCGTGTGAAAGGAAAGAAATTATAGAATTTTTAATGAAAAGGCAAAGATGTTATTTTCATAAACACTAGAACCATAACCAAATCTACTCCGGAAAGAAAAGGAATTGAAATGGGCGGCATACCGTCACAGGATAACGGGAAGCCATGAAAAAAGAAATGCTAAACGATTGTTCAAGACACTCACACTCGAAAGGGTAGAATAGATTTATTTCTCCCAAAGGTGCGTAAACTTTATAAGCCGGCAACAGACTTTCAATTCGTTGTAAATTATGTTCAAGAGGAACAATTAAAACCAATAAAAGTATAATAACCAAAAAATGAAAAAGTTTATTTATAGCATTGCGGCTTTAGCTGCAATTGTAGTAATGGGCTCTTGCTCACAGGATTCAGACTTGACCGAAACCTCGATTTCAAAATCCAAAATTGACAGTGTAACTGTAAGCCTGAACATCAACTCAGGAATTGAAGTATCTGGATCAAGTTCTAATATGGGTAAATCTACAGTAAATTCTAATAACACCTCACTGACGAGAGCTGCAAGAACAAGAGCGGACGAAACTAATACAGAAACGCCTTCAACTAATTTCGCAGCTGATCTCTCAAAGACTACTTACACGGCTTATTTTGTAGCAACGGAAGCTCAGGGAGATTACAAAGCAGGACAAATTGTTCGCAAGATTACAGGTATTAAAGAAAATACAGCTACAAAAATATCTGTTCCTGCATTACCTTATAAGGTTTATGTGACAAATTATGACACAGATGCTCCTGAGGTAGGAGGAACAGAAAGCTCTGTAACCGACCTTGAAAAGAATCTTCCAGAAAGTTCTAGTACATTATACTTATTTGGGGTATCTAATGCAGATTTAAGTTCTGGGGCAGCTGATCAAAAAATTTCAGTAAATTTGAAGAATAATTATGCTGCCGTTTGTGTTTCAAATAATGACTTCGTAACAGGAGTTACATATAATCTGATAACACCAAGTACGGGTCTTCCATATATAACGGCTTATAGTCTTGACTCATGGAACCAATCACTTTGGTATTATATGTACATCCGTGCTGATCTAAGTACAAGTACAAGTCCAACTTCAAATTCTACCATTAAATTAAATACAACCAACATGGGTGAAGGTGCAAGTACAATATGGCCATTGAATAATCCTATTACCGCAGATCAAATATACCAGTATACTGTTAAATCTGTAAAAGGAGGTGTTAGCTTAACAGTTGCAGAAAATGTTTTCACACAAACCAACTCAAATGATTTGAATGTATACTAAGTCCTTAGGACAAAATTCAAATCCATTCGGATATGAAATTACAGAAAAGAGGATGTGATATCACATCCTCTTTTCATTTACGACAACGGAATACAAAGTTTCTGGAACATACTAGACAAGAAATACCTGCTGACGAATATCGTGATATTATAGAATACCAGTGGTATTTATCTTAATAGAACAAAATAATTTTATACAAAGAATTTAAAGACTAAGTCTACCGACACTTAGCAGAATTCAATCCTAGAGAATCTGGAGAAAGTAAAGGACATACCTACGAATAGATCTTAGATGTGACCGTTAAGGGCAAAATTCAAAAACAGAGAATCATCAAGTTCAGAATATAAGTTTACCAACAAGTATCCGAAATATTAATTGCTGTTTTTTTAAATGGTACAAAGATTTGCTCACATCCTTGAAAAAGGGTATATTTGTACTCTTAATAGTGAAATTTAAATCAAAATCATTACGAGGATTCCAAGGAACTTGATAAGCATCAAATACCAACATTAATAATAATCATTTTAAACCATCAAATTATGACAAAACATGTAATCCTACTTAAAGGAACAGCCAATAGCGGTAAAACACAGACCCTGTTAAAACTTATTGACAAATTACAAGAAGCAAACTTTCAAGACAAAAAGGTTGTTAATAATTGCTGCCAAAAAGACTGCGAGGATAAAAGGATTGTCATTGACTATAAAAAATTTAGAATAGCAATATGCACAGGTGGAGATACTGAAGATATTTTAAATAAAAATATTGATTATTTCAAGAGTTGCAGTTGGCATATTGCAATATGTGCTACTCGCTCAAAAGGAAAAATGATAGATGTAATCAAAGAATTTGCCCAAAAACAAGATGCGCAAATTCATATAGTCCGCAAAGGGTGGGTTGACGATCCAGAGTGGTCAGATAATCCTCGCCAGCAAGAGGCTTGTGACTTGTTGATTGAATCTACAGCACAGGTTATGAAGATCATCATTGATGGGTGGATAGGAGCAATGATCCCAGAAAAATCATAACTAATTTTATAGCAAACTGGCTCTAGAATGGAAGAATTAAAATCCATACGGGAGGTGCTACGCTGATAAATTTCAAATCTATGATGAGAAAACGGCTAAATCTATTATTAAAGGTGAATTCACGAAGTATATTGAGGATTGGGGCTTAAGCATCCTCAAAGAAATTGAAGAGAGAAAATCAGGATGAATTAATCCATTTGTCTCTCAATAGTGGAACTGACAGAATTTTATTGTTCTCCTCTATTTCTCTCTGCAGATATAGGATATATGTTGAATAGTTGTACTCATATAGAAAAAGTTGAAGGTATGCAGAAAGAATTCGGCTCTATAACGAATCTTGTAGTAAATTACAAAGCCGCGAGTCTATGATCCGACGGATATTCCGTTGACGCACGCTAGGAGAATGTGCCTAATGATGAAAGCCGCGGATCAGTCGGAAGAGTTACTCTGATCTAACAGAGGTTTCATACACGATTCTCTATGAAATACGAAATGGAAATCGTTCTGTTACTACCACTTTGCCTTGTTTGTAGAGGCTTCTTTAGAAATTAATCCACAGATATTAATAACATATCAACCCACTATAAGATCGCTCTCTCCCGAATAAGACATCCCCTAAACGTCTGGAATATATTAGAAAGACTGGTGCTGTAATTTATCCGTCATATCAGTATCATATAATTTTTTTTAGGGGAAATACCCTAAAAACTGTTGCGAGGTTCAAATATTAGTATTAATTTTGCCATACAAATAACATCTAATGTGATACGACTATGGATACGAAAGCAATAAGAAAACCAACTTCTTTCAGGTTGAGAACTGATGTCCTTGACATTCTAAAAAAGAAGGCTGCCATGGCCAATAGGACTTTAAACAACTATGTGGAAAGTCTGCTTATCAAGGACACCTATTCTGATGAGCCGAATGAAACGACAAAGACAGCCATTTCCGAAGTTTTATCTGAAGATAAAAATAAAAAAGACACTTACGACAGTGTGGATTCACTCGTGAATGAACTGATGAAGTAATGAAGAAGATACATCCTTCAGGTCAATTCAAGAAAGACTTCAAGTAGTATCGGCGCTATCCTGATAAGGTTAAGGCCTTCAAGAAAATAGTCGATATGCTTATCAACGAGATACCTATACCGAAAGAACACAAGCCCCATCCACTCAAAGGAAATTATAAGAACTGTATGGAGTGCCATATTAGTAACCAGACTGACGATTACTTGCTGATATGGGTTGAAGGAGATATCATCGATTTGATTAGAATCGGATCTCATTCCGAACTTTATGGTTGAGCCCAATTTAAAAATAGCCTACTTTCTGCGCCACATATTTTTATACCAATTCTGGTTCTTCCGTTTTTTTGTTGACATGTCATCTCAAATAAGCTTGCGTCGTCATCAACAGTTTCAAAAGAATCAGGATAAGATAACCTTTCTGCACCTCAATAACGGACCGAAAGGTAACTTTCAAACTCAGGAGTAAGAATAATATTCTGCCGTCTCTTTAATGACTTTTTAAATCATACTGCGAAAATTCTATTTAGATTTCTACTGTGAAAAACCGACCGAAAAACACGGATAATTCCCATATTGAATCAGCCTCAAGAAATTCAAGACAAATACCATTCCCAATACTAAACAGAAAGATATAGATGACATTGTTAAGACTGTGCATACTATTTTTCACTATTTTAAGGTATCAAAAAGTTGTTTTGTTGTGAAAACAGACAATAATTTTACCTATCAATCGGTATTGTCTCCCTGCTTTTTTTTAAATACTTTTGCATTCTACACAAAAGAAGCTTTCAATGAGGAAAAAAAGATTGGGAACGGTATTGATAATGATGTTCTGTTCAGTATGTACACTTTTAGCCCAGAATAACCAACTGAAGTTTCCCACTTTTGCAAGTGTCCCTATCAATGGACTATCACAAGAATATTTTATCATGTAACATGCTGTATATAAGAACATTAAACACTTACTTAAAAGGATTTAACGCCTAAGCCGCTTTCTGCTTTCGGTACTTTTCGATAGCATCCGCCATGACTTTATACTCTTGTGCCAGCTCTTTATCCTCCATCATGCCTTCGATAAGTCTGTCGGCATCAAGTCCCATGACATCGGCCAGAGCCTGAAGAAATCTTTCAAGGCAGGCCAGTATCCTCTTCCATAGCGTCAGCGCCATCAGTCCATCCCTTTCTGCGGAGAATAGTTCCCCAAGTGTCTCATAATCTGAAAACCGCTTCTTGAGAGTCATTACGGTATATGTCATGAAACATAATGTACAGTCAGCAATCTGACCGTCAAAGTCACGTCCCTGATAGCCGCCCAGTCCGAGATATTGCTTGCACTCCTTGTTGACAATTTCGATGTTCCATCTGATCTGATAGATTTCAAAGGTCTGGACAAAACTCGAATTCAGATCAGTCGTCAGGAGAATATTCCATGTGGTATTCCTGCCGTATTTTACAAGAAAGATCCTTACGGACTGTTTTCCTATCTTACCTTTTAATGAAATATAATGGCACTTGTATTTCCTGCATTCATGGAAGAACTCACTGCGTTCATAGAGTGCAACCAGCTCTAATGCATTATGACGCCTGCCCATTACCTGATACTTCGTATTCCCCATCCTGGCCAGACCTGCCAGATGCATCGCGCCATTGCCTATACTTCTAACTGCAGCAATGAGTTTCTCGGAAGTGAACCAGCTGTCACACAGGACATACCTGGCACGGTATCCATACTTCCATGCACGGCGGAGCATTTCTATTGCAACAGACGGCTTTTCCATATCATTCTCCTGCAGCCGCCTGCAGTCAGGAGCATCCTTGTCCCTGCATTTGCAGAACTGTTTCCTGCGGTCTGACGCCTTCAGGCCATAGTCACCTTTCCTGCCTTTCTCACGATGAAGGGAAAAGTCTAT
>NZ_JAMXLY010000035.1 GCF_024054555.1 Segatella cerevisiae | reverse complement strand
AACTTTGCCATAGTTATAAAGTATATGTCTAAAGGTACAAAAATTTTTGGACATGGCAAAGCCCTGGCTTGAGAAAGTCGGGGCTTTGTGATAAAAAAAGAGGATATGTCTATTTTGACACACCCTCCTTTTTTGTTTGTGTCTCTTACGTGGCCTTTCGTTGTTTCGTATTCTGGTATGGAATTATCATCCTTCTTGGAATAATGTGGTGTACACGACTTCTTTTTCTAATAGTCTCGATTGTCGTTCGGTGGTTGACCAACCATGAGTACGATCCCTTGAGTGGAAATTACCGTTTCATAAGAAAGGAGTATAGCTGCATCCGTTACTTGTGTTTGGGAAATGCGCCTAAAGTGTTTTCTTCGGAATAAAGTGCCTGATACTTTCGAGAAACATAGCGTCGACTTTCTCGAAACTCAGCCGTCTCTTTCGAGAAACATAATGCTGACTTTCTCGAAACTACGAGTACGTTTTTTTTCAGGGACTTCTGCATTGCTAGTTTGCCATAGATTAAGATAAGAGGAATACTGGAGTATACGGTCTTTCTTTTAATTTCTATGATTTCTGATGGTATTTTTTCCCTGATATTTCTCGGGTATCGTGTTTTCACTGAAGGTCAATTGCATTATTTAGACGCTTATTGCTTTTAGACGGACTTACAGTCAAATTTGTCACTATTTGTTGTATAATTGTCAATGAAAATATACCCGATTTATCATTTTTCAAGAGTAATTTTGACGGTTTGAGACAAAGTCTTTTTTATCAAATGCAGTTTCTACTGGATTTTTTACAACTTGCTTCTCTATAAACCTTTATTTTCCCCTTTATCTGCAGAGTATTAACTTTCTGCATATTTGTTTTGGTCATTATAATTGTCACTTTTCCAGAATAGACCTTTTATCGATAAAATCGCTAGTAGAATACAACTATTTACTTGTATCTATCTGTTTTATTCCCAATATCCTCCGCATATTCTTATCCTTTTCTAAGGTCGGTTTTATTGGATTAGAATTTAAATTGTTACTTTTACAGCTTTTTATCTTTCGAATTTGTTCTATTTGAGAATTTATTTAATGTATTAGTTGGCTATTATTCAAAAACTCCTTATCTTTGCAGTAGAATTATTGTAAGATACAGGAAGATTATGAAACATCAGTTAAGGAGTGCTGTCTGTACTGAAGGCAGAAGAATGGCGGGAGCAAGAGCGCTTTGGGTTGCCGCTGGTATGAAACCTCAACAATTTGGTAAACCCATTATTGCGATTGTAAATAGTTTTACACAATTTGTACCCGGTCATACTCATCTTCATGAAATAGGTCAGATCGTCAAGAAAGAAATAGAATCCATGGGATGCTATGCGGCTGAATTTGATACGATTGCCATTGACGACGGTATTGCAATGGGGCATGATGGTATGCTGTATTCTCTGCCTTCGCGCGATCTGATAGCAGACTCTGTCGAGTACATGGTCAATGCACATAAAGCTGATGCAATGATCTGCATTTCCAATTGTGACAAGATTACACCGGGGATGTTGATGGCAACGATGCGCCTGAACATTCCTACTATTTTCTGTTCAGGAGGTCCGATGGAAGCAGGACGCTGGAAAGGCGAGAATGCCGATCTGATCACGGCGATGATCAATGGTGGTGATCCGAGTTGCAGTGATGAAGACCTGGCTCAGATCGAACAGACCTGTTGTCCCGGTTGCGGCTGTTGCTCCGGGATGTTTACGGCTAATTCTATGAACTCCCTGACCGAAGCTATCGGACTGGCACTGCCGGGAAACGGTACAATACTTGCAACTCACAAGAACAGAATTCGCTTGTTCAAAGATGCCGCTCATCAGATTGTCAAAAATGCCTATGCTTATTATCGTGACGGTGATGACAGTGTCTTGCCTCGCAATATCGCCACAAGGGATTCCTTCCTCAATGCCATGACTTTGGACATTGCTATGGGAGGAAGTACGAATACAGTACTTCATCTTTTGGCTGTCGCTCAGGAAGGCAACGTAAATTTCAGTTTGTCAGATATCGACCAGTTGAGTCGGAAAGTACCTTGCATTTGCAAACTAGCTCCCAATACTCAGAAATACAGTGTTCAGGAATGTAATCGTGCAGGAGGTATCTTGGGAATCCTCAACGAACTGAATAAAGGCGGTCTCATTCGTGGAAAGGTCAAGAGAGTAGACGGAGAGACTCTGGATGATGAGATGGCAAAATATGATATTACCCGTGAGAAGATAAATCCTGAAGCAGACCGTATATATCATAGTGCACCGGGGCGCAAGTTCTCTACGGTCATGGGTAGTCAGAACGCCCAGTGGGAGAGCCTTGATACAGACCGCGCTGCAGGATGTATCCGTGATCTGCAACATGCTTATACCAAGGATGGTGGTCTTGCCGTTCTCTTTGGCAATATTGCTCCGAAAGGTAGTGTCGTGAAGACGGCAGGTGTGGCACCGGAATTATGGCATTTTGAAGGACCGGCAGTTTGCTTTGACAGTCAGGAGGACGCCTGTGACGGCATTCTCGGCGGTAAGGTGAACGCAGGCGACTGTGTCGTCATTACTCATGAAGGTCCCAAGGGAGGTCCCGGCATGCAGGAGATGCTTTATCCGACTTCTTACATCAAGAGCCGTCACCTCGGAAAGCAATGCGCCTTGATTACTGACGGTCGTTTTTCCGGAGGTACCTCAGGACTGAGTATTGGACATATCTCTCCGGAAGCAGCTTCAGGAGGAAATATCGGCAAACTTAAAGACGGTGACATCATCGTCATCGATATACCGAATAGAAGTATTAACGTGAAATTATCGGACGAAGAGTTGAATGCCCGTCCGCAACAACCTCTAAAGCGAAACCGTGTAGTGTCCAAAGCTTTAAAGGCTTATGCACAGAGCGTATCATCTGCAGACATGGGCGGGGTGCGCGTGATAGAATAATAAAGAGTAAGTGGATATCCGGATGTTGTGCATCCGGATATTTCAGATGGGCGTATATGCTGTATGGAATAGAGTATAATGCCTTTGACAGGTATAGGTTCATTTTTACAGAGAGAAAGAGGATTGATTATGGGAAAAGAAATGATATCAGGTTCCGAAGCCTTAATGCGTGCCCTTCACCTTGAGGGAGTAGATACGATTTTCGGCTATCCTGGAGGAGCCATTATGCCGGTGTATGATTCTATCTACACCTATACAAGAGGAGACAAGAAATGTTTTAATCATATTCTGGTACGTCATGAGCAGGCTGCCGCCCACGCTGCCGAAGGTTTTGCGCGTGTGAGCGGAAGAGTCGGTGTCTGTTTGGTAACCAGTGGTCCGGGTGTCACAAATACTTTGACAGGCGTGGCAGACGCTATGATGGATTCTACGCCTATCGTCGTGATTGCAGGGCAGGTGGGCATAGGCGCTTTGGGCTCAGATGCCTTTCAGGAGGTAGACCTTGTCGGCGTCGCCCAACCTATTACCAAATGGGCTTATCAGATCAGACGTGCAGAAGATGTTGCCTGGGCTGTCAGCAGGGCTTTCTATATCGCCCGTTCCGGCCGACCGGGACCTGTCGTCCTCGACTTTCCAAAAAATGCGCAGACGGGGAAATGTGAATGGAAACCTGTCAAAGTGGAGAGTGTCAGATCCTATCGCCCTTATCCTGAATTGGATCAGGAGGAGATTAGGAAGGCTGCTGACCTTATCAATCATGCCGAGAAACCTTTTGCTTTGGTCGGACATGGGGTAGAGTTGGCCGGTGCCCAACAGGAGTTGATTGATTTTCTGGAAAAAGCTGACATTCCTGCAGGCCGGACTTTGTTGGGACTCTCAGCACTGCCCAGTGATCATCCTCTGGACATGGGAATGCTGGGCATGCATGGCAATTATGCCACGAACATGAAAACGCAGGAATGTGACGTCCTGATCGCTATCGGCATGCGGTTCAGTGACCGTGATACCGGTACGCCTTCGACTTATGCCAAACAGGCCAAGATCATTCATCTGGATATCGACAAATCGGAAATCAATAAGAATATTCCCGTAGACGTGCCTGTCATAGGGGATTGTAAGGAGGCTCTGCCTGCCCTGACACAATTGTTGCAGAAAAGGACACATACGGCATGGCTGAAATCCTTCCGTAAATATGCCGAGGAGGAGAAAGAAAAGGTCATCGAACCCGGTATCCATCCTAAAGACGGTCCGCTGTTGATGGGGGAAGTTGTCAATGTGGTCTCTGAAATGACAAATGGCGATGGCGTCTTGGTCAATGACGTGGGGCAGAACCAGATGATCTCGAGCCGCTATTTCAAATACAAGCGTTCCCGCTCTATCGTGACGAGTGGCGGATTCGGCACAATGGGCTTTGGACTTCCCGCTGCTGTCGGAGCAACTTTTGGAACACCTGATCGGACGGTCTGCTGCTTCATGGGAGACGGCGGACTGCAGATGAGCATCCAGGAATTGGGAACCATTATGGAGCAGCAAGCTCCTGTAAAGATGATTCTCCTGAACAATAACTATTTGGGTAATGTCCGTCAATGGCAGGATCTGATGTTCGGTCATCGGCGCTCTTTCACGAAGATGTTGAACCCGCGTTATCAGAAAATTGCTGAAGGCTATGGCATCCCTTATGACGTGGTCATTGAGCGGAAAGACTTGAAGCGTAAAATAGGGAAGATGCTTTCCACCAAGGGTCCTTATTTATTGGAGTGTGCCATCAAAGAGGATGAAAACATTGTACCGATGATACTTCCGGGAACGAGTCTGGATCAGATGCAACTGTCTCTGGATTGTTGAAGATAGGGAGTTGCCTTATGTGACTCATAGTGAAAATAAGAAACAGGACTCTGTTCAAATACGATTCGGGTGTGGAAGTGCAATCACCCTGTTCTTTAATATATAGGAAAATGGACGATAATAAGAAGAAATTATATACATTATTGGTTTATTCTGAAAATATTGCCGGTATCTTGAATCAAGTTACGGCAGTATTTACTCGTCGACAGGTCAACATCGAGAGTTTGAATGTTTCGGCAAGTAGTGTTAAGAATATTCATAAGTATACCATTACTGCTTGGAGCGAGGAAGAGCAGATCAAGAAGATCACCAAGGCTATCGAGAAGATCATTGATGTCTTGAAAGCAGATTACTATCTGGATGACCAACTTTTTATCCACGAGGTTGCTCTGTATAAGATTTCCTCGTCAGTGTTGCTGGATAACCCGGAGGTCTCCCGTACGATCCGCCGGCATGATGCCAGGATGATGGAGGTGAACCCGACTTATAGTACGGTATTGTTGGCAGGACTGACAGAGGATATTACAGATCTTTTTCATGCCTTGAATGATTTCGGATGTCTCTTGCAGTATACCAGTAGCGGGAGGATTGCCGTGACACGAAGTTATAAAGAACCTATTTCTGATTATCTTAAGACCGGTGGAGAACTGGGGGAGGATGCCCATGGGAAATAAGTTGGTCGGTCGTTACAATTTTGTATCTGAAGAATTCCATAACGATTTTACACATCATCTCTTCTGGGGAGAACTTGGCCAGGAGATGCTCAATGCTTCTGACTATCACAGTGATGAGCACGGACTGGGCATGGACTATATGAACAGTATCCACCGTACGTGGGTGTTGAGTCGCCTTGCCATTGAAATGGAGGATATGCCTGTAGTCAACCGGAAATATACCATAGAGACATGGGTGGAGAGTATATTGCGTTCCTTCACCTGCCGTAATTTTGCTATTATAGATTCTTTGTCGCATCAAGTCTATGGCTATGCCAGAAGTATTTGGGCTGTCATTGACACTCAGACCAGACAACCTGTCGATCTGGGTTCCATCAAAGACGGCAGCATCCTGCAATATGTCAATAAGGAGAAGACCTGTCCGATAGCCAAGACCTCAAGAGTCCAGGTGGGGGCAGATGCTGTAAAAGTGCGGACTGTGAATACCTATTATAGTGATGTGGACATTAACGGTCACATTAACAGTATCCGGTATATCGATCATATTTTGGACCTTTTCGATTTGGATTATTATCGCAATAATACATTGAAGCGTTTTGAAATCGCTTATGTGGCAGAAAGTCATCAGGGCGATAAATTGAACTTCTACCGCGAGAATGAAGGCAACGGTGTATATGCTTTTAAGGTCACAAAAACAGAACCTCAAAGTTCTAAAGAAGTTGAGGTTGTAAGAAGTAAGGCTATTTTTATAAAAAAGTGACACAATATTTTGCTGTTTCATTTTAAATTATTACCTTTGCGGTCGGTTAATGATAAAGCAACAAAATGTTTGATAAATCAGGGAACTTTATTTCCTGGATATCAGACCAGATAGGTAAGAGAGATTTTAAAGAGATTTTAATCGTTTAACAGCGGTCCGCACTGGCCGCATAAAATTTTTATCAATATGGCACAAATCAATTTCGGTGGCGTTGTAGAGACAGTGGTCACCAACAAAGAGTATTCATTGGAAAAGGCGCGCGAAGTGTTAAAGAACGAGACAATTGCAGTTATTGGCTACGGTATTCAAGGCCCTGGTCAGTCTTGCAATCTGCGTGATAACGGTTTCAATGTCATTGTTGGTCAACGCCCTGGTCGCTCTTATGAGAAAGCTAAAGCCGATGGTTGGGTTCCTGGAAAGACACTGTTCTCTATCGCAGAGGCTGCAGAAAAGGGAACAATCCTGTGCATGCTGTTGTCTGACGCCGGTCAGATCGCACAGTGGCCTACCATTAAAAAATATTTGACCAAAGGCAAGGCTCTGTATTATTCTCATGGATTTGCGATCAACTGGCAGGATCGTACAGGTGTAGTTCCTCCTAAAGATGTTGATGTCATTATGGTAGCACCTAAAGGATCCGGTACTTCTCTGCGGACAATGTTCCAGGAAGGCCGTGGTGTAAACTGTTCTTACGCTGTTGAGCAGGACGCTACAGGCAAGGCTGAAGACAGAGTTTTGGCTATGGGAATCGGAATTGGTTCCGGTTATCTGTTCAAGACAACTTTCCAGCGTGAGGCTACTTCAGATCTGACTGGTGAAAGAGGTGCTTTGATGGGTGCCATCGAGGGCTTGCTGGAAGCTCAGTACAATGTTCTTCGTGAGCATGGACATTCTCCTTCGGAAGCTTTCAACGAAACAGTTGAAGAGTTGACTCAGAGTCTTGCCCCATTGTTCGGCGCTAAAGGTATGGACTGGATGTATGCTAACTGTTCTACAACAGCACAGCGTGGTGCTCTTGACTGGGCTCCTCGTTTCCGCGACGCTATCCATCCTGTAATGGAATGGCTGTATCTCTCTGTCAAGACTGGTATTGAAGCACAAATTTCTATTGATAGTAATTCTAAGGCCGATTATCGTGAGAAGTTGAACAAGGAATTGAAGGCTATGCACGATATGGAAATGTGGCGGGCTGGCGAAGCAGTTCGTAAACTTCGTCCTGAGAATAGTGATAAATAAATCGTGTATTTGAGAACAACTTATTTTTTCTCGTACATCATGTTGTGGGGGATTGAGTCCGGGAGGACTCAATCCTCTTTTTTTATTGCCTTTTCTTTGACTCTTCGAAAACCTCAGATGGCAGGTAATCAGTTGGGAGTGTGATACATAGCGATACTTTCATATCAGGTAAAAGGCGATGCCTTTTAGATTGACAGAAAGTGATTTCTATAAACGGAATATTTAGGGAATAGGCGTGGATTACAGTTGAGGATCTGTCGATTAGGATCAACTTGGATGTGGCTGGCTTTGTCCGAATTGCTGTTCTTGGTACAATTTCCAAGTGTAGAAAGAACGGGGTATAAACTGCGCAGGCTTAATTCCTTAACGGTATAGGAAGGAACCGTCTACATGGATGATTTCTTCATCGACCAATTCTTCCAAAGCGGTATGTAGTGCTGTCTCGGGTACGTTAAATTGATGGAGTTTTGTGATCGGATGCTTTTTCCCGTCAGAAAGGAGTTGAAGAATCTTTTGCCTTATCGGTTCTGATTGCTTTTCTGAATAGAGATCGTTCTGGTGTTCCAGACAGACGTCGCATTGACCGCAGTCTTGGGTGTTTGTCTCTCCAAAATAGCGCAGTAAAAGTCTGGACCGGCAGGTATGACGGTTTGCCGCATAGTCGAGTATCGCATTTATCCGACGGATATATTGGTCCCGCCTGATCTCATAAACTTCTTTAGGGATAATGATTTTGTCTGCGTCCTCCCGCCTTTGAAGGTAGGTGATATAAGGTGTTTTCTTCTGTGGAATGAAGTCGATGATCCCTTGGGCACTCAAGGTCTTCAGCACCAAATAGATTTGCTGTTGGGTGTAACCGGTCTGAAGCGCCAGAAAACTCTCATCGATATACACATAGTCTGTGAACAGTCCGCCATAGAGTCTTAAGAGGGCAGTGATCACCCGTTCTTCGAGTTCACTCTTGCCTTGGAGCCGGTAGAGTTCATCGCGACCGATCCTGAACATCAATCTCGCCTGATCATCGGGTTGACTTTCGTAATGAAGGTATCCGGAATTTTCCAGTATGTGTAGAGCCGAATCTACAGGGACTGGAAAGTACTTATAAGTAAAACAGAATTTTTCAATATTGAATTCAAAGGTCTTTCCGGTTCCTGATCCCACTGCGATCTGGTAGAAATAAGCCAGATGCTCGTATACATCCCGGATATAATCTTTTGGTGGAAAGGTATTAGCGGCACGTTGTTTCAGGATTCTTTGGTCACTCGTATTATAGAGCAATACGGCATAGGCTTTCTTTCCGTCTCTTCCTGCACGTCCGGCCTCTTGGAAATAAGCTTCGATGGAATCGGGGAAGTCAATATGTATGACGCAACGCACATCGGGTTTGTCTATCCCCATTCCAAAGGCATTGGTGGCAACGATCACCCTGATCTTGTCATCCTGCCAGGCTTTCTGACGTTCATCTTTGGTCGCAGGAGCCAAACCGGCATGGTAAAAAGTAGAACTGATTCCTCCCTCCGTCAGCATTTTCGCGATCTCTTTCGTTTTTTTCCGGCTTCTGGCGTAGATGATGGCACTGCCTTTAAGCGAGGATAGGATATGGATCAATTCTCCGTTTTTATCCGTTGTAGACCTGACAATATAAGCAAGGTTCTTCCGCTCAAAACTCATACGGAAAACATTCTTTTCCCTGAATTGGAGTTTTTCCTGAATATCCTCTACAACCTCCGGTGTCGCTGTAGCCGTGAGGGCGAGGACAGGAATATTCGGCTTCATCTTCCTGATGTCGGCAATATGGAGATAGGAAGGACGGAAATCATATCCCCACTGACTGATACAATGTGCTTCGTCAACGGTGATGAAACTCACTTGAATGTGCCGGAGTTTGGTTTGAAAGAGTTCTGAGGAAAGCCGTTCCGGGGAGATATAGAGAATCTTGATGCCCCCGAAGATGCAATTCTCCAAGATCTGGACGATCTCACTTCTGGATCTTCCCGAATAGATGGCATCCGCCCGAATACTTTTTTGCCTGAGGTGCATGACCTGGTCTTTCATCAAAGCAATCAAAGGCGTGATGACAATGCACACTCCCTCTTTGGCAAGTGCCGGAATCTGGAAAGTGATGGATTTACCACCTCCTGTAGGCATCAGCCCCAAGGTATCCTTGCCTGCCCCAATGCTTTCTATGATAGAGCGTTGGATACCTCGAAAATCAGGATAACCCCAATAGCGTTTGAGTAAATCAAGGTATATGTCGGTCATAACTTACAGCGAGAGATCTGTCTTTCGAATCAAACTATTCCTGAATTTCTTCTGCTGAAGGGCGGATATCTTCGATCTGAAGTTGTACTTGATTGTGCTTGAAGATATTGTCCTCGACGGTATATGCAATATCGAAACTCCTTTTGCTTTTGATGTATCTTGCAGAGGCACTTTGCCCGAAGGCAATGCCGTTCAGGACATTACTGGATTTTGAATCAACGAGTTCGAGTTTGATATGTTCCTGGTTTCTTCCTACAACTTTACTGGTACCGTAGTCATATACGCCGATGGTGCAAAATAGCGGTTTTTCATTCATAGGTCCGAAAGGTGAGAATTTCTTCAGGTCACATCTCAGTTTTCTTGTAATATCCTTGAAGTCAATGACGGCTTCAATATTGAGGATAGGTTCTATCTGTTCGGGGGTGATATGCTCTTCAACGTATTTCTGAAACTGGTCACGGAATTTCTTGACATTCTCCCATTTCATATTCAGGGCGGCAGCGTAAGGGTGTCCTCCGAAACTTGTCATCAGGTCGCGGCAACTCTTGATGGCTTTGTAGACATCGAAGCCGGGGACACTTCTGGCAGAGCCGATAGCAAATTCACCTTCTTTTGTCGTGTCTTTCGTGATGATAATCGTCGGTCTGGTATAAATTTCTGTAAGGCGGGAGGCGACAATGCCGATGATGCCTTTTTTCCACTTTTCGTTGTAGAGCACGATAGAGGAGCGGTGGACCTGACTGTCCAGTCGGGACACAATATCGTTGGCCTCTTTGGTCATCTGTTTGTCAATGCCTTTTCTCTGTTCATTGTACAAGTCGATATTGCGTGCCATCTTGAGGGCCGTATCGTAGTTCTTCTCCACCAGCAGTTCGACACTCTTCTTGCCGTTTTCCATACGGCCAGAGGCATTGATCCGAGGGCCTATCTTATAGATGATATCGCTCATCGTGATTTCTCTGCCGTTGAGTCCGCAGATATCGATAATGGCTTTCAGACCCACGTTTGGGTTTTGGTTCAATCGCTTGAGGCCATGAAAGGCGAGTATGCGGTTTTCGTCAGTGACCGGCACAATGTCCGCAGCAATGGCTACGGCGCAAAAATCGAGCAAGGGGATGAGATGGGAAAAGGAGATGCCGTTGTTCTTGGCAAAACCCTGCATGAATTTAAAACCTACACCGCATCCGCAAAGATACTTGAAAGGATAGGAGTCTCCGGCTTGCAAAGGGTTGAGGACAGGTACATCTTCAGGTACCTCTTCCTCAGGGTCTATGCCGTGATGGTCACAGACGATGATGTCAATCCCCAGTCCTTTGGCATAAGGCAGCATACTTTCGATAGCCTTCAGACTGCAGTCCAGGATGATGATGAGTTTGACACCATCGACCTTCGCTTTGTCTATTCCAATTTTTGTCAGTCCGTAACCTTCATTGTAGCGGTCTGAGATGTAATAGTCAATATTGGAATAGAATTGCTGCAGAAACTTATACACCAGAGCCACAGCTGTACATCCGTCGACATCATAATCGCCCCATACCCTGATCCGCTCTTTCCGTCCCATGGCGTCATTCAGTCTGTCGACGGCCATATCCATGTCTTTCATCAGGAAGGGGTTGATAAGGTCTGACAGTTGGGGGCGGAAAAACCTCTTGGCAGCTGATTCTGTCGTAATGCCACGGTGGATGAGCAATTGCCCCAAGATAGGGCTGATGCTCATTTTTTCTCCTAATTCATTTGCTAATTTATCTTGTTCTGATGTAGGTGTCGCATATTTCCATTTAAAGTGCATTTTAGTCGTTTTTATTTCTGTGTGTAAAGATACAAAAAAATGCGCAAAATTTCTAACTTTGCGCATTTTTTATGAAATGAATCTTGATCAGATTCCGATTTTCTTACGTATATCTTTAGGTACAGCATTCTTGTTGACCATGAAGTCCATTGTCTTGTAAGCCACATAGGCTTTGGTCATATACCATACACCATTATAGTCTCCGTATTTTCCCCAGGAATTCTTGACCATATAGTATTCCTTACCGTTCTGGTCTTTGGCGATACCGAAGATGTGCATGCCGTGATCATCTGTGGTCTCCCAGTCGTCAAAAGCCTGTTGCCGCATTTCCTGTGTCGGAACGATCTCCGGTGCATTGATGCCCAGTGAGTCAAGTTTGTCTTTCTTCTTGCTGTTGGGGAGTTTGAACCAACGATCGGCATCTGTTCCGGTCATGGAGCGGGCTTTCTTCTCGTCGAAGGCAATACCGAGTCCCTTACGTGTGAAACCGTCTTCTGTGACATCTCCACCCCATGCGACGGTATAGCCGTTCATGATGGCATTGTCGATGATCTTGCAGATATCATCTATAGGAATGTTCCAACTTGGGGCCCAGCGCCAGTTGTCTTGTACTTCTACAGGGAACTCTGTCCAGAAAGGATGGTGGGTATATGAGGTGAAACTCACATAGTCGTTCCAGTCGAGGCCGAGGCTGGCTGCAAAACTCTTCGGGGTATAGGATTTGCCTTGATAAGTGAAGTGGTCAGGGCATTTGCCGAGGTAGGCGTCCAGAATACCTTGCAGTCCGTTGACCCAGGTGTTGGAGAGTTTCTTCGAATCGCTCGTGGCAATAGCTTTGACATAAGGAGTCATTGCCTTGAAAAATTCACCGAAATCTGCCAGGGAATCACCATAGAGTGTACCTGGTGCCGGCATGGCGCTTTCTGGAACAATGCCGTAATTGATGATGCAATACAACGGGTCGTAGGAAGAGCCGCCTTCAGAGAAACTGACATCGCCGTGCATGCGGACACTCATGATCGCACGGTCTCTGTAAGTTTTATTGGCGACATACATCTCGCCGAGGTCATAGGTCTTACCTGACTTCTTCAGAATCTCACTTTCGAAGAAACTCAGTGTCGAGTAATCCCAGCACGTGCCACTTCTGTTCTGATCCTTGATACTTGTAATCGGGTTTTTCTTTATAACCGTAAAAACCGGTTTATTCCTGTTTACAGAATCTTTTAATACCCTAGCATTTGATCCTGTCGCAAAGAGGGTCAAGAGTGCAAGAACTAATACTTTTCTCATCTTCTCGTATTTATTTGTTGATTATGATTTCTAACTGACATGCCAATCTTCGGACTTGGCCTTCGAATGGTCATCTTAATTCGTCAGGAGGAAGTCTTTTCCTCCTGATAGGATTAGGCCTTGGCGTTTTCTGCCATGAATGTTTCGATATCCTTAGGATGGTAGGGGATACGTTTCTTTCCCAGGAACCGGCATCCGTCTTTAGTGATCAGGACGTCATCTTCGATACGTATTCCACCGAAGTCCTTATAGGTCTCGAGTTTGTCAAAGTTGATGAACTCTTTGCAATGTCCGCTGGCTTTCCAGTCATCGATCAGTGCCGGGATGAAGTAAATGCCAGGTTCATCAGTGACGACAAAACCTTCCTTGAGGCGTCGTCCCATTCTCAGGCAGTTGGTCCCAAACTGTTTCAGATTTGGTCTCGTTTCTTCATCGAACCCGACGTAGGTTTGTCCGAGACTTTCCATATCGTGTACATCCATGCCCATCATGTGGCCTAGTCCATGAGGCAGGAACATCGCATGGGCACCAGCCTTGACGGCTGCATCGGTATCACCCTTCATCAGTCCCAGTTCCTTGAGTCTTTCGGTCATCAGTTTGCAGATTGCAAAATGCACGTCCATCCATTTTACTCCCGGTTTTGCGATTTTGATGGTATAGTCATGGCAGGCTTCCACGATGGAGTAGATTTCAAGTTGGCGTTGTGTGAATTCTCCGTTTACAGGATAGGTGCGGGTATTGTCCGAGCAATAGTTGTTGATGGTCTCGGCTCCTGCATCGCAGAGCACCAGGCGTCCTGACTCCAATTTGTTCATTGAAGGATTGCCGTGCATGGTCTCTCCGTGTTGTGAATAGATGGTCGGGAAACTGACCATTGCGCCATAAGATTCTGCTACACCGGTAACTTGTCCGCCTACGAATTTCTCAGTCACTCCCGGACGGGTCAGTCGCATGGCAGTAGTATGCATTTGATAACCGATGACAGCAGCTCTCTCGAGTTCTTCGATTTCTTCATGAGACTTGGTTGAGCGTTGTGTGACAACTGCATGGATCAGGTCGAGGCTGGCTTCTTCACCCTGTTGGTTCGGGTGGATGCCCAGCAGGTCAAAGATCTGCAGTTTGATATCATACCGGTAAGGTGGCAGGAAATGGATCTTGCGTTTTTCTGCGAGGGCTTTCTGGCAAATCGTTTTCAGTTGGTCCATAGGTGCCGAGTTTTTCACCCCTGCCTGTTCTGCCATTTCATGGACACTGTCCACTGTACCATACCAGACAATATCATCGATGCTGATGTCATCGCCGATCAAAGTTTCCTGATTGTTGTCAATGTCGATGACACCTACAAGTCCATCCCGGTTTAATCCGAAATAGTATAGGAACGACGAATCCTGCCGGAAAGGGTAATAACCATTGGCAGGGAAGTTACAAGGTGCTTCATTATTGCCGAAGAAGAGAATAATACCTTCTTTCACGAGGTGTTTCAGTTCCTCGCGGCGTTGTACATAAGTTTCTTTATTAAACAACATATTTTAATCACTTTTTCAATTTAACTATGCAAAAGTACTTATTTTTAACTAAAAAGGTGTTATATTTGCAACAAATATTGACTTAAAGATTGAAAATTATAAATTATTAGCGTTTACCCTATATGCAAACAATAAGAAATACCGGATTAGTGTTGGAAGGAGGAGGCATGAGAGGTGTCTTTACGAGTGGAGTTCTGGATGCTTTCATGAAGCATGAACTGTATTTCAGATATGTCGTAGCCGTCTCTGCCGGTGCTTGTAATGGCATGTCTTATATCTCCCGACAACCTCGGAGAGCACGCATCTCAGATATCGACTATCTCGCCCGGTACAATTATATCGGCATCCGGCATTTGGTGACGCAAGGCTGTATCTTCGACCAGAAACTTCTATATGATAAGTTTCCGAAGAAGTTGCTGCCCTTTGATTTCGATACGTTCTTCCGCTATTCTTCAGGTTTTGAGATGGTGACGACCAACTGCAGTACCGGGCGCAGCATGTACCTCACGGAGACTTCCGACAAGCAAAGGGTGTTGGATATCGTGCGGGCTTCCAGTTCGTTACCCTATGTCAGTAAAATCGTTCGTGTAGACGGTGTACCTATGCTTGATGGGGGAATTATTGATTCCATTCCCGTCATGAGGGCAATAACAATGGGACACAGCCGGAACGTGGTGATACTGACACGGAATAAGGGCTGGCGGGATGACGGCAAGGACAGGAAAGTCCCGCATTTTATCTATAAGAATTACCCGCGGTTGAGACTGGTTTTGAGTAAGCGGCACGAATCGTACAATGCCCTACTTCAGATGGTTGATGACCTCGAGGATGAAGGAAAACTGGTTTGTATCCGCCCGCAAAAGCCTATTGAGGTGAAACGGATGGAGAAAGATACGGCCAAACTAGAACGTCTCTATGAGGAAGGTTTTTCTCTTGGTGAAGAATTTTGCACCAAGTTGGAAAGGGGAGAAATCACTTTGGATTGAACGGATATCCGCTAGAAAGTGCCGGAACGTGAAACCATGAGGGTGGAATAATCGAATCTTTGAACTGTTAGAAGAAAATACGTCTCAATGAAAGTGCCTAATAACTTGTCTGATAAATACTTATATCACTTAAAAAATCAACTGTAGAACTGAATAGAAATCGATCGTGAACCCCTGATGGCTATAAAGTCAACAGAACCTTTGACTGAGAAACTTATTTTTCTTTTGAACCACGTCCAGTTCTCGAATTGAAATCAAACGATTTTCCGTTTTGCTTTTCCAGAAGGTCAGGGCGGAGTTGCTTGGTCCTCTCCACGGCCTGATCCAGTTCCCATTGTCTGATCTTGGCTTCATTTCCGCTCAAGAGGATGTCCGGTACTTTCCAACCTTTATAATCTGCCGGTCTCGTATAGATAGGAGCTGCCAAAAGATCATCCTGGTAGCAATCGCTCAATGCACTTTGCTCATCACTGATACTTCCGGGAAGGAGTCTGACGACAGCATCCGAGATGACCGCAGCTGCCAGTTCTCCACCTGTCAGCACATAGTCACCAATGGATATCTCCCGGGTGATGAGATGGTCCCTGATGCGCTGGTCGATGCCCTTGTAATGGCCGCAGAGAATAATGATATTATGGAGCAAGGAAAGATCATTGGCCATGTGCTGGTCAAACTGTTCCCCATCGGGAGAAACATAGATGACTTCATCATAGTCCCTTTCCTCTTTCAACGCAGTGATAGCCCTGTCGATAGGTTCACACTGCATGACCATTCCGGCACTTCCGCCATAAGGATAGTCATCTACCCGTCTCCATTTATCTAAAGTATAATCCCGGAGTTGATGGAGGTGAATCTCTACCAAACCCTTTTTCTGTGCACGTGCCAATATGGATTCGTTGAGGAATCCCTCGATCATCTCTGGCAAAACGGTAATGATATCTATACGCATACTTCATGCAAAGATATGGAAAAAAGGCGTTTAATACAAGAAAGTTCTACAGATTTTGTCTTTTTCATGAAAGAATGATGACTCTTGTAAAAAAAGACGTAACTTTGCACCCCATAAAAGAACAACTTGATTTTTCCGATGAAAAAACACTTCATCCTGTCTGTATTTATGACGATTTTTGTGAGTATTAATGCCCAGAATATCCAAGTTCATTATGACTTGGGGCATTCTTTGTATAAGAGTTTGACTTCCCGGCCGAGTGTGACGACAACTGCCGAATTGTTCAAGGCGGACAAATGGGGCAGTACCTATTCCTTTATAGATATGGATTTTCAGAGAGATGGTGCAGCAGGCGCCTACCTGGAATTCGGCAGAGACATCAATGTCTCGAAAAACAAACAGTTTGCTGCTCATGTCGAGTATAACGGCGGACTGAGTTCCGATGAAGAGATGTGGCAGGCGACGCGTTTCCAGCATGCGGTATTGGTCGGACCGGCTTGGAATTGGCATAACAAGAGTTATAGTGCGACGTTTACGGTTCAGACGCTCTACAAATATTATTTCAAGAATCGGCATTACCATGCCCATGCCTATAACAGTTTTCAGTTGACTGAGGTGTGGGGTTTGCAACTTGCCCATAACCTGATCACCCTATCCGGTTTTTGTGATACATGGTATGATCCCCATGTCAATGGCAAGTGGATTATAACCAGTGAACCTCAGTGGTGGATCAATCTGAATGCGGTGAAAGGTTGTGAAGTCCCCCTCAGTTTGGGCGGAGAAGTGGAGGTCAGCAATAATTTCGTTTACAATGACTATGGCCGGAACAACCGCTTTTATGCGATTCCGACACTCGCGGTCAAATGGACATTCTGACACGCATGCTGTAGGTGAAAGTAATTGCTGATTGCCGGTTTATGCCTCTTCAGCGAATCTCTGTATAAATTCATCCTCTGATATAACAGGGATTCCCAACTGTCTAGCTTTCAGATTTTTACTGCTTGAAGAACTGACATCATTATTGATCAGGAAAGAAGTCGACTTACTCACTGAACCGGTCGCCTTGCCACCTTGGCTTTCAATATAAGCTTTAAGTTCATTCCGGTTCTTGTAGTGGTTGACATTTCCCGTAATGACGAAAGTCAGACCCTCGCATCTCCTGCCTTGAGGAGCGCCGCTGTTCTGCGTCACTTCAAGGCATTGTCTGAGTTTGCCGTATTTCTCCTTATTCTCTTCATTCTGGAACCATTTCACGACCTGTGCGCTTTTTTCCGGTCCTATTCCGGGGATTAGGGCGAAATGGTCCTCCTTGATATTCTCGGTAGAAGCTTCCTTGACCAGTTCATCTATGGGATAGGTACTCAGCAATCTGTTGCAGACATCCTTTCCGCATAAAGGGATGCTCAAGGCATAGAGCAGATGGCGGGCTTCCACTTTCTTGGAATGGTCAATGGACTGGATGATGTTGGTGGCACTTTTGTCGCCGAATCCCTCCATCTCTGCTATTTCATCGGCATGTAAGTGCAGGGAATAGAGGTCGGCATACTCATTGATCCAGCCCTTGTTGATGAATTTATCCAAAGTCTGTTCAGAGATGCCGTCTATATCCATTCCGTCCTTACTGACGAAACGTGCAAATTTCTTCAATTGCTTTGCCGGACATTTGGCGTTGGTGCAGTGCAGTGTCTTCGTATCACTATTCTCACTGATCACCAATTTTGTCGGAGCCCCGCAGACAGGGCAGTGGTCTGGAATATTTAATTCGCCCACCTTTTCATCCACATGGATGACTTTCGGAATGATCTTATTCGCCTTGATGACCCTGATGACAGTCCCCTTGTCCCCAATACCCAGTCTTTCACATTCGCTGATATTGCAGAGGGAAGCGCGTTTCACGGTAGTGCCCTCCAAACTGACAGGTTCGAAGACGGCGACAGGCGAAATGGTGGAAGTCGCGCAACTCCATTCAATATGGTCGAGGGTCGTGCGGGCATCTTCATCTTTCCATTTGAAGGCAAACCCTGCCCTGGTCGCATGATGGCCCGTGACTGATCCGGTCTGGGAGTAGTTCCAGTCGTCGTAGGCAATGACTAATCCGTCTACAGGATAAGGGTTCTCACGGTTGGTGACTTTCTGTGTCCACTGGGCGATGACCTTATCGATATTCTGGAGGGTAGGGTCCTTGATATAAGTCCGGTCAACCGCTTTCATCCCGTTTTTCTCAATCCATTTCATCCGTTCTCCCCATGAAGGGATATCCTCTTCCGTATAGACAAGGGTGAAAGGAATCCATTGCAGATGGCGTTGCTTGACCTCAAGCGGATCTTTCAGGGTCAGTGAACCAGAAGCCAGGTTACGGGGATTGGCATAGTCTTCGTCACTCTCCAGGATAAAGCGCTCGAAGTCACTGTAGGAAATGACACATTCGCCGCGGATCACAGCGTGCCCTTTGTACGGGATACTCTGGGGAATACCCCCGATAGCCTGAGCAAGGTGGGTGATGTTTGTCCCGATATGTCCGTTGCCCCTCGTTACCACCTTCGTGAGTTTCCCGTCATCAAAGGTGACGACGAGAGTGAGCCCATCGAGTTTCCAGGACAGCCAAATCGGTTTCCCTTCAGCCCATTTGGCCAGATCCTCAGGTTTTTTGGTCTTGGCAAGTGACAGAGCGGGGAACTCATGGGGTTCTTTTTGACCGTTGATATCGTCTGCAGAGACGTGATTGGTAGGAGAGTCGGCGAGGATAATGCCGGTCTCGTTCTCCATTTGCTTGAGTTGGTCGAAGAGATGATCCCACTCATAGTCGGTCATGATCTCCTCTTTCCCATTATAGTAAGCATCGGAAGCTTGATTCAAGCGGTCGACAAGTTCCTGCATTTTTTCTTCTGACATCGTATTTTCTTTTAAGAAAGACCTTTCTGCATAGACAAAGGTCTAGAGTGATAAAATTCCGGCAGCCGGAACCGGATTTAGTCGCATGATACACTTTTCATTTCCCGGATCGGCTGTTTTTGGATTCCTTCGTGCAAAGATAATAAATTTTCAGAAATCCTTGACTCCCATAATATTAAAAATGCTTACCTTTGCAGTATGGAAAAGAAAATTATTATCGGAATAGACGTAGGCATTTCAACGACGAAAATTGTTGGAATCAATCAGGAAGGAGCCGTCATCTCTCCCATGCGTATTACAGCTGCTGACCCGATAACTTCCCTATATGGTGCTTTCGGAAAATATCTTCACGAAAACAAGATCAGTCTGGATGAGGTGGAACATATCAAACTCACCGGTGTAGGTTCGGCCTATATTAATGAGAATATCTATGGCAGGCCGACTTCCAAGGCGGAGGAGTTTATCGCTGACGGACTAGGTGCCAGGTATGAGTCTAATCTGGACAGGATGATGGTGGTTTCTATGGGAACAGGTACGAGCCTTGTCCAGTGTGTAGGTGATGATATCCGGCATATCGGAGGTATCGGTATCGGTGGAGGCACGCTTGCCGGACTTTGCCGTATCATGCTGCAGACAGATGACATGCGTCAGGTCGTGGCTCTGGCGACAGAGGGCAACATCTACAATATCAATCTTTTCATCAAGGATATTTGCGCCAAACCCCTTCCGGGACTGCCGATGTCTGCCACAGCTAGTTTGTTCAGTAATGCTAAGGCGAATGCGTCTCGTGAAGATATAGCCATCGGACTCATCTATATGGTCTTGCAGGCTATAGGGAGCAGCAGTATTCTGAGTAGTTTGAATACGGGTATACGGGATTTTGTAATGATCGGAAACCTCACCCTTCTGCCCCAATGCAGGGAAGTGTATCCTTCTATGGAAAAATTGTATAACGTCCGTTTCCGAATCCCGAAATACAGTGAGTTCTGTACGGCAATAGGAGCTGCGTTGAGTTATCTGCGTGAAAAGAATAAAGCTGAGATCAGAGATAAAAAGGTTGTTTCAGGCGTTTGCGGTTCCTGATTTGGAGGCGTGACGTCTGGTTCTGTCGGTTTGGTGTTGGTACGGTATTGAAAAATGAAAGGTGAATATGGAATCTTTAAGGGAATTATATAGAATAGGTAAAGGACCTTCTTCTAGTCATACGATGGGTCCGCAGAAGGCGGCACAGTTTTTTTTGAAGCGTCATCCTGATGCTGCCGATTTCGAAGTGATCTTGTATGGCAGTCTCGCCGCGACAGGCAGGGGGCATATGACAGACAAGGTCATCGAGGAAGTGCTGGGTGCCGTGGCACCGGTGAAGATCGTCTGGCAACCCCGTAAATTCCTGCCATTCCATCCTAATGGGATGGAGTACATCGCCCACGACCTCGAAGGCAAGGTGCTGGATGACTGGACTGTCTACAGTATCGGTGGCGGTGCTCTGTCAGAAGGGAAGGGCGGAGATGATCCTTTCAAAACGAAGGAGATCTACTCGATGAATAATCTGACGGAGATTCTGGAGTGGTGTGACAGGAATGGAAGAAGCTATTGGGAATATGTCCAGCAATGTGAGGATGCTGATATTTGGGATTATCTTCGGCAGGTCTGGCAGGTGATGCAGGATGCAGTGGAGAGAGGGCTGAACCACGAAGGTGTTCTCCCTGGACCGTTGAATCTTACGCGTAAAGCTGCCAATTATTATATCAAGGCAAGTGGTTACAAACCTTCTCTGCAAAGCCGTGGAATGGTCTTCGCCTATGCGTTGGCCGTGAGTGAAGAGAATGCTTCGGGGGGAACGATTGTCACTGCGCCGACTTGCGGTGCTTGCGGTGTACTGCCGGCAGTGCTCTATCACTGTTATAAATCACATGCCTTTTCTGAAATCAGAATCTTGCACGCTCTGGCGACTGCAGGGTTGATAGGGAATCTTGTCAAGAAGAACGCCTCTATCTCCGGTGCTGACGTCGGGTGTCAGGGTGAAGTGGGAGTGGCGTGTGCCATGGCTTCGGCTGCAGGCTGCCAACTCTTCGGAGGGAGTCCAGACCAGATCGAATATGCTGCGGAGATGGGACTTGAGCACCACCTCGGGATGACTTGTGACCCTGTCTGTGGCTTAGTCCAGATTCCCTGTATTGAGCGGAATGCATTTGCCGCAGCCCGTGCCCTCGATGCCCAGTTGTACGCTTCTTTCTCTGACGGCAAACACCGCGTATCATTCGATCACGTCGTGCATGTCATGAAACTGACGGGACATGATATCCCCTCTTTGTACAAGGAAACATCTGAAGGTGGATTAGCAAAGGAATACCTGAAAGACAATTGCCCTTCAGGTAAACATAATAACTGATTTAATAGACGCTCTCAAATTCTTTCAGGAAATTGAGGTCGTTCTCCGAGAACATCCGGAGGTCGCTGACCCTGTATTTCAGGTTGGCGATTCTCTCGACACCCATTCCAAAGGCATAACCGGTGTAGACTTTGCTGTCTATGCCGCCTGCTTCCAAGACATTGGGATCGACCATTCCGCAACCGAGGATTTCCACCCAACCGGTATGCTTGCAGAAGGCACAGCCCTTGCCGCCACAGATATTACAACTGATATCCATTTCGGCGCTTGGCTCTGTGAAGGGGAAATAACTTGGACGGAGACGTATCTTGGTGTCTGCGCCGAACATCTCACGGGCAAAAGTGAGGAGAACCTGCTTCAAGTCTGTGAAACTGACGCCTTTGTCGACATACAGACCTTCTACCTGGTGGAAGAAACAGTGTGCCCTTGCACTGATTGCTTCATTGCGGTAGACACGCCCGGGACAGAGGATGCGGAAGGGCGGCTGATGCTCTTCCATATAGTGGGCCTGGTCACCTGAGGTGTGAGACCGGAGAAGGACATTCTTCGTCACATCATTGGGATCACTCTGTTCGATGAAGAAAGTGTCCTGCATATCACGTGCGGGATGGTCAGCAGCAAAGTTCAACTTCGTGAAGACATGAAGGTCATCATCTATCTCAGGACCGTCAGCGAGGACAAACCCCATTCTGTCGAAGATGTCTATGATCTCGTTCTTGACTACCGTCAGCGGATGGCGAGAGCCTAACCTGATCGGATAAGCGCTGCGCGTCAGATCAATATCGTCATTGGTTGCACCGGCTTCTTCCATTTGGTTGCGCAGACTGGTGATCTTGTCAGTAGCGGCCTTTTTCAACTCATTGAGTTTGATGCCGACGGCACGTTTCTGGTCTGTGGCGACGTTTCGGAAATCACCCATCAGCGCACTGATTTCACCTTTCTTGCTCAGATATTTCCGTCTGAGTTGTTCAACGTCTTCCATATTCTTGGCTGAAAGACTGTTTACTTCCTTGAGAAGTGTTTCTATCTTGTCCAGTATCATGATGCTGTATGAATTTTTTTATTAAATGCAAAGATAAGAAATAAATCGGAAATAGAGAATGGTGAAAAAGAATTTCTCTAATAATGTACGCTATTAAAGGGAAAATATGTAAATTTGCCGTGATTATCGTTGTATGTTAGAATTATGAGAAAGCTTTTATTTGTGTTTATTGTTGTTCTGGTAGGGGTACTGGGCTTTACTGTTTCGGGCTGTTCCGGAAAGAAGGATGCACAGGCAGATTCTACCAATATCGATACGCTTTCCAAAGATACTGTCGGAGAGGATTCTGCCGAGCAATTGATCGCTGCGACGCCTATGCCGAAGGCAGCAGACGAATTGTTCGATGATTTCATCTTCAATTTCGCAGCGTCCAGAAAGACCCAATTCAAGCGTATTGCCTTCCCGTTGAAAGTCTATCGTTACGGCAAACTCATTGGGAAAATAGATCCGGCCCATTGGAAACTGGATCATTTCTTCATGAGGCAGGATTTTTATACGCTGATATTTGACAATGCCCGGCAAATGGAGTTGCCTAAGGATACGACAATCCGTCGTGTCATCATAGAGAAAATCTATTTCAGAAAGCGGATGGTCAAGCAGTATTTCTTCAATCGGATCAATGGAAAGTGGATGATGACATCCCTCAATTTTGATCATTTGCATAAGAATACCAACGCCTCATTCCTGAAATTCTATTCGGTCTTTGCCGCTGACAGTGCCTTTCAGAATCAGCACATCCATAATCCGGTGAAGTTTGAAGGTCCGGATCCAGATAACGATTTTTCTACGATCACCGGTGATATTATTCCGGAACAGTGGCCGGCTTTTGCTCCGAAATTTCCCCAGGGGATGATCTATAATATCATCTACGGGCAGAAGTATACGGAAAGCAATCATAAGATCTTTGTCATCCGGGGAATCGCCAATGGCCTCGAACAGGAATTTACTTTCCGTAGGATCGGCGGACGCTGGATGCTGATGAGAATGAGCATTTAAACGCTGGTGCGGTAGAGGTGAGATCTATTCAGAAGATAAATTCATGAAAGATATTGAGAATGCGAGTCTTTTGACTCATAATACTTTCGGCATTGATGTTCATTGCCGACGGTTGCTGGAATTCAGTTCTGCTGATGAGGCTTGTCAGATAGCGCGGGATCTTTCCGGAACGGAAGATCCTTATCTGCTCTTGGGCGGGGGAAGCAATCTCTTGCTTACAGGTGACTATCCCGGTACTGTGGTTACTCCTGAGAACCGTTTCGAGGTGACTGTCTTCAGTCGCCCTGACGATCCTGACGGCGTATTCCTGAGGTGCTGGGCTGGGACAACTTTTGATGAGGTGGTGGACTATGCGGTCCAACTCGGTTACCACGGCGCTGAGAATCTTTCACTCATACCGGGAGAGGTAGGGGCTTCGGCTATTCAGAACATCGGTGCCTATGGAGCGGAAGCCAGTGAGCTAATCACTGAGGTGGAAGCTGTGGAAATAAGCACGGCCCGCCGGGTCCGGTTTTCGAATGCAGCTTGCCGATACGGCTATCGGCAAAGCAAATTCAAACATGAATGGCGGGATCATTATGTCATCACGGCCGTCACGTATCGCCTGACGCGGACTTTTACACCGAAACTGGATTATGGCAGCATCAGAAGGGAACTGGAGACCAAAGGCATCACTGAGCCTACGGCATCTCAAATGAGACAGGTGATCATTGCCATCAGAAGAGCCAAACTCCCTGATCCTCAGGTGATGGGGAATGCCGGAAGTTTCTTCATGAACCCTATGGTGACGGAAGAGAAATTCAAGCAACTCCAGGCTTTGTATCCTGATATGCCTTTCTTCCGTCTCCCTGTCCCTCTCCGTCAGTCTGATGGAACAGTCTTGACAGTAAAGGTCCCGGCAGGTTGGATGATCGACCGCTGTGGATGGCGAGGCAAGAGTCTCGGAAGAGTAGGCGTATACGATAAACAGGCATTGGTCCTGGTCAATCACGGGGGTGCTACAGGCGCAGAAGTCCTGGCACTCTGCAAGACCATCCAGCATGACGTGGATGCGAAGTTTGGCATTTTGATACATCCGGAGGTGAATATTAAATGAGAGTGACACTTTTAGGAACAGGAACATCGGGGGGCGTACCTGCACTCGGGTGCAATTGTGAAGTGTGCCGAAGCACTGATCCTCATGACCATCGCCTGAGGACGGCTGCGCTCGTAGAGACAGAGTCCACGCGGATTCTGATAGATGCAGGACCGGACATACGCGAACAACTCTTGAAAGTCCCTTTCAGAAAAATAGACGGTTTGCTGATTACACACATCCACTATGATCATGTGGGGGGACTGGATGACCTGAGACCTTTCTGCCATCGCTTCAACGGTCTGGATGTCTATTGTGAGAAATTTGTGGATGAGCATCTGCACCAGACGATGCCGTATTGTTTTCCTTCCGATCCTTCACAGTTGTATCCCGGCGCCCCGGAACTGAGAATGCATGAGATCAGACCGCATGAAAAGTTCAGGATAGGAGATATTGATGTCCTGCCGGTTCGGGTCATGCACGATAAGATGGCTATCCTCGGATTTCGCTTCGGTCCCTTTGTCTATATCACGGACATGAAACGTATGGAGGATGAAGAATACCGTTATCTGCAGAATGTGGATACGCTGGCTATCAACGCCCTGAGATGGACAGTCCCTCACCACAGCCACCAACTCGTTGCTGACGCCATCGCTGCATCCCGGAGGATGGGAGCAAGGCGGACTTACCTTATTCATGTGACCCATAAGATAGGGTTGCATAAGGTTGCCAACAAACGCTTACCTGAAGGTGTACAACTGGGATATGACGGTCTCTCATTTGACGTATAGCGACTGGCTATAGGTAGAAACAAAAAGACATGGAATAGTTGATGAAGTCGCAAAAGACGCAACTCCTCCAATTGCTCCTAAGAAGAAAATTATTCTGCGATCTATCCAACTTCAGGACAGGGAAATGATTTTTCCACCTGAAGATCGAATATAAAGGTCTAAGAGAATACCAGATAAAATGATGATAGAAGAGAATCTTTAGAGGAAATTCCTATTTTTTCTTGAATTTCCGATAAAGTTTCCATCCTAAAATGATCCCGTCAACCGCGCCTGTACCAATGCTCATGAGACCATGGAGACGCTTGGAAGGCGTGGCACCTTTCTTAAAGGCTTCAGGCTGGTGAAAAAGATCGTTCCATAACCCTTCAATCCGATGATCGTCTTTCAGAATGTCATTTTTTAGTAGTTCTTTTCTGAAACGGATATCAGCCAATGTCTTGTAAACAACTTTTGAATGATCCATATGAAATATATTTATCATTTAATTTATTACTGTAGCAGAAGACTGGCCAGAAAACGGACTAATGGGCGTTCTATCCACCTGTGACGGAAGATGATGACCAAAAGTAACAATAGAAGATAGATACCTGCAATAATGCAAAAGGCCAGAGGGGTACTCCCTATAGCTGAAGCTATTGCAAAACCTGCGGCTAATGACAAACTGATCAGTAGCAAGATGAGAATACCCGAAATCAATAGGGTAACCCACATTGTCGTTAGGATTCTGACCACCTTATCAATGACATCGAACTTCATGTATTCGGCACGAAGTCCGATATCATGCTTTAAGGCCTCAATCAGTTGCCCGATGGTTTCTATGTTTTTATCGTTACTGAACATCATTTCTTTATACTTCTTCAGGTGTAGCGTCCTGAATGTCATCTACGAGATCGTCCTTGTCCTTCCTGCTCAGTTTGATGTCATGCTTCTTGCAGAAGCCATCTACTGCGTCAGAAACTTTTGTGCGAGTGTCCTTGCCGGTCTCAGGAGCAAATACGAGACCTAATGCTGCTCCGGCGATTGCGCCACCTAAAAATGCTCCAATGTAACCTAATGCTTTCATTTTCTTTAATTTTTTATGATTCAACTAATTGTTTTTGTCAATAGGGCAAAGATAGGTAAAAAGAATGGAATTACCAAATATCAGAATCTTAATTTTTCGTTAATTATGTTGTAAAAACTTGATTTAACAAACTTTATTCGGGTAATTACAGGATATATGGGTAGAATTTTGTAAATTCGCACATTGAATTTCTAACTTTTTTTATATAGATCATGAAGAAGAAGTATATGGTTTTATGTGCCGGACTTTTCGCAGCTATGGCACTGACGAGTTGTAAATCCAGTGAGAGTGCTTATAAGAAAGCTTACGAAAAGGCTAAAGCCCAGGAAGCTGAACAGTCGGCAAACCAACCGATTCAGTCGGACTCTGACAGTACTCGTGTGGTTACTCCATTGCAAACTAAACCTGCTGATCAGACTACCGTTATGGATAATGTCGACAATGCGACTGTCCGTAAAGAGAATGTGACTGTGGTCAGTGGACAAGGCTTGAAGAGTTTCAGCGTCGTAGTTGGTTCTTTTTCTTTGAAAGCTAATGCCGAAGGTCTCCAGAATACATTGAAGAATGCTGGTTACCAAGCTCAAGTCGCTTACAATTCCAGTCGTAACATGTATCGTGTGATTGCTTCGACTTTTGATGACAAACTCTCTGCAGTGCAAAGCCGCAACCAGTTCCGTGCCGGTAATTATCCGGATGCATGGCTGTTGTTTAAGGAATAAGGGAACGTTTGTTGTTATAAAGCATTTTAAGGAAGCAAAAAGTTGTTTCCTTAATTTAGTATGTCTGTAAGCAATCGTAAGATTGAGATGGTGTTTGCTCATAGACGGTTAAGTTTTATGTCGAGATGAGGGTTTTGTCTATTGATTATGGAAAGAAACGGACAGGGGTGGCTGTAACGGACCCTCTGCAGATGATCGCAAATGGGTTGACAACTGTTCCAACCGCATCTCTATTTGATTTCCTGAAAGATTATGTCAGCAAGGAGAAAGTAGAGCGCATCATCATCGGGAAACCTATGCAGCCCAATGGACAACCTAGTGAGAATCTGGAACGCGTACAGGCCTTTGTCAAGCGATGGGGGAAAGCATGCCCTGCTGTCCCCATTGAATATTACAATGAGATATTTACTTCAGTCATGGCACACCGTGTCATCATTGACGGAGGCATAAGGAAGAAAAGACGTCAGGAAGATAAAGGATTGGTAGATAAGGTTTCTGCTACGATCATCCTGGAAAGTTGGATGCAGTCCAGAAAGTAATAAGAAAATTCCTAATTTTAATTGAAATAATGATTTTACCCATATATATATATGGTCAACCGGTATTGAGAAAGGTGGCCAAAGATATTACCCCGGATGATGAGGACCTGAAAAAATTGATTCCGGATATGTTTGAAACCTTAGATGCCAGCAATGGCGTTGGATTGGCTGCTCCCCAAATCGGGAAAAGCATTCGGGTGGTGGTCATTGACTTGAATGTCTTGAGTGACGATCTGCCGGAATACAAAGGCTTTCGGAAGGCTTTTATCAATGCCCATATCCTGGGCTATGACAAAGACGGCGGAGAGACATCCTTGGAGGAGGGGTGCTTGTCTATACCGGGCATCAGTGAATCGGTAACTCGTCCTAAGAAAATCCATGTGTGCTATCAGGATGAGGATTTCCAAAAACATGATGAATGGGTAGAGGGCTATTTGGCACGTGTCATGCAGCACGAATTCGATCATCTTGATGGTGTCCTTTTTGTCGACCGTCTGAATCCCCTTCGGAAGAATCTGATCGGGGGGAAGTTGAGGAACATGATGAAAGGGAAGTTCCGCTGCTCTTACCGTACCCGTGTGTATCGGAAATGACCTTTCGGAAGAGGAAGCATTGGGTCTGTTTTACTTGGTATCTATCTCTCGGGGATGGTAGTCGGAACCAAAATGAAACCGCTTCAAGACTTGTCAGAAAAATGATGCATATTTGTTTGCTATTCAGGTAAAAAGGGAAATGGTCGCTTACGATGGACAAGCCATTGCCTTATCATAAAATACAGTTGATGATTCCGACAACAATTTTTTTCGGATAGAATAAGAATCTAAATAGGTATCCTAAATTTTTATAATTTGTGAAGAAGGTCTGCGTTTTCTTTATCATGTTTATGGGCGTATTGTCCCTGCATGCACAGTTTAGGGTGGACCGGCTCATATCAGCCGGACGTAGTGCTTTGTACTATGAAGACTATGTACTTTCTATCCAGTATTTCAATCTGGCGATTTCAGCGAAGCCGTATCTTTATGAACCGTGGTACCTTCGTGCAGTTGCCAAGTACAATCTTGACGATTTTGTAGGTGCCGAAAAAGATGTGGGCCAGGCGATCGACCTGAATCCTTATTATAATGAGATGTTTGACCTCCGTGCCATTTGCCGGATCAGGCAGAACAAGTTCAAAGAGGCAATAGGCGACTATGATCATGCCATCAGCATAGAGCCTGATAACCAGAACTATTGGTTCAATAGGGCGCTGTGCCATTTTCAGGAGAACGATTATACCGGTGCACAGACGGAACTCGACACGATTGTGTCTAAATGGAAAAACTTTGCCAATGCTTATTCTTTGAAAGCGGAAATCAGCCTTATCCAGAAGGATACGACGACTGCTGCCAAGATGCTCGACCAAAGTCTGACCTATGATCCTTATAACGTAGGGGCTTGGCGGACGAGGGGCTTGATCAGTTTGAACCGCCACCAGTGGCGTGATGCGGACAAGTTTCTCAGTAAGGCGCTTCACTTCGAACCGAAGTCAGTCGAGGATTATCTGAACCGTGCTTTGGCCCGACTGAATTATAATAATCTCCGCGGCGCATTGAGCGATTATGACCTGGCCATCGAATATGACCCGAATAACTTCCTGGCACATTATAACCGTGGACTGTTGAGAGTGAACGTAGGGGATGACAACAGGGCCATCACCGATTTCGATTTCATCGTGAAAATGGAACCGAAGAATCCTTTTGCCATTTTCAATCGGGGTATCCTCTTGGAAAAGACGGGACATATCCGTGGTGCCATCAGAGACTATACGGCCGTTATCGACCAGTTTCCGAATTTCTGGACCGGTCTGGTCTATCGTGCGCGGTGCTATCGCAAACTGGGGATGACCGGCAAAGCGGAACTGGATGAATTCCGGATCTTCAAGGCACAGATGAACAAGACCATGGGCATTCAGCCGCGATGGACTGCAAAGACTAGAAAACTCGTCCGTAAGCGCTCTGAAATCGATATCAACAAGTACAACCAGATCGTCGTTCCTGACAAACAGGTAGCGATGCATACGGATGATTACAAATACAAGAGTGTCTATCGTGGAAAGATCCAGAACAGAAGTGTCGATGTCGATTTTCTGCCGATGTATGCTATGTCGCTCATCAAATACAACAACGGTGTCAATACTTACCAGCCTTTCGATGAGAGTGTGGAGAAATTCAACAACAGTACTGATCCGAAATATCCGGTTTACCTGAATTGTAACAAGGTTCAGTTGACGGATAAGGAATCCCTGGCATTCTTCAACTATATCGACCAACTCTCGAAGCAGATTTCTCTGACTAAAGACAATCAGAAGATGAAAGACCTCCTGCTGGAACGTGCCGTCGCCTATTCTGTCCTCCAGGATTTTGAGGAGGCAGACAATGACCTGACGGCTTATATCCAGATCGATGATCAGAATGCCTTGGCTTACTGGCAGCGTGCCGTATGCCAGTCCCGTCTGAATGCGGTCAACCAAAGCCAGGGTGGTAAAGTCACCTTGTCCTTGAGTCAGATAAGAGCAGATTTTGATGACGCCATCAGACTGAGTCCGAAGAACGCGTATGCTTATTACAATCGCGGTAATTTCCATGCCGAGCGCAAGGAATACACTCAGGCCATCGATGATTATACGAGGGCAATCCAACTCGATTCTCATTTGGCCGAAGCCTGGTATAACAGAGGCCTTGCCTACATCTTCACGGATAACAAGAAGGCCGGAGTCGCCGATCTCAGTAAAGCCGGAGAGTTGGGCATTTATGACGCCTATTCGGTGATAAAACGGTATGAAGACAAAAAATAGCGTCTCATGTACCTCTTTTTCAAAAAGAAGTGGTACATTTGCAGCGAGTTAAATAAAAATACTATTTGTTATGGTAAAAATTAAATTTCCCGATGGCTCTGCCCATGAATTTGAACAGGGTGTTACCGGTTATCAAATCGCCGAGAGCATTTCACCGGCTTTCGCCCGCAACGTTGTTTGTTGCGGTGTAAATGGTGAAACTGAAGAATTGAATCGTCCCATTCAGTCTGATGCTGAAGTTGTCTTTTACAAATTTGACGATGACGAAGGTAAACGCACGTTCTGGCATACCTCCGCACACCTGTTGGCTGAGGCACTGCAAGAACTTTATCCCGGCATTCAATTCGGTTTTGGCCCTGCAGTGGAGAATGGGTTCTTCTATGACGTTATGCCACCTAAGGGAACAGCGATCTCAGAGAACGATTTCCCTAAGATCGAAGCAAAGATGAAAGAGTTGGCCAAGAAAAACGAGCCGCTTGTGCGCAAGGACATTTCCAAAGCAGATGCCCTGAAGTTTTTCAAAGACCATGGACAAAAATATAAGGTGGAGCACATCGATCAGGATCTGAAAGATGGCACCATCACGCTTTATACACAGGGAAGCTTTACAGACCTTTGCAAGGGTCCGCACCTGGTTTCTACCGGTGCAATCAAGGCAGTCAAGATAACAAGTGTTGCCGGTGCTTTCTGGCGCGGTGACGCCAAGAGGGAGCAGATGACTCGTATCTACGGCATCACTTTCCCGAAGAAAAAGATGCTGGACGATTACCTTGTCATGCTGGAAGAGGCCAAGAAACGCGATCACCGTAAGATTGGCAAGGAGATGGAACTCTTCTTCTTCTCTGACAGGGTCGGAAAAGGTCTGCCGATGTGGCTGCCGAAAGGTACCGAACTGCGTCTTAGGCTTCAGGACATGCTCCGTAAGATTCAGAAGAAATTCGGTTATCAGGAGGTGATCACCCCGAATATCGGTTCCAAGAACCTGTATGTGACCTCAGGGCATTATGCTCATTATGGCAAGGATAGTTTCCAACCCATTCATACGCCTGAAGAGGGTGAAGAATATATGCTCAAACCGATGAACTGTCCTCATCACTGCGAGATTTTCGCATGGAAACCTCGTTCCTATAAGGATCTCCCTTTGAGGGTGGCTGAGTTTGGTACGGTTTATCGCTATGAGAAGAGTGGCGAACTTCACGGACTGACCCGTGTACGCTGCTTTACTCAGGATGATGCCCATATCTTCTTGAAACCGAGTCAGGTGAAGGATGAATTCCTGCGCGTGATGGATATTATTCTGACCGTGTTCAAGGTGTTCGGACTGAATGATTATGAAGCTCAGATCTCCTTGCGTGATCCGAATAACCACTCGAAGTATATTGGCTCCGATGAGGTCTGGGAGGTGAGTGAGAAGGCTATTGTAGAAGCTGTAAATGAAAAGGGACTTAAGGCACATGTCGCTTATGGTGAAGCTGCCTTCTATGGTCCTAAACTCGACTTTATGGTGAAGGATGCCCTTGGCCGCCGCTGGCAGTTGGGGACGATACAGGTAGACTACAATCTGCCGGCACGTTTCAAACTCGAATATACTGATGACGACAACCAGAAGAAGTGTCCGGTGATGCTGCATCGTGCTCCTTTCGGTTCTATCGAGCGTTTTGTCGGTGTACTGATCGAGCATACCGCAGGTCATTTCCCCTTGTGGCTGACTCCTGATCAGGTATCTATCCTGCCGATTTCCGAAAAGTATAATGACTTCGCAGCCCAACTCCGTAAATATTTCGATACCGTAGGCGTACGCTCTGTCATCGATGACAGAAATGAAAAGATCGGTCGTAAGATCCGTGACAATGAAGTGAAGCGCATTCCTCTGATGGTCATTATCGGAGAGAAGGAAGCTAACGGTGGAAAGTTGTCTATCCGCAAACAAGGCGGTGGGGAACAGTCCATGATGACGAAGGAAGAGTTTGCCAAGTACATCAATGATGAATGTGCCAAGGAACTCGAGCCAGCCATTAAATGCGAACCTAAAAATTGAAATATAGCGTTTGTTTAACTGTGTCAGTCAATACTGAGATGTATAAGAAACCTCTTCTTCCCAATAGGGTGGAAGGGGTTTCCTTGATTTCAACGCACTCCTCGTGGTGTGATCAGTGTTTTTGACTACAATTATGCGGCGTTAAACTGTAAAAAATGAACAAAATATTTTGTGAACTCCTATCTTTTTTATACCTTTGCAGGCAACTCGATAAAAGAAAACTTAAAATAGTTGAATGAAGAATGACACAATGAAATTTCGCTATCGCATTAACGAACAAATACGCGTACGCGAAATCCGCCTGGTAGGCGAAGGCGGTGCTACAGTTCTGCCTACACGCCAAGCAATAAACATGGCTCGTGAACAAGGTGTGGATCTAGTGGAGATCTCTCCCAATGCCCAGCCACCAGTCTGCCGTCTTATCGACTATCAGAAGTTCCTTTACCAGCAGAAAAAGCATCAGAAAGAATTGAAAACGAAGCAGGTAAAGGTGGAGATCAAGGAAATCCGGTTTGGACCTCAAACCGATGAGCATGATTATCAGTTCAAGTTGAAGCATGCAGAGGAGTTCCTTGAAGAAGGTAATCGGGTCCGTGCTTACGTGTTCTTCCGGGGACGCAGCATCCTGTTCAAAGAGCAGGGCGAAGTGCTCTTGCTTCGGTTTGCCAATGATCTGGAGGATTACGGTAAAGTACAACAGATGCCGAAACTCGAAGGTAAGAAAATGTTTCTCTATTTGGCTCCCAAAAAAGTAGGGATCATCAAGAAGAGCCAACAGAAGAGAGACCGTGAAAATGCCGAAGCTGCCGTCAAGGCTGCAGCCGCTGCTGCAAAGAAAGAAACTGCAGAGAAGAAGGGGCTGTTTGCAAATGTAAAAGGTGGCGAGGAAGCTTTGAAGAAACTGGAAGAAGATCATAAAGAAGAATAATTTCGGGTGTGTGTAACGTCTTGGTATATACGTTACCACCTCAATAGATTCAATAATTAAATTATAAAAAAATGCCAAAATTAAAGACGAATTCCGGTGCAAAGAAGAGATTTTCTTTGACCGGTACAGGAAAGATCAAGCGCCATCACGCTTATCACAGTCACATTCTGACCAAGAAGACTAAGAAGCAGAAGAGAAATCTGGATGGGTATGTCATTGTAAACCGGGCCAACCGCAAACAAGTACGCGATTTGCTTTGCATGCGTTAATTTATTTTTAGTCTAACTTTAGAAAGAGAAAATTATGCCAAGATCAGTAAATCATGTAGCTTCAAGAGCGAAGAGAAAGAAAATACTGAAACTTACAAAGGGTCAGTATGGCGCTAGAAAGAATGTTTGGACTGTAGCAAAGAATTCATGGGAGAAGGGACTGACTTATGCTTACCGTGACCGTAAGGCTAAGAAGCGCAGTTTCCGTGCACTTTGGATTCAACGTATTAACGCTGCTGCTCGCCAGGAGAATCTGAGTTATAGTCAGTTGATGGGTGCTTTGCACAAGGCAGGTATCGAAATCAACAGGAAAGTCCTCGCAGATTTAGCAATGAATCAACCGGATGCTTTCAAGGCAATCGTTGAGAAGATCAAGTAAATCCTATTGGATTTCATCTATATTGGAATTGCACCTTATTATATATTAAGGTGCAATTTTTTTATTCCTTTTTGTTTCCTTTAATTAAATGCTCTTTTATTTTTTGAGTCTATCCTTCCTAATAGGACTGATTCCGGAAGGCATACCTGTTTTCTGATACTTGTATTTTAAAGCGTTATCGGGGTCAGAAGCAATGAATCCACTTGTAAGTTTCTTGAAAAAGAGTTTATTTATTCGTATTTTCATTAAGTTTTTGTATTTTTGCAATTCATATACAATAGAGATGAATCATGATTTCAGTTGAAGGTTTAAAGGTAGAGTTTGGTGTCAAACCTTTGTTTTCGGGTGTTAGCTTTGTCATCAATGCGCATGACCGTATTGCTTTGGTCGGAAAGAACGGTGCAGGTAAGTCTACAATGCTCAAGATCATTTATGGCTTGCAGAAACCGACTGCAGGAACAGTTTCCATTCCGAAAGATTGCACGATAGGGTATCTGCCTCAGGTAATGAAACTTCAGGACGATACTTCTGTACGGGAGGAGACTAGGAAAGCTTTTTCTGACCATCTCAGGATAAAGGAAAATCTGAAACGGATGCAGGAGGAGATGACTTCTCGCACTGATTATGAAAGTGAGAGTTATAATGCCCTTGTGGAGAATTTTACACAAGAGCAGGAACGCTATACGATGCTGGGAGGTGAGAACTACGAAGCAGACATCGAGCGGGTCCTTGTTGGGCTCGGTTTCGAGCGTTCTGACTTTGACCGTCCGACAAAAGAACTTTCCGGAGGCTGGCGTATGCGTATTGAGTTGGCTAAGATCCTTCTTCGCAAACCTGATGTCCTGCTTTTGGATGAACCGACGAACCACCTAGATATAGAGAGTATCACTTGGCTGGAGCGCTTCCTCCAGCAGTCCTCCAGTGCCGTCCTCCTCGTCAGCCATGACCGGGCTTTCATCAATAATGTCACTAACAGGACACTGGAGATTACATGCGGGCATGTGGAAGACTACAAGGTGAAATACAATGAATATGTCGTTTTGCACAAGGAACGGCACGAACAACAGTTGAGGGCTTACGAGAATCAACAGAAGGAAATAGCTGACACCAAGGCGTTTATCGAACGCTTCCGCTATAAACCTTCCAAAGCAGTCCAGGTGCAGAGCCGTATCAAACAGTTGGCTAAAATCAAACCTATTGTCGTCGATGACGTTGATGACGCCGTTATGCACCTGAAGTTTCCCCCTTGTCTCAGGAGTGGGGACAATCCGATCATTTGTGAGAATGTCAGTAAATCTTATGGTGATCATCTGATCTTCGATCATGTGACCTTCACGATAAAACGAGGCGAGAAAGTGGCCTTTGTCGGTAAGAACGGTGAAGGTAAATCTACCTTGGTCAAATGTATTCTGGGTCAAATTCCTTTTACTGGTAAATTGAAAATCGGCCACAATGTCCATATTGGTTATTTCGCCCAAAACCAGGCACAGTTGTTGGACGAAAGTCTCTCAATCTACGATACGATCGATCAGGTGGCCACAGGTGAAATGCGACTGAAAATCAATGATCTCCTCGGTGCTTTCATGTTTGGTGGGGAGGTCAGTGATAAGAAGGTGAAAGTTCTGAGTGGTGGTGAACGCAGTCGTTTGGCCATGATCAAACTCCTTCTGGAACCTGTCAACTTGTTGATCCTGGATGAACCTACGAACCATTTGGATATGCCTTCCAAAGATGTCCTGAAAGAGGCCATCAAAGCTTTCGACGGGACTGCAGTGATTGTCAGCCATGACCGTGAGTTTCTGGACGGACTGGTCTCGAAAGTGTATGAATTCGGTGGCGCCAGGGTGAAGGAACATCTTGGGGGCATCTATGACTGGTTGCAGGAGAAAGGCGCAGAACTGGAAGAGAATGGGGAGTTCGCACAGCATGCCATCGACAACGTGTTGAATTCGAATGCACCGGCAAAAGAGTTGGGACATCCTTCTCCTCAGCCTTCTGCGGCTGCTGTCCATCCCGTTGAACAGAACTCCAGCAAACAGAGTTATGCCGAGCATAAGGAACAACAGAAAAAACTTCACAAGGCTGAGCGGGCGGTAAAGGATTGTGAGACAAAGATATCTACGATGGAGAAACGCATCAAGGAACTTGATAAGTTGTTTATGAATCCCAAAAATGCCTCTAACATGGAGTTGGTCTCAGAATATACTTCTATCAAGGAATCTTTGGATAAGGAGAACGAACACTGGCTGGTGCTCTCTGAGAAATTGGAAGCTCTGCACAAATAAGGTCTTCATGACCTTTCCGGTTCTTTCGCAGAAACTGATTTGTGACAGCCGTCTCTGCTGGAGGAGACTCAGGATCACTTTCGAGGCGTATTGCCGATATGCAGAAAAGAAGAAATATCTGAGACCGTATCTTTAGTTTTGCTATATGAAACGTACATGATCGTCTTTCGCCAAAGGGAATGAAAAGGGATTTTTTGTATCTTTGCCACAGTATAAACCCTTTAATCCTTTAGATATGTCGAATCAGAAGCAAGAAGTCTCCTTTTC
>NZ_JAMXLY010000034.1 GCF_024054555.1 Segatella cerevisiae | reverse complement strand
TAAGCCAATAGCCGCAGACAGCATACCGCAGCCTGCTTATTCTTTTATTGTGTCAAAACAAATAAGTTAAACCTGAATAGCCGATTTACTGGCTGTTCGCAATAAAAACATTTTCGAATGAAAATCATAATCTTTTCATGATTTTCATTATTTCTATAGACTATCTTAGGAGTCCAATGTGTCTGAATGAAATGGGTGCAGCTTGGATAATGAAAAACGAATATCAAACATTTATTCTTCCAAAACTTAATGTTCAAAATTTATCTAGAACGTGTATTGGATCCAATAACATTGCAATTTCATGGGATGATCAACACATTTCTGCTCTATTGAATGATTTTAAAGATAATATAACAAGATTTTTTCATTTGGTATCCCCAAATGAAAATAGATGGGAAAATAAACGGAATGACTTTATAAAAAAATTCAAATCGTATAACCCAATTTCGCTCAATAATCAAGTAGAAAATTCAAAGAGAACTACAGACGAAAAAATACAACGATCCTCGGTTCAGCAAGAACAAGCGGTCTCTACAAATCCTGAAAAACTTTATAATGAAGTTGATATTCAGGCTGATATTCATAAAATTCATGAAAAATTATTCTTATTTGAAAGAGGTCAAATTAAATTAGAATCTATAAGGTTAAATAAAATTCATCAACGAATAGATTCGGGATCTCCACTTATTGAAGAAGTATGGAATAATGGCTTCCATGCCTTGAAACAGTGTGATGACTTAACACAGAAACTACAAAAGGTAAACAAATTTTGTATTGATAAATATCTGACAGAAATAAACTTTATTGAGGTATTTATTTATTATAATATGGCGATGTTATGGGGGAAACTTCCATTTGAAATATCTCATTCTTATATTATGCAAAGCAAACCTCAAGAAGCAAGATTTATATATATGGAGTGTTTAAAACTATTGAGTACGTTAAAATCTTTACAAGGTTTTGATAGAGACTTTGAACTTTTAATAGATATCCTATATTCAGAACTGTTCTTATCGCTAGGCGAATATGACCAAGCTATTATCCATTTAAAAGACGTTAAAATAACATCAGAAGATAAAATATTCACTTTGTCTTCTTCAGATTCATCATCTAGGATTGATATTTACACAAAAGAATATGTGGATTCTTTAAAGAATGAAGCTATGATCAATGACACCTTACAAATGTGGATGAAGCGAGTTTCTGCATATGGGACGTGGGCCGCATTGAAGAGAATAAATAAAGCACAATCAATATTAGGAATTAAGAATGAAGAATTATTATTCCCGATTCCGTATAAAGAACTTTGCATAAACCCTTATATAACACAAAACCCGGGATATTGATCATTAAGAACGATGAACTAACAATTAATTATTGGGATGATGAAGATTAAGCCAAAAGGTGTATTAGGTTCTATGCTTAATAATGTTGACAAGCAAAGCTTGTCAAGGACGCGTAATAGGATGTTGCTTGCCATGAAGATTGGGAGTGCCATGCGTGAGAAGGGTCTTACTCAGAAACAGTTTGCAAAAATAATGGGTAAAACAGAATCTGAAATTTCGGATTGGTTATCTGGAAATCGAAATTTCACCTCTGACACGCTTCTGGACATAGAACATGCTTTGAATATTAGTTAGCCTAATGCGTTCTTTAGATTAATTGCTAAATTTGCAGTTGTAGGTTGACTCCACCCTTGCTTGTTGAATTCACCCTTGTCCGAATGGGCTACCATATTCTAATCAACTATGCCTGCAATATAGAAATTGCCAATAAGTCGTCTTGTTCACGAAGCAGATACTGATAGGGGAGTTGATGTAGCAGACTGGTACAGCGATTTCTTCCAGCATCTCCAGTTACTTGCTGCCCAGTTAGTTTTACCAGTCATTTATTATCATAGAAGTTTTGTACGGGTAGCATCGGGAAGGATTTGGAGAGTTCCGGCACAGATGTAGAATGCGTTCCGTCAATGATATAGAAAAGATTTTGCTTTCGTCTGAAAGAGCCTGATATTTTCGTTTCTATTGAAGCACGTCTTCCCATCTGAAGATGCCCGTCCATTCATTTCTTTGACACTTTTCCATACAGACTATAAACACTTTTCCATATATGCTGCTGATACTTTTCCTTACATTTCTTTGTTGCCCAACCATACGTTCTGTTCACCGCTTTATGAGGTACTAATGATAACTTTTTTGGGGTTCTGTTCACGTGCTTTTTGAGGTTCTGTTCACGTACGTCCTGACATTGTCAATACGTACGACATGAGACCCTAATAACGTACGTCCTTACACCCTAATAACGCACGTCAACAGATTGCCTCAACCGGTTTGTCCACCAAAAGCCCAAAAAGGGAACGAGGAGGGAACGTACAGGGAACGAGAAGGGAACGGGAGGGAACGGATTTGTTTTCGGTTCGTTCTTGATTTACCTCTGCAACAGAACTAGAGAGGAGCAGGTGGTGAACTCTTTTTATCATTAAACTAAACGTTATATTTTGAAGATTCAAGAAACGGGTTACAGCACTTCGTTGGGAGTTATTTCTTTTTCATCAACTAGATTCTGGGAGAAAATTCTTGTGTACCTCATAAGAAAATACGAAATTTGAAAATGAATCAATCAGGCTATTATTGATAGGGCTATTACTATTAGATAAGGTTAGTGAACTAATTGTTAATTATTGGGATGATGCTGAAGATTAAACCAAAAGGTATACTGGGTTCTATGCTTAATCATGTTGACAAGCAAAGTTTAGCAACGACTCGTAATAGAATGTTGCTTGCCATGAAGATTGATGGTACCTTGTGTGAGAAAGGTCTTACAAAGAAATAGTCGACAGTCTATGACATTCGTATAAAATAGTGGTAGAAATATTTGGAATTTGTTTACTAATTCGTTATCTTTGTAGCAGGGTTTTGATAATGGACAATGGGCAAACGAAAATATATCAGACAAATCTTAGCCTTCGGAAATTACTTCAAGGAATTTAAGAAAACACAGCCCAAACAGGTTTTGAAGAAAATCTATCAGGTATTCCTGTATATCATGACATTACAGGTCATACCCAAAACTTTTCTGAAGAGTATCGAAGGAGTACCCGGTCTATTTGAAATTCGAATAGAGGAGAATGGCAATATATACCGTATATTCTGTTGTATGGATGAAGGAAACCTTATAATCCTTTTTAATGCCTTTCAGAAAAAGACGCAAAAGACACCTCAACAGGAGATTGAACGGGCTAAACGAATTATGAATGAATATTTTAAGAAAAAGGAGGGACTGCAACATGAATAAGGATCAAATGAATAAACGGGGCCTTACTCCGATAGAAGACTATATCGCTGAAGATTTTGGTGCAGAAGGGACACCCAACCGAATGGAGTTTGAATCTTGTGCAGATGCCTTTATTCTCGGAGAGAAATTGAAGGAGGAACGCAAAAAGTCAGGACTTACACAAGAACAGTTGGCAGCCAAGATTGGTACGAAGAAAAGCTACATCTCACGAATCGAAAACGGACATGCTGACATACAGCTTTCTACGCTGTTCCGTATCTTCGCAGGATTAGGCAAACGTATATCGCTGTCTATATCCTGAGTTTTTATAACGGGGATACAGATAGAAATATTTGACTCTTCAATATGTAAAATATTTTATAAAATTACAGTATCTATTGATTTTTAGATGAGTCACCTTGTTCACCTACGTCAACAGAATTTCAAATGTTTTTTGAGTTAAAAACCGCAATTAGGAACAGAGAGGGATAGGCGGGGAACGGATTTGTTTTCGGTTTGTTCTTGATCTGTCCCTTTCCAAATTTCATACTATGCTAATTTTTTAGCGGTTATCGTATCTCCCTAAATAGACTTGCTTAGCTAAATTGGTATAAGTTTTTATGAATTCAGTTTTAGCATTAGTATATCCATCTCTATCATGCTCATACGGTTTCCCAAGAGAGAGTTTCGGTTTCTCACACTCTTTGGCTATTGATGGATTGTCATTCATGTAGTCACGAAAATACAATACAACAGTTTTCGTGATTTTTTCAAGTAATCAACCCGTAAATCCATATTTGGCCTTGGCAGTATAAGCCATGAAGTCACATTTACCTTAAGATTGAATTTAAGCCTCAACTTAATCCACGAAAAGCATTAGCAAGAATATAGCGGACACTTACATTAGAGGGTAATTTGACTAAGAAATTATCTTTACTGCAATGTCGAGTTACACTGACATTAAGTTTGGAGGCAAAAGGTGTATTTTAGGGATGGAGCATTAAATCCAATCATACGCCCTCTGAATCCTAACTCATTTTAAGTGATTAGTACTTTTCTTTTTCCTATGCAGCAATTTGGCACACCCCTGTTTTTACCTTTGCAACGGATTTGAATCCCGGAGATGCCGAAGCTCGTCAGTCGGAGGCAATGTTTTAATATTTAAAATACAATATTATGGCAACAATGATTAGTCGAGGTAAAGAATTGATTCGTATTTGTCCAAGCGATTCCTCAAAGTTAGAGTACTCTACTGATTCCGGACATAATTGGTTTACGCGTTTCAACGGAAATTCGAATGTGGGGCAGTTCAGTGATCTCTTGGAAAATGGTAAAGAAATCCTTGGGACGACGAGCAAAGGTCTGTTCTATGCTACTGATGGAGGACACAACTGGTTTTTACGAAAGAGGTAAGCAGGAAGTCGTGGCCGTCAATCAAGACTTCGACTTCAAGAATTGAAACGCTTGTTTCTCCGGCTTTTTAGAAGTTTATTTTCAAATATTCCAATAATAGAGTCGGAGAAACAATAAATGGACCTAAAGGGAGTTATTATAATAGGATTTTAAGTATGAATATATGGCATCTAACCTTTTTGCACGGTATATCTGGTTGATTGATGTGATCCAAAGATATAAAAGGATAACATTCAAACAGGTCAACGAACTCTGGAAAGTGAGCGGACTGAGTTACGGCAGTGACGACGATATAGCGCTCAGAACATTTCACAACCATATTACTGCCATTCAGGATATGTTCGGCATCTGCATCGAATGTGACAAGAAGGACGGTTATAAATATTACATCGTCAATGCCGAAAAACTGAAGGGAGACAAACTTCGCACTTGGTTCATAGAGACTTATGCCACTCTGAATCAAATCCGTGCCGATGAAAAACTCGAAGGCAGAATCCTTTTTGAAGACATCCCCTCAGGACACCGATGGTTGATGCTAATGACTCAGGCCATGCGAGAAGGTAAAGTTCTCAATATATCTTATCAAGGATTCGGAAAAAGCACTGAAACTGATTTTGATATAGAGCCGTATTACTTAAAAGTCATTAAACGTCGCTGGTATGTCCTGGCACGAAGTCCTTATTATTCCGATAAAAACAAGGACAAAGGTACGGATCTATCAGATGTGTACCTCCTTTATGCGCTTGATCGGGTCAATGATGCTGAATTAACGAATCGGGAATTCAAGATGAAGGCGGACTTTGACATCAACAAGTACTTTGAAGGTTGCTACGGCATCATCACTGACAAGAAGATCCCGATAGAGCGGATTGTCCTCAAAGCGTGGTATCCTCACTGCGACTACCTCAAGAGTCTGCCACTTCATGAATCTCAGAAAGTCCTTACCCAAGACAGCGATTCTGTCACTTTCGAACTCCATGTCCGCCCAACGTTCGACTTCTATCAGGCACTGTTGTCGCAGACAGATTTTGCGGAAGTATTGGAACCCGAAAGTGTAAGACAGGAAATGAAAAGACTTTCAGAAAATATATTTAATTATTATAAGAACGATTGAAACTGACCCTGTATTTTTTCATCAATAAGAGATTGGAGTTGACTGAAACTATCGGTCTTACATAAGTCAATCAGATACCAGTTTAATTTAAAAGAAAGTCACATTTGATTCTCCCTCAAAATAACCGTTATAATTAGCAGGAGAAACAGATATAATGACAGATTCCATGAAAATTACGTTGATCTGCATCATCTCCATGGAATCTGAATTAAGAGTATTTTTTCTGTGAACCGTCAAGTTTTAAGTTTGCGAAAATCCGGAAGGTACGCCTACCACTGCCTGCATGAGATAAGGGCCAAAGAAGGGTAGTACTCATGGAACAAAGTATTGAACAGAAACAGAGTTCTTATCTCTAATGCTTTCAATGCTTTATCAGAACATATAGGCAAGAGATACCTCGAATACGCGGTTCTTACTGTCCAAATTGCTTGCGTTTTTCTTGTAGATTTTTTTCAATCCCCAATCATATCCAAGAGAAAGTTGATAGTGCTGATAGAACTCTACCCCGATGCTCGCACCTAATCCACAGTCGAAGCGTTCCTGCTGGTTATCTTTGAACAGATTATTTGTTTTGTTTGTGGTCATTTTATTGTCTTTTTCTACCGTATAGGAACTTTTACCGAATACTCCAAGATCAAAGTAAGGACCTGCCTCGCCAAATAGCTTGATATTCTCTCCCACAGCCGTCTTGTAACCCAGATGGATCGGCATCTCGATGTAATACGGAGTAGCCTTCCAAGTCGTACTTTGTTTTGTCGATGCATCGTAATAGGTGTCTGATTTCCATCCTTTGGAGGTAAGCATGAGCCCTGATCCAACATACAGGTTGTCACTGAAGGAATATTCGCCTTTTACACCGGCGTGAAACCCTGTCTTCGAATTTAAATCGCTCGGACTACTGATGTTCATACCAGCGGAAAGACCAAATCTTGCTTCCTGGGCTTTTATGCCAATGAAAAACAATGATACTACTAACAATAATAATAATCTTTTCATCATTTCAATTCTTTAGTTAATATTTTGTATAGAGTTAAACTCATTTAGTTTTTCACTGCCGTACCAATTCTTTCCCTAATGAATTATCCAACGAAACTATTCTTGAAAATGAGATTCCAGAACATGTCTATCCGAATCTATGTGATCAGAAGAATTTCTAAACGAGAAATGTAAGGCACAAATTACGTAAAAATATTTGATATATGCAAGTACTTATATAAAAATATTAATAAACAGAATAGAAAATATAGCTAATCAGGGGTTGTATATGCTCTTAAAACTGTAATTGATAGAAAACTCTCGTACAATCTCTTAATTACACCAGATGACGGAACTGTTAACATCTTTAGAGAACTGTTGAAAAACGGAAAAAATGTCATTATATCACTTCTTTACAAACAATTATCGATACCTTTGTAGGGCAAATTTCGTTATCCTTAAAGCAATTATTATACATCAAATGTTCTGGAACAATATTTTCATTGATAGATGTATCTAAAAATATACAAGTTTAACTCTAGGAAAATTTGATAAATTAGATCTCATCACTATTGGAATATGCATGAAAAATTTGAGAGAGGGGAAAGATTCATTTAATGCAGGCCCTATCATCATATTAAAAGTCATTTATTTCATCGTTGGCTAATAGGATTCAACACTGCATTGAACTATATATAAAAAAGGACGGAGGACTTTATAGGGAGAAATTCTTAGAGTATAGTCCTCTCAAGAATTGTCAGGCTTTCAGCAAATAATAATGCGCATCGTCTTGTAACTACATTATTATATCTGGATTTAGCCAAGAATCATAAACTATTTTCAATTTAATCTCTGCTTTCTTAAATCATTTAAACAAAGGAGAAATGCCACAGACATATTCCATAAGATGCATGGGAAAGATGAGGTGAAAGAAATTACTGTATTGTATGATGAATGAAGTAGAAAATCAAAATGAAAGTTAAAACAAGCCATTTTGTAAATCCTTATATAGGGGCTTTTTGTTTTTCTCTGTCTTTAATTTAGAAAATAAACGTACGTGATGACAGATTATAAGATGCTATTCGATACTCTTTATGATAGGCTCTGCCTGTATGCCACTCATTATGTTTCAAGCATAGATATCGCTGAGGACGTTGTCATGGAAGTGATGACGAAGGCTTATGAATTGGAGCAGCAGGGCGGGCAGATTACCAATACTGAGTCCTATTTCTTTCAAGCTGTAAAAAATAACTGCCTCAATTATCTTCATAAGAAAAATACGGTTCAGATCAACCATGACATCCCGGATATGGTGTACGACAATGAAGCGGATCGTGAAGAACTTGCTCGAGAAAGCAGGTTGTGGACAGCAGTGGAAAGTTTACCACAGAAATGCCGCCTTGTTTTTCTAATGAGCAAGCGTGACGGTATGAAATACCAAGAGATAGCAGAGGAACTTGGACTTTCCGTGAAGACCGTCGAAGCACAGATCGGAAAAGCTTATAAGGTACTCAGGGGGAAAGCTACTGAAATCTATGTTTTCTTCTTTTTTCTATAAGTTTTTCTAATAAGGTAAGATCTTTCCAATAAAGATAATAATATTTGGAATATGAATAATAAAATAGATGAAAGTTTGATGTTCGTCATCAGGCATTACCGTAAAGGGCGACTGAATAAAAAGAAAGCGTACCGTCGCTTTTGTAAAATTACCGGGTATAAAAGCAGATCGTTTTTTAGTACTCCCTTAAAAATAGCTGCAGCCATCCTTGTCGTAGCAACAGTGGTGTTCGCTGCGACCAAAGGATTCTATAAACAAAATCGACCTGTAAAAAGGCCAACACAAATACAAATGGACAGTACTAACAAGAAAAATCATGCAGTAGATACCTTGCAGACAGCATCTTTCCATTTTGACCATACACCAGTGACATATGCTCTCGAAGAAGTTGGAAAGAAATACAATGCCGTGTTATTGTCAAGTGATTCCACAAAGGAAATTTCCGGAACCATTGAAGTGTCAAACTTGAGTGAGGCGATAACCGTTCTCGAAAATACGTTGAACCATTAGTGTCCCGTTAAAATCGGGACGAATAAATATTAATCAAATAACCCCGGTATGAGGGAATCTAATTGTTCTTTGACATCGTTGAAATTAGTCTTTTCGAACAGCTCTCTGAGTAGAGTCTTATCTGTTAATGAGATGCTTAGGATCTGCAGGATTTCATAGGTTGAACGTTCCAGATGCATGTCATGCTGGACAATGGCCACAAGACAGTAGGCAATGATTGCAGCACTGATTTGAATCCTGACGGCATTCTCCGTAACACCCCAGAACTTTTTGATCTTCAGATGCTGCTTCAACCATTTATGGAAAAGCTCTATCTGCCATCTGTTCTTATAGAGATTGGCAACTTCAAAGGAAGTGAGATGGAAGGCATTCGAAAGAAAAACAAAGTCTCTGTCCTGCTCTTCATCATGAAACCGGACGAGCCTGAGTTTCTCAGGATACTTCTTCTGTGAGCCCACCTTAGAGAGTTGTATCTCTGCATCAGTAAGGACATTCCTGGGGAGTCTGCGTCTCCATTTAATGCATTTGTACTGCAGGTTCTTCTTGGCCCGAACAACGAAAAAAGACTTCAGCAGGTGGATATTGTGGAGCTCTTTAAATGCATTGTAGCCACGATCAAATACGTAGTAAGAGCCTGGCTCATAGGGAATCTCCTTCATTGCCCGGGAATCATGTACAGATGCTGTCGTGATATGATAGTATGCAGGAACAGATGTTTCCAAGTCATACAGGAAATGGACTTTCACGCCTCCCTTCCGCTTGCGGAACTTGGCCCACCAGAAGACTGACAGGCAAAGAGGTATGGTGGTCGAATCAAATGCATAGACGTTGCCGCCAAGTTTGAAGATATCTGCAATTCTCTTCTTTCTTGCCTGCTCCATCATGTAGAATGCAAAGTCCTCGAATATGCGATAGTCACGCTCCTGATTAGCCTTTGCCAGTGTAGTCCTGGCTATTGGCTTACGTCCTAGTCCCAAATGATAGCACTTGGACCGATGAGCTTCCAAAGCAACTATCAAATCACGGAGACTTTCTCTGTTGCTGAGTTGCCCGAACATAAGGGTCAGAAGTTGATTCCAACAAGTGAAGTGCTTGACGTATTTGTCTCCACTGTACTTGCATGCAAGATAGTTGAAGTGATTCCTGTCCATGAATGTAATCAACTGAGAGAAAATGAACTTGGCTTGGAACATATGCATTCATATTTATATAAATGCAAAGTTACGAAATCAAGTCCGTTGACTCCAAAAACTGGTCGTAAAAGGCTATATTTCAATAATTTCAAAGAACGCTTAGTCCTTTTTTACGGGACAGTAGTGACGTTGAACATTAAAATCACAATCAGGAAACGATGAAGAAAATACTCTTTCTGTTTTTCTTTCTTCTTTCTCCTTTACTTATTGACGCACAGGCCGTTACTTTATCGCAAATGATGAGTTGGCTTCATCGGCAATACAACATCAACTTTGTATACAGTTCAGAAGTGAATGTCAACAAGACATATCATGGGAATCCTTTAAACAAGGAGTCACTAAAAACCTCACTGAATATGCTCTTTGGTGACACAGGAATAACTTGGACGATAACAGGAAGAAATGTTATTTTGAAAGTCATGCCTTCAAAAAAGAAAAAGAAGACCGCTGTCTTTACTTTATCCGGGTCTGTTATGACACCGGATAAAGAGCCAATCATTAACGCCTCCTTATTTGACATTGATACACGGCAAGGGATATTGACTAACGAACATGGATATTTTTATATGCCTTTGACAGAAGGGAAACATAATATCCGTATATCATACGTGGCATATAAGGACATATACTTGCATCTGAATATTCATAAAGATTTGTCGAAAAGCATCGTCCTCAATGAATATGGCATGACGATCAAGGAAATTGTAGTGAATGCAGATGCACGGTCACCACTCCTATCGACACAGACAGGAAAGCGGACAATGACTGCGTCTGATATTAATACCGAATTTGCCCTCCTCAGTTCTCCCGATATCGTGAAAGTTCTTCAGCAGTCATCTGGCGTTGCAAGTGGAGTAGAGGGAGCCTCTGGACTTTATGTTCATGGTGGGGAAAATGATGAGAATCTTTTTCTCCTGGACAATTCACCTCTGTATAACATCAATCATTCTTTGGGTCTCTTTTCTTCTTTCAATTCTGATATTATCAAGAACGTTGACTTCTATAAAAGTGGATTTCCCGCACGTTATGGTGGGAGAGTATCTTCTGTAACAGATATACGCACCCGAGAAGGAGATTTAGAGAAGACTAAAGGAACTTTTTCCATGGGTCTCCTTGATGGGAGAATGCAGTTAGAAGGTCCGATTGTGAAAGGCTCTACTTCTTATAATGTTGCACTTCGCCGAAGTTGGTTGGATTTGATTTCGACTCCCATATTCACGATTGTCAATAAAGGGAAAGACGATAAATATAAGATAGGGTATCTTTTCTATGATTTCAATGCGAAAATCACACATCATCTCAATGACCATAGTTTGATATGGTTGAGTTTTTACTCCGGTCATGACCATTATAAAATACGGGATAAGGATATTGATGATAACTATTACGTGACTTATACATCTGATGTCAACAATGATTTCAAATGGGGTAATATGAATGCTACACTCAACTTTAGCAATCGATTTTCCAAACGGCTATCGGGTGATATTTCGGCCATATATACCCAAAGCAAAAGTACCAACGGCTATGGTGATGAGGAATATTATACACAGGATGACATTAACCATCGAACGAGCATGGACTTGCAATACAATAAATCAAGACTTTATGATATTGGCTTAAAAACTGATTTCGACTGGCACCCAGACAACTTTCATCATTTGAAATTCGGGGCGGACTATACGCTTCATTCTTTTCATCCTCAGACTAACATGCAAGCCTTTTATTATGGAGACAATGCTGTTGATACGACCTTGATCGCCTCTTCCAGCCAAATCAAATCGTGTGAAATAGCTTTCTATGCCGAAGACGAAATGCACTTGTTACCGGCATTGAGCGCGAACGTCGGCGCAAGGAGTTCGCTATTTATGGTCCGTGGGCGCCATTATTATGATCTTGACCCGCGAATTGCTGTAAAATATCAATTAAATGATAATATGGCATTCAAATTTTCCTATACGATGATGTCCCAATACGTACATCGAATAGCAAGTACTTATTTGGATATGCCTACAGACTACTGGGTACCGATCACGGAAAATATCAAACCGATGTACTCCAGACAAACTGCCGGAGGGGTATATTTCCAACCGAATAGTGAGTTTTTGTTTACTTTGGAAGGGTTCTTCAAGAGGACCTATCATCAATTACAGTACAGGGACTGGATGGGACTTCAGCCTGCAGCAGACAGGTGGGAGAAGGATGTGATGGATGGAGAAGGTAAATCGTATGGAATGGAAACGGATGCAAGATATTCCAATGCCCGATTCATGCTTTCAGCATCCTATACACTTTCCTGGAGCAAACGCTTTTTTAACGAAATAGGCAGATACTGGTTTAATGACAAATTTGATAACAGACATAAAATATATCTGACGGGCAGGTGGAATATTAGTCCCCAAACTTCGATGTATGCTTCATGGCAATATCATTCGGGCAACCGGATTACTCTTCCGTCACAATATGTGAATCTTCCCGATATTCCTGGTGATGATTCACACGAAGATGCAGGATATATCTATGGCAAACCTAATAACTATAACGTACCTGCCTACCATCGGCTTGATATAGGATTTAATTTTACCCATCGGACACATAAAGGATACATAGGTATCTGGAATCTGAGTATCTACAATGCTTATTGCCACCTGAATACCATGTATGTAAAGTTGAGAAGAGATGATGAAGGAAAAATTCAGGCACGATGCCGTGGTTATGTTCCTATCATACCTTCCATAAGTTATACTTTAAAATTTTGATAGATGAAGAATTGTCTTTTTATACTGGGATTATTGGTCTGTCTTGTCGCCTGTGAGGATCAAATATACCTAAAAACCAATAGAAATATGGGAATAGTGGTATACTGCTTCCCGACAGAAGGAGATAGTCTAGACATAGAAGTATCATCCACAGAGAGCGTTAACGGGCAAATCAAGGAATTGAAGGATGTCCGGGTATCATGCACTTTAAACAACAAGTTGTATCCTGCCGTATTCGTCAAAGATATTAATGAGAAAAGCGGTATACCTATGCAACTTTACCGACTGAGACATTCGATCAAAAAAGGAGATATAATAGGTTTACAGGCGAAGGCTTCAGGGTTCTCGACGATTACATCCACGGCGACCGTACCTTTAGATCCTACGATTTCCAGAGTTTCCCTCGACACGCTTTTTATTAAAGGAGAATGGTATGTCCAGATACGATGTACGATCAAGAATAGTCCAAAAAACGATTATTTTGCAGTAAGGGTGCTTGGTCAGGAAGATTACGGTGACAGTCTCGCTATTTCCGCGGAGGGTGTTGATACCTCAGGCGAACCTATTCTCAACAACTATAATACCGGTGATGATGGGTTCAATACATCCAACGACTTTTATCATGATTTCTATACCTTCGACAATACGGGCATAACAGACAGTACTTATACTCTCCACTTGAATATGCCAGAAAAAAAATATATCATTGGTTATAGGGTACAACTATTTCGGATTACACCAGCTTTCTATAGCTATATGAAGTCATTGAATGATATTCAAAATAATGATTTCAACGATTATGGTATGTCATTCATTCGCCCAAGTTTTACGAATATACAGAATGGTATCGGCATTCTTGGGGCTTATTCTAATGTACAAAGTGGGTGGCTGAAATAATTTTCCGGAATGAGTAGGGGTTTTCTGTGTCTTACAGTCTTATGAGTAGAAATTTGTAAAAACAATTAGAATATGAAAAAGTTAATGTTATTCATTCTGTGCGTGTCTGCATTTACAGTCAATTCGTTTGCTCAATCATTAAAGTTTGACGCTCATACAGGTGCCAACATTTCCAAACTTGTCGGTGGAGATAAATACATTGTTTATGACTCTAAGATGACACCTGGAGGTCAAATTGGGGGGAATGTGTATTATTCACTCAAAAACGGCATAACTCTAACATCTGGTGTGGATTTTATTATGACTGGTGGCAAGTACTCTGCCTATAGCTCCTATTATGACTATAACCATTCTGGTTCTCCAATTACAGAATTCAAAGAAATAAAAGCGAGAGAACTGTCTCTTGAAATGCCTTTTAAACTAGGTTATCTTTTTCATTTGAGTGAAAATCTTGATTTGCTCCCATTAGTTGGATGCTATATCAGATATTCTATAGCCTCTACAAATGGCAAATGCCAATTGACAGGAAAATCTCAAAGTTCAAGTTGGAATTGCTATAAGGATTTTATTGATGGTGATCATACTGTTAAATCCTATAACCGGTTTGATTTTGGTTATAATGTCGAAGCACGTTTCATTGCTTATCAGCATTATGTTTTCGGGCTAGGGTACAATCGTGGGATTACAAAAAGATCCAGTCAATTTAAGATGAAAAACAGTGATATTCGATTAACTGTTGGATATGTGTTTTAATTGAATGAAATTGAATGAAACTGGATAAAAAAAAATAAATCGGGATTGATAATCAGACATTAGCGCTCGAAATCACTCTAAAGAATTGTAATGAAGATATAGAGAAAGACAACCTGTCTTAAAAGAGGTCAACTTTGCAGTGATTATTATCATAGTTTTGTATCTTTGCAATTGACTTGAACTTCACAGATATGATCAGCATCAAGTATATATTCTCTACCATCGTAGGATTGGGGACTTGGAGACAGGCGGTTACCATCAGCCTATGTTCCTACTTAAGAAGACAAAAGTATGAGGCACCCCTTTCCCATACGTGTATTCATGGGACTTCTGACCGTCTCTAGTTTTGGACTATCGTTACGACATTATGAACTACATCACAGAAAACGAGCGCATTTATGCAAAGGATGCCAGCGGTAAGATTATAGCTGAAATCACATTCCCCACAGAAAACGGAATAGCAACTATCAACCACACCTTTGTTGATTCATCCCTGCGAGGCAAAGGAATTGCAAACCAACTCGTACAGATGGCCGTAAATAAGATTCTTGCTGATGGGAATAAAATCGCAGCAACATGTCTCTATGCTATCGTTTGGTTTCAGAGACATGCTGAATACCAAGTATATAACACAGTTGCACCCATCGCTTGTCGGATTGACAGAAAGAAATCATGATATGGAGCTGACAATAAAGCGTTTTAGTGATTTGAGTCTCGATGAACTTTATGAGATTCTGCGAGCAAGAGTAAAGGTATTCGTCATTGAGCAGAATTGCCCTTATCAGGAACTTGACGGCAGAGATCAATACGCATGGCATGTATTCTTTCATGATGAGAGTGGGATTGTCGCGTATCTCCGAGTTATTGATGCCGGAATACAGTGCCCGACAGTTGCTATAGGAAGAGTAATCACTCTCAGACGGGGAGAAGGTTTAGGGCTAAAAGTCTTGAAAGAAGGAATTCGAGTGGCAAAGGAAAAACTAAATGCAAATGAAATTGAGATTGAGGCTCAGGTTTATGCTAAAGGTTTTTACGAAAAGGTTGGATTCCGCCAGTCGTCAGAAGAATTTTTAGAGGATGGCATTCCTCACATGAGGATGACATTGAAATTATAAACAACAATCATGAGAATATTCATCGCTATAAGATTCACCAGACCTTTCAAGACTTCCATCGAAGATGCCCAGGATGCTCTACAAGAATATGGAGTAAGTGGCAACTATACTAGTCCTGAGAATCTTCATCTTACCTTGGCCTTCATCGGTGAAACTGAAAGGATAACCGACATCAAGGCTGCAGTAAGTGCCATCAAGTTTGAACCTTTCGAAATACAGACGGGCAAACTTGGTTGCTTCAACGGCAGGAGCAAGATCATTTGGCTCGGCATTGAAGGAGAACAAAAGGTAAAAGCAATAGTTCAGGAGTTAAGACAAAATCTGAATCAGCGTGGCATTAATTATGACCATGGCAAATTCCAGCCACACATCACCCTCGTTCGCAAGCCAACTGAAATACCTCTTGACATTGATATAAATAGCTCCAGTATGACTGTAAACGAAATCTCCGTCATGAAGTCTGAAAGGATTGATACCCCAGTTCGGGATAAGAAACATCAAAAAAATGACAAAAAAAGTTGGCAATCACAAGAATATTTCGTAACTTTATAGTTAACAATCAATAAGTTACAAAAACTATCCATTATGATCGCCACGAACAAAGTTATAGAATTATTTTGTATTATCGATGAGTTTTGCAAACATTTTGATAAAGAAAATGCTCATAGGGTACTTCTTACCAGTACGGGGAAGCAACGCCGCAGACGCGCGGCATCATTATCCGACAGCGAGATAATGACCATCATGCTTCTGTTTCATTTCGGTACTTTCCGTAATTTCAAGCACTATTACCTTTTCTACATTAAGGGAACCTTGAAGTCCTACTTCCCCCATGCTGTATCATATAACCGTTTCGTAGAACTGGAGAGCCGAGTATTCTTCCAGATGATGTTCTTCCTTAACCTCAAGGCTTTCGGCAGGTGCACGGGGATTACCTTTGTCGATTCCACAATGATCCCGGTCTGCCATAACCTGCGCCGTTATTCGAACAAGGTATTCAAGGGCTTTGCAAAGGACGGGAAAGGCACGATGGGATGGTGTCATGGGTTCAAGTTGCATCTGGCCTGTAATGACAGGGGAGAAATTATTTCCTTTGTCCTCACAAGTGCCAATGTAGATGACCGCGACCCAAAAGTTTGGACTTCGCTGGCCAAGAAACTTTACGGCAAGCTGTTTGCTGACAGGGGCTATATATCAAAAAAACTTTTCGACAGTCTTTTTGAAGACGGAATCCACCTCGTTACCGGGTTGAGAGCGAACATGAAGAACAAGCTAATGCCCTTTTATGACAAGATGATGCTCAGAAAGAGACTCATCATTGAAACCATCAATGATATGCTGAAAAATACTGCACAGATCGTACATTCCAGACACAGATCGGTCAACAATTTCATTATGAATCTGATTGCTGCATTGGGAGCATATTGTTTCTTCCCAAACAAGCCTAAAGCGCTTAACGGATACACTATTGAAAGGACTAATCAGCTCTGTCTATTTTAAGTCTTATCCCGAACTGGGGTATTGATGGTAAACTCGTTTATACGGCCTTGTAATTGGTCTTCAAGATATTGGCAGGACTGTTTCTTGCGTATGCGCATTTGATCAAATAACAAAATGCCACTATCTAAGGATAGTAAAATATTGCATAGAAATGGAGAAAAAGTTTCGTTTACTATGCAATATTTTACTATATCAGATTCTGAGTTCTACACCTTTTATTTTCCGATGCAACATCTATATCTATCAAATAGTCAAGTATTTGAGATTTAAACGGTACAAACAAGATACAAGATTTTTAGTATCTGGCACATTCGTAAGTGATTGATATTGAACCGTTTATAATCCTTTTTCTATTTGTTATTTAAACATTTTGCAGAATTTCAACTATTGAGCCGTGATAATTCCCTAATTATCGTTACAAATATACATATTTTTTTTGTAATAAGCAATGTTTTTGCCTAATTTTTACTGAATTCATGAACAAAATGTTACTCAGAAATATTCGCCCAAAGTTTTATATTTTATGCGGTACAAATTTTATGGAATTTTTTGTGTCCATCATAATTAAGTAATTAAAAGACCTAATAAGTGAAATAGTGGATTTTTGCATCGAAAACTCCATAAAAGGTTGTTCCGTGTTTTTACACATATTCTATAGAAACTAAGACAAAATTCAACTCAAAATAAATTTATTTTGAAAGAACTAAGCATATAGTTGTTTTATTTTCTGATTTTCCCTTTCTCATAAGGTCTAGAGTGTTCACAGGGTATTATAGACCAGCCAAAATCTCTCTTTAGATTCTCAGTAAAGACATAGAAAACTAGACAGTTCCGACGGTAGGCCGGGGTAGACTCCTTGAATTTCCTTTGTTTTTCCTTATCTTGGATGACTTGGATGACATTCATCACGGAATCAATTTGGTTGAATTTTCTTTTCCTTCCTTCCAATACGGCCATTCTCATGTAATAGCCAACTTCTTCCGGACTTAGATATTTGTTCAGTAGCTGTGCCAACTGTACTTGCTTGGCGTTAGGGGGAAGGTTATTAATAGGATTAGCATGCATTTTCTGTTGTGGTGTCTGTGTTGGGAGTTGTTCGAACCCTTCTTCGTATGGATTCAGCTTTTCATCCCCTTCCTGCCATGGCCGGTCTTCTCCTTTCTTTGGATTTTTTCGGGTATAGATGTAAAGGAATACCGTGGTTACCTTTCCTCCGAGGCCTTTTCTAGGGCCTTCCTGAAAATCAAACCAAATACAGCCCTTGCCATATTTATAGTGAAAATAAAGCTCTTTCTGAGCTTTCTCCAGAACATTTTTCTTGATGCCATTATAGTTGCTGTACTTACCTCTCGTCTCAATCTTTCCTGTTCTTTCATCCTTAACTTCATCAAGACCAAGCATATTACGAAGAGTTTCCATTTTCACGGGTACTAAATTCTTTGCATAATTGAATCCCATCTCTTTGCTTATCCGGTCTGAATATCGGTAATCTCCACTGTACTTGCAAGCGAATTCATACATTTTCTGGGTTTCCTTGGATGCAAAAGACATCGCTTCACCTATATCAATAGTTGTGAAGTTTCCTTTTACGTTGATCATGTAAGGCAATATCTCCGGAGAGATGCGGACATCATAGACTTTAGTCACTGTATTATAGTAAAAAGCATCTATCCAGTGAATTCTGCCTTTTATTTTTTGTCCCTTTTCATTGGTATATTCCACTGCAATGAATTTTTTCCCCAGTTGTTTCAAGGCCTGGTAGGTCCGTGGTATATTTTTCTTGCCTCCGATCACACCCAAGTCCTCATCAGTAAAATGCATGATAAGTTCTTTCCAGTTTTCCGGCACTCCAAGATTCCTGGACACAAAATTTACCTTGACCCACTCTGAAATAAGATACAAAGCTCTTTTCTCTACCAGGTTGCAATCAATGGCAGAGTCAATCAAGAAGTTACTCCAGCGTACATTTCTGTGCCTGATATGCAGGAGACTCCTCATCAGGGTAAATTCGTCTTTCTTCTTTGGCATAAGATGCCCGTACCGCAAATTAAATTTCAAAAGATAAAAGCGTCACCGGATGATCCGAGTTCATTGCCGGCAGCGCTACCATATCCCAGAGCTTATCCTGTTCCTTGATTCGCTTTATGGAAAGGCATAGTAAAGTTATACAATTCGACGGGATAGCACAAATGCGGCTAAATGGTGTTGAAATGTGAACAAGTGTTTCAAATGTTAATATAGCTTTGCAGTGATTCTGTTTCTTTATGTCAAATAAAAAGAATTAACAAAAAGCAGGTTCAGCACCAGCGCAAGAACTTGCAAGTTAAGCGCAAAACCTTGTAAGTTTGCCGCAAAGGCTTGCAAGTTAAGCGCAAAATCTTGTAAGTTCAAGCCGATAAAAATTTGTAAATGACTGACTGGCAGATATATGGAATTATATTTTCCTCTCTGTAAATAAGCTTGTAAGTAATAAAAAAAATAAAGCTTAATGAAACCTGACTTTAGGGAAGAAAAAGATGCCGGATTCCTGAAAGGATAACGTCTGATTTTCAGAACGGCAATCTTACCATCTCCTGAAAAAAGCAGTTATCAGGCACAGGATTCCTTTCAGTACAAAAAGCACGCTACCCAAAATGACCCTTACAATTGTATAGGCCAAAACAAAAAAACATCCAAAAATTGCCATATACTCAAATTGTTTTACATGTTATTTTCCATTTATCTTGTAAAGATACAAAAATATACTGAAATACAGAAGTGTTTTTATAGAAAAAACAACTATATTCATGGGAATTACGTCTTGGAATCAACTTGAAATATCACGTATTGTTTCCTCTATATAATATTTTAATTCAAAAATAGTAATCATGAAATGAACATAACGATTTTATTTTTTTTAATGCAAGCCACAAGTTAAAAAGAAAAAAGATGCAGACATTAATCGAATCTTTAAAAGTGGCATTTCAACAGGTGCGCCACGCAGAGGAAGCTTTCAGTACTTTCTTGAAAAGCCTGTTCTTTGTAAGAATGCAGTATAGGACAGATAACAAAAAATTACCTCAAAACGTACTGCTCTTTCTGTTTCACAGCGTAGAGATGCTGGTTGACTCTCTTTTGCGAATTAGGGAAGTAGGGCATCTGCATTGGATCCATGCAGAAGCACGCGCCCGCATCACCTCCCACCTGACCGCAGCCGTCGACGATGAGACTATTGATGTAAAACAAACGATGAAATTCCTTCTGAAAGTTGAGGAGGCGATGGCGCCGAATATTGACATCTTAGCTATTGTATGTCATTTCTGCTCTACGGAAGGACTCTTATTTGACATTTTACTGCAAGGTGATATTGTAAGCACTTCATATCTTGACGTGCTATGTTCCTTTCGACAAAACTGCTGGAAGATCTTCAAGAAACTGATCTTTGGAGAGAAGGACATTCAGGTATCTTGCTTTGAAAGCCACCTTAACACTCCATCGGAATGCGCCGTCCTGGCCCAGTTCCTTTTCCAACTTCGGGAGCGATTCTGCCTTGAATTTCAGGATGTGCAATGCTTTATTGCCAGGCGGGCTATGCGTTCAGAAGCAAGAAGATCCGGATCTGAGCCTAAATTCTCATCTACAACTGAAAAGGGAAAATTTCTGAAGAATGTGATATCGTCTGCATTAAACATTCCCGTTACCACTGTTATTCAAAATACGATGGAAAAACCTCACCGTATCATTCTGTCGAACCGTCACTTTTTAGTGAAAATTCTGACTCAGGATGGAATTGCTTACTGGTGGAATGCGAGAAATGAAGGAAAAATCCCAGAACCGTTTGTCCTGAAGCAAAATCCCCTTACCGGGATGACACTGAGAAACCTCGCTTCAAGATACTATCCGCTGCATGGTATTTGCTTTATCATTAATTATGTTCCCTGCATAACCGGAGAACACAACGCTCAAAACGAACTTCATATATAATATTGTTTAATTGGCTTGCAGAAATAAAATTTTTGACTATATTTGCATCCGTCATTGAACCATGGTATGGTTCGTGATCATACATTGTAGTTGAAATAAGCGTTTAGCTATCCGTTGAATCCTGGCGAAATCTGGAAAATTTCAAAATAAGGGGCTTTGATCGGTACGTTGAATGCTCACGTTAAGTCGTGGGTATCATCTCTGCGTGTCCCCTTAGGCTATTCCAGAGCCTCGCCGGGCCGTATGAGAGAAGTACCTACGCTTCTTACAGTATCGTTTCAAACTATATTTACTGTATGGGCCAATGGCTTACAAAAGCGATAATCTGTTATTTTATATTTGAATAACATATAGATGATGATATTTTGCAGAATATAGCTTATAACTTTATAGTGTTATAGCTTATGAAACTATAGAATTTTATGGTTCCTTTATATCTGGGATTTCTTGCTTGTTTTTTCCCTTTTTGATAACTTTGCTACGAGACGGAATTGATTACCAGGCAAGTTGTACTTTTGTATATACATTCTTCCCTTCGGAAAGCCTGTATACCAAAAGTTACTTGCCGGCAGAGCCGGGGAATATAACTCGCAACTCGTTATATTTTGGAGCGCAAGGCAAAACGATAAGAATTTAGTATGCAGACAAAGACCAGGGTTCTTGATATCAGACTCACCATTAAGGATGAGGAACTCTTCCGGAAGAAAGCCAAGCCTTACCAGGGCAATATGAGTGCCATGATCCGCGATGCCGTTGCCCAGTTCGATGATAGGGCAACTATAGGGAAAATAGACGCACTGACAGACATGATGAAGCTATACCGGAAATATCAGCAGGACTTAAGCTGGTTGGGAGGAAACTTTAATCAGGCCATGAAACAGGCCAACGAGATAGCTATCAGTGGCAAACTTTCCCAGAGTTACTATGAGGGAATACTGATACCAAAACTCCAGCCCTTGCAATCCCTGCTGCAGAGCATCAAGGACGAGTTGTCTGATGTCACAGCCAAACTAAGTCACGGCTGATAAACCTCCTAATCACTAATTCATTTGCCATTCAAGCCACTATAAGATATTTTCTATCATTTGATATTTTAATTTTCTATACCTTATATTTCTGTAATTTATAGCATCATAGACTTGAACAATATAAATTTGGAACTTATATTTTTGTAAGCTATAAACTTATAGGACAACAATGATAGCAACGATATTGGTTTCAAGTTCCACCTTTCATGCAGTGGAATATAATCAGCAGAAAGTATCTGAAGGTAAGGCGGAGCTTTTGGAGATGAGCAATTTCAATCTGCTTTCCCTTTCGGATAGTTATACGACAAGGAATTTACAGGATTATCTTATGGACTATTCCAGGAGAAATACCCGTATCAAGAATCCTCAGTTCCACGTAGTCATCTCCTGCGAGGGCAGAGCGTATTCTTTTCCGGAGCTGATTGGGATTGCTCATCAATATCTCCATGATATGGGATATGATCAGGAGGGGCAGCCTTTACTGATTTACGGGCATCATGATACGGACAATAATCACATCCACATCATTACGAGCCGGATAGCTCCGGATGGCCATAAGATCAACCATAATCAGGAGAAGAGACGTTCTCTTTCTATCATCAATCATATCATGGACAAGAAAGAAGGAGAGAATATATCTGAGGATGTGGCTAAAGCTCTTAGTTATCATTTTGAGAGTGAGGGCCAATTCAGGGCCATTCTGGAAAGTGAAGGTTATGAATGCTATGGAGATGGTGATACGCTGGAAATCAAGTTTGGCGGTAATATTATAGACCAGATCAAGCTCTCCATAATTGAGAAAAAGAAATCACCGGCAGTCAACTTTGATGACAAACGTAAACGTATCAGGGCTTTTCTGCTCAAATACAGGGATTTTTCCGCTAACAAAGAAGAACTCAATGCTCAGATGCATAAACTGTTTGGTATCAGTCTGGTGTTTATAGGGAAGAAGGATTTTCCATACGGATATATTATTGTTGATCATAACAGGAAAAGTGTCATGAAAGGCAGTACAGTCGTTCCTATAAAACAGTTGCTTCAGTTCCGTTCAGCAGAAGACAGGTTTGAAGATGCAGAGAAAATGGTAGAGTCCATGTTTCAGGACAATAACCGGTTGACGACAAGGGAACTGAATACTAAGCTCCGCTGGCAGTTTGGAACAAAGGTGTTTAAAGGCGCCATCACATGGGGAAGCCAGACGCATCACCTTTCTGAAGATGTTATTAAAAAATTACAGGCAAATGACAAACTGGCCTGGTTACAGTCGTTCAGACCGTCTTCCGACTTGGAATGTGCCATCCTTTACAGATTCGGTAAGATTAAGGACAGACAAGGGCTGACAAAACAGGAGAAAAAGGAAGGCTCCTTAAAGAAGGCTGTGGGAAGGGTAAAATCCATCATGGATAAATCTACATCTAAAAATTTGAGAGACAGATTCTTCGAGACCGGTATAAGGATTTATCGCTTTGGTGATCAGTATTATTGTCTAGACCTTCAGGACAGGTTAATATTCTGCATGAATGAACAGAAACTGGACTTAAGGCTCCTTCATCGAGTATATGGTAAATCGAATATTAAGCAGATGCAACAAGGCCCCCATACCCCACATGTTAAAAGAAATGGGGTCAAGCAAATCACCACACAATCTGGTGGATCAAGAGATGAGAACAGGGAATTTGAAGTTGGTTCCCATGGTAATTATGATGAGATAGATAATGAAAAAAAATTGCAACGATAAGGAATTTTAGGGGGTAATTATAAGGTTTTAGCTGATTATACAACCAGCAAAAGGATAAAGTTCTTCTTCTCCACTGTTCGGGTAAACCAGCTTCTGCTTAAAGATATGTCTATGTCTTCTCTAAATCTTTGGAGATCAATGTCCTTTCATTTCCCTTTAGAAAGGCTTGTTCCTCCCTTGAGAAGTAAGAAGGAAGAGAAAGACGTACTGAAAAGTGCTTTGAGGGTAATTGTTACCCACCAGTCCTTTTCTATTGCCAAGTCCTCGATTTTTGTATTCACTCCTGTCTTCTGTATAATAGCTATACGCTCTTCTTCTGTCTTATCTTGCCAAATGCTCATACCTTTTGCAAGACGCTCAAGAACATTGAAGTCCTCCATTATCGATAATATCTTGCTTACATACTCATTATCGAACTTGGTAAAGTCATTGACAAAGAAAACCATACCTGGCTCTGCTTTGTCTATCCTTTGTTTTATTTGTTCTTGAATCGTCATTTTAACATATTTTAGTCGGTAACTTTTGCAAAGTTACGGAAAACCATAGCTGCCTTATCTAAAAATGAGAAGGTTGAATTTGAGTTATTAACTGAAGTTTCCCACCCCCTAAATAGGGCAAAAACAGCATTGTAAAAATAAAAGTTTCTCGCAAAAAAGTTGTAAATTTGTAGTATCAATCAAACAAATAACGCTTTTTATTAAGAAACTTTTATGCATACAAAAATAACCAATTTCCATGAGTTGAGCAAACTTCTGAGTGTTAAAAATAACGTAGAAGAGGATATCATGACATATTTTGTCCATTTTAGTCTGGGGCATCTTCTGCATCGCCTGTCTTTGGAGAAACAAGGTGGCATATCGGCGGTTCAGCTGATCTTGTCACTGTGCCTGTTCCGTATCAACGGCGAAAGCATTCATTCCATCTACAAGAAGAGCTTCTATGATCTGCTCGATACCGGCAAGAACTGCTATTATCGCATGATGTCCCGCAGCTCGATGGACTGGCGTCGTCTATTGCTGGGCATAGGCATGCGCTTTGAGTCAATAGTCCGTCGTGAAAAGGCGGAAGCAGAGCATTCGTCAACCTGTTTTATCATCGACGATACAACACTGGAGAAACTTGGTATGGCTATGGAGCGCATCAGTAAGGTGTTTGATCATGTTGCCAGTCGTTGTGTACTTGGTTACAAGCTTCTGCTGCTGGCCTATTTTGACGGAAAGAGTACATTGCCCATAGACTTTTCCCTTCATCGTGAGAAAGGCAGGAAAGGTGACTATGGCCTGAAGGCGTCAGACCGCAGGAAACAGTTCTGCAAATGCAGGGACAAGGATGCTCCTGACTGCAGGCGGCTGCAGGAGAGTGATATGGAAAAGCCGTCTGTTGCAATAGAAATGCTCCGCCGTGCATGGAAGTATGGATACCGTGCCAGGTATGTCCTGTGTGACAGCTGGTTCACTTCCGAGAAACTCATTGCTGCAGTCAGAAGTATAGGCAATGGCGCGATGCATCTGGCAGGTCTGGCCAGGATGGGGAATACGAAGTATCAGGTAATGGGCAGGCGTCATAATGCATTGGAGTTGGTTGCACTCTATGAACGCAGTGAGTTCTTCCATGAATGCAGGAAATACAAGTGCCATTATATTTCATTAAGAGGTAAGATAGGAAACCAGTCCGTAAGGATCTTTCTTGTAAAATACGGCAGGAATACCACATGGAATATTCTCCTGACGACTGATCTGAATTTGAGTTTTGTCCAGACCTTCGAAATCTACCAGATCAGATGGAACATCGAAATTGTCAACAAGGAGTGCAAGCAATATCTCGGACTGGGCGGCTATCAGGGACGTGACTTCGACGGTCAGATTGCTGACTGTACATTATGTTTCATGACATATACCGTAATGACTCTCAAGAAGCGGTTTTCAGATTATGAGACACTCGGGGAACTATTCTCCGCAGAAAGGGATGGACTGATGGCGCTGACGCTATGGAAGAGGATACTGGCCTGCCTTGAAAGATTTCTTCAGGCTCTGGCCGATGTCATGGGACTTGATGCCGACAGACTTATCGAAGGCATGATGGAGGATAAAGAGCTGGCACAAGAGTATAAAGTCATGGCGGATGCTATCGAAAAGTACCGAAAGCAGAAAGCGGCTTAGGCATTAAATCCTTTTAAGTAAGTGTTTAATGTTCTTATATATAGGAAGTTGCCGGATGAGTCATTCTTGTGATAGTCCCTTAACTGAGGACTTCTATAAAAATGGGAAACTTCAGTTATTAATACTAAGTGAGATGTAAAGGGAATACTCATTTTAAGCTGTTAAAGGAATTAAAACGGAATTTGGAAGTCTCATGGAATTGATTATTTTTCCTCTATAAAACCAAAATAAATTCTTGGTCAAGAGTAACTAAAACGAGAAAAGATATATTAGTTCATGATACAGGGCGACAATACCCTGTACTTACGCAGCTGTGTAAATGAGCACAAATAAGACTTTCCTCTACGAGCTATACCCAAACTGGTTTCCACGGTCTCCACATCTGAAAGGCTCAGCTTGTGTTTGATCAGAAGGGCGTCGATGATCATCCGGGCAGACTTGTTGTCCGCACCGTTATGGACATTATGCAAACGGATGTTGTATATCCTTTCGATCTTGTCCCAGGGAAGGGTGTCGCCCAGCCTAAGTAGGTATGATACCGAGCTCGAGTATGTTCTTACTCAGTTCATCTATGAACTATGTTGACTCAATGGTGCAGACGGAATCTGCTTCCGCAGTTCACTTACATCAAGAAGGTATTTATTATGTCCTTTTCTGTGGGAATGATGACAGCAAGATGAACTTTGTCTCTGTTAACACACATACAGTGGAGCATGTTGAGATAAAAATATAACTGTATTACAATTGATGTTCTTATATTTTATCAATCAGATTTTTTTCATTCTCTATCATGGCCTTACAAAACGCAGAGTAGCTAATGCAGTTTTGGTCGATCTTGACTCCGTAAAGACTCATTGTGCCAGGATAACCCCTCAACATTTCTGATGAACCAACGGTTTCGCCAGAACGAAGTGGAAAGACGAACCCTCCATGACTTGCCTTCTGTATCCACATATAGGTAATGACTTGATGCAGATCGTCACGGTTAATTTCGGATACCTTTTTGTTGCCGAATCTTTTATACTTGGCATCCAAAATGAAATCATCTTTCCAAAAATCCGGATATCTCCATCCGCTGCCATCTTCAAACAGACAGATTCTTCCTGTCTCGGCCTTATTGCGGGGATGTTTAAAACCTTTATGGCTTAAGATAGTATCGAGATATTCCTCCCATAACCAGGCACCATCAAACAAAATGCCATGAATCTCCTTGTCGTCTTTACCATATTTCAATTCTTCGTGACAGAGTATGCACAGACAAAATTTCTGTAAATCCCGGTAGGCATAATAATAAGGATGAACCAATGGACGACGGTTGTCATCCATGACTTTCTTTCTATTATGACGCAGATAATTAGGTGTGGCTCGAATCACAGTTTTCACGTTATCAGAAGTCTCATGACTACCTGACAGGATGTTTCCAATCTTGGGAAGCTGCTTGATCAACTCAATGGTATGGCGAATGAGCTCCGTGATAGAATTGTCGAAGGAAAACTCACGTACATCATAGGCCACCTTACCCATAAAGGGAAGATTGCTTCGCAAATGGCGTTCCATATTGATTCGCCCACGGACATTGCTGTTGTTGTATTGCCGAGTCCGATATTCCTTGAAGAGTCCTTGTCTGAAAGCATTGTTCAGGAAATGAGGGAACATGAACACCAGGAAGTCAAAAACTCTCTCCTCATCAGTGGTGAAATTCAAGTTGAAGAGGTTGAACGAGAAAACCTTCTGCAACATATAGTGCAGAAAATAGTCATTCTCATCATCTGTAAACCGTGATCGGATGCTAACTTTAGTTCCTTTGTAGCCGATAAATCCCATAATATTGCCAGTGAGCAGTTGGTCGCCTTCAATAGTAAAAATGTGTTCCGGGCCTATCTGATCATTGGTTTGTTTGATGTCATTCGGAAAAATCAGCAATCCAGGATAACCGGCATCGCAAAGCTCTTGAATGGTGGGCTTGGCAAGCTGGCGCAGGTGGTCCGGGTTTTCGGTGGCGTCTATCGGTGTGGAAGAATTATCCTTGCATTTCATCATTCTTATCTTTTGGATGATTACTTAGTATTGTTATAAGCCTTCCGCAACACTTCCAGTTTGTCTTTTGCATCGCGTTCTCCTCTTAGGTATTCGTAGAGTACACCTTTAAGATGGTATTGCCAAAGGGAATCGAAACTCCCATAGTCGGGATACTTCATGAAGTAGGCCGCACCGATATCGTATGCTTCGCTCAATCCTTCGGTCTCTTCTATGGCTTTGTTCAGATTCCGCATTCTGTTCTTTATCTCATCTCTCACGGAATCAAGTTCGGGATTGGCATCCAACATGACCATACTTTCTTCGGCTGTCACCTCTTTCCATGCGAAGCGACGACGCATAGCAAAGTCCATGCTCTCCACACTGCGGTCGATATCATTCATTGTTCCTATGATATAGACATTGGAAGGAACAAAGAAATGGCCATAAGTTGTCAAATCCAGGTATCTGTCAAAAGCATTGCCTGAAGTCTGCATATTGGCATATTGAGTAGTAACCTTACCTTTTTTGCCACGGTAACCAGTATCTATGGAAAAAAACAACTCCCCAAGAATCTTTGACAAGTCTCCACGATTGATTTCATCAATGACAAAGACATAATTTTTCTTACTGACACTACTGTTCTCACTACTCTTAATATCTCCCTCAAACTTAGGAAAAATCTCGTTATAAATGGCAAGAGTATAAGAATCTTGTTGAGTCTGATATTGTTGTTGGAGCAGTCGTTTCACATCTTTCAAGCTAGTGACCTTATCGTCAGCGGTTAAGAGTTGGATAACATCATCTCGTTTTAGGATGATGTTATTAGCCTTGTCGTTTTGCGGAATAGTAATTCTTATGTGCTTTTCATCGTACTTAGTCACATAAAATTGGTTTTGTTTGGCATGTGTTCTATACATTTTGGCACCTTTTGTCGAGTTTCCTCCGATCCAGGTTGCTTTGCCAAGAAAACTATCTAGCGCCTGTTGTGCAGCTACTTCTTTGCCAAGTTGTTTACCTGTTTTCTTAGATTCCACAATGTTTTTCAAAGCCTTTTCGCAAAATGCTTTGAATATACCATCACGTAGTTCAAAGCCTACGTTGTTATTATCATCTGGCTCCATAGGACGCAAACCTTCTACAAAGTCGGTATAGTCGTATGAAGGGTGGAACTGTACAAAACCGAATTGCTCACTCTTGTCTACTTCATTCACGTCGCAGCCTATTATTGATGCTGCAATCTCTTTGGCCAGATAGGTCTTACCTGTACCAGGAGGACCAGTGAGAATAAGGTTATAACTGTGTTCCAGCAAATTCTTATCTATGTCTATTCTACTCATGTTTTTCTTAATTAAACTATCCACATAATTAATAAGCAATTGATTATTGCATTCCTTTATGGTGTTGCGGTAACTGCCAAACTGTCCTCCTTCGAAGGTATGGCTTTCTCTATTGAAATAATCTACAGAAAGTTCAATCCCCTGGTAGCTATCTCTTTGTGGATCAAAATTTATGGCATCTCCGGTTGCCTTTCCAACGACAGGTACGTTCAAAACAGAAATGTTGTGGCCTGTCCCTTTCGTGTAAGACGTTTTAAGAATAATGATGTCACCCTTTCTCAATTGTTCTGCGTCTTTCAATTGTGAAGCATCTTCTTTTGTTCTGAAAATCGCCTTCCAATTTTTATTGGCTATGAAACTTTCCAATTGAGATTCTCCGTCAATTGTATAACCTACACACCAATAACGTTGAGCCACTTTATTCCTGGGAGGATGTACTTTGAATTCATCATTTTCCATTGTTCTAATCTTTTTAATTGTATTTTGATGCAAAGATAATGCTATGTTGTTATAAATTGTATTTTTTTGTTGAAAAATCATATTTTCTTATAAATTTCCGCTGCCTTAAGGTGAGTTGCCACTATTTTGTCGGCTAAAGAAACGGGTATAAATACCTGACAATAGAGATTCAGTCAAAATTAATTCAATACACTCTAATAAAATAAATGTTAAATGCCATCTAAAGAAGAGTATTATTTCCTCATAAAATTTCGTTCGTTAAAAAATATAGTAGATTTGCACTATTAAATTTCAACAAAGTAAATATAAAGTTGAAGTACTAACGATAAATATCATGGAGTACAGAATGAGTACAATTTCACACAGTAATAAGAGGTATCAGAGCAATCAGGTAATTGGACTGACACTAATCCATAAGTTTTAGAATGAATGGTATGCCTGAAAAATATGTCGGAGTAAAGCGAAAAGCAACATATATCTATTGAGAATGGAAAAAACTATAGATGATCTATCAAGCAATGATGCGCTTCTCAAAATTGCAAGAGAATTGAATGAGCTTTATGTAAGTAAGAAAGAAAAACTTCCTTATTCCATCAACGTAATCAACGAACTTCATGCAAACGAGAATGCCAATTCGAGAATTTTACGAGGCTTGCTTCAATATTCTCATGAGGGCAATTATCCAATATTCCAATCATTCTTGGAACTTATGAGTAAATCTGCTGATTGTGAATTACCTATCATAATCAGGAAGCCAGAGTTTACAAATCAGGAGAATTGGATAGACCTACTAATTAAGGAGAAGAAAGCTTACGCAATAATTATTGAAAATAAAATATGGAATGCAGTTGACCGGAATTCTCAAATTGAAAGATACATTGATTATGTTCATGGCCTTGGAATTCCTCAACAAAAAATCTTTATTATCTACCTGACATGTGACGGTAAAAAACAAATTTCAGCTATAAGCCTGACTGAAAAAGCAAAAAGTTTTCTTGGCTATTCGGACAAAAATGCAGGTAGATTCATCTGTATGAATTTCAAGTATGATATTTTGCCTTGGCTTGATGAACTTTTACGTTCAAATGAGATTAAAAAAGAACCACTTTTATTATCGGCTTTAATCCAGTATAGTGATTACTTAAAGACGAAATGCAATGTTCATCATGAAGATATAGAAATTGAAAATGAATTAGGAAAAAAGCTTATGGAACAACTTCAAATTCAGAATATTCAAGAATTATTACAGACTCAGAAAGATGTAAATAAGTTAGGGAATATAGTTAGCTCTGTTGTTAACAATAGAATTCAATCTATATGTGAAAACAGTATTCTCAATCCTTTGGAAAATAAAGGATTTCATATCATTACCTATAAATTCCGATACGACTATTTTGATTTAGAAATACAAATTGAAGGTTGGGGGAAATGTTGGTGGGCTATGGAGAGTGATCAGCAGAGCTTATTCTCAGGTATTTGGCGTAATTCCAAAATGAGCGTTCCTAAAAAATACATCGCTATGGTAAAAAAGGTATATGACCATTCTGATAAAGGATACATTGGTTGGAATTGGTTTAATGACTATGAGTTAGATGATGATTTTTGGATTAATTTGGAATTGAACCCTACAATATTTGTCAATTTTATCATTTCAGAAATAGAGCGCGTAAAAGAAGCGACAAAGGGCATAAAACTTTAAGAATAGAAATAAAATGTACAATTGAGAGATGAAGAATTTGGACAATGTATCTATAACAGCCATTGGGTCTAATGCTGAAAGATATGTGAAGGATCTTATGGAAAAAGGATATCATTGGGATCCATTGGATGAAAATATTTTCTTTGCTTTTGTTCTGGTTGACTTTAGTAATCATACTTCTGACAAAGCTATTAAAGATTTCCTTTTTTTAGCAAAAGTTTTCAAGGGCATCCATCCGGTACTCATTGATGTGCCCCTCGGTAAGTCCATCCTTCTTCTTACAAAGGAGAATTTTGACTCCTGTCTGGTCATCAGGCAAAGGAACAAGGAAAGTATTGTTTTGCAGTTTTTCAAATTGTTTTTCGATGGCATTGTCCGTCATGGTAAAGTCAACTTGGATGATGAGGATTTCTATGAATTTCTTAAGGGCACTAACTTCTTAAGTATCCATACTTACCCGTTTAGAGATATGCTCAATGAAGTATCCGATGAAGTGGGGTTATTGGATTTGTCCTACCAGGGGGGAAACTCTTTTTACTTTCAAACCATCTGTCATGGTGATATCTATCTCCATCAGGAATTGGGAATACTCCAGCGGTTCATAGAAAACGGCAATCAGAAATCAGAATTGCGTTGGGGATTCAACTATAAAAGCGATGAACGCTATTTATGTATCATGGGGGTAACTAACAGAATATGATCATCTGGCCTCTTATATCGGACATGATTCCAGTCATACTTCCTCTGACTTATGTACTTGCAATGACAACGTTAAAGGATAGGGCAGTGCACTGTCGGCTCTTTCTCCCAGAATGGGCAAGCCGACGCGTTTCAGCAAGTGAGCATGGCATCAGGCATGATACCGAGAATCTTACATATCTTGCCGGCCAGAGACAAACTCGGCTCGCTTTTCCCCTTTACGAAATCATTTATCCTGCTGGGACTGACTTTCAATTTTTGGGCCAGTTCTTTCTGTGTCATTTTCTTCTCTGAAAGTCCGCATGCTATCAATTCAGCCGGTGTAGGCTTACCGATAGGGAAATGGATCTTCTCATATTCCTCCACTACATCACTCATCAACGTTAGTTCCACGCACTTAGGATCATCCAGCGATGTAGAATCGTTCACATAGGGAAGAAGTTCCTCTATGCGCTGCTCTGCGAACTCATATTGCTGTTTGGTAATCTCTGCCATCGTTCTGCCCTCCTTCATTTAAATCATTGAAGTATCAATCTGTTCATATTCCTTATGGGTGCCAACAAACCGGATATACAGCCTCGAAATGGTAAACTGTACTACAACCACCAACCGGTACTTGTTCCCAGGAATATTGAATACATAATGTTGGTTACCCACCATATCTGTATCACCAAAATCCTGCCGGATATCAGCCAGATTATGCCATTCTCGCTTACAGGTTATTTCGTACCAACGTTCAAGCGGCACTCTGGAATCTTCGTATTTAGACTGTTCATAGAAAAGCCTTAGTTTCTTATGGGATATAATTCTCATTCCTGCTGCAAATATAAATATTTGATTTTGTATTTCAAAATTAAATTACATAAAAATCGTTTATTTCAAAATAATTTAATGGCTAATGTGAAAATCTTTTAGCTATCTGCCACTGCATACAGAATGCTAGGCTACGTCAAAGCCACACAAATAAGTTACCTCAATTCGGCATAGGCTAAAACAAACAGAGCTGCTAGTTTTATTCCGTCAGCGCATGAGGTTTGTTAGGGAAGAAGCAATAGCCCCAAAGCAAAAATAAGATTCATAATGAAATTAGATACGAATCTGTGTGGAATTCTTGAGCATATCATGGATTGTTTCGTAAGCTATCAGTCTTTCCCGAATAAATTAGTAAACCGCAATTAATATTCATTAATATTTCTGATAGTTATATTCCTTAAAGGTCTCATTTCTTAAAATATATTAGTATAATAAAGGGATATTATAAGATATAATTTTATAACATATCCAAAATATGGGTTTATAGTTTGTAGCTTTATCATCTTTCTCTATCTTTGCTACCATCAATTTGAGTATGTTCATTTTGGATACTGCTTGTCATCATTTGAAAAGATAGAAGATATGAAGAAAGTCTTTATCGCACTGGCCAATCAAAAAGGTGGATCTGGAAAGTCTACCCTCTGTGCACTTTTTGCCAACTATCTTGTAGAGAAAGGCAAAAAACTTTTTGTAGGAGATTTCGATAATCAGGGGACACTTGTATCAGCAAGGAAGAGTGATCTTCTGTTTTTCCCGGAAACGGATGTGCCGTATAATCTGAAAGGGTATGAGATAGCGTTGGAAGGATCTCATACGATAAAAGAAAATTATGATTACATCAATGCAAAATTAGACGAGATGCCTTCTTCCGTAGATGTTGTCCTTTTGGATACTCCAGGGAACCTGGATGAGGATAATCTTCTTTCCCTGTTTCAGCGCATGGATTATATCATTACACCCTTTGCATACGACAGAGGATCCTGGGATTCTCTCAAAATGTACCGTAAGGCATTACGCATTCTGAAATCTCCCAAATACGAATACAAGGCTCATTTTGAAGTGTTCTTTATCCTCAACAAGTTCGACAGTCGTATAGGGACTACTGAGGAACATGCTGTATGGGCAGATATGAATAAGATTCTTTCAGGGGAAGGACTTTTGACTCCAATGATCAAGAATATAGCAGAGTTGAAGCGTTTCAACACGTTATTTCTGACCAGGAAACAACGTGAAACAGTTTTACCCTGTTTTGACTTTATATACCAGCAAATCTTTGGAGAGGAGGATAGCAAATGACAGGAAAAAAAGCATTAACACAAAGTGGGGGAACACATATACCTTCTTTGAAAGAGGTTCTTCTTATGGATGAAAATAAACCTATGCCTCCATCCGCTTCTGTCCAGACAGAGACGGATAGGAGTAAGGAAGGGCAGGGTAGAGTAGCCGAAGAACCTGTAATTATGCAGAATTTCTCTGATCCTTTAGAAGACCTTAGCACTGTCATTGTCTCATCTCCGTTTCTTAGTGCTCTGAAGGAGTACGAAGATGCGTATGACAACAGAAAGATGGTGATAGCCCGCCGATGTGTACTGGTTGATGAGGTCGTCATGAATACTATCGACCAGTTGTCTTTCTATAGTATGAACAAATCCAACATGATCAATTCTATGCTCACTTATTGTATCCAGCATCATAGTGAGGAGTTAAGGAAATTTCTCAGAAAGGATAAAACTTTACTTTAATAACCATTCTTAGTAAAAGAAAATACATGACCATTTGGACCAATGATACGATAGAACTGCTTCGCAGGAAATATCCGACGGAGAAGAATGTGGTAATCGCAAATGCTCTCCATGTCAGTGTATGTACTCTCCGCTGGAAAGCCAGGCAGTTAGGATTAATCAAAGCTAAGTCCCGTAAACAGATTTTCTGGACCGCTGAAAATACTGCCTTCCTGATCAGTAACTTCCCATGTCGTAGGACAACGGATATAGCGATGAATTTAGGCGTAAGCATTAGTTCTGTCCGACGGAAAGCACATGAACTGGGATTGGAAAAAGCCCAGGAATCAGAAGATGATGTAAGGGTAAAAGAAACGATAATCAGCCTTTATGGTAAATACTCTTATAGAAGCATAGCTTTGAGGGCAGGTATATCAAAAAGTACAGTATTCCGGATCGTTCATCAACTAGGTCTTCAGATGTCACCGGCAGAAAGGGGTAGGCTGAAAGGCCGCCAACTTCAGAAGGCTTTTCACTATGAGCAGTTCTGCAGACTATCGGGATTGTCATATAGGATGAACAGAACCCTGGGCTTTGACAAGAGAAAGATGAATATCAAATATAGGTTGACAACAGACGGTTATCTGGTCAATCACTATGATGATGTAGTTTATTATACTTCCCTTATGGAACGCCATCCTGTAAGGGAAAGGAATGCAGAAAAGATGGGACTGGTATTTCTGGAATATCCCCTGTCTTTCAAGACAAAAACATACCAGGAAGAAGCATTAACTTCCGGGAATATATTAAATATACCACTTATGATTATAAAAGGAAAAATTACAGTTGTCTCACCTGTAAGAACAGGAACCAGTCATAACGGCCACAACTGGAAAGTACAGGATTATGTGCTGGAAACCGAGGAACAGAATCCTCAGCAATGTGTGTTTGAAGCCTATGGTGACAACATAGACAAGTTTCACATCCAGAAGGATGACTATGTCACCGTAGAATTCACCATGGTGGCAAATACAGGGAGGGATGGACATTGGTTTGGTAACAATCGTGCTGTGGAAGTAACCAAATACGAACATCAGGAATCCCTGATATAATTGAAATGGTACTTAAATGCATTTTTTTAACCATACCATAAGTAGATTCTAAAATATTATGTATACCCTCAAAAGCGTTTGAGACACTTTAGCGAGTTAGAAGTGATTCCATACTCCTAAAGCGGATGGTAATATCTAAGTCACAAATTAATTCAGGCAAGGCTACATATCATTTCTGTGGCCTTGCCTTTTTCATGATCATACTCCAGACTAAAGTATATAGACAACGGAAGGATTCAAAACTGCTAAATTCTCTGTAATACAAACTTCGATAGTATTTTTGAAAATAAACATGAGAAAATAATGATACTTGTAAGGTTACTGCTGACGATGGGACTTTTGCACAAAGATGGTTAATGAAAAGAGACTGTCATTTCAACTGTGTCAAGTTCAAAGACAATAAAAGTCATATTTCGGAGTTATTAAGAATATAAAAGAAAGTAAACTTATGACACAAGAAGAGTATTCAGCAATGTTGGAGGCAGCAAAATCCCAGTTTAAATCCGGTAAGCCATTATTTGGAAAGGACGGAGCCTTCCACCGTGTCCTGGAAGATTTTCTCAATGCGGCAATGGAAGGCGAGATGGAAAGCCACATCTCAGCGACGAAGCCGTCAACGAGCAACCGCCGTAACGGAAAGATGCCCAAGGCACTGCAGACCGAATACGGTCCGGTAGAGCTTGAAACTCCAAGGGACCGTGACGGCAGTTTCTCCCCCGAGACCGTAAAGAAGCGTCAGACGATATTGGCCGAGGGCCTGTCGGACAAGATCATCAGCCTTTATGCTACGGGGCAGAGCATGCAGCAGATCAGTGATTTCATTGAGGAGAACTACGGCAGCAGAATCTCGAAGGAGACCATCAGCAATATTACGGACAAGGTGTGGGACGAGATCCGGTCATGGCGCACCCGCACCCTGGACGAAGTTTATCCCATAGTCTGGATGGACGCAGTCCATTACAAGGTCCGCAATGATAAAGGCTCAGCCACGGCACGTGCCGTGTATAATGTCATCGGCATAGACAGGAACGGCTACAAGGACCTGCTCGGCATGTATGTATCCCACAGCGAAGGGGCCAACTTCTGGCTTGGTGTACTTGCCGATCTGCAAAACCGCGGGGTGAAGGACATCCTCATTGCCTGTGTGGACGGCCTTACAGGTTTCCC
>NZ_JAMXLY010000033.1 GCF_024054555.1 Segatella cerevisiae | reverse complement strand
GATGCCATTCAGAGTGTCTTTCCCAACACCGACGTACAACTCTGTATTGTCCATCAGATCCGCAACTCATTGAAGTACGTGGGAAGTAAGAATCAGAAGGAGTTTCTCAAGGACCTCAAGTTGGTCTATGCAGCGTCGACAAAGGAAAAGGCGGAAATGGAGCTGGATTCCCTGGAGCAAAAATGGGGAGAGACCTATCCGATCGTCCTCAGGTCATGGCGTGACAAATGGGACAATCTCAGCCGGTACTTCCAGTACAATGCAGATATCCGAAGAATTGTCTATACGACCAATATCGTTGAGGGTTATCACCGTCAGGTTCGTAAGGTAACGAAGAACAAAGGGGTGTTCCCCAATGATGATGCCCTCTACAAGCTTGTCTACCTGGCATACCGCAACATACGCAGGAAATGGACCATGCCGATATCGAATTGGGGACTCACGGCTCAGCAATTGGCTATAAAATTTGGAGACAGATTCAAGATTATGTAACTTTGCTGACCGTAATGTCCCTCATCCGAAAAACACGATTGGAAATCGTGCCTTTCTGATGAGGTTAACAACTAAATAAAAAATGACATTGACACAGTTCATCTGACTATCCCAATGAAAATGGCATGATTATACCTTCTCCACCTCTGCGGGTAATATAGCCAGGTCAAGCGCATTTTCGATTTTGCAAATTGTCTCTATTGAAAGATTCTCCGTACCCTTAAGAACTTTTGAAACATATTGCTGACTGCATCCCATGCGTGTGGCAAGGGCCGTCTGTGTCATACTAATTTGTTCCATCTTATCATACATCATCATAGCAATCTGCTGTGAACGGCGAAGCCACTCTTTGTTGGCACGTCTGTACTCTGCCTTCTCACGCCATTTTGACGGAGTAGGAGACTGATGTTCTCTTAATTTATCAACAACTCTTATCATATATGCCTCCTTTTTATTATCTAATTGGCATTATAAAAATCTATAAAGCTTTCATCATCAACTATCCCTTCTGCCAGAAGAAAGTTCCTGACGCATTCCATATTTTTCAACTCTGCCGCCGTATGAGGGCGTTATCATCGAATGTCATATTGTTTGCTATTTTCAGTACAAAGTTAGTGATTAATATTGAGAAGTACGACTTTTGAGTTGTAGAACGGTTTTTTATTGCAGAGACTCATATATTTTATTAAAAAAACGACCTTGTAATTTTGCCTTTAACCGATTAGCACACCAATTATTCTAAGACATTATTGGAACAGATCCTTTCTCTGGAGGCCATTATAACAATAAAAATATAAAGAAGTAACACAGACAAAAAATAGTGTACTTTATCGAAAAGGTTCTTTTGTTTTAGTTTTACTGCTATTTGTTTATGGCAATGGAAGATCAAAGGTGCGGAGGACATTGTTACCTTTCTTATCAATGAAAGTCCATCTCTCGGAGCGGTATTTGAGTCCGTTATGATCAATGGACTGATAGTCAATCTTGACTTTCCAGCCGGACCATTTTCCTTTTCTTTCGGATTTGAAGAGCATATCCCGTATGTCTGAGGTTGCCTTCATCTGCCTGTCGGCAAGACTGATGACATAATAATCATCAGGATTGAACTTCGTCATATTGTCTGTCCTGACCATGATACTGTCCGTAACGACCTTCATGGTTCTGAGCATCCCTTGGATTTCCTGCCTGGTAAAATAGTTGATGCCGAAAGCGGAATCCGGGTCTGATATGGCAATCACTTTCATCTGGTCGGGATAGTAAAGACTTTCCCGAAGACTCTCCATCGCGAGGTTGTGAAGACTGTCCTTACTGGTACAGGAGGTCATGATGGTGACTCCGGCCAGAAGAATAAGACAAAATTTTTTCATATTTGCAGGATTTTTGTTAGTTGATGTTTGTGGTTATAAAAGAAAATGCGTCATAAGTTTTAAAGGGGGAAGATATCCATTGAAATTTTCAATGAATCCACTAATCTTAGGATAGCAGCCACCGTACCGTAAAATACGATAGGCACCTCTATCCCTGAGATTGGAAGTATTTCTCTTGCCGCCTTCTTCAGTTTTTTAAGATACCTGGCAGGACAACCACCTTTCTTATTATTTTTTCGTTGTTCATCGTTGTTCCAATGTTAGTATTCTTGTTTTCAAATCATTGAATGCGAGACAGGCCGGGTATCTGCGTCCATCTTCCCTGGTCAGGATAAGGGGCTCTACGGTATGACCGTACTGGGAAAGCTCTTCCATCATCTTTCTGTTGATACGGACTCCACCGTAATAGCGATAATACCTGGTCTTACAGGGATGTTCCGGATCATTGAAATTCTCGCATCGGAAAGAGGTCGGCCCCACCTGTAACATACCACCGCAACGGGGACACCTGCAAATCCGTGAATTGACAGAAAGCATTTTCTTTGAGTTGAGGACGAGACAGCCGCTGAAAGGGATGTTGTCATCCGAACGGAATCCATCCAATATCTCCGCCTTACCACTCAGAAAATCATCCATATTATCCTCGGTGATCTGGCGGTAGGCAAGGACGCCCAGAGCATGGAACTGACAACTGTTGTTATCTTCTTCCCTGTAGTTCTCACAGAAGTAACCCCTGGAGGTGTGAATGACTCTGCCACCGCAGACCGGGCATCTGCCTTTAAGGTAATGTTTGTCCATCTCCACTTCCACGCTGCCATCCTTCAATACTAGTCGTCCGAAGTCATGCTGTCCGCCGGGTTGAGAAAACAGCAAAAGTTCTGTCCGGCAGTTCTCTACAAGTTCTCTTGCCAGTTTCTCTGTCACATTCACACCCATATAAGTATGGTGAACGATAAAGTTGAAAGCCTTGCCTTCCGGTGATACTCCTTTACAGGAATATCCCTGGTATGTCTTGGTCATGTCCTTATCACAGACCGGTTGCTCACTGATAATTGTTTTTTCCTTTTGTTCCATAAATTAAAGTGCAATCATTTGCGAAGTCCTCATCATCCTCAAACGGCTCTTTAATCACGTTGCAAATTAAAATCTCAAATGAAATGGAATAGTTCTTCTTTGTGGGAAGTGTTACAGATACTGCCACTCATAGACCAGACTTTCGACGACGGCCTTTCCGCTCATCACGGTAGCCCATCCTTCTGGGTCCAGTCCGTACCAGAGATCCTGCCAGCTCAGCGTACGTATCTGCCATGCCAGCAGCCAGAGGTCGGTATTGATATTCTCCAGTTTTGTAACTACTTCATTGGCTACATAATAGCGTTCCGCCGAACTGAGCAGGTTAACCTTATGCTTTTCCGTTACCGGCCTTCCCTGACTGTCATACTCGTCCATATTATAAATCCCACTGGTGACCAACTGCTTCATGAAGGGATAAAGGCTTGCCATCTGGGTATAGGCATCGGTAATCTCATCGGAGACCAGCACCGTGATGGCCGTACCCTTCAAATGACCGGGCACGGAGTGCCGGAGCAGGGAAATGTTCCTGGGTATCTCTACACCTACAAGTTCGGTGGCACGCTTGACCTGATAGAGGTTCTGCATGGCCCCCTGCACATTGCCCAGATAGTCCAGCATCCTGTTTTCTACGCTGTGTACCCTGTCAAGGGCAACGCTGACGGCAGTTTCCGAGGCAATGATCTGCCGCTGGGTATTTTCTCTCTTCTTGAAAATATCTTTCAGCATCGTACTCTGCGCAGCGACCGCACTTGTCAGTGTCGGATCAATCTGCTGGGCATGAAGCCCCGGGGAGATAACCAGAAGAAAAAGTACGCTGATGATTTTAACTCTTACCATCGTAAAATGTTTAACGTCTGACGCCGGGCAGGCGGTAGTGCTCCAGTTTCTCATCCCGCTGGTGTTTGGATGGCGTGACCTTTTCCCTTTCGGGAAGTCCCATCACCACATCATTCCAGTCCTTGAAATTCTTGGGGGCTGTGTGCTGCCGGTATCGGGAGCTGACCGGTACCTCTTTACAGAATGCGGTCGTACTGACCTGATCAAGAGGGATGGAAAAACATTTGCCGTTGGCATTGAAGCGTGCGCAGTCGTCGCATTTCACCACCTGCAGATGAATATCTGAGACGATGGCGGCGGTACGGATGCCATAGATCCTGCCGTAGACATCATTGTCGAAGCAGTCTACGATATTGGCTCTGGGGTAATAGTTCATCAATCCGGAAACCTGACGGGACGAGAGCTGTCCGCCCACAGAGACAAAAACAGCGCTTTCAGGTTTGAGTGCAAGCCGGTTCTGCTGCCAGAAAGCCATCATGTCGTATGCACTCTCCGCAAAATAAATATTGCGGACATCAGGAGGGTAGTGTCCATCTGACATATCCACGATCCATGCAGCCGTGGTAGAGTTCGTACCGGAAGCCTTGCCTTTGAAGGTTCCATAGCCCCGAAGCTCAAAACCCACGATTTGGTCAGCCCCGGGTTCTCTATAGGGAAAACCAAGACAGGGATGGGTATAGGGGGAATGGGTATCTCGTATCAGGTCAATCCATGGAGAGAAAGTGCGGACGGTATCTTCTGACAGGGCTCTTTGACCGAAGATCAAACCGGCAGTGTCCGGATCTTCCGTTATAGGCCTTACCTCAAAGCGGCTGAGGTCGAAGCTCTCCGGAGCCTTGCCTTGTTCCCACTGCCGAGCAGATTCTTCCAGATGAAAGGCTTCCCGAGGAAGGCTGGTGAACCTGGAAAAGACATCAAAGACATCTTTCCATTTGTTACCGCTACGGGCGCCCAGTCCGGAGCAATTCTCCCGGACAAAATCAATGACGCTGCCGCCTGTGCCTGTGCTCCTGTGGAAATAGGAATCGGCATTGCCGTTCCGTCCCTTGCGGATGACAATAGTATCAAGTTTTTTGTCCCCTCCGCCAAAGAGTTGCATCTCGAGGTAGGCGCCACGGGTCCCGGCCTTTGGATTAACCTTATAGCCCAGACAGGAAGCTACCTCTTCAATGCTGACCTTCTGCCTGAGCTCGTCAAAAATATTTGCCATAGTTCTCGTCTAAAGTTTCATTCTTTTATTTTGGACCTTAACCTGTTGAACTGTTTCCTTTGTGTAATTGTCGGAGAGAATGTTCTTTAGAGCCGCTTCCTTCTGCCTGCCGTTCTTAAGGCTATTGTCCTTGTAGTTTCTCGTAACTGTCCCAATTACCCTGACTGAAGGACATTTCTTCCTCAGTCTGCTCCAGATACAACTCGGCATAGTTGTCATCAGGCTTTACATTGTGGTCTTTACACCACTGTATAAAATCATCCTTGTCTTCAGACTGCTCCACAAGTTGGAGCCAGGTAATTTTACTGCTCTGGTGGAGTTGGACTAGTTCATCATAAGTTCTTTCTGACATAATCTTTTCTTTTAAAGATGAATATTCTCTCAGATCTTCAGCCCAGCCTGCTGTTCTTCCTTTTTTTGCGACAAGGTCTTCTGAATGTCCGGCGAAAGGTATTTGGCGGCCAGCTGTTCCCGGGTTACGGTATGGGACTCAAAGAAAGAATAACGGTCGGTTTTGTTGAGCGGTTCCTTCTCCGTACGCCCGGCATCTCCGACCTTGGCAGAAATCTTCCACTCTCCATCCTTGTCCTTGGTAATACGGATATCATCTATGGGGATACCTTCCGGAAGTTTGTATTTTCCGTAGGCAGAGGCAAGGTTCAGCCGTTCTCCGAAATTCTTCTCCACGAGTTTCGCAGGGGTGGTCACACGGTCAAAAAAGGCATTGAGGTCTTCCGTTTTCATAACGACGGCCATGCCGTTCTCCTGACCGGCAATTCTGGCGAAGAGCTTATATTTACCGAAATCCTCATGGTTCTCATTTCTTTCCTTGAAGACATTCATCTTTTCAATGTGGCGTCCGTCAGAAAGAATCATATCAGCCTTATATTGCTCCGGTGTCACCTTCTTTTCCATCTTGGTCGGATAGTAGGTGCGCATGAACCGGTCAATGGTATAGTCTCTATTCTGATAGGCTTTCGCATCGGCGGGTTTCATCATGATGGGGTGGAGCTGCCTGCCATCAAGTCTCGCCGTGAAATACCAGGTGCCCGGGTTCTTTGTACTCTGAAATGCATGGGCGTGGGTGACTTTCTGCCCGTTGATGGTAACGAGCTGGGGAGCACGTGATTCCTTCTTGCCTTTATCTTCGGTATTTTCTTTGATCCCTTTCCTGTATCCTCCATCAGAGGATTTCAGTTGCTTTCCGGCTTCCTCCACGATGGCCACCCGCATTCCTTCCCGGACCAGTTTCGGGAGATAGGTATCCAGAGCCTGACAGGGGAAAGTAGCCAGAAGATCACCGCCGCGTTTGTCTTCAGGCCTGGTGACGGGAAGGTTCAATAGATTACCTACTGTTGAAGCATCTGCATTGACAGCCTTGTAGGAATCTCCCTGCCGGAAGAGCAGGATAGAATCGGGATGTTTCTCCTTCAACTCCGCATACTGTGCAGCAAGGGAATCATTCTTCGCTTTCTTCTTGGCAGAAGCTTTTGCCGTACTCTTATTTTGTGTAGCAGTCTTTTTCCCGGATGCAGTTCTGGACTTGTCCTGAGCGGTCTTTACCTGCTTTACCTCTTCCGGATTAAATTTTTGGTTTTTCATATTCTCTATATTCATTTGAGCGAAATTCACTTCTTTGTTTAAGGTATAATGGCGTGTGTTGCCAAGGACGGCAAGTCGTGTGTCCGGATCACCCAGTGCTTTGATGGCAGCCCAGGCAGTATGTCCGGTGTCAAGGACATTATCCACGATGATAGGGGTGACTCCTTTAGGTATCGGACAGATCAACCTAAAGTCAATGCGGATGCCTTCGGCCTTCATGTCATTGCGTTTGGCCTGGTAAAGGGGCAGGTGGTGCTTTCCTCTCAAGACATCCGCTGTCCGTATACCGGTGAGGAGTCCAATCTCTTCGCAGAGCTCTCTGGTATAATTTGCCCTTCCTTCATGCCCCGGTATGGGAACGAGTATACAGAACCTGCCTGCTCCGAGAGCCTTGACGGTACCGATCATCATACGGGCTGCAATATGGATACTGTTCTTGTCCCCACATTTCACCCCATGAGCCAGACTCCTTACTTTCCGGTAGTCTGCTACGGATGCAAAGAGGTGTACCTGATTTTTACTCTCTGATATGATAATGACAGACTTGCCTTATTGTTTGTCCAGAGATACCTTTGATTATTAGTAATAAGATGTAGCAAATGAAGGATCTTACAGATTCCTTGTGTGAGGTGGGAGACTCTTGTGTTGAAAGGTCAGCGTTTCAGTCCGCTGCTTTCCTTTTCTTCTTTTTTCCTGGAGTCCTTCTTTTCCTCTCCTGTCTGATGGAGTTGCAGCTGCTGATACTCCCAGCGATTCCTGTCGGTCTGCACATAGCCCATGACTTCGGGGTGGTCTATGTCATAACGGATGGCGGTCTGGCGCTTCCACTCATCCATATCCCCATTGACAATCTTGAACCCCTGTGGTTCATGAAGGTCTACACCGACTGTAACTTTCTCATTACCGACATTCAGTTCCACGAGCTTGCCTTCCCGGGCAGCCTCTTTCTGACTGGTACCCAACTCAATATCCTTAACCTTCTCCATGTCCTTCAGCCTGGCAGCAAATTTGACGGAAGCCATATCCCGGTACATCAATGATTGGGTCTCAGAGTCAAGTTGGACAAAACGCATTTTTCTGGTGTCATCCTTCTCAATAAACTCCTTGTGGATGACTTCTCCCTTGGAAACCCTCTCCAACTCCCTGTCGTTCAGATGAAGCGTGTTTTCAAGTTTCTTGTGCAAGGGATAGGTCATCAACTGCACTTGATCCCCGACATCGTGTACGAGCTGAAGCTTCAGGGGTATGCGATATGAATAACCGTTCTTAGTATCAATACGTCCCTGTATGACAGGTGTTACCCTTCCGTCTACTAATGGTTCCAATACTTCCTTGGGCATGGAAAGCAGTGTGCGGCGGTCTATTCCAAGGAGCAAAAACTGCCCGTATGGAATTTCTTCTTCCAGAAATTTATTTTTTTCAAACATGTTCTTTTGATTATCCTAATAATTATCTAACTTTGTCGCAAAGTTATATATTTATCCCAATAAACGGATATTTAAATGAGGAAAGTTTTGTTTTTAACATTATTAGTGTTTTCTGGCGTGGCAAGAGCACAGTTTTACACCATTCAGCCCTTGAAGCCGCATGATCCTGCAAAAAAAGAAAAGAAGGCTGAAAAGGTTATGACTGAGTTCAAAGCCAGGGATTCCGATCCTAAGGGAAAGTTGGATTTCTTCCCTTTAGAAAAAGGTAAGAAGGTAGAAATAGACATTGAAAAGGATATTCCACTTTTTGTCAATGCTACAGACAGTCTAATGTTTGGTCTGCTTTCTAAAAGGATGAACGTTTGCCTTCCATTGGATTTTCTTCGGATGAACTCGGACTATGGTTATCGCAGGGATCCATTCTCCAAGTGCTGCCGTTTTCATGATGGTATTGATCTGCAATGCAAATACGCCAGGGTTTATGCCATGCTTCCTGCTATCGTGCAAAAGGTATATTTTAGCAGAAGAGGGTATGGCAACTATGTGGTGCTGGATCATGGAGATTTCCGCTGCCTGTACGGTCATCTGAGTGCCATCACAGTGAGACAGGGACAGGAGATTCCGGCCGGTACTGTCGTGGGTATCAGTGGCAACTCCGGAAGAAGCACGGGACCACACCTGCATATCAGGATGACGCGTGAGGATGGAAAAAGCATCAACCCTGAACCGTTTATTGCTTATATGAATAAGTATATCGGCCGGTTGCAGGAAGAAATGGCTTGCTTGAGGTTTGGAACAAAGCCGGATAAAGAACTGAATTTAGCCAGTCTGTACCATATTCTGGAGAAATATGATTTAAAATTCAAGAAGATTGTCATGGCACAGGCTATACTGGAAACAGGATATTTCAGCAGTCCTGTTTGCACGGAATATAACAACCTATTCGGACTTCGCCGTCCGGATGACGGCAGATACTATGAGTTCAGGAGATGGGAGGATTCCGTCAAGGCATACAGGGATTATGTCCAGTACAAATACAAGGGTGGGGACTATTATGTTTTCCTGAATGAAATTGGCTATGCAAGTGATATAAACTATGTGTCACAGGTAAGAAGAATAGCAGAGAATTTATAAAATATATGAAAGCGATATGAATCTGCAAACCGGTTGTTTGTCAGAGATAATCGGCTGTTTCCTTCAGCCGGTTGATCCACTCTTTTTTCTTTCCCTCTAATTCATCTGCCAGTTGATCACTGAAGAGTTGTAATTTAGCTTTAGCAACACTATTCAGGGAATAATTCTTATCGAAAAGGTGCGGATCTTCAATATCGAATTTTTTAGAAAATAACATTTCGGCTGAAACATGCTGGATATAAAATAATATCATGGCAAGAAATAATGGAGAAAGGACATTGCTTCCGCTTTCTATAGCGGAAATCTTTTTTTGTGTCACACCAAGCTGTATGCCAACTTGCTTTTGGCTGAGCCCCATTTTCTTTCGTATCCGGGCAAAACGGCTGCCCATTTCCTTTACGGTAACCTGCTCTATGATTTCGTTCATATCTGTAATATCTAAGTTGTAGCAAAATTCGCGAATTAATTTCATTTATGCAAATAAAATATTCTAAATCAGTGATGAGTTGTCGCAAATTTATTTTTCAGGCTCATCCTACGCCCGGAGAATACCGGAAATGTCCATTAAAAGGCCGACAGGCTTTCTGCCGACTGGACTAAAAAAGAAATAGCGAGGGGTCCGGAATCAATTTTTGTGCGGATTTTCAGGATGGCTGGAGAGATACGGATTCCATTACCTGAACTGGACTGACATAACAGATGCATATCATTTTAACTATAAAAAACATGACGACAATAAAAGTAAAATTCAGACCCTCAACCGTGACAAATCAGGAAGGGACACTTTATTATCAGGTAATTCATCACAGAATCGTACGGTGGATAAGTTCCGGTTACCATCTATTCTTGCAGGAGTGGAATGAGAAAGAAGGGTCGGTTATCCTTCCCAAAGACCAGGCACATGAGGACAGGAGAATCCACCTGCAACTCGTCCAGTCCAGAGTGGACGGTGAGCTGAGGCAGATGCGGGAGATGATCCGGCAGAAAGAAGAGTCCTGTGTTCCTTATACCCTTGATGATCTGATTGAGACCTTCCGACAGTTGCCGCCCGTCCAGACCGTCTTCAGTTTCATTCAAACTCAAATAGAGAAGAAGTCACAAATGAAACGCATCGGCACTACAAAAACTTATACGGATGCCCTATGCCGTTTCAGGGAGTTCCGTGAGGGAGAAGACCTGGACTTTGAGTCCATGACAGCCGACCTGATGGAGCGCTATGAGGCGTGGCTGGTTGATCGGGGACTGAAAAGGAACTCCATCGCTTATTACCTGCGTACGCTGCGTACGCTCTATAATAGGGCCGTGGAGGCCGGCCTCACGGATGACCGTGACATTTTCCGGCATGTGCATATCTCTTACGGTAAGACCACCAAACGGGCCATTTCCATCAGTGATATCCGTGCCATCGAGCGTATTGATCTGCGGGAGGACTCACCGTTGGCCTTTGCCCGTGACTTGTTCATGTTCAGCTTTTATATGCGAGGTATGCCTTTTGTTGATATGGCCTTCTTGCGGAAGGATGATCTCAAACGTGGTCTGGTCACCTATTGCCGCAAGAAAACCAACCAGTCCCTGACCATTGCCTGGGAAAAGCCCATGCAGGACATCGTCGACCGTTATGCCGGTCAGACACAGAATACACAGTTTATGCTTCCTATCCTGAAGCAGGACGACGATACGGCTTACCACAGGTACCGGCAGGTAGAGCAGACAGTCAACCGTAATCTGAAGGAAATAGGGGACCGGATCGGACTGAGGATCCCGCTTACTACATACGTGGCCCGTCATTCCTGGGCCAGCATCGCTCGCAACCTGGACGTTTCCATTGCTGTCATCAGCGAGGGCATGGGACATAACTCCTACAGGACCACGCAGATTTATTTGAACTCTATTGATACCTCTCAGATCAACCGGGCCAATCGGAAGATTATCAGAAGCGTGAGAAGGAAGTGCTGAAACCAAATGATTTTTTCGTTCACAGTCGGATTTGACTGTAAGGATCAGGGAAGATGTGTTCAATTTGACACATCCTTTTTTGATGGATTTTTGTCAATGGTTTTCAGTTTCGCGATCTAAAATCGATAATTGGCCAGCGCGCCTCTTTTCCTTTTTTCCTTTACCTATTTTCTATAACGGTCTGGAATGGAAAGAAACCGGAAAACGAGTCGGATTGTGAGAAATAACGGGAAAATGAAGGAAATAAAGCAGGTTGTTGCTCTTGATCAGTAGAATGTTTTACAAATGTGTCTCTATTCTCTTTGTAAGACAGGGCGTCTTCTATTTGTCCTTATCAATCAATAACTTATAAAGTCAAAGAGTAACGGATTTGGCAAACATCAGTGAAGAATTTTTCTGCTCTTGAAAGAAAATGGATGAAAAGCTGCCCGAAATCATGGAAAAAATGTATCTTTGCACAGTAATACTCCTTTTACAAAGAGTAAAGGCGTTGTTACGTACAGGCTATGAGCCTGAAAAATAATGGATTACAAGTGTTAAGAGATACGAGTATGGTAAACAAAACTTCTGTACTTTCGAATACGCCGGTACCATCGGAGATGGCAGCTGGCAAGGACATAAAATAATCAGGGAAACTGTGAAACTGGATGGTACTGTAACCCCGACTATAGCCGACGAGAACAATTATTCTCCAAAGGGCAAACACGTTACTTGGACTGACGGAGAGTCGGGTCAAGCGATAGAGAGAACGTCTCCGGAGGAAGAAAACATCAGTCGGAAATGGGCTGAGGATCCTGCCTCATGGGGCTATCTATTCGTCCACAGCAAGAAGGTAGAAAAGTTTGAAGCTGAAGTCAACAAGGATGGGCACTGCCGCTGTTTTGTCCACCGGTCCGTTTTCTACGAGAAAGCCCGGCATGGCGTTAAAGAGATAGAGAAACCCTCAATCAGTGGTTTCGTCTTTCTGCAGGGCAGTACGGACTTTCTTAAGCAATACCTGCATGAGCATTATCCTTTCCTCCATTTGATCAGGGATCACAACACCGGCGTTCCGGCAGTCATCCCCGATAGTCAGATGCAGCCATTTATGCAAATTATAAAGGATGATCCTACACGGATCCGTATCTTGCAGCATCCCATCGGGCATTATGCAGAAGGGAATGTCAGGCTACGGGTGCTGACCGGCATTCTGAAAGGTCAGGAAGGTTATCTTATCCGCATTGCCCGTGACCGGAAACTCGTGATGAAGATTGGAGATATGGTTGTGGCTGTCGGCGGCGTACATAAGGAGCAGTTTGAGGAAGTGAAAAGTATGTTGGATGCGAACTGCGGTGATCCCAATGACCCCGACAGGAATAGGATAACATTACACCGCTGAATGATGACTTTCGCAGCCTTTACCCATCAATGGATTCAGGAACTGAACCGGTCAGGCAAATTTCTGGTAGCCGACAACAGGGAAGTGACCCTGCACAGCTTCCTTCAGTTCTTAGACAAGGATGATTTGTCCTTTGATGAAATTGATGAGGAACTGGTGAAGAAATACGAATCCTGGTTGTATGACAGGGGACTCAAGCACTCTACTGTAGTCTTCTACCTCGCTCAGTTGTGTACCATCTTCAGGCAGGCCGTAAAAGAAGGAGAGACAGTACGTCGCAATCCCTTCCGGCTGGTCAACAAGGCAACCGTTCCCAAACAGAATCGGACGCTGCTTACCCGGGAGGAACTTCAGCGCCTGCGTCATTTTGACTTTTCCGGTATTTCCGCATCTCAGGCCTATGCCCGTGACCTGTTCTTTTTTTCAATCTATGCTCATGGAATGAGTTTCACCGACATTGCCTTTCTCAGGAAAAGTGATCTTAAGGACGGTATGCTTACCTATATTTCACATACATGGGGAAACCCTACGAGAACAGTCTGCTGGGATCCCCAGATGCAGGAAATTGCCGCCCGTTATCCTTCGGAGACTTCCTATATCTTTCCCTTCGTCACTACACGCAGTCGTAAAGAAGCCCTTCGAAAAGTCATCCAGCAGCGTCAGAACGTTACCCGTAACTTGAAGAAGATCGCCGTAAGATGTAACCTGTCCGTCGTTCCTACCTTTTTGATGACCAGGGATCTGTATATACAATTGGTTCAGCAGGCGAGTGTCAGTGACCTGATTTAACGGACGGAAATCATACTTGACAGGGTATGGACATCAATCTGATACAAACCACAATTTCACCATTATGATTACTATAGATAATACGGCATTTACCTCCGGCATCTCATTTCCGGATATTCTAGCCGTCCAGACTAAGGCTGAGCTCCTACAGATCTGCAAGAAACTCGACCTTTATGTCAGCCCGAACCTGAAGAAAGACGAGACTGTCCACCGGGTAGCCGTTGTCATGATGACTAATCCCATCAATATCCTCAGTGTACTCAACAAACAGGAACTCCTGATTGTCAACTTCCCGCCTATCTTGATCTGGCCCAGCGCGGAGTCAAGCCCCCGTCACCCAAACAGTTGAGGATGATGGCCGCCATGCAAAGATTGATGGATGAAGGCGAAGAGAATGGAGCTGCGTTTGGAGAGAGTAGAGATGAATAGGACTATTGTATATGATTGAAGTCACAATCTGTCGGTGACCATAATGCACCATTTTGGTATACCATTATGCACCATTTCGCTACCCCATTATGCACCATTTCGGTATACCATTATGCACCATTTTGGTCATTGTGTTCTATAGCCTGAAAACTTTAATAACTGCTGTGATTTTACGAATCGGTTACCATGCTAATTGCGCATCAATTAAATCTCTTCAGTTTTATTCGGAACTTGAAATCATGCACACTCTGAAGTGTCCTGTTTATAGGGCGTGGACATAAATTGGGAACAGACCATAAACTGGATACGAACAAAATCAAGTGATGTCTATAGCAATATCAGTAAACAATAAGTGAATAACTAAGAACACGGTGAACCTCTCTATGGTGATGCTGTTCATTAGGGTATGAAGATCAATAAAAAATGAACATTTATATATCAAGCAAATAAAGATATTTATATGGCTAATTTTGATGAAAGCACCATACAACAAGTATGGATGAAAGCTAGACAAGAAGCAAACAATGATCCCAACATATATAGAAAGGATTATGCAGGCGCATGGATTAGAAGAGATCAGTATGGAAAGGAAACAGAGTATGGATGGGAAATAGATCATCTAGATCCAGTTTCTAATGGAGGAACTGATGACTTATCAAACTTATATCCTTTACAATGGAGTAACAATCGTAGCAAGTCAGATGATTATCCAAATTGGTCTACTTCTCAATCATCTCAAGGTGTTCACAATGTAAAAAAAAGTGCAGGCATGGACAATACAACAGAAATAGTACCTTCTTCTGTTAAGCTCAAGAACTCGCAGGAACCTTGGGAGAAAATAGTAACAGGACTGGAATTGGCTGCGGGAGTAGCATTTCTTCTTCTAACAGCTGGGTTTGTGCTAACTCTTATATATGGGAAAAATAGCAGTGAATCAAGTACCTTTTTTGGAGCTTATGGCGATTTAATAGGCGGAGTTTTAGGGACTTTTGTAGCATATATTAGTGTACGCCTATTGGCTTCTACTCTTAAAAAACAGATTAATGCCAACAAAGACAATAGTAAACTTAACAAAGAAACTGCAGACGTTTATCGTATCCAACAATTCAATGAACAATTCAAAATACTTTTTAGTTTATATAGTAATACTCTTAATAAATATAAAGATTTGGGTAATATAGTTAATTCTTGTAAAGAAGATGGTAAAACTATTACGGGTAAGAACTATGAGGAAAGACGGGATAAAGCAATAGAAATATTCAATAAGTTTTATGTAACTTATTACAGTATCGCATCTGTACATTTTAGGTTATTATATAGGATATTTCAACTTATTGATGATGCAAATATTCCTACTAAAAATAAGACATCAATAGTTAAAATTATGCGTTGTAAGCGTCCATTTCTCCGTCATGCGTTGTAAAAAACAAGTTATACCTTTGTGTGTGAAATAATATTTAATGATTATCCTCAATTAGGTGATTAATAATTTTGAGGTTTTCTCGATATTCCTTATCTTTGCATCAATTATCAAAACCTCGTCAAGATGAAACTGATAGAATTTTCAAAACGTTTCCCCGATGAAGCTTCCTGCGAAGAGTATCTCAAGAATCATCGGGAAAAAGTTGGTGTTGTCTGTAAGCGCTGTGGTGGTCATCAACAAATCTGGGATAAGTATAATAAATGTTGGATTTGCAAGAAGTGCGGTCACAAGACGACGTTAACGGCTGATACCGTAATGCATAACAGTAAATTACCATTAATGTATTGGTTCACTGCCATACACCTGCTGACCTCCACGCGGAAAACGTTCTCGGCCCTTGAAATGCAGCGCCAGTTGGGTCATAAGCGTTATCAGCCAATTTGGGAGATGATGCATAAACTACGGTCGGTAATGGGGCAGCGCGATACCACATATCAATTGTCCGAGAGTATTGAGCTTGACGAAGCCTTCTTTTCCACGGAAAATTCAGACGAGACAAAGAAACAGGAAAAGCGGAAGGCAGGCGCAGGAAGTCAGCGCAAGTCAAAAGTTCTGGTAATGATAGAAAGTAAAGCAGTTCCTGAGAATAAACAGAAGAAAGGAAAGAAAGATCGCAAGTCAGGTCATATAAAAATGAAGGTCGTTCCTGATGTACAGGCCTGTACCGTTACCGAAGTCTCAAAGGTCGCAGTTGCAGCGGATTCCAGAATAATCACGGATGACTCCAGATCTCATACGAAACTCAAAGGTTATTTTAAAGAGGTATATCCCATAAAGACCCTTCCTGAGCAGGCATCGAAAATACTGCCGTGGGTTCACACTGCCATATCGAATGCAAAGTCACTTTTGCTTGATATGTATCATGGCATCAAAGACGAGTTCCTTCAGAGTTATCTGGATGAATTCTGCTGGAAGTTCAACCGCAGATCATTTGGTGACAGACTTTTTGACAGGCTACTTGTTGCGGCTATGTCCTATAGGCCGATGTTTCAGCACAGAATCTATGATTGAAGAAAATCACTCAGTTGAGGATAATCATATAATATTTTATCACACAATGGAAGAAAAAAGAAACAAACCGGACTATGCGGCCATCATCAGGGAATATAGAATGTATGGAGGCAGTGGTTCAATGAAACGGTTCTGCGAGGAAAACGATTACAACTATTCAAATGTCAATCGCTACTATAGAAAACATTTCTGGGACAGATACACCCGGCCTAAGACAGACAGCAGTCCGGTCAGGCTTGAGGTGGTTCCGGACGAGTCCCAGCCCGATGGTGGTCAGCCAGCTATTAAGTCAGATCAAGAAATACAGCGTTTCAGTGTCAGGTTTGATAACGGGACTTTTTTCCGCATGTTCAACTGTAGTATCGAGGAAGTCTGTACGATGCTGCAAAAGATCGGAGGCTGATATGATATCCTTCACTTCAGAGCAGGACTATTACATCTATCCGGATCCGGTGGACATGCGCCACTTCAAACGAACATTGAAGAACTGTTTGAACATCGGCAGCGAGCGTTCAGCAAAGAACGTAGCTTTTATGTTCTCTGTTGTTGAAAGCTGCGCGATGAATGCAATCTCACCGGTAGTTTACATCAAGGATCTTCTGGTGAAGTTTGCAGACGAGAATATCTCAAATCAAACACTTTTGCCCTGTTATTACGCAAAAGTTTGTTAATAACGAAAGTTTAACATTTATGAGTAAAGTCTGGGGACGTCCATAAACAGGGCGCTTCCAGATAGTTCATGGAATAATAGACGTTTACGATGCATTTGAAATTAATCGATCTAAAGAAATAGTTCTTGACTTATAGCATAAAGCAGTCTCTTTATCATTACTTTTAAATTGCCACATTAAGAAATAATAGTATAGGATAGCAAATATGTAGATATAATATGCAACCAGACCAACTTAAAAATAACAGCAAAAGAATTGCGAAGAACACGCTCTTCCTGTATCTGAGACAGATACTGGTCATGCTTGTTGCTCTCTATACATCGAGAGTCGTATTGAGAGTATTGGGTGTAGTAGACTATGGTGTATACAATGTCGTTGGCGGCATGGTATCTATGTTCGCTTTTCTCAATGCTGCTTTAGCGCAAGCAACGGAGCGTTTTATTGCTTTTGGCATTGCTAAAGACACAATTGAACAACAGCAGAAGACCTTTTCAATGCTTCTGAATGTTCATATGATTATGGCATTGCTGCTTTTTGTTCTATGTGAGTCAATAGGTCTATGGTTCTTCTACAATAAGCTTGTTATACCAGCAGAAAGGCTTGATGCTGCATTCTGGGTAATGCAGTGCTCTATCTTTACATTAATGATATCTGTCACTCAGGTACCTTATAATGCTTCAATTTTTGGCCATGAGCATATGAATGCCTATGCCTATATTAGCATCATAGAGGTCATGCTTAAGTTGGGCATAGTAATTCTACTACAGTATGCTTTCACAGATAAGCTTATCGCCTATGGTATATTGTTGGCTCTAATACAGTTTGTGGTTGCAATGATATACAGAATATATTGTTTGCACAAATTCGAGAACTGTAAATATAAGTTTTATTGGTCTCAATCACTTTTTAAGAAATTGTTTGGTTATTCAGGTTGGAGCTTGATTGGAAATTTTGCTTGGACATTAAATGGGCAGGGCATGAACATGCTTATTAATATGTTTTTCGGTCCCCTGTTTAATGCAGCAAAAGGAATATCGAATAATGTACAATCTGCCGTAACATCATTCGCAACCAATTTCTTAGGAGCGTCTATCCCCCAAATCATAAAGTCTTATGCATCCGGCGATTATGAGTACTGTTTCAAAGTCAATTTTAAGAGTGGTAAATTTGGCTTCTTCTTATTTATGTTAATTAGTTTGCCTATCATCAGTATCATTCGACCCCTTTTGGAAATTTGGCTTGTAAATCCCCCCAAGTATGCAGTAGAATTTAGTATGTTCTCTCTTTTGTATGTCCAAGCAAATACGATGGGAGGAACATTGCAAAATGTAGCTCAGGCTACGGGAAAGATTCGAAATTTCCAATTAGCCAATGGTGGTGTTATGTTGCTCGCAGTTCCTGTTGTTTATGTAATTTATAAGATGGGTGGTCCAGCCATAAGTTTCTTATATGTATTGATAGGAACTGCAATTTCGTGCCTTTTTGCAGAATTAATTGCTTTGAAATCCATATTACCTATCTATCCTGTAAAACGGTATTTGATAGAAGTCACATTAAGAGAAATTGCGACATTTGCTATACCATGCATTCTGGCTTTGATCCTTTATAAGATGTCTTTCTCCTATATAGTATCTTTTGCAATAGCTGGAGCAATGTTCCTGTTCTCATTCTTTATGATATGGATCATAGGTTTTACCAAAAGTGAGAGGACATGGGCTAAGAATATTATCCTGAATAAGATAAAAAGGTAAAGGTCCGCATTTATAGTTAACTCTATTTCAATTGGCAAATAATGATTTTAAACAAAATATTTCGTATTTTCAAAGATTTCCTTGAAGTGAGTTGGGGAAAAACACTTATATACAATTTCTTCAATTTACCCATACACCAGGCTGTGCATTGTCCGATACTCCTCTACAGACCGCATATGAATTTTAATTCGTATTTTGGTCATTTACATCGGGGGGGGTGATAGTAAAGTCAAAGTCTGTTTATTTTGGGATGATCAAACTTGGAAAGCAATCTGAGAAAACATGTACTACAAAAGGATTTTGGCTATACAACCAGGGAACCATCATTTTTAACGGCCCTACCCTTATGGGTAATGGTTGTAGACTCGAAATCAAGAAAGGAGCAAAACTTGAAATTGGTGAAAATACTGGTATGACGGGAGAAACTTCCATAAACTGTTATGAGAGCATCTCATTAGGTCGTTTCTTTAGTTGTGCATGGAATGTTCAAATAAGCGATACCGATTTTCACGATTGTTATAAGATTAACGGCGAAGGAAAGAAAACGGAGAGGCCTTTTACTAACCCCATATCAATTGGCAACTTTGTTTGGATATGTAAAGGTGTGACTATATTGAAGGGAACTGTTTTATCCGATTGGTGCACTGTTGGTGCTAATAGTCTGGTAATAGGTCAACACAACTTACCACCATACTCATTAATAGCTGGCAGCCCGGCAAAAGACACAGGGGAAAAACTTCTACGTAAAGATTTGGATGAATTAAAATCACGAACAGCCTTTGTTATTACAAAGGGCTTAGCAACTTTTTAAACATAACAGAAAATACAAAATTATGACGAATACTGAGTTTTTGCTAAAGGCAATTAGAAAAATAGCTAATCTTCGCCATCGTATATTTGTTCCCCAAACAGACAATAAGGGGCAGGGAACACAATATTTCGGTTATGTGGAACTATTCGACCAAGATGCCAACGACTATGTGAGGGAATTACTTCACAGTAATAAACCTTGTATGGTATCAAAGTTTGGAACAATAGAACTTAATACGATTGTGATGTATCACATTCAAAATGAGAAACATCATCCTTTAAAGGAGTACATTGATTTTATCAAAGGTAAAATACCAACCTTAGGGTGGGTAGATAATAATGCCCTTAATGAACTTTGCCTTCTATCTGGCTTCTTCCCAAACAATATTTCCTTATTGCCTAAATATTATGATATTAACTATAAGGCATTGAAGGAGATAGATGTTCTTGGTAGCTATATAAGCAATGAGAGAATCTTCAAAGACGAGTTGGCGGGTGCTAAAAAGATTAACTTAGATGGATATTACGCACCTTTTTACTATAAAGCCCCATGGACTATGGAGCTTGCTGGTAAGAAAGTACTTGTTGTGCATCCTTTCGCAGAGGATATAGCCTCTCAATATAAAAATCACAGAAAAGAAATTTGGCAGGATCCTAATGTCCTACCAGAGTTTGAGCTTATCACTTATAAGAGCGTCCAGTCTATGCTTGGTATTAAGACTCCATACAAAACCTGGTTTGATGCTCTTGAGAAGATGGAAAATGATATCTCAAAGATAGATTTCGATATAGCCCTTATTGGTTGTGGTGCTTACGGCATGCCACTGGCTGCTTATGTAAAGAAAATGGGCAAGCAGGCTGTGCACCTTGCTGGCTGGACCCAGGTTCTATTCGGCATCATCGGCACGCGATGGCAGAATAATCACCGCATATCAAAAATGATAAACGAATATTGGATTCATCCTTCACCAGAGAATGTACCCAAGGATGCGAAAAAAGTAGAAAATGCATGCTACTGGTAATACCAATATAAGTTGATTGATAAATGCCATACGCCTTTGTAAAAGAAATGACTGACACTCTTACAAAGCTCCCTGTTTCCTATGAGAACTATGAGAGAATGGAAGGTCGGCTAAGTTTGTAAAATATCATATAGAAGGTTCACACAGATTCCACAGATAACCAAAGACAAAACATAGTTGAAAAATCCGTGTCATCAATGGAATCCGTGTGAAATAAACTAGAACCAAACGAAACAGACTAGTGTCAGAGCTTCTCTAATAACCAAATATATATGCTAAATGTACACAATATTTATTAGCCATAATTCTAAAGATAAGCCTGTAGTAGAGCCTATTGCTATAAGATTGGCAAACGCCTTTGGGCAAGATGAGGTGTTCTATGATTCGTGGTCTATAAAACCTGGAGAAGGGATCATTGATAAAATGAATCAAGGTCTTGGAAGTTGCCGTTTTGTTTTCTTCTTCGTATCTGACAATAGCTTAAAGAGCTATATGGTAAATATGGAGTGGCAGAATGCACTAATGAAAGCCTCTAATGGATTGGTACGTCTTATACCTGTGAGAATGGATAGCTGTGACTTACCTGCAATACTGACACAGACACTATATCTTGATTTGTTCAATAATGGCTTAGAAGCTACCATAACTTCTATGGTTGAGCTTGTCAAAGGTCAAGATACTTTCCATGCGAAATTTACGCAGGTGAATAATCTTTCTGCAAATTTTATTAAAAGAACAGATAGGGAAATTGAAATTGAATTAAGCGCCAATTATTTCATGGAGCCAACTCCGCATTTTGTATTTGTTACAAGTAACAACGATAATGAAATAAACTTCGAAATTATTGGCGTAAATATTATGAGATTTGGTTTCAACAAAGGTGTTATTCCTTTAAAGGGTGATGGCTTTAATGTAATGCTGAATGGAATACGTATAGATTTACCTGATTCATTAGTTCCTGGCTTTTCACGACGTATTAAATTTACAGCAAAAACCGACAAACCTATAATGATACTATATGTTATGCACGAAGATAAGCAAAATTTGTGGAAAATAATAAAGTCCAATTAAATAATAACTAACTCCTTTGGTCAAACTGCTACTTGTCTCCAAGAAGGAGGACATGAAGCTCCAAGGTAAGTTGGATAGTCTTAGGGAGGAAGCAAGAGAGCGTAAACCTAAAGCCGAAGCCCGTAACGAGGAACTTATGAAGGCTAACCGTAGGCAGTTTGAGTATCAGATAAAGCTAATGGATCAGCTGGCTGATATGCAGCATCAGCTGAAAAAGACCGATGATCAGTATGCTGAGCTGCTGGTGGAGTTCAAGAGTCAGAAGAGCCTCAACAAGCAAGCCCGCAAGGAAATTTATAAAAAGTGATAAGGGGTATAGAGTGCGCGGCTACTTACCATACCATCATCCAGACTTGCCGGATGATGGGAGTCAAGGTGCTGAAGTGTACTTCCAAGAGTTCTTTAAGAAGTTCTCCGAAGGTTGCCGAGACTATGCCCAAATGTTGCTTGGGCAGCTGGCCTTAAATTAAAGAATAGTTAAATTTACTCAGTTCAATAAGAAGCTGGGAGACCAAGACCTCCTTGTTTATAAAGGTTTATACTCAATTGGACGCATACTTTAAAATCCTATTAGCGGCTACTTAAGTTCGCATATAGTTGTTCAATGTATATATTCTCCAAGTTCAATTATGAATACAATTACTATTGGGCTAAAATTAAGAAAATAATATCGGAAAGCCAGCAAGACATTAATTGTCTAAAGGATAACCCCTCTTCAGAAATGCTTATTAATATGTTAATTGCCGGAGAGGATAAGAGGTTTAGATACCACATTGGAGTTGATGTGATTGCGATATTCCGAGCAGCAATGCATAACATTCTAGGTAAACGTGAAGGGGGAAGTACTATTAATCAACAATTGGTAAGAGTTTTAACTGGGATGAATGAACCCACGTTATATCGAAAGATTCTTGAAATTATATTAGCTATAAAAGTAGATCATTATGTTGATAAGAAAACGATAGCATTACTTTACCTAAATAAAGCATATTACGGATTTAACTTCTATAACTTGGATAAAATTTTACGAAAGTATGGATGTGATAAGTATTCTATATTTAATCCTAAGCTAGGCGCTGAGATTGTAGCACGTCTTAAATATCCAGAGCCAAGAAATAAAGAGTCTTTCAAAATAAAGAAAATAAAAAAACGCGTAGATTATCTTCTAAAATTATACAATAAGAGTTTCTATCGATTAGTCTATGAATATTAATGATTACTTTGTTGATAGCGTGTGGTTAAAAAACACGACAGATAGGTTTATTGGTTCTGGAATTTTCAAGGATCGTTTTCAAAAGATGTCGGATAAAGAAAGAAAATCCCTTATCCTTCATTACGTAATAGATAATGAGGCCTTTGTTTTCATGAACAAACCTCTGCTGCTGGAACAAGTCAAACAATTCTTGGCAGATTCTATACTAACAATAAATGTCGAAGACATTAGACTAATAATAAATGTCGAAGACATTAGACTAATTGGAAGTGCTAAAATTGGCTTCTCATTAGATCCACAAAAGTACGGAGCCCCTTTTTGCAGTACGAGTGATTTGGATTTTACTATTATTAATCGCGAGTTACTAGACTTTTTAAGAAAGGATTATGAATTCTGGTCGAAGGCTGTAAAAAATGGTACACTTTCAACAGATGTAAGAAGTAGAAGATACTGGAAAGAAAATATTAGAGTAATCAAGAACGGTCTATCTAAAGGTTATATGGACATACATTATTTACCAAATCTAAAAGAATATTGTCCCCATGCTCAATTAATTGCCGACACACTATCGAAGATTCAAATAAAATTATATGAAAAGCAAGGAATTAAAATCAAACAATGTTCTGTAAGGGTTTATAAGAACTATGACTTATTCTTTGACTACATTGAGAGGGGCATTAAAAAGATGCTAAGTTAAAGTTTAGAAGAAGCGTTATTAGAGTAAATATATTGCATGAAGATCTATGCAATCAATATACTATCGGTGGTAAAATTAAGGAAAGTCATTTATTAGGGCTTTAGAAGTTAATAAGCAAACAATATATATTATGATACCAAAGATTATTCACTACGTATGGTTAGGGGGGGCAAAAAGTCTCCAAGTGTAAAACGGTGCATAGAAAGCTGGCGCAAAGCTATGCCGGACTATGAGATTCGGGAATGGAACGAGACAAACTTCGATCTGGATTCTATCCCATGGACAAAAGAAGCTGTCTCAATCGGTAAATGGTCGTTGGCATCTGATTACATTCGCCATTATGCCATCTACAAGTACGGTGGCATCTATATGGACACAGACGTAATGACCTACAAGTCTTTTGATGAATTTCTGAAGTATGATTTCTTCACTTCTGTAGAATTCCATCCGGAGGGCTTTGAGCCGGGAAAGGATATTGATGAGAATGGCTTGCCAAGACCGGGAAAAAAAGCTGTAGCAAATCTTGGTCTTTTGGCAGCATGTTTTGGTGCTAAACCAGGACATCCGTTCATCAAAGAATGCATGGATTACTTTGGCACACGTCATTACATTCATCCAGATGGAACTTTGGATGAGGAGGTCATTAATCCAGGTGTTATGGCTTTAATCCTGACAAAGTACGGCTTTAGATTCTTCGATAAGACTCAGCTCTTGGATAATAATATAGCAGTATTTAAGTCGAATGTCTTTGCTGGTGACCCTATGACTCGTGACGCAGCTTCCTATGCAATGCATTTCATGGACAACTCATGGAAGAAGAAGAACTGGAAATGGCGGCTGAGGACTTTCCTTGAAAGCTATTTTCCTTCGATATTAAGAAAATAGAAGGTGTATTAATAAAGATATGTTAGAAAATATAAAATTCAGCGTAACGGTGCCGGCCTATAAAGCACAGTTCCTTAAGGAATGCATCGACAGTATTTTGGCGCAAACTTATCAAAATTTCGAGCTGATCATTGTCAATGATGCTTCCCCACAGGATTTAGACAGTATCGTGGCGCAGTATCATGATCCTCGGATCCGCTATTATAAGAACAAGGTGGGATTTGGTGCCGAACATGTTGTCGGCAACTGGAATAAATGTCTGGAATATGCAACAGGTGATTATATTATCTGTATGGGAGATGATGATAAATTATTACCTAATTGTTTGGAGGAATATGTAAAGCTCATTAATAAATATTCTGGGCTCGGAATATATCATGGTTGGACAGAAGTAATCAATGAAGATACGAAAGTGATAAACCTTTTCCCTCCATTACCAGAATGGGAAAGTGTTTACTCGGCAATTTATTGTCGACTGTTAGGTCGTGCCCAGTTCATCGGCGACTGCTTATATGACATAAAGTTGTTAAGAGAGAATGGCGGATTCTATAATCTCCCTTTTGCATGGGGGAGTGATGACATTTCAAGCTATATTGCAGCAAAGAAATATGGCATTGCCCATACGCAAATACCTGTTTTCCAATATCGGCAGAATAATCAGTCTATCAGTAGTAGTAGCCGTAACAGGGAGAAGATGGATGCTATTTATCGGGAACTTATTTGGGTGAAAAATTTTCTGAATGAAGCACCCATAACAAACGATAAAACAGCCCTTACCTACAGGAATGTATGTTTATCTCGCCTTTCTGAATTTCTGATTGAGCAGGCAAAATATAGTATGCTATTAGATATGAGGAAGTCTGGAAGATTTTCTGCTATGAGATATTGGCACATGCATAGCTTTAAATATCACATTTCATGTAAAATGATTCTGACTGATTTCATCAAATCATTTGCGTAAGCGTCACAAAGAGGCCTTTAGCAAGAATGTTTAATCGAATGGGGTATGATGTTTCCTAAATTCAAGTGAATAATGTAAATTATTAGATAAACTAGCACCAAAAATTAAAATGAAATATATCGAGATGGATAATACTATTAGATTTAAATTTATGAAAAGATGATACAATCGAAGACTGATTTATTATATTTTTTGAAAAAAGATTCTGAACATGTGAATTTTCGCGTTCTAAAAATTTTAGGATTTTCTTTTAATATTTGTGGTAATTATACTTGGAAATATTTAAAAGTTATGAGGTATGCCGAATATCATAAAAGCCAATCTGGTTTTATACATAAATTATTACGTATTTGGTATATTCTTAGATTAAACAGATTATCCATAAAAACGGGATTTCAAATACCTCCTGGCACATGCGGACCAGGATTAACAATATGGCATTTTGGTGATATTATAGTCAATAAGGATGTAAGGATAGGCGAAAATTGCACATTATATCCTGGGGTGTTGATTGGTCAAAAAGATAAAGGTCTCGTACCGGTCATTGGCAATAATGTATTTATTGGTGCTGGAACTAAAATAATTGGGGATGTCCAAATTGGTAATAATGTTATAATTGGACAAAATTGTGTTGTGACAAAAAGTATTCCGGATAATAAAGTCATTGTAGTAAACAATAATTTAAGATTTCTAAAATAAAAGACTTTATAGTCTCCTATTCAAACTATTAATAAAATGAATTTTATTACTGTTCAATATGTTAATATAAGTTCTATTCTCCTATATATCTTTATGGGTTTGATTCCTGTATGGTCTCTATATAAGACCTTCAGAATGAGAGGAAATATAGCATTTTTAAAAAATCCTTATATAGACATTTGGATAATAATTTGGTCGATTATTGCAGGATTTAGGTATATAGGGCCTGGTATTGGCGGTACTGATGCTTTGAATTACGAAATATTTTTCGAAAATTGTTTTACGGCAAAGTCTTTTGGCGGATCAGTTGCACAGTATTATGATAATATTGGTTTTCGATATTATAATCAACTAATAAGTCTCATTTTTAATAATACAAGATTCTACATTATTATTACTTATTTAATAATGGCAGTATTGGTTGCTTACATTGTAAATTCTTTAAAAATTCCGAAAATATCTGCAATCCCTTTTTTCCTTTTAGCCTTTTGGTATATAAGGGGCTTTAGCTCTCTCAGATCAAATTTTGCAATATTAATTTTTCTTGTATCCCTTTTATCCTTTTACAAAAAAAAATATATAAGGGGCTCAATAATAGCTATACTTTCGGTTTTGTTCCATCCTATGGTTGCAGTGTATATACTTTGTATACCCGTATATTTTTTAATTAAGGATTCTATAAGAATAGAGTTTAAAAGAGAAGTTATAGCTTTTATCATTATTACATTACTAAGTTCAACAATATTCACTTTTGTTTCAAATAATATATCCATATTTGGTGACTATAGTGAACATTATGAAGGATATCTTACTATGAGCGAGAATGATCATACTGGTTTCTGGAGTAATTACTGGAAAATTGCATTTGAACAACTTATACTATATCTTTTTATGTTTTTGAATAGGAAAACATTAAAAAATTATAGAATATCTCTGAGTTTACCGCTGAGACATAAATTTGATTTCATTTGGTATTTATGTAATTTTGATATTATAATGATACCTATTTGTTATTTATTGAATATATGGAGAGGATATGAAATCTTTTATATTCCACGTTTGGCAATGTGGGGTATAATTGTCGGATTAAACTATGAGAAGATTAATCGTCGGGCTTTTAGAAAAATTTATGTTATTGTTGTTTTTGGCATATTTCTCGGATGGTTTATACAACGTATAACCGCCTCTTCTTTTTGGTATGAGACTTCTTTAATGCCATATATATTTGATTTATAGTAAAATAGATTTATGAAGAAGAAATTATTTTTTATTTTAACCTCCTCAGCAAAAGTGGGCAATTTCTTTAATTCAAAATTGTTTATGACTTTCAAGGCAAATTTTGATGGCGATATTATTCCTATATTTTCAAGATCTGATGAGAATAGACACTTATCAGCATCTGAAAAGTTTGCTCTTATATACCATGCGTTCAAAGCATCCAAGAAGAGTGATATAATTCTTCTATGGGGAGAAGGCGGACTATTTTTCTTATTACTGGCTTTGATTTATAGAAAGAGGCATTTAGTCTTTTATAATCTAATTTACTACTATGATGACATACAAAGTATGAAATCTAAGGTGATATTTCATCTGATCAAGAAATCTTTGCAAAGTGGATACCTAAGGGCAACTGTCAATTCCGAGAAACTTCCCAATATCTATTCCTCAATATTTGATTGTCCACCAACATTTTTCCCTCTTGTTCATGACTTTATGGAAGTTTCAGACTTCCATGTTATCAATAAATTAGATAAAAAAGCCCGCTATATATTTTTTGGAGGAAAAGCAGAAAGGGATGTACCCAATTTCATCAATATAGTAAAGTCCTTACCTCAATATGATTTTGTATGTGCAATATCCTCAAAAATGAAGGTCGCAGAAATGGATTTGTTATCCAATCTGAAAGTTTATACAGATATATCTTTGCAAAAGTTTGACGAAATACTTGGTAATGCATATATTTGCTGTATCCCCTTAAAAAGTAAATTTCCTTGCGGTCTGTTGGTCTTGATGAAAGCTGCATGTTGTGGTATTCCTATTGTCGCATCGGAAACTTTCTCAACTATTACAATTATTCCGGATAGACATTATGGTTTCTTGAGTCCTATTGGAGATTATAAATCTATGGTTAAACAAATAGAACGTCTGATGGATGATGAAAAATTGTATGATAATATATCTCAAAGAAATAAGAATAGGTCTAAATTGTTTAGTTTGGAAAACACAGGTAAGGAACTTGCTTCACTTTTCAAATAACACTTATTTATGAGAATAGTATATTATACGCAAACTTATTTCTTGGATTGTGATTTTCCATTAGTCAATAAGTTGTTGTCGAAAGGTAATAAAGTGTATTTGTTTATCCAGTTATTACCTTCTTCTCTAAAGTCAACTTTGGTAGACATCAAGACACCAATAAGTTCAGTGAAAATATTGAAAGTCAATTCATATAAAGAATTTTCTGTCTATTCTTCATTTTATGATCCTTCTACAACATTTATTATAAATCGTATATGCAAGATTTATGATAGAAGAAATCTTAGGTTAAGGATACAATTTAAAAATATGATAGATGAGATTAATCCAGATATTATCCTATGTACAGATTTTCCGAAATCGCAAGATTTCTTCTTCTATTTATATAGAAATAAATTGGTTCAATTAGTTCATGATCCTTTTCCACATTTAGGAGAGCAAACATATAGAAGAAAAATTAATAGATATTTCTCACACCATTTTACAAAATGTTTTGTAATGCTAAATCAATCTCTTAGGAAGGCCTATATAGAACGATATAAACTTGACCCTAAAAGAGTTCATGTAAGTCGACTTGGTGTCTATGAATGTCTGTGGCAATTATCTCCCGACCATATTAAAAAAAATAGCAAAAAACAAATATTATTCTTTGGGCGTATATCTCCTTATAAAGGTATAGAATACCTAATTAATGCGATGGATAATGTTCATAAGAAGTTACCAGAAGCTTTACTAATTATTGCAGGCGGAGGAGATTTGTATTTTAACAAATCTCTATATGAAGGGAAGAACTATATTAGAATAGTCAATCGCTTTCTAAGTTTAGAAGAACTATATGGATTATTGAAAATCTCAGATATTACAGTGTGTCCTTATATTGATGCAACACAAAGTGGTGTTATAATGACATCCTACGCTGCTTGTGTGCCAGTCTTAGCTACTCGCGTGGGTGGTTTACCTGAGATGATAATAGAAGGCAAGACTGGTGAAGTTGTCTCACCAAAGAATGTTGAAGAGCTTGCTAAGAAAATAATATATATGATCGAGTCTGATGCTCGTTTAATTAAATACAAAATGAACGTGGAAGAAGCTATTAATAACGGGAAGTACTCTTGGGAAGTTATATCTGATAAATATTTGGAAATATTTAGAAAAGTAATAAAATCATAGAGTCAATTTTATTTTGCTCTATAGTGAAAAGAATTTTATAAGTAGAAGTATATTAATTATTACACAACATATGAGAATTCTACAAGTATTGAGTTCACTTGGTGTTGGTGGTGCTGAGCGATTTGCAGTGGATTTGTCAAATGAATTATCAATAGATAATGAAGTTTACATCTTAACATGGATTAATAGTGGCAATTCAAATTTTTATCGTAATCAGATCTGCAGCCGTGTTCACCAAATCAAACTGAACACAAAGGAAACTTTTCTCTCGAAAATTGTTCTACTTTTTACGATTTTGAGGATCATTCTTAAAATTAAGCCTAATGTAGTACATGCTCACTGCAAAGGATTCCCCTTTATAATAATACCATCATTAATATACAGGAAGCCTCGATATTTCTATACTGTCCACAACTTAGCAAAGTATGATACGAAGCCTGGGATAAGCACTTGGATACGCAAGATTTTTTTGAACATCAATATCCATGCCGTCACCATATCAAAGATATGTAGTGATTCTTTTCTGAATTACTATGGTTATAAGGACTATGCAGTAATAGAGAATGGTTGCCGCGAGCTTCACACGACTAATGCATTACCTGAAGTAAAGCAAGAATTAGATGGTTATAAGATCTCTCCAAACACAAAGGTATGTATGAATGTAGCCCGTATAACAAAAGAGAAGAATCATCTGATGCTCGTACAGGTCTTTAACGATCTGATAGATGAAGGTAACGACGTTATACTCCTCATGTTTGGATACACTAAAGGTAATCCCACACTAACCAAGCAGATTGAGAATTCTATTAAATACCCAGATAGAATAAAATTGATGGGAACACGAACTAATATCCCTGATTATCTGCATGAAGCAGATTACTTCTGTATGCCATCCCTTTGGGAGGGGCTTCCTATTAGCATGCTTGAGGCCGGTATGTCTGGAGTATATCCCATTGCTACTCCTGTTGGCGGTATCCCTGACGTACTTAAGGATGAATGTTGGGGATTGTTGGCTAAAGATACTTCTAAGGAAGCCTTTAAGAGGCAAGTTGAAAAAGGTCTTAAAATGAATATCGATAGACGTCAGCTTGCCACTCTTTATGATAGCAATTATTCAATGAGAAATTGTGCCAAGAGATATTTAGAAATATATAAGTGATTTTACATAATGAATAACAACAAAAAAATCTTAGGGGGGGACATATCTACTCGTGCTCAGTTAAAGGCATGGATTAAAGCTGATTTTAAATCGTACGAGATGGAGCACCCCATGGCTGCAAGATTTACGTATGGAGAAAATTGGAAGTTGTTTGCATATATGAAGAATCTTCGATATATGGAATGGCATCTCAACAACATGAAGACTGGGAGCCTGTTTGTGAAAAGCTTCCATAGGTTGGCATACGCATTACGTTGGCTGCGATGGCGCAAGCTGTCACAGAAATATGATGTAACAATTTCACCCAATAATATGGGGCCAGGATGCCATCTTGTTCATTATGGATTTCGCCAGATCCTCAGTGGGACAAAGATTGGACGCAATTGTACCATTCTCCCGATGGTTCTCATAGGTAAGAAAAGCCCCGACCTCACTTATTGGCAAATAACGATTGGCGACAACTGCTACATCGGTACCGGTGCCACTATCCTCGGACCTGTCACCATTGGCAATAACGTTACTATTGGTGCTGGCGCAGTTGTGACAAAAGATATTCCAGATGGTGCCACGGTTGTGGGTGTGCCGGGGAGAATATTGCAAATTTAAGTGGTAACGTAAGAAGAAGTGTTAAATAACAGATATTTAACAACAAAAATTAGGATCTATCCTAATTACAGTTTATATTTGCAATTGAAATCATATAAGATATGTACTTTCATCTAAAAGAACATGAAGAATTATCAGGCAGTAAAGCGAAGATATACAGTGTTCAAGACAAGGGAGACGAACAAACTTATCTTGAACATTTCATAGAGGAAAATATAACCAAATATCCGAATGAAGTAGGAAATATACTTGAAAAGCTAAGTGATATGGGACATTATACTGGTTGTGAATCTAATTTGTTCAAGCACAATGAGGGTAAAGCAGGCGACGGTGTAGTTTGTCTCAAGGACGAAAGCAAGAGATTCCGACTATATTGTATGTATTTGGGTGAGAAACTTATTGTTTGTGGTTCCGGGGGATGGAAAGATCCGAGAATCAAGGCTTATCAAGAAGATGAAATACTAAACCAGGCTGCACAAGCAATGAAAGATGTTGCCGCTGTGATTAACAAGTTCCTGCAGAAAGGCAATATGGAGATAGAAAAAGATGGAACTATAACTATTTATGATGAAGACTATGAATGAGAAAAGAAGTATTATCGCCGATGCTTTGACCAAATATGGCGAAGCCAATCGGCGCAAGGTGCGTAATAAAATAATTATTGCGACCAAAATCAGTCGTCGTCTTCGTGAATTGAAAATGCCCCAGAAAGTATTCGCGGAGAAAATAGGAAAGCCAGCATCAGAAGTCTCAGACATACTATCAGGTGACAGAAACTTGACTATTGATACAATGACGGATATTGAGCGAGTGCTTGACATGCGCTTGCTTGATACCACGCTCTTTGACTCGTGCATAATAAAAAAGGAATGTACACAAAATGTGACTGCAACCAAGCATTATAAATCATATAGTTACGCTACAGTGCCTGTAAAACTTGAAGCGCACTATATAGACGAATATGCAAAATGTGTATAAGAAGGAACCATGCAAATAAGATATAACATACTCTCATTAAAAGAGATAGAATTCAAAATCAATTACGACTACAAATTGGATGACAAGGAAGCCGTAACGTTTGAGTTCTTCCATCGTGAGAAAGCTGACAGACAATCAAAGACAATTTTAGTGGAAGCTGGGGCTCGTATAGTCACGGTTCAAGACGGCATCAGCTTGGCTGAAGACACAGTTAGGGCAGAGTTTTCTCTAAATCCTTTTGATGAAATCATCAAGCAGGACGACGAAGAAACGTTCCGGTCATCTGTGCCGCAACTTATAGATACTTTCATTAATGTAGCACTTGGTGCATTGAGGGGTATCTTTGCGAAGAATATAGTTGGAACCTATCTTGATGGACAGATTCTTCCTCTAATTCCAATGAAGGTTATCTCTGACTCTCATAACAAGCAGGCGAAAAAAGCGAAGGCTACAAAATAATAGGCCACGTATACAACCATACATTGATCAGCGATTTTATTTGCTCTGTTCAATGTATGATTATTAACTCATTCGGATAGCTCTTATTTTGGGTTCATCCGACATTTCGAGTGATACGGCAGTAAGCGTCCAAAATAGGCATCTTGCCACCCCCACACCCTCACAAATGTTACATTTGTGCTCACATCAAAAATCAAGAATGATGTTGAGTACGACAGATTTTGAAAAAATTCTCTTCCTCTAATAAGGCGGAAGCTGGTCATCAATTAAAATCTCTTCAGTTTTATTTGTAACTTAAAATCAGGGACACTCTAAAGTGCCCTGCTGATAGGGCGTAGACATTAATTGGACACACAAACCTAAAAGATATGATTAAAATCATTTTATTGCAATGTAAGTTTCTGTTAGTAGCCTTTCTGAATTTAACCTACAATCTTGTTCCAAATCCATTAAGGAACTATTATTTGAGATTATTCGGGATCAAGATTCATTCAGGTAGTGTAATACACCGTTATTGCAAGTTCTTTCATGTAGGAAAGCTGACTATCGGAAAAAATTCCGTAGTAAATTTTGGGTGTTATTTGGATAATCGCCGAGGCATTAGGATTGGAAATAATGTAGGATTGGCACATCATGTGAAAATTTATACTTTAGGGCATGATATTGATGATCCGATGTTTAGAACAAAAGGAAAGCCTGTAGTATTGGAAGATGGTGTGTTCGTCTTTGCCAATGTTCTAATAATGCCCGGAGTTACGCTGCACAAAAATTGTGTCATCTTACCGGGGAGCGTGGTTACAAAGGATATTGATGCCAATGCTGTGGCAGGAGGGAATCCAGCTAGAATATTAAGGTATAGGACTGTAGATACCCCCCCCCAATCTTATCGTTATTGGTTTGCCCTTTGATGGAAAAAATAGAGATGAGCATCTTATTTATTTTAAAAACATTCGATATCGGCGGAGTGGAAGTCGTGACTTCTGTATTAGCCAATAAATTTGTGGCTGAAGGTTATCATGTTTCCATTTTTGCCTTTGCCTCGTCTGAACATTCCATAGAAAGTAGATTGGATAAACGTGTCAGATTATACATTTTGCGCAATCTCGTATGCAGTGAAGAAAATGTTTATTCCATGCGTGCGGTAATGCTGGAAGAACATGTACATATTGTAATCAATCAGTGGGGGCTGCCTGTCGTCCCAATTAGGGTAGCGCAGAAAGCTGCGAAAGGTTTGAATGTGAAATTTATATCGGTTTATCACAATTCTCCTGACAAGAATGGACGATTGCAGAGTGTGGATATAGAATTAGCCCATGCTACTAGTACTTTCAAATACCTTTATCTGAAATGCAAGAGATGGGCCTTTCATGCTATTACATCTTGGGGCATGAGATACAACTATAAGCATAGTGATTTGTATATGGTGCTTTCTCCGAGTTTTGTGGATAAGTTCAAAGACTTTACAGGAATCAGAAATCCCAGGCATCTGGTCGTACAGACCAATCCAGTAACAATTGATGTGAAAGGATATAGTTATAATCCTACAGAGAAGAAAAAGGAGATTTTATTTGTAGGGAGGCTTGATTTCATTCAGAAACGTGTGTCACGTGTGCTTGATACATGGAAAGTGCTGGAAGGAAACTATCCGGATTGGAATTTGACGATTGTGGGGGACGGTGAAGAACGCAGTCAATTGGAGCAACAGGCTAAAAGCTTGAAATTGGAAAGAGTGAATTTTGAAGGTTTTCAATCTCCATTGGAATATTATAAGCGTGCAAGTATCTTGGTGCTGACAAGTGAGTTCGAAGGTTTCCCTCTGGTTCTTGCTGAGGCTATGAGCTTTGGTGTCATTCCTGTGGTTTATGAAAGTTTCGCTGCCGTGCGGGATATTATAAATCAGGGTAAGGACGGTATTATCGTGCCGAAGATAAACGGAACTTTCTCTGCAGAAGAAATGGCAAGGGGGGTAGAGTCCGTCATTAAGGACCTGGAAGGTACTCATGCAATGCCCTTGGCTGCCATGGAAAAGAGCAAGCAGTATTCACTGGATGAAATTTACAAGAGCTGGATGAAACTGCTTGAAAAATTAGATAAAATTTGATTTATTATAGATATAGATAGATCTTAAAGGGAAAGAATGTAATTTGTATAAAAAACAATTTGTATTTATGGAAAAAGAATATCAAATTCCTCATATTGTTCATTATTGTTGGTATGGTGGTAATACAATGAATTATATTATTAGGAAATGCATTAGGAGCTTTCCTAAAATATTTTTTAAAAAAGGCAAAGTTATAAAGTGGAATGAACTAAATTCACGCATAGATAATAACGATTACGTACGTTATCTATACAATAAAAAAATGTGGGCATTTTTATCTGATTATACAAGGTTGCAGGCACTTTATGAATATGGAGGTATATATCTTGATACAGATATATTTGTGAAAAAATCACTACCGGATTCTTTTTTTTATGCAAATATGATTTTAGGTTATGCTTTTGATGATATAGTTAGTACTGCTTTTATTATGGTAAAGCCACGCCATCCTTTTATCAAATATTTGTTAGATATATGTGAAAAGTTTACCAAGGGATCCGTAAATGTTAATAATGGGTATTTCACCCAAGCTTTGATAGATTATTTCCCAAATTTTAAACTTAATGGTAAATACAATGAATTTGCTACAGGTTGTTTTATTTACCCAAGATGGTATTTTGATTCTGTGTCTTATCATCGTTTGGGGTATACTATTCATGAAGGTATGGGGTCATGGCATAGGGGAACAAGTGTATATGAATGTCTTCGTCCCATGGTGAAGCTATGTAGATTTTATATAAAACCATTTGGGGTGTGGTATGCTAATAGAGTAAACAGAAAGATGGTTGCCCAAAGTTCTAATTTTGAGCTTTATAAGAAAAATATCTCAGAAGATACATTAAATTCAAAATAATTGAATTAATGATAAAAAGAAATTTTTTAGAATAATATGGATAAAGTAAGGTTATTAAATATAGATATTCTTCAAATTTCAAGAAGGCAGTTGCTTGAACAGTTACAAGAGGGTGTGCTTGTTACCCCTAATCTTGATCATCTAATAAAACTCCAGCATGACAGTGACTTCTATGAAGTCTATCAGAAAGCGGATTGGGTGATTTGTGATAGCAAAATTCTATTGTTGTTTTCAAAATTATTGAAGTATCCGATTAGGGAGGCTATTCCCGGATCAAGTTTCTTTACTTCTTATTATATGTACCATAAGGATGATGAAAATTGTAAGATATTCTTGTTAGGTGCTAAAGAGGGAGTCGCAGCTAAGGCAATGGAGAATATTAATGCGAAAGTGGGCAGGCAGATTGTAGTTGGTGCTCATTCGCCCTCTTTTGGTTTTGAGAAGAATGATGATGAATGTGAGCAACTTTTACATATTGTCAATGACAGTGGTGCCAATGTTTTACTTGTGGGTGTTGGAGCTCCCAAACAGGAGAAATGGATAATGAAGTATCGTGGTCGAATGCAGGGAGTGAAATTATTTATGGCATTAGGTGCTACGATTGATTTCGAAGCCGGGAATGTAAAGCGGGCACCAACGTTTTTCCAGAAATTCGCGTTGGAATGGCTGTATCGTTTTTTAAAGGAACCGAAACGGTTGTTCAAGCGTTATTTTGTGGATGATATTCAGTTCTTCTATTATTTTGCAAAACAGTTATTGGGCATTTATCACGATCCATTCAAGAAGTGATTACTTTCTGAACAGTTTACAGATCCATGCAATGGGTAGCAAAACAATGGCTACGAGATAGGAGATAAGAATTCTGAAGAATTTTTTCATTGTTGCAAAGGTAATCTATCATAGACAAAACACAAACATTTTTCTTTTATTTTTTGAAGTTCTGTGTCGGTTCTTCGACTTCTGTGTCTGGTTCTCTGACGGAGGCTGACTGGAAGGCTTTGTTCCAAATGGCCTGTAAGCAGGCATTGATCGGTGTACTGTTTGACGGATTGCAGCGGTATGTTCGGAATATGTATAGTGATAATGGTGGTAAACCGGGGAAGGAACTGATCTTGAAATGGTATGCTGCGTATGAGCAGATCCGGAAACAGAATGAGAGGATGAACGATTCTTGTGTTTGGGCCTCTCAGAAATTCGAACATGCTGGTTTCCGAAATTGTATCTTGAAAGGGCAGGGGCTTGCTCTGTTATACCCTGATCCGATGAGCCGGATGCCGGGAGATATAGACATCTGGCTGGCAGGGGGAAGAAGGAAAATCATAGATTATGCGAATCGACTTTGTCCCGGACAAGTGGAGCGCTACCATCATATTGACTGCCCGGTCATACCAGGTGTTCCAATGGAGGTGCACATTACTCCTTCTTATATGTATTCTCCGTGGAGGAATAGGAAGATGCAGAAATGGTTCCATTCGATGGTGGATGGACAATGTGCAAATAGGGTAATGCTTCCTGATGATGCCGGCGAGATTTCTGTGCCGACGGTTTCTTTTAACATGGTGTTTATCCTGTCACATCTTTACCGGCATCTATTCTCTGAAGGGATAGGGCTCAGGCAACTGATGGACTACTATTTCGTCCTGAAGCAGAAGGTCTCCCTTGAGGATCATGACACTGTGGTCCGGACGATAAAGAATCTGGGCATGAAACGTTTTGCCCAAGGGGTGATGTATGTGCTGGGGACTGCCTTTGGTTTGGAAAAACAATATATGCTTTTTGATGAGAATGAGCGGGACGGGCGTTTCCTTTTAGAGGAGGTCATGAAGGGTGGAAACTTCGGGCAGTATGATGACCGGTTGGGCAGTAAGGCAGGTGAGACGATTTTCCACCGTTACTTCCGGATGTCACGGCGTAACCTGCGTTTCGTAAACCGCTATCCTTCTGAGGCATTGTGCGAACCGTTGTTTAGGACTAATTTCTTCCTGTGGAAGAAGTGGAAGGGATTGAAATAAAGTTCTTTACGAAGTATGATCATTTTACCCGTCAGGGCATGGTGAAGAAGTATTTCCTGAAGATTTACCGTAACCTCCATTTCATCCGTCTGTATCCTTCTGAGGCCCTCAGTGAGCCCCTGTTCCGTACCTGGCATTTCCTGTGGCGGATAGGGAAGAGCGCCTGATGTGGAAGGTCCCGAATCGTATCCGTATATCATTTCACCGCCTTGTTATTGGCCACCTTACCTTGCAGGGCTTCGATTGAATCAACAAAAACAATTGTTTCTATTGATTGATTCTATTTTCCATAAAAAACACGACAAATCATTGTCCATTTCCATTTTATTTACTATCTTTGAACCGTGAATCTACTGAAGCACTTCACGACTGCTGTGAATCACATTTTTGTCGTCCTTGTTTCAGTCTCTCTCGTCCGGCAACCCTTCACCTAATCTGATCAACAATAGATCTAAGAACTTCATTACTCTTTACAAATGCTTGGAAAAGGTATATTTACTAATTCTTTTGATTGGTTCCGTGGGGAGCCTCTTTACGTACAATCAAGGACACTTTGAAGTGCTCTGCCAATAGAGTGTTGATATCAATTTGAATACGAACAAAACGCTAGTTCTTATGAATGTAAAAGTAAAACTTTTTGAGAAACGAAACATGAGAAACCCTAAAATCCTTTGTTTAAAAGAGGGGTCGAAAATACGTAATGCATCTCATACAGGTGATGATCATCCAAATGAGGGAACATGGCTTGAATATTGGAAAGAGCATACAAAAGAAGCAATACCCCTTGTCTGTCCTTTTTGTGGAAAGCTTTTAATAGAAGGACCTGATGTTGATGGATGCCGTATTCGATATTACGACGATAAGGGACTTATTTCAAGAAACGAATATATCATTCCTGGTCATCATAAATGTAATTGTCAATTTCAACAAAATTTTGTCCTTAAGAAATCTGTCAATGCTGTAGAGGTCGAAAATAAGTGAGGTTGGTATAGTCTAAAATATTTAAACATGTATATATCCAAGGTTCATATTAATGGTTTCCGAGGATTTCGGGATTCGACGATAGACTTCACGGAAGGGTTGAATGCGATTATTGGTCATAATAATGGGGGCAAATCAACTGTTATTGATGCCTTGCGTCTTGTAATTGATATTGACAAAAAGCGGCATCTTTCGGCTTGGGATTTCTTCCAGGGGGCTAAGTTGGATAAATTAAAAGGGTTCATCCGACAAATGCGTAGGTGTAAATTAAAATACGACTAAAAAAGAAGATAGCCAGGTTTTTTTGCTACCTTTGGTTTATCACAACAAAAGAATAGTAAAATGAATCCCAGCTATCTATATCACTCATTTGGTGTACGTCACCAAGAATG
>NZ_JAMXLY010000032.1 GCF_024054555.1 Segatella cerevisiae | reverse complement strand
ACTTCATTTTTGCTTGCTTTTAACACTCAAAGTTACAAATTTTCCGTGAATTGACCAAATGTTACATCATGTATCTTACTGATAATCAATGAAATAAATGTTAAATCAACTTATTCAGCGGACCCTATTTAATTCTAATTTTTTAAAAATGAAAGTAAGAAAAATTTTAATGTTAGGATTGCTGGCAACGAGTCTATTCGCTTCATGTAGCAGCGATGATTCCACTTCTAACAACGGAGGAGCAGTAGGTGTTAAAGGAAATGCCTATTTGAGCCTGAATATTTCTGGCGCACAAAGTCCGGCTAACACCAGAACGGCAGGTGGTGATAAGACTGATGGGACTAAGGGTGAAAGTAAAATCACAACTTTGTATGTTTATCTGGTTAATCCGGATACCAAAAAAGTTGTTTGGGCAACTTCCATTCCCAATGACCAATTGACTCCTAATGACCAGTCTGGTAGCGCATCATATACCTCTAAACCTATTAAGGTTGAGGTTGACGGAAGCACTATCATCTTCAGCAAACAGTACGATGTATATCTGGTCGCAAATAAGAACATCAATGTTAATGTTGGTGCTACTTGGGATCCAACTAATTTGACTACTGTCCTTTCTACTTCTAAGAGTGGCAGCATCAACGAGTTTGCTACGATCAGCAAGGATAGTACTGATGGTACTTTCGCCATGTTCAATGAAAGCGAGGCTCCCGGTGATGCCAGCGCAAAGGTCGCTATTGAAAACAATAACAACCAAAATAATCCTGCTGTCGTTACAGAACAAGACGGTGGACCTGTCAAACTCGACCGTTTGGTAGCTAAGGTCAGTTCTGCTGCTAGTCCTGACGGTATAAAAATAAATAAGACAGTTCCTAAGGATACCGTTACTCATCAGGATATTATTACTAAAGTGTCTTTTGATGGATTTACTTTGCTGAATGGTGCCAATAAAACCTATTTACAGCAGAATTGGTCCGGTTCCGCAGCACCATACCTCTTCAATACTGTAGATTCCAAGACTCAGACTTTTTATGAGGTCTTTGATGATTTTGCAACTCGTATTCCAGATACGAATGCAGGTGATGCTGCAAAAGTCATCGTAGACATTAAACCGAATATTCCTTTCACAGTAAAGCCTTTCTATTGCTTGGAGAACAATACTGGTCAGACAAATGCAGAGGACTTAGAGGGCAATACAACAGGCGTCATTTACAAGATTCAGGTTGATGATCCTAGTAGTGACAAGGCTGCAGGTGACAATTGCTTCTATGGTTACAACGGTGAATATTTCAACAGTTTGGCAGACATCCAAACCAAGTATCCACATGTTTTTGACGATGCAAAAGGTGCTAATGCTAAAGCTAAACTTGATGCTGCAACTGCAGAGTTGAAAACTGATGTAACGAATAAAACAGTCGGAAACTTCCGTGGACATTATAACATCAAGGTGTATGAAGGTGGCCTTATGTACTATACCTACTACATCTCAGATGAGAATTATTTGAATGTCGGTGGTGCAGATGCTACTGCTAAAGCAAAGCAATTAAGAGCTATTCTGCGTAATACCACTTATGCACTGACTGTGAAGAGTATTTCTCAAATAGGTGATGATGTTCCCGGTGGTTGGAATCCGGATCCTGTTAACCCTATTGACAATAAAGACTATTATATACAGGTTTCTGTATCTGTTAACCCTTGGGTTCTCAGTAATACGGACATCAACTTATAATAAAATGAATCAGAACACCAATTCTCAATTTTAATTCATGTTCGGGCGCTCCCTGATGATGTTAATCTCCCTTTCTATTCGGGGGGCGCCTCTTTTTATTTATCATTCTTTTAGAAGATAATATGGGGAGATAAAAACGGTTATGCCGTTACACTGATAGTGAAAGAGATTAGTCTCTTAAGTGAAGGCACCTTGCATTTTGCATTGCCTTCAGACAGGAGATGACGATATATATATAAGTTTAATACAATAATCAAACGATATGAAACGAGAGGCATTAGGACGTAACTTTATGTTGTGTATCTTGATTGCGACGATGATATTAGGTATGTCATCCTGCATTAAAGATAATCAGGATGATTGTGGGTTGTCCGTACGTTTCCGATATACCTACAACATCAAAGATGCCGATGCCTTTTCGGCAGAGGTAAAGAGTGTTGACCTGTGGGTATTTGGTCAGGATGGCAGACTTGTCGAGATGCGTCAAGAATCAGGTGATCAAATCAAGTCCGATCCGACGATAACTCTAACAGATCTGAAGTCAGGTAAGTATAAGTTAGTATGTTTTGCCCGTGATCAACAGGAACCAGACACCAAGAACTTTGTTCTTCCGGATTTGACTGTAGGGTCATCGACAATCAATGATTTATATGTCAGACTGAACCGTAATGCAGACAATACTTCAAATTCAGAACTGATGGGACTGTATAATGGAACTCTGGATGTTGACTATTCAGGGAATCCTCAAACGGTTACGCTCAGTCTGATGAAGTTGACGAAGAAATTCAGGGTGATTATTATGCCTTACACTGCCGCAGACAGTTTGTCGGCAAATGATTTTTCTGTGATGATAACAGGTTCTGCAGGATGGTTGGATTATAATGGTGAGAAGTACCAGGCAGATTCGGTCCAGTATACGCCTTATAGCATGAAGACTGTCTCTGATTCTGCAATCAACAATACCAAACCGACTTATGGAGTCGTAGCAGATCTGAGTACTTCACGGTTGTTCTATGATGCCAATCCTCGTCTGATCATCAGGAACAAGAAATCAAACAAGGATATCTTGAATATCAATTTGGCCTGGTTCCTTTCTTTGCAGGGAATCGGTGAACACCGTACAGAATGGAGTAATCAGGAATATCTTGACCGCCAAGACTACTATTCGCTGTCATTCTTTGTCCAGGGAGATTCATTCTTGGAAACTAAGGTCATTGTAAATGGCTGGACAGTATCACTGAAGGATATAGACTTATAATTAAATATGATCATGACGAAAAGTCCATTTCAATATTCTGTTAAAATTTTAATCCTTCTACTTGCGATTCTGGGAACAGTCTCGTCATGTAGCAGTTCTGACGATGCGTCGTCGTCAGACGATGGAGGAGGGGATTGGAGTCATAACGTGCTCAAATTGGATTTCTCAGCTATTCAGGCTGTCATGCGCAGCAGCACTCGTGCTGTCGGTGATAGTAGTGACGTAGCCGGTTCTACTGAAGAATCCGATTTCCATACTATCCATGCATGGGTGTTTGACAGTAGTATTCCCGGAGCTAACGCTACTCCTTTGGATTATATCGAGATAGACGATGCTATACGTTATCAAGATAAACAGGGACATCTCTCTACACAGGTAAAAGTTCCTAAGACTGTCAAAAACTGTGACCTGTATATCCTGGCCAATGCCGGAAGCATGGCCAATGCGGGAAGTTTTTCGGATAAGTCTACAAGAGGACAACTTGACAGTCTGGCTTTCGGAACAGGTCCAACTGTATCTGATCTTCCTCAAAAAGGACTTCCGATTTCACGAATTGTCAAGAATATCAGTGTCGCCGAGTTTAAGGATGGCAATGGTACCGTGAAGATTCCATTACTGAGGGCAGTCTCCAAGGTCGATTTCTTCCTGACTAAATCAAAGGGGATGTCTTCTCCTTCTATAACTGGTATTACGTTGGACGGGAATACAATTCCGAATGAGTCCTACGTCTTTCCTATATCTGCTAATTATTCAGCTTCCATTCCAAATCCGAGTTCTGTCAACATCGTCACAGCTAAAGGATATGATGCAGACTCGATCGCTTATCCTGGTATCTCTCCGGAAAAGCCTTTTACCGACATTAAGGAAGTGAATCAACCTTTAAAGCGTGAGAATACAGAAGATGCCCAAACCTATAAGAACTTACTTCTTGACAGTGCCTCTTTGGTTGCCTTGTCTTATCTGAAGGAATCGAACAAGCCTTTGTCTTGTACAATCTATTATAAAAGAAGTAGTTCTTCTGCAATAATGCATCAACATTTTGTGATCAACGGTCAATTATTGAGAGATCATGAATTGCTAGTATATGCTTATTTCAATGGTGATAACCTTAATGCTGATTTGTCTATCCTGCCTTGGACTAATGGAGGGACATATAATTTCAGTGCAAAAGTTGAGACACTACTTGGTCGTGGATCATATAAAACAGACCAGGATAGTATTGTCGCTGTGGCTTATGACAAGGATAATCCGGTTAAATATGCCAATCAATTACAGCTTACCGTGTCTTCTCCTGAGGGTCAGAAGTGGATTCTTCAGACAGATAATCCTGATTTTGGGTTTATAAAGCTGAATGGTAATACTCCTTCCGGTATCACTGATCAATTGACGGGAATTGGAGGTAATCAAGTGATTACTTTCTATTTTGTTCCCAAGCGGGATATTGACCTCACAGATCCCAATCGAAACTATAAAGCTAATCTGTATTTGACCATTCCGGGATATAATGAAGTTAATTCCGGCAAGGTTCCGTTCAATGCAGGTGACAAAAAACTTCCTGGTAGTGAAACAGATATACCATATATAGAAGTTTCAAAGTCTCTGTATAATAAACTGCCTGTTGTAAATCAATAAAATGAGTGAATGATGAAACTGAAAATATTTTCTGGTTTGATACTATCTTTTTGCTTGCTGACAGCGTTGACGTCTTGCACATCAGATATGTTGAGTGAAAATCCCTCAGAAGCTCATGGGCTTAAAGTGGGAGTCAGTATTAATTCCTTGGCTTTCTCTCCTACGAGAGCTTCGAATGAGAAACTTTTGAACGGTACCTTGAATGAGGATAAGATTAAGACGTTGGATATCTATATCTTTGATCAGAGTGGTACCACACAACTTTTATATGATCATTTCGTGAATGTTTCGCTAGACAAAGATCTTCAGTTGAATACGGAACTTGATTGGCGTGATCAATTCAAGAATACTGAACAATATCAGGTCTATGCATTGGCTAACTGTCCACAGGGAGCTTCTGATATCCGTACAGTTGACCAGCTGAAAGCCTTGGTACAAACTGATGCGGATATTTACAAGATGTATGGAGATGGAAGTGAAAAAGATCCGGATGATTTCTCTAAAGACAAAACGTTCTTGATGGATGGTGAGATCCAGAACTGGTCGCCTAAGACTACTACAGGTGAAGACGAGACAATAAAAATCAATTTGAAGCGTGCTGCTTCAAAGATAAAGTTATTCCTCACCCTTTCACCGGAAATGAAAAAGACTTACACTTTATTGCCCAATGCCTGCACTTGGAAATTCGTCAATTATACGGCTAATACTTCAGTTATAGATTCAACCAACGCTACTAAACCTTCGGAACAATCAAGCGGTACCCTTCGGTCTATGCAAGTGAATGCTGATGGGAGTGATTCTGTGACTACTTACACATATACCAATGACTGGAGTAAGCAGCCACTGGAAAATACGCCGTATATTCTAGTCAATTTGCCTGTTCAAGATAAAGCGTCTGGAAAGACATATACTGGAAACTATTATCGTATCCCGTTCCTTCCTACTGCAACAAAGAAAACAGAAAGAAATTTTATCTACAATTCCAATGACACTATATGTACGCTCGGAAGTTCTACGGAATTAACCGATAAGCCTTTCGGACCAGTGAATTATAGTAAGATTCCTTGGGTCGTAGACGATGTGGATATTAATGCTGACTCGGTTAGATATTTGTTGGTCAGTCCTACAAATGTTATCATGCAGAATGTTGATAATGATTCATCTGTACGTTATTATTCTTCTTCCGATATTACCAGTATCAAAATTGATTCCGTGTATTATTATGATAAGGTTGGAGATAAGCAGATGATTAATGCTGATAATTATGGCGATTATGGAATATCTGTGGTTCCATCTTCGAATCTAAGGACGGGAACTATTACGATTCATTCAAATATTCCTGACAATAAGGGAATCCGTTATATTAAATTTACTGTCACTAATGGTGATGGAAAATCTCAGCAGGTTTATGTTAAACAGTATCCGTTGGAATACATCCAATTTATAGATGGTTGGTATTCTACTAGAACATTAGATACTTGGGTAGACTGGATCAGGGATCAGACACCTCATTCTGACAAAAAAATTACTGAAGATAATAATCAAGTATTTTTTGCTAGAGTTTACGATAGTGATCGTATCTATGATATTAATGATAAGAAACAGTATTCAGGAGATTATGTTGCAGTAAAAGGTTCTGTTTTAGATAAGAGTACTAATAATCGTTGTATGTATGTAATAGAGGTAACCAGTACGAGTGATCAATATACGATTTCTCATCCTAAAATGGATGAGGATGGGATTTCAAATGATAATGTGGTTTCTCCTGCGTTTATGATTGCCTCCCAATTAGGTGTGGTCAATCCATTAAATTATAGTAACGAGGGCATGTTGGTTGCTAAACATTGCAAGACTTATCGAGAAGTTGATACAAAAAAGAATAAATATGACGGGTGGAGATTGCCTACACATGAAGAGTTAGATATTATAAAGAAATACCAAGAGGGTGATAATACAGTGATGGATCCTGTTTTAAAAGGAAAGTATTATTATGCTGCCGATGGAAAAACCTATGAAATATTATCCAATGGATCAAATGGTAGAGATCATAATACTTATTATGTCCGCTGTGTACGTGACCTGTCACCTGAAGAGGTGAAGGAACTTGATGAACAAAAGAAATAATAGCTATGAGAAAGAATGATTGGTTATATATAATTTTGAGTGTCTTTCTTTTGACGTTGTCTGCTTGTACAGATGATTCGGGACGTGATCCTGCTACCGTTGGGAAAGAAATTCAAGTTCATTTGAAGGTATCTGTTCCAACATGGATACAAGATACGCGTGCCACCGGAGCAACTGTAGATGAGACGATCAGGGATTTCCAGTTGTTGTGTTTTGATAAGGATGGCTATTTTATTGGGCGGCGTAAAGTGACGTTCTCTAAGTCTCTGGAGAGTGATGGAGACTATGTCTTGTCAGGCACAATACCTTCGACAACTTGTCGTATACATTTTGTGGCAAATGGGAATTTCTCTTCATTTAATGATACTGAGAGTATGGGGGTGTCTGAGAATGTACTTATTCCTTCTTTGAATTCTTCAATGAAAGATTCCCAGATGACTTATTGGGGTTATAAGCGTTTCTCAACATCTGATGAAATGTTTAATTTCTTAAACTCTGGGACTAATACGATATATCTGCTTCGCGATCGTGCTGAAATTACTGTAGATAACGAGACATCGGACATTCAATCGGTTGATTTTGCGGTATGCAACGGTTTAGAGAAGGGGACTATGGCTCCTTTCGATAAAAACCATTTGGATGCTCCGTTTGCTTATAATGACTCGGTCGGCGTGAAGTACGTAACAGAACCTGAGGATCAGTCTAAGTTTCCTACTCCTCAAGATGTTCTTCCAAATACTCCCTCCCAATATGTCTTTGAGGAGCCTAACAGTAGTAGTGATCCTTTAGCTGTTATCCTGAAGGTGACATATAAAGACGGGAGTGTAAAGTATTATAAGATTTTATTGGAAAATGCCGAATTTAATATGCTGCCTATCATTAGAAACCATGAATATAGGATTGTAATCAAAAAATTGGCATTGTCGTTAGGATATGATAGCTTTATTGGAGCTTTGAACGGGGATGCTGCTAACGATCCTTTCTTGTATGTTGATGACATTATTCCCGGTATATCTAACGATAACAGCACGTTGACCATTACAAACGGTACAACTCAGGTGTTTCATGCTAGTGGAGAACAGACCATTGATTTCAAGTATGTTTCGACTCTTGGAAATATTGATACCAGTTCTTTTCAGGTTGGATGGTTGTCTGATAACGGTGTTGCCGACCCTAGCGTTTGCTCTGTCACATCTTATGACGCGACAACAGGGGATGGAAAGGTTACGATCAAACTCAATGATGTGAGCAGTATTGCTCAGTTTGGGACATTGTACCTTAAAGATAAAACAGGTTTGGTGCGTCGAATTCACATCGTATCTATTGATAATTTCTCTTTCGGTGATGATCTTGCAATAGACCCGCCTTCAAATGTCGGTACAGATGCTGGAAGCGAAGTTAAGTTGACTTTCACAGTACCCTCTTATTATCCGGATGCCTTGATGCCTTTGGAGATCAAATTTGCTTCCAATGATTTGAATCCTACTGACAAAAATAATCTAGGTGTCTCTGTCGAATCAACGGCTGATATCAATCAGCCTTGGAACTTCTGGTACACCTTTTATGCAACGGAAAAGAAGACTTATAATTTGATTTTTAAGACAGTAAGGAAGAACAATCCAGGTGATACGGGTGAGTTGTATATCAAGGCTGGTGATTTTGAAACGAAGGAACTGACTTTTACATATTAAGGTTTTTAATCAATTGTCTTAAATTTTTGCTTTTTGGAAAAAGTCGTTATATTGTTTTTGTTTTGTTTGTTGGTCGGTCCTTTTGCTATGTTGGGAAAAGGGCAGGTCTTGACAAAGGAATCTGTGAAGGATAAGGAGACGGGGTTTCCTTATCCTTCAATTCCTGAATCATTGCGTTCTGTTTCTGAACGTACGGATTATTTGCTGGCTCATTATTGGGACAATTATGCGTTTCAGGATACTGCATTGGTTCACCAACCTCAGACTGAACAGGGCTTGGTGAATTTTCTGGATCTGTTGGAACGGATAGATTCGAAGACTGCCACTGCAGCTGTACAACATTTTATGTCTGATACTGAAAAAGCTCCGGATGTATCCCGGAATTATTTCTCTACACAACTCGAACATTATCTTTATGATCCGGAATCTCCGATGCACAATACGGATTTGTATCTTTCTTTCTTACAAAGTTTGATGCATTTTCCTCATCTTTCTGAAACGGATCTGAGCAAATTAAGCTTCCAATTTGATAATGTGAAGAAGAATAAGTGTGGTGATCAGGCTTCAGACTTTGTCTATGAGAATAGAAGTGGAATAAAGCATACCCTCTATGACACGAAAGGGGATTATATCTTGTTGTTCTTCTATGATCCGGACTGTGAAAACTGCCATAGAGCGACCGCAGAATTGAAGAAAATGAGATTGCTGGCTAACCCCAAGATAAAAGTTCTGGCGGTTTACCCTGATGAAGATACTGAAAAGTGGGAGAAAGGCAGAGGGCTGATACCTGATTCCTGGATAGATGCCAGAAGCCCCGGAGGCGAGGTGTTCAAGAAATCCATCTATTTCATTCAAGCGATGCCTACCATTTATTTGCTGGATAAGTCTAAAAATGTGATACTCAAAGATTGTTCACCTGCAAAACTGGATAAGCAACTTCAACAGATCTTCGGTTGACTATAATTTTATAAATTGAGATTAAACTGGAAGAAAATGAGGAACTGTTGGTGTCCTTATTGAAATTCCTCTAAAAATATAAATGAAAGATAGATGAGTATGATCGTGAGAAATAGAAGTAACAGGTCCTAAACACTTTTAGCAATCGAAGATGAGGCTATCAAAGTTTAGAAGGGAGTGGTTAGACGGACATTGATGTTTCCGTCTTTTTGGCGTCTATGAATCTGGTACTCTTAAGGGAAATAATTGTAAATTATTTATAAAAAAAGTTTTTACATATCATCGTCTCGGAAATTATGACTATATTAGTTTTATACTGCTTTAACAAGATATGATTATCCTAGCATATAGGCTATATACCATCCCTATAATGTGAATGTTAAGTTCCAGATTTGTCTTTAAGACCCGTGAAAGAAGAATTGATCGCTGATGCTGGAAGTTCTAAAAAAGGAAAAAAGTTTTGAGTACAGCACAGTCTTTCTATAAGAAATATAATGAACTGATATAGATTAAGAGGTCTTTGCCAACAGCCTCTTGGACGTGAGATTTAAGAATTAAAATTAGAGCATTTTATAATAGAGAGCAGAACAAGATTATTCTTCTGCGCAGGGGGGGAGTTATCTGATAAAATTATAAAAAATCATGAATGCAACTCGGTTTATTGTTATGTTTCTGTTAATGTGCACCTTGTATTTGTATGGTGCACCGGGCAAGTCTGATAAAATCGACTTGGAAGCACATTTCAACCAATTGGATCGGGCTTTGCGTAATCGGAAATTCTATATCTTGAAGAAGAAACAGGACTTGTTCAGTCTTGAGGAGTCCCTTAACGAGTGCACGCTGGATAACGACAGAGGGGTCATCTACAAACGTCTGTATGACGAGTATCTGAAATTTAATACCGATTCCGCTATCGCGTATGCCGACAAATATGAGAAGATCTCTCAGAAACAAGGGGCTCAATCACTGGTTCTGCAGGCCGAATTAGACAAGGCGATGGCTCTGATTTTACATGGATGGTTCCCTGCAGCTGACGATGAACTGCAAAAATGTGGTGCTATAGAGAATTTGCCGCCCCAACTCCAACAGAAATTTGCCATTACAGAAATAGAGTATACTTGGCGAAATAGGCAGCCTGCAGAAATCGACTGGATGAATGCCGGACAAAATGATTCAATGTTGAAGACTTGCTGGAACAAATATGAGAAATATATTCCCGGTTATTTTTGGATCCATGATTATTATGAAGCTTTGATGACCGATCATGATGTAAGTGGCAGACTTTTATACCAGTTGAAGTTTGCCCCTCCTTCATCTATTCAGGCCTCGATGCTTGAATTTGCGTTGGCAAAAACATATAAGACAAAAAATAAACCTGAATTTTGTGATTATTATCTGATTCAGTCTGCCATCAATGATATTCGTAAGGCTAATTGTGACGCGCCTGCCTTGATGTACCTTCTTGAATCTCCCGGTGTCCGATTGAATTTGAAAAGAGCTTATGCTTATGCGATGGCTTGCACTGAAAACTTGGAGTTGTTTGATGCGATGCCCCGCAGTCCGTATATCATCCGTGCACAGACTGCCGCTTCTGAAAATTATAATGCGCGGTTGCAAAACAGGGTGCATGCCCTATCTGTGATCATCATCCTCCTGCTCATTGAGTTTATCATTTTATTCATACAGTTTTATTGTTCTTTTCACCAGAATCGCAGGAAAACGGCTTTGTTGAATAGGTTGCTTGAGTCCAAAGATGAACAGGCGGACTTGATGGAACAAAACTTGGAATCAAGGTTGAAGATTGAAAATATCAACAGACGATTGGAGGAAGCATTGAAAAGACGCAATACCTATTTCATCAATGACTATCTCCTCATCTCAAGGTATATCTCTGAGGAGATGAAATTCAGGAAGAATATTTTCAATTTGTTGGTAGCAGGCAAGGCAAGCATAGCGATTAAGAAATTGGAGAAAAGTTCTAATATAGATGAAAATTTCTCCGATTTCTATCGCCAGTTTGATATTGCTTTCCTCAACCTCCATCCGGATTTTATAAATAAGTTCAATCAGTTTCTGGACTCGGATAAGCAGATTTTTGTATCGGAGCCTGATACCTTGAGCATTGAACTGCGTATTTACGCTCTGATCAGTTTGGGCGTGACCGACAGTATCAGCATTGCCGGTTTTCTGCATTATTCACCGCAGACCATCTATAATTACAGGTCAAAGATCAGGCACAGTTCTTCTCTTCATCAGAAAGATTTCGATGAAATGATTGAGAGAATGTACTATTGTTGATAGGGAAGTTGGTGAATCCTCGTCAGTATATATACCAAAGCAGATTTCTTAGAAAGGGGATCCTTCTCTTGAGAAGAATGGGGAAAGAGAGGACTAACTCGTGACACTTCCGAAGAAGCAACAATACCCATTTACTCCGGAAATGAAGGTACTCACACAACCGAGAAAAACGGACTGGTAGTTTCGAGAAACACAGCCGGCTCTTTCGAGAAACAAGACGCCGACTTTCTCGAGACATAGCGCTGACTTTCTCGAAAGATAGCAGTATGAAAATTATATGAATTAGTCGATTCTTTCTCCGTTTATAAGTGAAAAATATAGGTGCTTTCTTTTAAATCTTTCAGAACAGATCGTCACAGTTGAACAAATCGTGCTGTCCTCATTTATTGGCAAGCACCTGAACCTGATTATCAGTTCTTCGTATTCATTCTTCGTAGAAGTGCCTACCTATAGTAGCCCAAGTCATTCAGACACAGCTTTTGGGGTTGTTTTTTCCATCTCAAGGCTAGCCCAAAGGAAGGGCCCGATGCCTTTGGCATCATTGTCACGGATGGGTTCACTTATGTAATATTTGAAACTCCCGTCCCGCTTGTAATCAGGTTTCTTGACATAAGGTCCCGGACCCGGCCCCAGTCCGCTGCCTGAGCAACACCTTGTGAGTGAAATGGTCTTGTCCGGATTCACTTTGATAAATTGTCTGAGAATACCTTGGTAGGCTTTGACACCTGCTTGCCCTGCACTTTTCGGGAGATAACCTAACCGCGCCCCTTTTAGAAGGACATAAGTGAACATGGAAGATGCCGTTGCTTCCAGATAATTGTCTGGGGAAGTCACATCCATGACATCATACCAAACTCCTGTCTTCTTATCTTGATATTTGATCACTGAATTCATGACCTTGTTGAGCAGGAGTATGACGGAATCACGTCTGGGAAAATTCTGCGGAATCTGATCCAGGCATTCTGTCAATGCCATTGCATACCAACCGAGTGCCCTTGCCCACGTATGCAGACTTTGTCCGTTTTCCTTGTTGGCCCAGAACTGGCTGTGTGTGGCATCCCATGCATGTTTCCATAGTTTGGTCTTCGAATCGTATGTCCGCTTGTCTGTCGTCAGGATCTGATCGATGGCATCTTTGTAAATCTTTGAAGCTTTCTTTGGAGAAAGATACTGGTGAGCATAGGCCGTATAGAAGGGCAGGCCCATGAAAATACCGTCTAGCCATACTTGGTTGGCATAGATCGCTTTGTGCCAGAACACGCCGTTAGCAGTTCGTGGCTGATGTTGCAGTTGCTTGAAAAAAGTCTTGAGTGCTTTGGCATTGCCTTGTCGTGGAAAGAGTTCCTGCATCCGCAGGATGTATTTCGCAGTACGGATGTTGTCAAGATTGAATGTGTTGTAGTCATAACCGATGACCTTGCCTTTTTCATCGATCATCTTTTCCGGATATTCTTTCAGATAATTGATGATCGTGTCTCCACCGTACCGCAGATAGGTATCCAGCATGCCCTCCTGTTCTATGCCCATGACATAACCCCATTTCGGCTTTTTGGAAAAGTCGAGAAGGTAGGGATGGGGTGTCCGCTTCATTTCGGAATAGGTCAGCCATTCACTGCAGTGCTTATAAGGGATTTCAGTGGCATTCAGGATCAGGGAATTGTTGATGTACAACTGGTCAAAATGGATGTTGCCGGTCTTTCCGGTGATCTTTACAGGTTCTACTGTTACCCCATTGAAACGGCAGTTCTTGACATGAATGTTATTGATGTTCACAATGCTGTCAAGTCCGTCAATCAAAATGCCATATTCGCTTTTCTGACAAGTGACATTTTCTACGCTGACATCGCGTACGACAGGCTCAAACCCTCGGTAGCAGTTTTCCTTGGGTTCGTAGTTGAGGTTGATCCTGATGACAGCCTCCTTGCACTGTCCCACTGTAATATTTCTCAAGTTGATATTCTGTATCAGTCCTCCCCGGCAATTATTGGTTTTGATCCTTAATACGCGTTGGAGATTGGGGGAGTTCATCTGACAGTCCTCTGCATATACATTCTCGCATCCGCCTGAGATCTCACTGCCGATGACGATTCCGCCATGTCCGTCAGCCATCTTACAATTCCTGATGATGATGTTCTTGGAAGGTTTTCCCCAGAGACGTCCGTCATTATTGCGCCCGCTCTTGATAGCGATGCAGTCGTCTCCAGTGTGGAAGAAGCAGTTTTGGATGAGGACGTTTTCACATGCCTCAGGATCACAGCCGTCTCCGTTAGGTCCGTCATTGTGTACTTGTACGCCATCTACCGTGATGCCTTTGCTGAGAAGGGGATGGATGACCCAGAAAGGTGAATTGAGGAGTTGGACGTCTTTGATGAGGATCCGTTCGCACTGATTGAAATGTATCAGTTGCGGCCGCAAACCTTGTCCCATCCCGAATCGGCGTTGATTGACTGGTACGTCATTTTCACCCATCTCTTCCAGTCTTGCCCTGGAACCGAGTTTCTGACTCTCTTTGGTAATGCCTTCTTTATAGCCGAATCGAGGAGAACCGTTCCACTGCCACCAAGTTTGATTGTTGCCCCCGCCGTCGATGGTCCCTTGTCCTGTGATCGCTACGTCTGTGACTTGTCTGGCATAGATACAAGGACTGTAATTCCAGCAAGCCAGACCTTCCCATGACGTGAGGACTAAGGGGTACAATTTCGGCTCGAAGGCAAAATGGAGGGTGGCATCCTTCTCGATGACCAGATTGACATGACTCTTGAGTCTGATGGCACCGGTGTTCCATGTTCCTTTAGGGATGATGACCCTACCGCCCCCTTTTGAGGAGATGACGTCTATGGCCTTGTTGATCGCTTTCTGATTGACGGCAGCAGAGGCCTTCGGACTTGCGCCGTAAACAGTCACAGAGAGGCTGCGTGAAGCGATCTCCGGAAGTTGGATCTGACTGACGATCTGTTGGTATTCCTTGTCATTCCATTCCTGCGCCTCAGCACAAAACGGTAATAATACGGCAAATAATAAAATTTTGAGGTATCTCATGATTTAATGGATTGTTTTTAAATAGAATAATTAAGATTAGACGAAATTGTTTCGTATCTGTCGTCGCAAATGGTCCTTGAATTGTTTATCGGTATTGTAGTTTGTATTGATGTGCCTTTATTGAAGACAAAAATACGACTTTTTTTTAACGTTAGGCATTAATAATGAGAAAATTATAACTTTTAAACAAAAAAATTTGGAAATACAAGAGAGATGATTTATATTTGTAATATGTTTTTTAGATTTCGCAGGTTGTAGCGAAATCGCCTTCGGAGGTTGGTGCATCCTGCATCAACCTCCTTTTGGGTTAAAAGGTTTGAGAAATGAAAATTATTTATTATCTTTGTCGGACTAGTACTATAAAAAACAATGTTCATGTGGAGAATGAGACATTGATTCTTTCGGAATGGAATAAGGTGGACTGGTGTCGTATTTGGGCGGCTCAGAGGTAGACTGCTGTTTCTTTTTCTGCTCTTGGGAAGTGAATGACAATTTTAATATGATATTCTATGAAAACACTACACGTTTGGGAATGCTGTTTCTTCAGCATCCTATTGCTATCAGCTTGTGAAAAAACAGATCTTTCTGATGTAAGTCAGTCGGGGGGAGGGTCTTCGACTGAGGTCGACCCTTCGGATTCTACAGACAGCCCCGGTGATTCGGGAGATACGACTGCCGTCATTCCTCAGGACCCTGATGACGGTACTGACCCTGGCTCTGACCCTCCTTCAAAAGACCCTGTCATTTTTCACACGGGTGACACGCTTACCGTCAATGAGTTCCTGGACAATAATGTCAGTTGCGGGGTGTATGTGTCCGGGTATATCGTGGGCTGTGCCTATAAGAAGAAGGTGTACCTCTCACCAAAGGACTTTACAGGAAAAACTTCCGTGCTTTTGGCGGGTAGCCGGAGTGAGACGAGACCGGCCCGGATGATAGCGGTTTATCTCAAAGGGAAGAGTATGAAGAATGACCTTAATCTGATAGACCATCCTGAAAATTATGGAAAGGGCTTGATGTTGTTCGGCTATCGGGGGACGTATCAGGGACTTGTCGGTCTGCTGGACTGCAGTGATTACAGTTTGAAATGAAAAAGGACAGATCTGTTGTCTTGACATTCTGCAGCGTAAAATCCCTGGACTCCTTTAATTCTTTAAAATATCTGTAGGAAATTTGGTCAAAATGAAAAAAAAATCTATATTTGCAGTAGTCAAACACAGATGAAGGACTATCTATTCAAAATCTAAGGTCATATTAATGTCTGAACAAAACCAACCAATACCAAAGCATTTGGAGGACATGAGTGACGAGGAACTGGCTATGTCTTACGTTGCGGGAAATAACAGAGCATTCGATTTGTTGCTTTCGCGTAACCAGTCGAGTCTCTTCTCGTATATCTTGTTTTGGGTGGGTGATCAGAATGTAGCCGATGATGTCTTTCAGGAAACATTCGTCAAGGTTATCCGCAAATTACATGAGGGCAAATATGCTTCTTCCGGAAAATTCGGGGCGTGGTGTATACGTATTGCCCATAATGTGATCATCGACTGGTACCGCAGAAAGAAGACCAGAAAGATCGTAGATACCCTTGAAGGTTATGATTTTCCGGATTATATCGGGGATACGATGGCTCCGGATAATATTGAAAATGATATCATGCACCATCAGGTGATGCATGATATTAAAAATATGATCGAACTTCTTCCTCCTGTCCAGCGCGAGGTCGTATTCTTGCGTTATTATCAGAAACTGACATTCAAGCAGATTTCCGTACTGACGAATGTCAGCATCAATACCAGTCTGGGACGTATGAGATACGCGCTTGTGAACTTGAGGAAGATGGTCAAAGATTATCATCTGGAGTTACAACTGAAGTGACTTTCCGGTTTTGGGATTCGTGTTGAATCCATATCGGAAAGTCTATTGCTGATATATCTTTTTACAGGGTCGCTCCGAGAGTCTTTAACTCATGGATGGTCTGAAGCGGGTTCGGACTTTTGAAAATATAACTCCCGCTGACCAGAATATTCGTTCCGGCATTGACCAGTCGGGGAGCCGTTGCAGCTGATACGCCGCCGTCCACTTCGATGAGCGCCTGACTGCCTGAAGCACTGATCAGGTGCTTGATACGTACCACTTTTTTGATGGTATTCTCAATGAATTTCTGACCTCCGAATCCCGGATTCACCCCCATTAACAGTACCATATCCACATCTCCGATAATGTCTTCGAGCATGCACACCGGTGTAGACGGGTTCAGGGTGACTCCTGCCTTCATGCCGGCATCATGGATTTGCTGAATGGCACGGTGGAGATGTGTACATGCCTCATAGTGGATGTTCATCATCATTGCCCCCGCATCTGCTGTTTGGTGGATATAACGTTCTGGGTGCACGATCATGAGGTGTGCGTCAAGGGGTTTCTTGCAGATCGTGCTGATCGCTTGGATGATGGGGAAACCGAAACTGATATTGGGTACGAAGACTCCATCCATAACGTCTAAATGCAGCCAGTCAGCTTCGCTCTGATTGATCATTTCTATTTCTCCTTTCAGGTCGAGGAAATTCGCAGAGAGGAGTGAGGGGGATACCATCGTTTTCATTTTGCTCTTGGAAATAGTTCGTTCGTTCAGTTCAGGCATATTACTTCTTTTCTGCCGTTCAGACTGATCACTTGATAAGTGTAGGCGATCTGCCTGATCAGATTGAGCGTCCTTTCCGAAGGATGAAGTGACTTGCAGGCGATCTGTTCCTTATCCATGTTATGTATAGGATTCTTCATAAGCATTCCTTTATTCATGTTATATAGTATTTTAACGCACATACGAGTATATTATTACACTAAAAGGAAGATTCCACATGGTTTGATCAGAAATAATCACAGATATTGACGCTTTTGTGTATGTGTAAATGTCAATGGCGTTTTTCTTATATAATAAGGTGAATGTAACTTTAACCTTTGCCAGAATGAAAAAATATATATTTATCAGTAATTTTTCTTTCAAATTGTTGGTTATTTAAATTTAAAGTGATATATTTGCAGATGTGAAATGAAGAAATTGTCCTCGAACAACTCTGACAATGTTTGTCAAGTGGGAGGATGGTCATATATCAAGAAAAATAAATGAAGAATATCGTCGTTTTAGCATGGTGGTGGCGTAACTCAAGATTAAATCAGTCGTGAGTCGAGCAGCCGTGTAGATATCTTCAAAGAAATAAAGGCCTGTCGTTCTTGCGACAGGCCTTTTTTCTTTTCATGCTTATTCGGTGAGTAAGATCCGGGATGGGCTATCGGAGTGTAGACAAGGGAACGGAATAAAAATATTAATCACATAATAAAGGAGAACAGAACTATGGAAATGAAGAACATTCTGGCAAAAATGCTGAATCATGAAGAGTTGACCCGTGAAGAGACGAAGAACATCATCATCGGGATTACCAAGGAAGCTTATCCTGAAGCTCAGATCGCTGCTTTGCTGACAGCACTGCAGATGCGTGGCGTAAGCGTGGACGAGTTGCTCGGCTTCCGTGACGGTATCCTGGCTACAGGGGTACCTGTAAAACTTGATAGTGACCGCTATGTGGATGTCGTGGGTACAGGTGGGGATCAAAAGAATACTTTCAACATTTCCACTACTTCTTGTTTCGTGATTGCCGGTGCCGGCTATAAAGTTGCCAAGCATGGCAATTTTGCTGCTACTTCCGTGAGTGGCGCGTCTAATGTCATCAAGAATCATGGCATCGTCTTTACTGCGGATAATGCCAAACTCAACCGGAGTTTGGAAGGGTCTAATATCGTCTATCTTCATGCCCAACTCTTTGCGAAGGCTATGAAGTTTGTTGGTCCGTTGAGAAAAGCACTTCAGTTTCCGACTGTTTTCAATCTGCTCGGTCCGTTGGTCAATCCCAGTCGTCCGAAGTGTCAGGTCTTGGGTGTAGCTAACCTGAATCAGATGAGACTTTACCAACAGGTCTATCAGAAGTTGGGCATCGATTTCGCCATTGTCAACAGTATTGATAAATATGACGAGATCAGTTTGACCGGTGACTTCAAGGTGGCTACAAACAACTATGAAAAAGTTTTCAAACCTGCAGATTTCGGGTTTGAGTTGACCAAACCTGAAGAACTGGTGGCTGGTGCTACTCAGGAAGAGGCTGCCCGCATATTTGACAATGTGTTGGAAAACAAGGCCTTGCCCGGACAGAAGAATGTCGTCATGATCAATGCTGCCTTTGGCATCCAAACTATGGAGAAGGGGAAGAAGAGTATCCCCGAATGTATTGAGATCGCCCGCGACAGCATCGACAGTGGCAAGGCTCTCGCTGCCTTCCGGAAATTTAAGGAACTTAATCAATGACATCAGTTGAAGGCATCGCCGGTATTATCCTGACTGTAAATTCTGAATCGGAATAAGACCGTGCAATGGCTTTTGGAAATGTTTTTCCTGACTTTAAAACTTGAGAAATGGCGGATATATTAGAAGAAATAGTGGCTCATAAGCGCTTGGAGGTGGATGAATTCAAACAAATCATCACTCCTGAGAACCTTTACAATATGGTCGAACAGAAGATGCAGGATCTGGAAAAGTTTGCTTCACCTGTCTGTTCCATGCGCAAGGCCTTGATGGCATCCGACACTGGCATTATCAGTGAATTCAAGCGGAAGTCTCCCAGTAAGGGTTGGATCCATCGGGATGCGAAACCGTCAGAGGTGACCATTGCCTATCAGGAGAATGGTGCTGCGGCGCTGAGCATCCTGACAGACATGAAGTATTTCGGAGGTGATGATGAGTTTATCCGGCAGGCGAGGGCTGTGGGAGTGACGATCCCGATCTTGTATAAGAATTTCATCATAGATGAATACCAACTCTTTCAGGCCCGGTTGTGCGGAGCTTCTGCTGTCCTGCTTATTGCAGCAGATCTGACGAAAGAGGAATGCCGGGGTTTGTTGCACAAGGCTCATGAACTGGGATTGGAAGTCCTATTGGAGATGCATCAGGAACGTGACTTCGACTATGTCGACTTGGAACCTGACATGTATGGGATCAACAACCGTCATCTTGGGACGTTCCATACGAATGTGAAAAGCAGCATAAAACTCGTCAGTCGTCTGCCTGAGCAGGTTTGTAAGGTCAGTGAAAGTGGCATTCATGATGCCAAGACTGTAGAGCGCCTCCGTCAGGTCGGTTTCAACGGCTTTCTGATGGGTGAGTATTTCATGAAAGAGGCTGAGCCGGGGAAGGCTTTGGCTGACTTCATCGCTCAGTGCAGGGCAAGGCAGGCTCGCTGACTTGACTCTGGAAGGGCATTTGATCTGCTCCTGTTTCCTGTCGGTCTTATGCTCGTAGGAAATGGTCGGTATAACTGATACGAAAAATGATAACAGCATGAAAATAAAGGTCTGTGGCTTGCGTGACGTTGCAAATATCCGTGCGGTATCTCAACTGGATATTGACTTGATGGGATTCATTTTTTTCCCTAAAAGTCCTAGGTATGTCTTGGCTAATCCGAATTTCCCAAAGCTTTCCAAAGGGGATACTGCGGGGGATGGAAAACCTGAGAGAGTGGGGGTGTTTGTCGATGAGATGCCTCAGAAGATGATCAGGGCTATTTACGATTATGGCTTGACAGCCATCCAGTTGCACGGTCAGGAGTCTCGCGTGTTGTGTGAGAATCTGAGGAAAACTCTTGACCCTGATATTTGTCCGGGCATCAAACTCATCAAGGCAATTTCTGTCAAGGAACCGGCTGACGTTGATCGGTATAAGGTTTATGAGGGAGCGGTGGACTATTTTCTCTTTGATACCAAATGCAACTCTGCAGGTGGCAGCGGCAGACATTTTGACTGGTCTGTCTTGGATGGCTATGATGGAGATACGCCCTTCCTGCTCAGCGGTGGGATAGGTCCTGAAGATGCCGCGCGTGTCAGGTCTTTCCATCATCCGAAGTTTGCCGGTATCGATTTGAACAGTCGCTTTGAGATCTCTCCCGCCCTGAAAGATATTGATAAGTTGCAGACTTTTATAGAGCAGGTCCGGAGTTGAGTTCTAAAGGGACAGGTTGCAGCGGGATAAGGGACTGCACTTGAGGAATATGAAAACGAATAAAAATATTAATCTAGGAAATATGAACAAAATCAATGAATTGTTTCGAAATCGGGGAGACCGTAAATTACTCTCTTTGTATTTCTGTGCCGGTTGTCCGAAGTTGGAGATGACCGGAAAGGTCATCCTGACCTTGCAAAAACGGGGGATAGATATGATCGAGGTCGGGATTCCTTTCAGTGATCCTCTCGCTGACGGCCCTGTCATCCAGTCTGCCGGAACAGTTGCCCTCAAGAATGGAATGACACTGAAAAAACTCTTCGGGCAGTTGAAGGCCATCAAGGATCAGGTGAATATTCCACTTGTCCTGATGGGGTATCTGAATGTCATCATGCACTATGGTTTCGAAAACTTCTTCAAGAGTTGTGTGGAATGTGGCGTCAGTGGCTGCATTATCCCTGATTTGCCTTTTAAGGATTATCAGGAAGATGTCAAACCGATAGCCGACAGGTATGATGTCCGGGTCATCATGATGATCTCTCCGGAAACTAGCGAGGAGCGGATACACTTCATCGATGACCATACGGAAGGCTTTATATATATGGTGTCGAGTGCGAGCATCACAGGCGCTCAGAGCAATTTCGGCGATGCCAAACTGGCTTATTTCAACCGGATCAATGCGATGAATCTGAGAAACCCGCGGATGATAGGTTTTGGCATCAGCAATAAGCAGACCCTGAAGAGTGCTCAGGATAATGCCGCAGGTGCAATTATCGGTTCAAAATTCGTGAGTTTGCTCAATGAGACAGGTGATCCTGATCAGGCTATGGATCGGCTCTATGAGGCCTTGGAACATTAATTGAAATCGTTCCTGCACTTGACGATGGCGGACTTGCGTTGCTGTTGTCGTGAAAGTCGGGAGACAGAACGGATAAACAGAATTAATCATGAAGAAATATCAAGTTGACGAGAATGGCTTCTTCGGGAAGTTCGGAGGAGCGTATGTACCGGAAATCCTTTATAAATGTGTGACAGACTTGCAGAATGCTTATCGCCCGATCATGGAGAGTGAGGAGTTCAAGAGCGAGTATGAATCTCTGTTGAAAGACTATGTCGGGCGACCTTCACCTCTTTATTATGCGAAGCGCATGAGTGAGAAATATGGTTGTCGGTTGTACCTGAAGCGTGAGGACCTCAATCATACGGGTGCCCATAAGATCAATAATACGGTCGGACAGATCCTCTTGGCACGTAAGATGGGGAAGACGCGCGTGATCGCTGAGACCGGTGCCGGTCAACATGGGGTGGCCACTGCGACTGTCTGCGCCTTGATGAATATGGAGTGCGAGATATTCATGGGTCAAACTGATGTGCAGCGACAGCATACGAATGTCGAACGGATGAGGATGCTGGGTGCCCGCGTACATCCCGTCACAACAGGCAACATGACTTTGAGCGATGCTTGCTCTGCCGCTATTCGTGACTGGTGCTGTCATCCTGAAAATACTTATTATCTTGTAGGGTCTACTATGGGGCCGCATCCTTATCCTGATATCGTGGCGAAAATGCAAAGTGTGATCAGCCAAGAACTTAAATGGCAGTTGAAGGAGAAGATCGGTCGTGACTATCCTGACTATCTGATAGCTTGTATAGGAGGCGGGTCGAACGCTGCCGGCACCATTTACCATTATATCGATGATGACCGTGTGAAAATCGTGCTCGCTGAAGCCGGAGGAAAAGGTGTGGATACGCCTTATACCGCAGCGACGATCCATTGCGGAACTGAGGGAATCATTCATGGCGCACGGACTCTTGTCATGCAGACTGACGACGGTCAGATCGAACAGGCTTTCACCATCAGCGCAGGACTGGATTACCCGGGCATAGGACCTATGCATGCTGACTTGGCGAGAAAGGGCAGGGAGAAAGTGCTTGCCATCAATGATGATGAGGCGATTTATGCCGGTTATGAACTGACTCGTCTCGAGGGTATCATCCCGGCTATCGAGAGTGCTCATGCCTTGGCAACACTGAAGAAACTGACATTCAAACCTGAGGATGTCGTCGTACTGACGGTGAGCGGCCGTGGCGACAAGGATGTCGAGACGTACCTGAAAAACAAGGCAATGGCTAAAGAATATGGAAAATTCTAAAGTTAACAGTACCGTATATTAAATATTTCGAAGATGAAGAATTATCATTATCATACCGCGACCCATACGATCCTGGCAGACCTCTATACACCGGTAGCCGTGTATATGCGTTTGCGGGACCTTTATCCTCAGTCGGCTCTCATGGAAAGTTCTGACTATCATGGCAAGGAAAACAGCCGGTCCTTTATAGGTATTCACCCGATTGCCAGCATCGCTGTCAGCCATGGAAAAATAGAGATGTCTTTCCCTGACGGCTCTAAGGAGGTCAGGAGTGTGCCGGGATACGATGGACCTGAACCTGAGGATATGGTGCGGCAGGCAGCTGAAAATGCCAGACAACTGAAAGATCTGCCCAAGGAGACGATAGCGAAGGCTTTCAGTGACTTCCTCAGTTGTTTTAAGGTTGAGGGTGAGGGCAGCCATTACTGTGGCGTATACGGCTATACCTCTTTCAATGCGGTACGTTATTTCGAGAATATCCCGGTCAAGGATACGACCATGAAAAAGAATGATGCCCCTGACATCCTTTATATCTTCTATGAGAATATCGTCGTCTTTGACCATTTCAATAATCAGATGGAGGTCATCGCTCTTCTGCCGGACGGGGCTTCTTCGGATGAGGGGAAGAGTCGTATAACTGATCTGATGCGTAACATCAACAAGGATACCGTAAAACCTTATGACTTCCATCCCGTGGGGGAGAGTTTCAGTACTCTGACCGATGAGCAGCATAAGGCGAATATCCGGCGCTGTGTGGCGCATTGCCTGAGGGGGGATGTGTTTCAGATCGTCATTTCCCGCCGCTTCTGCCAGAAGTATGAGGGGGATGACTTCAAACTCTATCGGGCTTTGAGGTCAATCAACCCTTCACCTTATCTGTTCTATTTTGATTTCGGGGGATTCCGCATTTTCGGTTCTTCTCCTGAGACGCATAATAGGGTCGATGGGAAGAGGGCTTACATCGATCCGATCGCAGGTACGACGAAGCGCACCGGTGATGAGGAGCAGGATCGTAAGGCTGCTGAATTTCTGAGGACTGATCCTAAGGAAAACGCAGAGCATGTGATGCTGGTTGACTTGGCGAGGAACGATCTGTCCAGAAATTGCCATGATGTGAAAGTGGATTTCTACAAGAACCTGCAGTTCTATAGCCATGTCATTCACTTGGGAAGCCGGGTGAGCGGCATACTTAATGACGGTGCAAATCCTATTCGGGAATTTTTTGATACTTTCCCTGCAGGCACGCTCAGTGGGGCGCCTAAAGTACGTGCCATGCAACTGATCAGTGAGTTGGAGCCTCATAATCGTGGGGCTTATGGAGGCTGTATCGGTTATATCGGACTCAACGGTGACCTGAACCAGGCTATTGTCATCCGGACGTTCATCAGCCGCAATAATGAACTTTGGTTCCAGGCTGGCAGTGGGGTCGTGGCTAAGAGCAATGATGAATACGAACTCAATGAGAGTAATAATAAACTTGCTGCGCTGGTCAAGGCAATCCACATCGCAGAAAAATTATAAAGGATTGGTTTCTTCGAGAGGCAGACTCTTCTTTGCCTGCTCTTCTGATGTAACCTTATGCCATAAACTTTTTTATTCGTTTTAAAGATGAAAGTTGTTATTATTGATAATTATGATTCCTTTACCTATAATCTTGCCCACTTGGTGAAGGAACTCGGGGCTGAATGTACGGTATGGCGTAATGATCAGTTCGAACTTGATCAACTTGCTCCTTTTGATAAGATCATCCTCAGTCCGGGTCCCGGTATTCCTTCTGAGGCGGGATTGCTTTTGAAGGTCATCACTACTTATGCCGGAAAGAAACCGATATTGGGTGTCTGTCTTGGACATCAGGCCATAGCTGAGGCTTTCGGAGGCAAACTTACTAATCTTAAAGAGGTCTATCATGGGGTGGCTACGCCTTGCAACTTGTTCGGCAATGATCCGATCTTCGCAGGATTACCTGATAAAATTGACGTGGGACGCTATCACAGTTGGGTGGTCGACCGTCATGGCTTTCCTGACTGTCTCGAGATAACGGCGCAGAGTGATGACGGAAACATTATGGGACTGAAGCATAAATCTTATGACATCCATGGTATCCAGTTTCACCCTGAGAGTGTACTCACCCCGAAGGGGAAAGTGATCATGAAGAATTGGCTTGATCTCTGAATGACCTGTGATGGGTGTCCTGCGAAGCCGTATTTGGATTCGCCAACTGCCGGTCTGTGGTTTCCACCTCTTTATTAGCAGACCATTGGGAACGGGACACGAGGTGTTGCACGATCTTCCTGATATTTGTCGTTTAAAAAAATAGGTGTTCCCTTAGGACTTCCCCCGCTCAGGGCTGGAAGTCTTTTTTGTTTGTATCCGTGTATCTTTAGTTCTTGCTTACGAACTATAATGCGGACTACAAAAGGACTATAAAAGAACTATAATAGGAAAAGTTGACAAGGCTTTTGTCTTGCTTTATCTTTGCGGTTGTCTAAGGAAGAAAGGATTCAGAAAAGACCGGTCCCTATTCTGATAACCGGTATTCCTCAAACAAAGCCGATAGTGCACTGGCAAATTCATCTATTGTTAAACTTTTAATTTTTCTATTATGCCAATTACTTACAAACTTATTCAAATTAAAAACGACAAAATCCCTTCTATGAACGGCAAATGGTACGCCCGTGCCGTTGTAAACGGAATCTTGAAGACGAGTGACTTGGCCAGCAAGATCCAGGAACGTTGTACCGTTACAACTCCGGATATCTTGGCAGTGGTCTCCGCTCTTGTCTCTGAAATCCGCGAGGGGTTGTTGGCAGGTATGCAAGTCAATATTGAAAGTCTCGGAACGTTCAGGATAGGCCTCAAATGCAGGAGTGTCCTCGAAGCAAAGGATTTTTCCATCCAAAAAGATTTACAGTCTGCTCATGTGATCTTCAACCCGATATGGACGGTCAACAACAAGAAGCATATCAATACGATGCTGACTGGTTGCAAGTTCCAAGAGATGGGAAATTATGATAAACCTGTCAAGGAGACTGATCAACCTGCAGCTCAAACTCAACCGGCTGCATAAAGTGCAGACTTTGGTACGACCGGCAATCGCAGTTTGCCTTCTGCCGATCTGCTAATTCATTTTAAACATTTAAAAAACTAATACTATGGTGCAAGTTACTGAACTGAAATTAATCTTGAAAATTGTGATGACTATTGTTTCTTCCATTTTGGGTGTTCTGGCTGAAACTGAGAATATCAAGAAATAGTCAGGTACTCATACCGGAAATGAAGAAATAATGACTTGATGGTTACGGGAGTCAGGAGATGATCATTCGATCATTCCTGACTCCTGTTTCTGTATATACCGCTTCCTCTTTTAACTTTTGTACAGAAAACAAAAGACGTCTTAAAATTTTGAGTTTCCCGAAAAATCAATTATCTTTGTGCAAACTATTTTAGAATTTAACGAAGGTATTACTTTAAAATAAGATGAAACAGGAAGAAGATATTAAGAATGCGGTAGAATGTATGCGAAAAGGCGGTGTAATCCTTTACCCGACAGATACGGTCTGGGGAATAGGCTGCGACGCGACGAATCCTGAGGCTGTTGCCAAGGTCTATGCCATCAAGCATAGGGACGACTCCAAAGCTTTGATCTGTCTGGTAGACAGTGATAACAGATTACAGCGTTATATCAGGAATATACCTGATGTGGCTTGGCAACTTTTCGACACTATAGCACAAGGGGATAAACCGACTACCGTCATTCTTGATAATGCCGTTAACCTGGCTTCAAATCTGATCGCTGAAGACGGTTCTATCGCTATGCGGATAACAAAGGAACCGTTCTCTCACGCCCTTTGCTATAGGATGGAGAAACCGGTCGTCAGTACCAGTGCCAATATCAGCGGACAACCTGCAGCTGCCAATTATAGTGATATTGATCCTGAACTCCTCAAAGCAGTAGATTATGTCTGCGAGAGCCGCCGGCAGGAGCATAAGCCTCATACGCCCAGCAGCATCATCAAGTTGGCTAAGGACGGTACTGTCAGCATCATCAGAAAATAAACCTTTGGATGGGATATTCAGCATCAGGAATCGTGGGGTTTACTCCGCCCATGATGCTGGATCAAATTCTGGATAATCATATATTTATATAGAAGATAGGGTAGGAAATGGATAAAAGTGACTTGCGTATAGTCTTTATGGGGACACCGGATTTTGCAGTGGGGACCTTGAAAAGACTTGTTGAAGAAAATTACCCGGTGGTGGCTGTCATCACGAGACCTGACCGACCGGTGGGACGGCATCAGGACCGCCTGCAGGCACCGCCTGTGAAAATCTTTGCACAAGCTCATCATATTCCTGTCCTGCAACCTGAAAAGATGAAGGACCCCGATTTTCTGCAGGAGTTGGCTACTTTTAAGGCTAACCTGCAGATCGTCGTCGCTTTCCGGATGCTGCCGGAGGTGGTCTGGGCAATGCCGGAGTATGGCACTTTCAATGTGCATGCCGCCCTCCTTCCCCAATATCGGGGGGCTGCTCCGATCAATTGGGCAGTGATTAATGGAGAAACGGAGACTGGCGTTACGACTTTCTTCATTGACAAGGAGATCGATACGGGCAGGATCATTCTTCAGAAACATTTCCCTATCGGCATTGATGATGATGTGGAGACTGTCTATGACGGACTCGAGAAACTGGGTGCTGAGGCAGCACTTGAAACGGTTGAAAAGATATTGAAAGGTAACGGGAAGGCTGAAAGCATTGCACAGGATGAACTGGCTGAGACTACGGGTCCTCTGAAACCTGCACCGAAGATCCATAAGGAGATGTGCAGGATCAATTGGCAGCAGTCTGCCAAGAGCATCCATGATTTTGTGCGCGGACTCTCGCCGGTACCGGGTGCCTGGACAACTGTTGAAGATAAAATACTGAAGATTTACAAGACCAAACTCACGGACCGTGATGCTAAAGGGGAACAACCTGGAAATATGATGGTCGATGGCAGACAACTCTTCGTTGCCGGTAATGATAACTGGCTGGAAATACTGGAACTGCAGCCTGCAGGCAAACGGCGAATGACTTCCGTGGATTTCATCAATGGCAGTCATGGCCTTCCCGAAGCAGCGAGATAGTCCTGTTTGGGATTTGCATGGCGGTGGCGATGTGAGCGTGTTTTCAAGATAATGTATCTCATTTTTTAATAGTATACTCTCTTCAGAGGAAATTTCTATATATTTGTGTTTTGAAATAATCATGTAATCAATGGTGGTGAAGCAAGTTTTACAGCCGAGGGCACTCTTGGAGCGCCTTTTAATATGGATCCAACAGCACTTGTCTGACCGGCAGATGATGCTGGTTCTTTCCTTCCTGGTGGGTTTCCTGGCTTCTGTCGCTGCTTTTGTATTGCATTGGATCATCGGACACATCCAACTTCTTCTGACTAATGGCTTCCGTATGGGGAGCCCCAACTGGCTTTATCTTATTTTCCCGATTATCGGGACATCGTTGACGGCATTGTTCGTCAAATATGTGGTCAAGGATAATATTTCTCATGGTATTACCCGTGTCTTGTATGCCATTGCCACCAAGCGGTCCAGACTGAGGTCGCACAACTGCTGGACAAGTGTGATCGCTTCCAGCATTACGATTGGTTTTGGAGGTTCTGTAGGGGCGGAGGCTCCGATTGTCTTGACCGGCTCGGCTATCGGATCCAATCTGGGCAGACTTTTCAAGCGGGACAGCAAGACGCTCATGGTCCTTGTAGGTTGTGGCGCTTCTGCTGGTATCGCAGCCATCTTCAAGGCTCCTATCGCAGGACTTGTCTTCACGTTGGAGATACTGATGGTGGATCTGACGATGGCTTCCCTTTTACCGATCCTGATTTCCTGTGTCACGGCGACAGTATTTTCCTATATCTTTATAGGGCAGAAACCTCTGTTCGATTTCGTTTTGTCTTCAGCTTGGGGCGTAGACCGCATTCCTTCCTCTATTCTCTTAGGGGTATGCTGTGGACTCTTGAGTCTTTATTTCATCCGGTCATTGGGATTCTGTGAAAGGATATTTTCAAAACTCGCTGATTATCCTTTGGCTAAACTGATCTTGGGCGGGGTGTTGCTGAGTGGACTGATCTTTTTCTTTCCTTCACTTTACGGGGAAGGATATTCGGCAGTCAACATCCTCTTAAGCGGACATTCGCTGGCCGACTGGAGTCAGGTGATGAATGGGAGTGTTTTCGCAGGTCATCAGAATCTGATGCTGCTCTATGTCGCCTTGGTCGTCATCAGCAAGACCTTTGCGACTTCCGCTACGAATGGTTCCGGAGGTTGTGGTGGAACTTTTGCCCCGGCCTTGTTCGTGGGTGGCTTCGGCGGTTTCTTGTTCTCCCATTTCTGGAATATGGAGCAGTTTGGAGTCTATGCTCCTGAAAACAACTATACCTTATTGGGTATGGCAGGGGTCATGACGGGTGTCATGCACGCTCCTCTGACAGGTATTTTCCTGATTGCGGAACTGACTAAAGGGTATGATCTGTTCATGCCTTTGATGATCGTTTGCATCAGCAGTTATTTGACGACGAATATTTTTGAAACGAACAGTATATACGCACTTCGACTTGCCCGGGAAGGGAAACTCCTGACTCATCATACTGACCAGTCTGCCTTGACTCTGATGAATATGAACGAGTTGATCGAGAAAGACTATCATCCCATAAGTCCGGATTTGTCTATGGGACAACTTGTCCAGGCCATCAGCAGGAGCAATAACAATTTCATTCCTGTACTTGACGAAGGAGGAAAACTCCTGGGTGTCATTGACATCACGAGAATACGCCACATTATTTTCAGGACCGAACTTTATGAGAAATTTACGGTCAAGCAATTAATGATCCAGCCTAGTGCCCGTCTGCTGTATAATGAGTCAATGCGGGAGGTCATGAAAGAGTTTGACGCTACTGATGCTGCCCAACTCCCTGTGGTAGATGTCAATAACCGGTTGATCGGCTATATCAGCAGAACGAAAATGCTGGCTGATTACAGGCAAGTGATTGCGGATTTAAGTTCTGAATAATCGATTTCGGCCAGGGGCTATATCAAGAGATCATAGTTTCAATTGAAACTATGGAATCCGAATGGAAATAATGATACCAGCATGAGCTCGGTGAAATGGGATTTATCTCAGCCAGAGAATTAGCTTGTAGAAAAGTTTACAACAGAAAAGTTGTAAATGGCACTATGAAATTACGGGAAGAAGTAATTATTATTCCAGAAAGATCAGCTCCTTTGCAGTATACCGTATATCAATATACACTCCATTGGGAGAGTTAAGTACGGACTGGATTAATTCCGCCAATGGAGATGATGGTGTTTCTACCTATAAATGATTTTCAAGATCTTCTTTCCTAATTCCACCCGATAATGGGCAGGATCATAAAAATTGTGTACATCGTGCATCCAAGAATAATGTCTACTAGAAAAATCATAGACGACGCGGGGTCCGAAAATTGTATTTAGTCTCATCACGTCTTTGGAATTCATGATTGTTTTATTGAACTCTGGACTGATAATGATCTTCAAGTCGGTATGGTGGTATTGACAAATGCTTTTTATCTCTTTGAGCTCTGCTATCTCTAAAGAAGAAAGAGTTCGTGGCTGTACATTCCATGAATAGGACTTATCCAGTGCTTCCTGCCAATATTTTTGTTGCCAGTAACGATTGCCCTTTTCCGTAATCATCTGCTCCTGAGGCAGGACCGCATCATTGTTGTATTTTTCATGAGTCGGAATATTCATATTGATAATACCATTCATTGCCTTTGAGAACTTCTTTGTAAAGAGATACATCGTATAATGAATAAAGAATTTAGGTGTAAAAAAACCTTGCAAAAAAGTTGTTTGATACGTAATCGTACTTTTATGACTCACCTCCGGTGGCATGATATGCATGAAATCCTCCTTACTGTCGGCATTAATGAAGGTTGAAGGTTCTACCACCAGCAGTAGATGTCTGATAGGCTGATGACATTGATGGTTGAGCGCTTCCAGTTTCATGCAGATACCCCCCAAGTCTTCAGTATTGGCAAACATTCGGAAGGGGTGTCCATGGACATACTGATTCCAAACTGATGACGGGAAAGCCTTAGTACATGAATTGCCCATGATAAAGGAATCATAGTGCATCCGGTTACGATACATCTTGTATTTCATCCATGAAACGGCACCTTCATTTTGACATACTTTGCAATGGTCATAGTCATGATGAGGACGAAGTACCATAAACGGATCTTTCCAAATATAAAAAGCCAGCAACAAAATGAAAGGTAATGCTAAAAGCAAGCATTTTAAATAAAAAGTATATAGCCTTTTCTGTTTCATCTTATTTTATTAGAATTGGATATAAATAAAATTTTCTACCCCGAAGGAACCGAACAGGAAAATAGTCAATACAAATCCTAGGTAAAGTACCCATCTGCAAGGCGTATTCAATTTTTCTGTCCACAAAATCAGACTATGACGAGAATTGAGATATTCCAAAACCAGCATTGCAACTGTGGCTACTCCAAAAACGTTCCAGTAAAAATCCGTCATTCCAAGCCTCAACTCTTTAATATTTGTCTGAAAACCACTAAAGAGATGAGAATAGGTATAGAATACATCATTGAGTTTTTCCACCCGGAAGAAGAGTAGTGATAAAGCAAAGAGTAGGTATGTCCGGAGAATCATCACCAACTTCCATGCCTTTTGTCCTATAATCTTCTTTACTTTTTTCCGCCCATTCTTTGTTGCCGTCTCATATATGATGACTATCCCCTGGAAGAGTCCGTAAAGAGCAAAGGTCCAGCCCGCTCCGTGCCAAACACCAATGGCAATAAAAGTAATCAGCAGAGACAAATATACTCCCCACTTTTTGTACCTCCTCAAGGAAGCATCCAAGGGGGTAAAAACATAATCACGCACCCAAAAAGAAAGTGTCATGTGCCAGCGACGCCATAACTCTCCTGTAGATTGGGAAACAAAAGGACGATTGAAGTTAGGTCTGAACCGGAAACCCATCATCCTGCCCAAACCAATAGCCATAGCAGTATACCCGGCAAAGTCGGCATAAAGTTGTATCGGATAAAGGAATGTCGCTGTCAGAAGCTGCATTCCGGAAGCATTTCTCACATGATCCAGAACCGTATTCAAAGAAGGGGCTATTCGGTCTGCAATCACTAATTTGAGAAACACACCCCACGCAACAAGTTTTAATCCTCTCGTTACCTGTTGGTAGTTGAATTTCTTTGCTGCTTTCAATTGGGGTAATATGTCAAAGCCGCGTTCTATAGGTCCGGAAAGGAATTTCATGAATAACATCATGTACAAGGTGAAATCCCAAAAATCGTCTTCCGGTTTTTCCGACTCCCAATAGATTTCTATCAGATAGGATAGAGCCTGAAAAGTATAAAAAGAAATACCCAATGGGAACAGGGGTGACCAATAGCGTGCCACGAGCCAGAAGCCAACTAGAATAACGACACTGGACCAAAGAATCACTGTTGCTTTCGATGTATCCAGAAATCTAGAGATGGTTTTGCCGGACCAAAAAGTAAAAATAGTAATTCCTGCAGAGACAATAAGATAAGATAAATGGTAGTAACCGATAAAAGCGAAACTCGCAAGAAGGAGAATAACATGTTGCCACCTCTTGTCTTTCTTCATGTAATAAAAGACAAAGGTTAGTGTCATACATATCACAAACGGGATCGAAAGAAATTCCATGATGACTGGCTGTATTTATTTTGTCCGTTTTAAGATGACATCACACATGTCTCCGACTGTTTTTATACGGATAATATCTCTCATTTTCAGATGAAAGTGAAACTGTTTTTCAATTTCTGCAATGATGATCATATTGTTTAAGGAGTCCCACTCGTCAATATCATCTGTGGACATGTTCTCTGTCAAACAGAGATTCGGTTTCTTTAGTACTTTGACAAAAATTCCATTCAATGTTTTCAGTACTTCCTGTCTTTCCATGTTATTTGTATTTTAAATTTTGTTTTTTATCACTTCTCTAATTGCTTTCCTGTCAATTTTGTTATTCACATTTTGAGGGAATTGCTTGATAAAGAAAATTCTCTGGGGAATCATATAAGCCGGAAGGAATAGCCGGAGGTAAGATTCCAAAGATTCTGAGTTTTCCTCATCTCCCTCTACAATCAGATAGAGGGTTATCAATCCTTGTCCGTTCTTTAATGCGACAACGACGACATTCCGCTCGCCTCTGTAAAACATTCGGGCCCTGTTCTCTATTTCTCCCAATTCCACACGGAAACCTTGTATTTTCACTTGTGAATCTTTCCTGCCTTCATAGAGAATATCTCCTTCCTTATCTGTTTTACAGATATCTCCGGTTTTATACCATCTTGTGCCATCCTTTTGGAAAAAAGCCAACTGATTATTCTTTTCATTGTGCCAGTATCCTGGGGTCAACTGGGTACCGGAGAGGCATAGTTCTCCACTTTCACCCACACCCAGAAAACGGTTATCTTCATCTATAATCGCAGTATGAGAGTTTTTCATAGCCTGTCCGATACTTACTGTACCGTTAACATTCTTCGGATTAGTCGTATTATTTATTGGATAGGCGGTACAGTAAATTGTGTTTTCTGTAGGCCCGTATACGTTCCATATTCGACTTCTAGGAACAGATACGCTCCAATCTTTTACGTCTTCTCCAGGCAATGCCTCTCCACAAAAAAGACAATCGTGCATTTCTTTGTCAGACAACTCTTTCATGTATGGTCGAAGATAATGTATGACAGAAGGAACCATCAAGGCTTCTGTCAACTGGTATTCATCCATCAGGCGAAATACTTCTTGGTATTTTACACTTCCTAAGGGGACCGTATAAATGCAGGCTCCATGAAGCAATGCCGGAAGATAGCTGCCGACAGAAAGATCAAAGGTGAGGTCAAACATCTGAAGGCAACGGTCCTGGTTAGACAACTCTACTCCCAAATGATCAAAGGCGTCGACAAATGCTGCTAAATTCCCAAAAGTTACAGGAACGCCTTTAGGAATGCCTGTACTGCCGGAAGTAAACAAAATATATGCGGGACGAGACTCCCATGTAATCTGGGGCGGAGAAAACAATTCATCACTATCCGGTAAAGAAGGGGTATTGACTTCTCTGACTTGAAAAGATAATTTAGAATCAGTAGGGTTCAAAACTGTCCTAATATCTACTTGACGGATAATGTTAGCTAGTCTTTCTTCTGGTTGTAAAGGATGTAGAGGTACATAGCACCTTCCTTCCATCCATAATGCAATGATAGATGCATAAGTATCTAAATCATCGTAGGCCATTAAACCGAAATATTGTTCTGGAATCAAGCGGATGACCTTTCTTATTGCATTAGCTCTTTGCTTCAGATGAAAGTATGAATAAATACGGTCTCCTATACAAAAAGCTGATCGGTCTCCATTTTCCATGAAGTTTTTGTGCAGGGTAAGTATTATCTTTTCAAGAAACATAATATAGGTACTATTATATATAAATATTCTTTTAACATGTAAGTTCGATGAAATGTAATTGCTTAAAGATTTGACGATCTGTAAAAGTCATATCGACTTAAAGGTATTGAAAATCGAAGCTTATAAACAACAATTTCGATGATATCAGGGCTCAAAGTTACTGAAATATTTGTATTAAGGATAAATTTATGTAAGTTTTTTTATTCCATAATGGAAAAATTAACAATGAATTCTGAAAAAAGTACAACATCATCATGCTCATCTTTCCTCGACTTGGCACGTATTTCATGGAAATCGGGATAAAAATAGATCCTCAAAAGGAAAACCATAGCTCTCATATTATTATGAAAGCTATGGTGTAAATGTATTTAGTGTGGACAAGCAATAAATTGAGTATTACTAGTTCAGAAGCAGGGGTTAATTCTTTTAGTATTTCATTGATCGTCAGAATATATCATGTTGTCTGTACATCCGGAAACTCTTCATTATAGTCGGTTTTTATCTTCTAGGCCGGCTCCCGTTCCCTTATATTTACTCTTTGTCGTATTGATTTTATATCTGATGGTTAACATGAGTTGACGACTATCGGCTTTTTTCCAATTAGATATATTCCGGTCTCCATAAATTAACCTGTTAACGGTTTTGTATGAATTGAAGATGTCTTTGGCTTGGAGATTTAACGTGAGTCTGTCTTTCAGGAGGGACTTATATATCCCAACATTCACTCCACCTTCTGAATCCCATCTAATGGCTGTGGAATGCCCCCCCGTTTGATAGTCCATGTCTATATTTAACATATAATCCTTCGGTAACTGGAAAATATTGTTAAACGTCAAGAACATTATGGGATGATCATATTCTGTTGTAGTATGGTCTTCTTTTATATGGAAAAATTGCTTGCGGACTCCAAAGTCAAACATGGGTTGCCACCACGCTAGCTTCGGTGATAAGGTCACACCTGCATATATCGATTGGTAATGGGGGATATTCCTGAAAGAAAAAACCGTTATGTTGGAACTCTTCTCATAAGGTTTGACATACTGATAGAAGCTGTCATGGTAGTATGTCCAATTGCCATTGAAATGTATCCAATGATATGTGATGTTAAATTCTGCTGTGTGTGTTTGGCAGGGTTGAAGCAGGGGATTGCCCCCTTGATAGGTATAGCGGTCATTATATTGCACGTTACTGCTCAGCATGTCATATGTAGGTCTGCTGACTTTTACGGTATAAGCAAAATCAACATCAACATGTTTTATCGGGAAGTCTATGGAAACATTAGGAAACAAGTTGTTGTATTTCCTGCTCTGTTCGGCCTTATAGACATTATGATCGTAATATTTAAAGGAAACATGCTCGAATCTCAAACCAGCATCCAGTCTGACTTTATTGATATTCATTTCAAAAGAAGAAAACCCTGCCATGTTCCATTCTGTCGTTCTGCTGTTATTGTCATCAGGCAATAAATTGTTGTTCCCGTTTACAGTGTAGTCGCTGTTTCTTGAGATTCTGGTAAATTCACTGCCTACATCAAGTTTCCCTATCCATACAGGCGTTGATGCTACGATTTTTGTAGCATATAACCGGCTTTTGTTATCATTATTAGTTTTCACCGTACGGTTGTCTTGGTGGAGTTGCTCCGTTTCAAAGGATTTTTGTACATTATCAGTCTTTGTGAAATATAATTCGCCGTTCCAGTCTATCTGTACTTTGCCTGTCAATCCACTGTAGTAGGCTGTGATATCATGGTCAGGCAATGCTTTAAACTTAGTCGTGAAATTGTCTTTCAATAGTTCTGTCTGTTCTTCTGCAATCTTTACATTCGACAGGGATTCCCACCATCCTCTGTTGACGAAAGGTATGTCAAGAGTGTAAGTCGCCCCTATGGAATGGTTTTCTCCAAAATCGTAGTTAAAACCGACAACTCCATTGCCATAGTTGCTTTTTGATTTGATATTGAGATCAGTGTTAAGCAAAAGGGCCTTCCCATCTTGGACCATCTGATGGTTAGTCTGCTTCTGCTTGCTGTTTGTCTGAGAGTAATACAGTGTGCCGAACAGATCCAATCCTCCCTTTCTGTAATTCCAGTCGAGTTGTTCTTCATGAAAGAATTTATTGGCAAGGCCGAATACTTGCCGGTAGTCGATGCCGAAGCCGTCTCCGCTCTTGGATAATGTCTTGATCTTTAAGACGGCATGCGCAGAAGCATCATATTCTGCTCCGGGGTTGGATACTAATGTCACATCTTTGATGTCACCGGAACTTAACCTATCCAGTTCTTTCAAGTCCCTCACTTTTTTCCCATTCAGATAGATCAGAGGAGTGCCCTTGCCGAATACTTCATACCCATTGTCAGTTTTCCTCAAACCGGGGACAAACTTTAATACGTCTTCGGCTGTACCGACTTTTCCAAGCATTGTTCCCGACACATTAGTCACCAGTCCGCCATCGGTCATTTTATATGTAGGCGTGTTTCCTTTTACTGTAATTTCTTTTAATGTCGTTGCATCTTCTTGTAATACAATGTTGCCAATGTTTCCGATTGTCTGGGTGATAAAGCGGTTTTTGTAGCCTATGCAGGAGATTCGGAGTATTCCTGTTTTTGTCGTGACATTATTGATAGTGAAAATACCATCCTCTCCACTTACCGTACCCGTTACAAAGGTACTGTCGGAAGACAACAGTACGATATTTGCAAAAGGGATAGCTGTACCTTTAGTGTTCGTTATTTTTCCTTTAATCTCTTGTCCCAAACATACTAAAGGAAAGAGCAATAAAAGAATAACGATGAATCTTCCTTTTGAAAGTGACAAGATGCTTGATGATTTACTCCGAATCATATTTTGTTATAATAAATGGAATTCCTTAATTAATAGTGCGGATAGAATTATTCTCTAAATGGAAAATCCTTTGTCTTTTCTCAATGGTTAGACTAACCAAGAAAACTTGCTGACCCTATTATCAATTTGTAATAGTGATGACAAAGGTAGAAATAAAACTTATAAAATAAATGTTTTTTACAAACAATATCTTCAGATTAACATTGCTTTGTCTGATATTATAGCATTTCTATATAATAATAGTTTCCGTAAAACATGATAAGGTATGGGATAATCGTATTTTATTTGAAAGGTTTGTCTACTATGGCTTCTTACAGGATTAGTCCTGCATTTGTGTTCGTCGGACGGTTAATAAAATAAGGTCCTTTTTGAGAATTCGTCGGACTTACATCGTTTAAGATAATAAATTAGGGTAAGCTAGATGAAATGTAATTGCTTAAAGATTTGATGATCTGTAAAAGTCATATCGACTTAAAGGTATTGAAAATCGAAGCTTACAAACAATAATTTCTATGATATCAGGGTTCAAAGTTACTGAAATATTTGTATTAAGGATAATTCCTATAGTTTTTTATTCCATAATGTGAAATATAACGATGAATGTCAAAGAAAGCGCAACTTTCATTATGCTTGTCTTTCCTCAACTTGACAAACGTTTCATGGAAATCGGGATAAAAATATGTTCTCAAAAAGAAAACCATGGCTCCCATATTATTATGAAAGCCATGGCATAAATTTATTTAGTGGATATTAGTGATATGCCTTATCTGAAAGCTCATTTTATTTGCTTCATAAATTCACAAAAACCTAATTTCATGAATTGGAAATAAGCTGAAATATTTTCGATAGTATCAACCTTTAATAGACGCATCAGTTCTACAGCAAATTCCAGCGAAGCCGTGCCGTTAGCTGTTACTATCCCTTTATCGCTCACAGCCTGTATATTCTGATACCCGGCTTCATTAGTATAGTTCTTTCCGCCCCAGCGTTTCAACTCTTCCAATCCATTGCCGGTATGCTTGATATTATTCAGGAAACCATTTTGTGCAAGAAAAGAAGCCGCATTGCAAATAGCTCCAACTATGATTCCTTTTGATAGAGCATGTCCGACAATAGGAATAACTTTCTTTGCCTCTTCTGAGTCCCAACCGAATCCTCCGATTAAAATCAATGCGGTATAATCAGTCGGTATTGTGCTGAAAGTATAGTCTGGTTTGGTATAAATCCTCCTACAGAACGTACAAGATCCATTGTTGGAGCTACCACTTTATTGATGTATAAAGGTTTTTTCTTTAAACCAGCCCGACCACAATTAATACTTCCCGAAATGTACGCAGGTTCATAATCAGCATATTCGTTAAGTAAAACAAATAGAATTTCATTCTTCATATTTAAATGATCTTTATATGTTGCGAAGGTACTGTGGTATTCCCCAATCTTCGGCATTGTTTAACGTTGATTACAAAATATATTTCTTTTTTATAGAGTCCGCCTTGAGGTGAGTGTCGTCTTGCAAGGCTTCTGAGGGATGTCAGGCGGGTTGAGTATATTTCTATTGGATACCTCCGTAAACAACGGCGTTGTTTGTTATAATTGTGATTTATCGTAAACTCATTCGGAGAGATCACTGTTATGATTTCTTTTAGAATTAGGTCTACATTCGTATTCGAAGAACGATTAACAAATTTAATCAGGGTATCAAAAAAACTTGCAGAAATTATCTGTAATACAAAATATTTCTGTAACTTTGTGTCTTAGCCTGGAAAAAGTTGACTTAAAGAAGTTAAATTTAAATCAGGAAAGAGATGAAAAAATATTACGAATTTACGGAAGCAGAGCAACGGTCAGTACTGAAGGATTACTACGAAGGCTGTATG
>NZ_JAMXLY010000031.1 GCF_024054555.1 Segatella cerevisiae | reverse complement strand
TAATTGTATAACCCGCTTCCAGTAGCTGCATATAATGCAGTCGTGCCGAATAGTCATGTTTGTTTTTTTTCTTGATAGACATAATAAACCCCGAAAGTTAATTGTCTAACTTTCGGGGTTCACTTCACTTTTGGTTTCCTGCCTTTTTCCATATTGATCAATACAAACCCTTAGTTGACCTTCTGATAAATTTTATTATATCCATCTTTTTCTACTCCTTGAAGGACATAACCTTTATCAGGAACAACGGTGCAGTCCCATTCGTTCACCTTGGAATGAAGGGTATAATATCTAGGATCTGACGAACGGTCCCAATATTGAGCATCAAGTTCTTGAGTAAGACCAGGATCTGTATAAGGTGTTTTCACACCAGTATTGGGATCGACCTTATCATAAACTTTGCCACTATAGTCGGGAATGCTGCCAAATGCATTGATATAGTTCTTAGTGGCGTCAGTAAAAGTAATTGTTGAATTATCGAGGAATTGGTTTTTAAGCATTCCACGTGTAAAATCAGATGTGACACCATTAATATCTACAGAACTCTTGTAATAGTTCCAGACCTCAAAGGTAACACCGTCTTTGTACTTATTTTCCAAATAGCTCAACACGGTAGGATTGATGCCGGAAGTCGTAACACGGATGCCATCCAACTCATAAGCTACTTTCAAAGAGACAGGTTGCCCATTGATGTTAAAAGTCATCGTCGTATTGTCCGGTGTGTTGTTGTACTGTTCATCATTTGCCTGATGAGAAAGGACGATGGACATATCATCTGCCTGACAATAATACTGAGCAGGAACCGGGATAAACACTGAGACATCCGTATTGCCACGGACATGGAGGGAAAGTTTCGTTGCAATATAATCGCCTTCCTTTTTCTCAGCGTTGACAGACAAGTTGGCTTCTACTTCACCGTCATTGACTACGATTGGAGTAGGATCAACATTGTTGCCATTGTCATCAGCAGGGGTAAGTTTGAGAATATAGTCATTATATACCCCATCACCATTGACTACTTCACCGGAATTTTTCTTTGTCTTGTAATCAAAACCCAAATAGTAGCCAGTCTTGCCTTGATAGGTGATCTCATAGATCTTATAAGCGTCATACTTTCTGTTGTCCGTGTCACCATAAGAATCACTATAGCTCGGATTTGTCAGCGGCAAGTTCAGGCAAAGCGCATCCGGTCCACCATTGGCATTATAATCATTGATCGTTTGGCCATTGATCTCTATTTGATCCATGTGATCGGAACCAATGACACTATGTGAGGCATTGTTCTGGTCCTTGGTAGTATAGGAATCCTTCGAACTTCCGGCATATTGTATGAAATAATCTGTATTATTAAAGGTCACACCACTCTGATCAGGATTATCTTTAATATAGTTGATCACATAGGTCTTCTCCTCACTAGAGACAGTCTCAGGAATGGCAGATTTATATTGTGCCGGAATGTTATTGTCCTGAACTTTGTAATATTGGAACGGGTCTGAAGCTGCACGCGTAACCAAACCTTTCATTGCGGATGTGAGAGCGTCAGCATTCATTGTGGTTGCAAGAACGTCTCCACCCGAATAAATGGCTATATCAGATTTTAAAGCCGGTTTGAACAACGAGGCTTCTGATTGCGGGGTAGACACCGTCCCATCATCACTGGAACATGATGTGAATCCCATCCCGACCAACAACGTCAGCAAGGATAATTTTACACATAAAACGATTTTTTTCATTTCTCCCTATTGTATTTTTAAATTAATCCAATTCCAAAATCTGCCATTTACAGAAAAGACCTCAGTCCGGTCCGACTCTACTGGTCGGTTTTCCGGACATACCAATACACTTTCTGTACTTCCAAACGGTACAGGCTTTTCCGATGCTGTGACAAAATTAGACGATTCACTTTTCAAAAGATTCTTACAGCCTGTTTGAAGAGGCAGCACTTTTATAATTTTGCAAAATTATAAAAATTATTATTTTCCACCAAATTATTTCCATATTATTTATATTATCAAGGAAAATAATTGTCGTATTTTACCCTTTTAAAACAAAGATCTACATTGAAATTCCCCCAATTAGTCATTAAGCGCCACTGTAAACGGCGCCAACGTTATTTTAAAAGTCAGATAGTTATCATTCTGTATCGCGGTGGTCCTAATTAGCAAAAATTTGTCAGAAATGCCTATCAACAAGTTTAAAGTCCTCCAATCTGAAAAATCTTTATCAAAAGCCTTGCAGGTTTCCATCATAATGAGAAAACAGAAGAAATGAGTTCGTGACTTATCTCTAGTTTCACAAAGTCAGACAGACATTTTCAAGACAGAACGCTTACGAGTCAACCAACAACAGGGATTCCAAGGATTTGTTACGGTGGCTGATAAAAGATATTTAAGGTTCAGGACAAAAATGATATCTTTTCCCAAAATTAATCATTATCTTTGCGTTTAAAATCGGTATGCTGAACGCTGCCGGGATAAAAACTTCAAGATAGAACTATGGCATTAGGAAAATGGATCGGCGGTTTTCTGGGCTTTATCACTGCAGGACCTTTAGGTGCACTCGCAGGATTTGCTTTAGGTGCACTCTTTGACCGGGGAATGGATCAGGTCAATACCGGAGAGAACCCGGACTTTCAACGTATGGGGTATGACCAGCGTGAAAACAGAACATACGGGGCCTATGGACCGAGAGCGTATGAAGGTCAGCGGAATTCTTTCATGTTCTCCCTACTCGTCCTCTCCTCTTATATTATCAAGGCTGACGGAAAAGTGATGCATTCGGAGATGAATTTTGTCAGGAACTTCCTTCAGCAAAATTTCGGGAGTGAGGCGGTCAGCCAAGGCGAGGATATCCTCCTCAAACTTTTCAAGAAACAAGATGAAATGGGGCCTTCCGAGTTTCAAGGGGTCATCCGGGACTGTTGCATGCAGATCTCCAGGAACATGCTCTATGAGCAACGGCTGCAGTTGCTCAACTATTTAGTATTGGTCGCCCAAGCTGACAAGGATGTCTCCCGGGAAGAAGTCAATGCTCTGAAATATATCGCCGTACATCTCAGTTTGACCGAGGCTGATGTCGAATCCATGCTCAATCTGAAATACGGCGGGAATGATCTGGACGCTGCCTACAAGGTTTTGGGTATCTCTCCGGAGGCCACCGACGAAGAGGTGAAAGCCGCCTATCGCAAACTGGCCCTGAAGAATCATCCTGACCGTGTCGCTACTCTTGGAGATGATGTCAGAAAAGCAGCTGAAAAGAAATTCCAGGAAATCAATGCAGCCAAGGAGGTTGTCTTCAAAGCCAGAGGAATAAGATAAACAGAGAAACAAGTATGGACCACTTACCTGAAGATCCCGCCATATTGGTATCCAGCATCAATATGCTGCTAAGAGATGAGGAGTTTGACTCTCTGGAATCGCTTTGCTTCTGCTTCGATAAAGAACCCGAAAACTTGAAGGCGTATCTCAAGAAAGCCGGGTATATATATAGTAAGGTACAACGCCAGTTCCGCCCTATTGGATTCGATGAAGAAACCAACACGCGTCAGAACTGATGCCTCAAGAACAGCCAACCTGCAATGAAGGAGTTTTAGCGTCCGGTCTACAGCAATTTTTCCAGTCTTTCGACAGCATTGGCCATATCCTCTGCAAAACCAGAATGGCTGCGCAAGAACTCCGGTTTCCCCTCTGCGATCTTTTCATACAGTTCAGAACTCATCGCTTCAGTATAGGAGTTGATTGCATACTCGATATCATCCTTCACCGATTCATTTTCAATCAGTTGGTATAAGTTCCATTTCTGATGAAAAAAACTGTAGGCCTCTTCAATACTGTCTTTTGTTACCATCACCTGCTTTTTTAGTTTTTCATCGACACCAGTCACACTCCTCGCCATGGGCGAGCAACACCCCTATCGCTTGAAGATAGGAGTAAATCGTCGTCGAACCGACGAATTTCATGCCACGACGTTTCAAGTCTTTAGAGATGCGGTCAGAGAGTTCTGACTTTGTCCGAATATGATAAGGTTCGCGAATAGATTTTCCGTCTGTGAATCCCCAGATATAAGCATCAAAGGAACCAAACTCTTTCTGGATATCCAGGAATATCCGACTGTTTACAATACTTGCATCCACTTTCAGGCGGTTGCGGACAATTCCGGGATCAGAGATCAGTCGAAGACGGTCCCGGTCATTGAAACTAGCAACGACATGAGGGTCGAAATGCCTGTAAGCCTGTCTGAAATGCTCCCGCTTATTGAGAATACATTCCCAGGAAAGCCCTGCCTGAAAACCTTCCAAGATCAACAACTCAAAAAGTTGTTGGTCATCATGCTTCGGGACAGACCATTCTTCATCATGATATTTCACATAAAGAGGATTGGAAAGTTTCAGCCATGCACAACGGTGTACGGTGTGCTCACCTTTTATAGGATGTTTGGTTTGATCGTTCATGTCGCAAAGTTACGAAAATTCCGCAGAACAGAAATCCATCTCTGCAACAATTTAATCAGCCCCCACTTCGTCACCGAATACAATCTTCTGAAACTCGAGAAAAGGAAATGAGAAAGGCAGTTTTTCCAACTGAGGGCAACCGATACAGGCAAAAAGATGGAGACAGAGTATCAAAAAGCAGGTTTTTAAGACGATTTTAAAGCCATTTTATGATAAAAGTTTGAATTTAATAAAAAAAAACAGTCAAAAAAGGAAAAAAAATCGAAACTCATGCGCTGGATTAAATTCTTTTTGTATCTTTGCAACGTGAGCAATCAAGTTTAAATTGTATCTGTCTTCTCTTGTTTTGTTTCGTCTCATAAGCGACTCACTCATCGAAACCGACAACAATCAACTTTCTTGTTTATGTAGTATAAACTGTCACGAAACATTCACCAAAAGTGATGCGTTCGATGAATCAACAACAATTAAAGAAGAACTATCATCAAGAATATGAATTTACAGAACAGGTTACCAGAGTGAGAAACTGGTAGAGCGACCTTTATTTCCACGTCGTTATATTCTCTTAACGACAACTCACCATCTTAACATTTTTATGTTTAATAGTCCAACAGACTTTCAGAATGTCTGAACTAAGAGTATTTATAATTCTGTTCAGAGGCTGAATATGTTTCAATCGGAAGATTTATTTCCGAAGGGATCAAAGAGAGGAAAAGGAGAAAGAAGAGTCGGAGCCTCAACAAAGAGGCACATCCTGCATCAAGATGATATCAAACGAATAGTATTTATTAAGTAATACGGTTTAATTTAATTTAAAAAAAATGAACATTTTTGTATCACGTCTGAACTTCAAGACAGACGACGAGGGTTTAAAGGACTTATTTGCAAACTATGGTGAAGTAACATCTGCAAAGATTATCAATGATCGTGAAAGCGGTCGTTCACGTGGCTTCGGCTTCGTTGAAATGTCTGATGATGAAGCTGCCAAGAAAGCTATTGATGAACTCAATGGCAAAGAGTTTGACGGTAGGACCATCGTTGTTGCTGAAGCTCGTCCTAGAGAAGAGCATTCTCGTGGTGGTTACAACCGCGACAGATATTAATCGCATCGCCGGCTGGACCTTATCAGCCAACAATCATCAACGAATTCCAATTCGTTAAGTATTATTTCTAAGGAATTTATTCCAAAGAAAATGTGTAACATCCGTTCCATCTTGTCGTCAGACTGGTGGAAAGCCTTAAAGAGCGAGATATAAAGACTGGGTCCTTGGACTCTAAATATAATATATCCCTAAAACAGAGCGGTAGAAAGAACAAATTCTTTCTACCGCTCTTTGCGTATATACCTTTCTCTGGTAAACCGGCCATTCTGAAAATCATAAGCCTCACTCAATAAGGATTCAAATGAGAACTCATGTCCTTCCCATAAGGTAAATGGTGACAACCTAATGCCGGTTCAACTAAAAAGAAGAAGAGAGCTTACTCCATCCTTTTGAACTTTCAATCACCTTTTAGATTATCATGATACCTGCTTCTAAATCTTTTGATTCCTTACCTGAAAGTTACCAACTCCCGAGGGAAAACCACCTCTAAGCAAAAGCGTCTTTGATCATGATCCAAGGCATCCGTAAGGGCATCCACGACACATACCTGTTACCACCAAAAATCCCGATTGACTGGAAGTTCGGACTTCTGTCAATCGGGATAAGTTACTCTCTGTTACCCTCTCCTTCTCCAAAGGATTGGTGAGAAGAATGAGTTTCTGTTATTTCTCTTCAGGATAAAGATACTTGTCACCAGTCTCTTTCACGTACTTCCTGGCATAATTTTCAGGATACCCCGGACGCTCGACAGATGCGCCGATCCCTTCAGGAGTGCGGAGGAAACGACCGTTCTTATCCGGTTTGATAATCATATCATTATACTTCACAACAAGATAAGTACGAAGGGACTTCCATGTTTTCATCATACTGTCAGCTGTAGCGATGGTATAGTTGTTCAGATATGCCTTGGCAGCGGCCGGGTCAGTCTTCAACAATTCAGCAGCATGAGCCTCTACCTTGCCCTGAGCTGCGAAATAGCCTCTTTCAAGACTGTCACGGACGGCCTTCAAGGACGGGAACATCATACTGTAACGAGGATAGACCATATTGGAAACCATATTGCATACCCAATAGGCATTCTCATCAGAATAGGTGACAGCATCAGCGCCCGGTGTATTGAAGCAAAGCGGCTGCTTCGTGGAAGAACAATAGACCGGCACATAAGCGATCATGTTAGGGTCATCATTGCCAAACCAGAGGACACCACCGATCTCACGGGGGAGCCATGAACGCATCTGACTGACGAAAGTAAACCCGGACTGTTGCGTAGAAGTCGGCCGCTCATTGAAATATTTCTTTCCGTCTACAGTAAAGTATAGCGGTGTCGGACGATAAGGCATTTCCCAGATACCGCCCCCGATATCTTTCCCGTCTGCTACGGAGAAAGGCGTACCTTCGAAATGGTCACGCATGCAAACCTGAACATCCTGTACGCTCAACTTCCGATTGGGGATGATCCAAAGAGGCATATCCTCAGCATGGGGATCCCGTCCTTCTGCCCAAGGAATCCAGCGCTTCATATCCTTGAAATGATTGAAGAAGCTCCAGACACGTGCGTCACAGATACGACGGCCTTCAAAGCCCGGGAAAGCATAAGCATTTTTGAAAGAAAATTCCTTATCCGGTCCTTTATACCAGCCTTTTTCACGGGCAAAGGAAATCACATTCTTCGAATGAAGGACTTCTGTCTTCAAATAAGCGAATTTTCCAATACGGCTTTGGTTGGCATGTCCGCAGATCGCATTGTCAGGAATGCGGACAGCACACCAGACCACTTTCTGTTTCTTGTCGCCGCCACAGCCTTGCATCTCCAGGATCCAAGCTTCTTTCGGATCACAGATCGTGAAAGTTTCGCCCTCAGAGCAATAGCCGTATTTCTCAGCCAGTGAGGTCATCACATGGACAGCTTCACGGGCAGTACGAGAGCGCTGGAGTCCGATATAGATCAGAGACCCGTAGTCTATTCCACCGTTCTTGTCGACCATCTCTTCACGGCCACCATAGGTCGTCTCCCCTATCGTCACCTGATATTCATTGATGTTGCCGATCACATTATAAGTTTGGTGGGCTTCAGGAATCTCACCGATATAGCGGTGGGAGTCCCAGTCGACGATCTTCCTCATGTCCCCCTTCTGATGTATGGCAGCAGGATAATGGCACAGATTGAGGAACATGCCGTAGTCATCGGCATTGTAGGAACAAATGACTGACCCGTCAACACTGGCTCCTTTCGCCACAATAAAATTGGTACAGGCCGTCGACTTAAGCGGGAACAGCAGCCCCAAAGCCAACACGAATGTCGCAAGATTGATTCTTTTCATATTCATCAACAATTAAAATCGTTTAGTACTTGAATTGGGTGACAAACACCCTTTGATTATTTTTCTGGTCCCAGGCTATGAATTTCAACTGATGTTCCCTGCCGGTTTTCCTCACAGGGGCCTCTGCCAGGTCACAACGCACCAAAGGTGTCTGGAGAATCTGGTCGAAAGCAACGAAATGACCGTCGACAAACCCTTTGAAACCCTTCAGTCCACTCTGCGTGTCACCCAAGGAGAAAGTCAACTGCCGTCTTGCTGTCCAGCCGCCTTGCCCTACAGGTATGACACTGGGCGCCTTGTCGTCACAGTCAATGTCATAGATGGCCCCCAAGTCCCTGCAAGGACCTGTCACCCAGCCATTCTTATAGACACCTCCCATGTACCGCTCTTTGCCGAAATGACTGGCGATATAGAGTTTGCTGGGATCCGCAACAGATTTGTTCAGGTGAATGGCAATCCTGCCGAAACCCAACAAAGGATAACTCCCCGGCATGAAATGATAGGCATCAGAATACTTTCCGGGTTGACGGATCACACGGGGATGGATCACGACATCATCCGCAAGCAAATGATGCTTCAATATAAGGCGGGCGCCTGCGAGCGGATAGATATTGAAACGGTTCCAGAACAGTTCAGGTCCTGCAGGTTTCCGGTACGGTGCGATAGCCATCTTCCGTCCTTCCACGATGAAGTCATAATGCGATGCATTGCCTGCGAAATCAGACAAAACATACTCGATATGATACGGCCGCTGCTGATTGAAGTCAATGACGCCCCGATCCTTGCCGACCTTGAAGACCGGCAGGGTAATGCCCGGCAGAAGGAAAGAGCGCATATACCACACATTAGACCGGATATAGTGCTGGTAATCGCCCCAATAATTGACCTGAAGGTTTCCATTGATCGGAATATTATTGGCATCACTCTGGAAGACGAGTTTGCCGTCTACGAACAATTGCGTCAACCTGACACCATAGTTATTGTAGGTCGCTTCCATATTGTCATTTGCCCAAATGGCGAAACCGACCTTTCCCCATGCCGTAAAGCGATTGGACAAGTGATGTGAGGTCAGGCCGAACACCTGGTCACCCGAGCCTCCGTCAAAACTGCCTTTTCCCGGCATCGGACAAGCCATAAAGCCATGCCCTAATGGCGGAACATGATCCGTGACATATCTACCGATAAAAGCGAGGGGATCATGCATATTTCCGTCCTTCGTACTGTGGACTTCCAAATGAAGGTGAGGACCTTCCGAAGCCCCTGTGTTCCCGCTCCAGGCAATAAAGTCACCCTCTGCGACAGGCACCTCATCAGGTCTGAAATCAAAAACACCGGTAGTTCTCTGTTCGGCATACTGATGCTTGCGGAGCACGGCCTGCACACGGAGAGAAAAAGCTTTCAGGTGGCCATAGACACTGGTATAGCCCTCAGGGTGCTGGACATAAACGGCATTGCCATATCCTCCGACACCAATAGACACATGACTGACATACCCGTCACCAATAGAATGGATGGCTTTTCCCGTGACCTGACCTGTCTTCACATCACAACCTCCATGGAAATGATTGGGACGAGGCTCAGCAAAATTCCCGGCCAGTTCAATAGGATAATGTACCGGTGAGCCATAGGTAACGGCTGCCAACAAAAGACAAAATAAGAAATTCAATTTTGATCAACTCTATTAAAAACAATCAGCAAAATATCTTTTAAACCTTCAAACTCCATCCGATCACATGACCGGACAAGTGAGAGCACCGACGCTGATCAAACCGTAGCCCTGTTCGGCAATATACTTTATACTAACACCTTCTTATCATGACAAGCGAAAAATGAGCCGTCTTCATTTTCTTTCACTTCAATCGTACCTCCCAGCCATTCCGTAAAAGCCGGCTCCTCCTGAAAATCACCATAGCCGACAACGGCACCGCCCCGTATCTCGACATAGGCTTGATGCAAGACCCGTTGTCCGATATGCACTTCATGCGCAGCGTAACGATGCACCTCTTGTTTCATCTCTACTTCAAATTACGCTCACTGTACCGGCGACAATCGTCGTCGATCTACAGGAGAAGAGTTCATTTGCTGTTGCAGTCGGGGATCAGGCGGCGGCGCACCGTTGGTGACAGGTCGAGGGTGGATCTGAGAGGGCGGATTCTGAGGTTGCGGAGCAGTTTGAGAAGCCGGAGAAGCACTGTCCGGTCGCTGGGAAGGCGCCCCCGGAGACGTTGTCTGGGGTTGTGCCGGAACAGACTTCACATGCATCCTGATCAATTTGATATTCTGGATGAACATCAGTTTCAGGGTGGTAGCCCCTGCACCGGGATCATCATTGTCCGGCAAGAGGAAATACCCCCTGACAGACTTGATGCCGAGACTGTCCATATCATCTACTTCCAAATGATAATGCTGGGTATTCATGATATGGATAAGGGATGAAGATATACTGTCATTCTTGAATTGTACCGCCAGGACGACAACACCATCACGCATACCATCCTGGAAGATAAACTGTGCGTCAAAATCCAACATGATATGGTCGCCTGCATGGAAAGAACTGTCTGTCGGTACCGAGTAAGAATAATAATTGAAAGGTTCATCAGGAGAAAGGACAAGGGCAGGATCACCCCGCCATACATTTGCCGTATCCCCCTGTTCGTCAGAACCGAAGGCATTGACAGATGACCCTTGTGCCTGAGCCTCATTCTGAAGGCGCTCGGTCAGGTTCTCGTAAATGCCGTGCAGGAGTTCTGTATGCCGGGTATAATAGACCAGTGAAGAATCAAACTCCGCCTCAGTGACATGGTGCTTTTTCAATACGGCAGTACGATAGATTTCCGCATTCATTCCGGGATTACTGCTCTGATCCGCCATGGCCTGGGCTATATGATAATCGTACAGCAGATTCTCCATCTCGCCTTTAGAGAGGTACTTGCTCGGTATAGTAGGTTTACACCCCGCTATCAACAACAGGATGGAAAGGATAAACAGATACGGTAAAATGTGAAAGCGATGCTGATTCATCATTTTTGTAGTTAACCGTTCTTATCAGAACCGGTATGATTATCTTCCTTTACCTCAGTTTCAGAAACCTTTTGAGCTTTTCCGTTTTTGTTTAATGTTGCCAGGTCTTTCCTGCAGAACAGCAGGAGACCGATGACACCTGCGGTGATACATGAATCCGCAAAATTGAATACCGGAGAGAAGAATGTAAAAGACTGGCCTCCCCAGAGTGGGAAATTCTCAGGCCAAGTACCTTGGATGATCGGAAAATAGAACATATCCACGACTTTTCCCGTGAGGAAACTGCCGTAACCATGTCCAAAAGGAACGAAATAAGAGATATAATAAGGTGAAGAAGCATTGAAGATCAGTCCATAAAGCATGGAATCAATGATATTCCCTGCAGCTCCGGCAAGTATCATGGACAAGAAAACGAGATACCGGGTACGTATGCCCCGTATCACCTCCTTATGAATGTACCACCCGATGATACCCACAGCGACGATACGGAATAAAGAAAGGAAATACTTGTTCAGGAATGTCATTCCCCATGCCATTCCCATATTTTCAATAAAGACGATCTTGCACCAATGCGTGACTTCTATCTGTTCACCCAGGCTCATGTGGGTCTTTACCCAGATCTTGATCATCTGGTCAACAACCAAAGCAATGACGATGATGAGTACGGAAAGCCACCCTAAGAACTGTTTCCGCTTTTTCTTATCCAAATCCAACTTTCCCAGCATTTTATTTGACCTGAAAGCACCAAGATACCCTAAGAAATCCCGCGCTCGTTAAAAGTTCCGATATGAAGGCAAACCGTCCTCAAGACAAAAGGTTCTCCCGCTGGCTCAGATCTTGTGACCTGAGACCCGCATGACTCTCTGCCGGAGACGCTTAATGATTTCTGTTCTTCTCCTTGGAAGCAACGCTGAGCGTTGCATGAGGAACGACCAGAAGACGCGCCTTCGGAATCAATTTTCCCGTGATGCGGTCAATGCCATAAGTTTTATTCTGGATGCGGATCAGAGCTGCCTCGAGTCCCTTGATGAACTTCTGCTGCCGCTGAGCCATATCTATGATTTCCTCTTTACTCTGGTTGATCGTTCCGTCTTCCACCGCTTTGTAAGTAGGTGAAGTATCAGCCACGTCATTGCTGTCCGCATTGTCCAACTGACTCATCATCTCCTTATATTCCTGACGAGCCACTGCAAGTTTTTTATCAATGACCTGCCGAAATTCCTCCAAATCTTTGTCAGAATAGCGTACTTTTATTTCAGCCATACCTAAGAATATTTAATTAATTTATCGATTATCTTTTTCAACTTTGATCTTCAATTTGAAATCGTCGAAATCTGTCTCTATCCCATCATTGTCAGCAATCTTCAGGTCATTCGCCAGAACCTGCTTTCTGATCATGTCACCAAAAGACTTGATGGCTTCATCGGTCTTCGGGTTCGGAGCTACCGTAGCAATGATACGGTCAGTAATCTCAAGTCCGGTTTCCTTCCGAAGATTCTGTATTCTGTTGATGAGTTCGCGTGCCATACCTTCCCTCTTCAGTTCAGGCGTCAACGTGACCTCCAAGGCAACTGTCAGATTGCCGTCATTGGCTACAAGCCAACCCGGAATATCCTCAGAAATGATTTCCACATCCGAACCTTCTACAGTAACCGGCTGGCCGTCAACTTCGAGTTTCAGTTGCCCTTCGGTCTCGAGTGATGCGATCTCTTCCTGAGACAAGGTATTGATACGGGCGGCGATGGATTTCATCAACTTACCAAACTTCTTGCCCATGACCCTGAAATTGCACCTGACTTTCTTGACCAGGACACCCTGCTCACTGATGAACTCAATCTCTTTGACATTGACCTCATTCTTGATCAGGTCCGATACGGCAAGGATATGCTTCTTCTGCTCTTCGTTGACAGCAGGGATCATCATCTTAGCCAAAGGCTGACGAACGCGGATATTGACTTTCCGGCGAAGTGCCAGTACCATGGATGTGATCTTCTGGGCGACAGACATACGCGCTTCCAGATCAGTGTCGATGACGCTTTCGTCTACCGTAGGATACACTTCCAAATGTACGCTGTCCTTCAGTCCTCCCAGATCTTTATAGAGACGGTCAGCACAGAACGGCGCAAAAGGTGCAAGTACCTTGGCGACAGTCATCAGACAAGTATAAAGGGTCTGATAAGCACTCAACTTATCCTCGCTCATCTCCTTTCCCCAGAAACGCTTGCGGTTCAGGCGCACGTACCAGTTGCTCAGGTCATCATTGACGAATGTATCGATCAATCTGCCTGCGCGTGTCGGATCATAATCATCCAGTTCTTTCTCCATGCCCTTTACCAACGTACTCAGGCATGAGAGGATCCAGCGGTCTATCTCAGGCCGCTTCCGGACATCCAACTGCGGTGCAGCGGGATCGAAATGATCCACGTTGGCATACAACGCAAAGAAGGAGTAAGTATTGTATAAAGTTCCGAAGAACTTCCTTCTGACTTCATCGACACCCTTGGGGTCAAACTTCAGGTTATCCCAAGGCTCACTGTTGGTCATCATATAGAAACGGACAGCATCGGCGCCGTAGCGGTCAATCATCTCAAACGGATCAGTGACGTTCCCGACATGCTTGCTCATCTTATTCCCTTTGGCATCCAGGACAAGACCTGAACTGATGACATTCTTGAATGCCACCTGGCCGAATACCATCGTAGAGATGGCGTGCAGCGTAAAGAACCACCCGCGTGTCTGGTCCACGCCCTCGTTGATGAAATCAGCGGGATAGAATGCCGGCGGCACAGGAGTGCCTTTATATGTGCTGTGGATCAGTTGGTCCCGATACGCAGCTTCAGTCAGTCCCGTAGCCTTCACTCCTTCAGCATTCAACGGATGCTCGAAAGGATAATGCTGCTGTGCATAAGGCATAGAACCGGAATCGAACCAGACATCGATCAGGTCACTCTCACGATGCATCGGTTTTCCGGCATCGCTGACCAGGACGATATAGTCGATATAAGGACGGTGAAGGTCAATGCGGTCATAATTCTCCTGGGAATAATCCCCGGGCACGAATCCTTTATCCTTCAGAGGATTGGATTTCATAAAACCCGCCTTCACTGATTTCTCGATTTCAGCATACAGTTCTTCCAGAGAACCGATACACTTTTCATTGCGGTGGTCATCCCTCCAGATCGGCAGCGGAGTACCCCAGAAACGAGAGCGGGACAAATTCCAGTCATTCAGATTTTCCAGCCAGTTGCCGAAGCGGCCTGTACCAGTAGACTCAGGCTGCCAGTGAATGGTCTTGTTGAGGGCGACCATCTGCTGTTTCTTGGCGGTGTCTCTGATAAACCAACTATCCAAAGGATAATAGAGAATAGGTTTATCGGTCCGCCAGCAATGCGGATAACTGTGGACGCATTTCTCGATCTTGAAGGCAGAGCCTTCCTCTTTCATCTCCATGCACATGATGATGTTCAGATCCTCCGCTTTCTGCGAAGCCTTGACATCCCAAACACCGTTCACGGTATAAGTCGGATCATAGGCATTCTTGACCCATGCGCCCTCATGATGGTGATAGAGTTTGACATCCACACACCGCTCGACAAAGTTCGAGTCGAGTTCTTTGAGAATATAATATTTTCCTTGGAGGTCGACCATCGGGCGGGTCTCCTCCTTTTTGTTGACCAGATAAACACCGGGAATACCGGCATCTTTGGAGACCTTGGCATCATCAGCACCGAAAGTCGGGGCAATATGTACGATGCCGGTACCATCGTCAGTCGTGACATAATCGCCAAGGATGACGCGGAAGGCCTGATCGGACATCTCCACAAACTTGTCCCGCCCGTCTTCACCGGTGAACACCTTTTCAGGATGCTTCTCGCCATAGGCGTTGACGAAATCATAAGCATATTCACCCATCTTCTCGCAGGGTTTGACCCAAGGCATCAGTTGCTGGTAATGCATCCCTTCCAGGTCTGTACCTTTCATACGGTCAATGATCCTCCAGGGGCAGATCTTCTTCTCTTTATCGAAAGGAGGCAGAGGGATATTTTGGTCCTTGACTTCTTGATCAGCTTTCAGATAGGCTGTGATACGGTTTTCGCCCATGACAAGTGTCATCGGTTCACCGTTATAGAGATTGTAGGTCTGAATGGTCACATAGTCAATCTTCGGACCCACGCAGAGTGCCACGTTGGAAGGCAATGTCCAAGGGGTTGTCGTCCATGCGATGAAATAAGGTTTACCCCATTTCGTCCACTCCGGTTTCGGATCTGTGATCAGGAACTGGGCCGTGACTGTCGTATCCTTGACATCGCGATAGCATCCCGGCTGATTCAGTTCGTGAGAACTCAGTCCAGTGCCGGCTGCCGGACTATAAGGCTGGATCGTATAACCCTTATAGAGCAAGCCCTTATTGTAGAGTTGCTTCAAGAGCCACCAAAGTGTCTCTATATACTTATTGTCATAAGTGATGTAAGGATGCTCCAAATCCACGAAATACCCCATCTTTTTGGTCAGGGTATCCCATTCTTCGGTAAACTTCATGACATTCTCACGACACTTACGGTTGTAGTCTTCTACAGAGATATACTTGTCACTCTTCTTATTGTCAATGTCTTTTTTAGAAATGCCAAGTTCCTTTTCCACTCCGATCTCCACAGGCAGTCCGTGAGTATCCCATCCGGCCTTTCGGGGCACGCAGAATCCTCTCATCGTCTTATAGCGGTTGATCGTGTCTTTGATGGAACGAGCCAGGACATGGTGTATTCCAGGATGACCATTGGCAGAAGGAGGTCCCTCGAAGAAAATAAATTCGGGACACCCTTTACGTTCATCTATGGAGCGATGGAAGATATCTTCTTTCTTCCAGTCATTCAAAACCTCACTATTAATCTTTACAAGATCCAGGCCGTTATGCTCGGCAAATTTCTTAGCCATTGTACAAATTCGTGTTTATAACGTAATCACTTTTAGAGTTGCAAAGATAACAAAAAAAAATGTCTTTGCAGCAATAGTCTCACAAATTTTCTATTTTAACGTGAGTTTGACTCATTCCACTCCAGATACGTCAATTTGTGTTCATCGGTGCTCAGCTCACCAGTGGTTATCAGGCCTTGGAAAAGACCTTTTTTCAGGAAGTGAAACAGGAAGATAAAGGTCTGTTATCCGAAACACTACGAGATGGTCATGGCATGAATCAGTAATGGGCAAGCTGCACAATACCTCCGGAAAAAGACCGGTGGGTTGTTTATCGAGACAGAGCGTCAACTTTACCGAGACTACAAAGTCGACATTCCCGAGACCACGAAGTGTAGATGTTTCACGGAACCGACCAAAGTCACTTCACCGAAGCATCCGCTGTGTTCTGTCAGAAAACTGTAATAGAATTGGTCCTTCATTTGCAAAGTCCTTACCCAAAGATCTATGGTAAAGGCACTTGAAGAACCTATTATTTTAAAAAAAATTGAAGTCCTGCTCGAACTCCTATAGACACATGAGGTTTCATCGGCCTCACATCTTCATAGGAGTTCAGTTATAGGCTTCAAGTCATTTGGATGCCTTACAGACTATCGACTTCCTCCAACCAGATATTGCTGGAGGCATCAGAAGGCATCCGCCAATCCCCACGGGGACTCAAACTGACACTTCCCACCTTAGGTCCGTCAGGAAGACAACTCCGCTTGAACTGTTGAGAGAAGAACCGGCGCAAGAACACTTTCAGCCATTTCTTGATCGTCGCCTCATCATAGCTCCCACCCAATTCTGCGCCTGAAACGGTCTTGTGCTCGACAGACTTGCCTTTAACTTGCTGATCGATAAAGGCTTTCTTGGCCAAAAGGAATATCTTTCCGGGGCGGAATCCGAAGCGGAGAAAATAATACAAGAAAAAGTCGTGCAACTCATAAGGTCCGACAAGATCTTCCGTCTTCTGTTTAATCTCCCCATTTTCGTCAGCAGGGATCAATTCCGGTGAAATCGGCGTATTGATGATATCCAGCAATGCCGTCTTGCTGGTCTCGTCATCAGAATGGTCCGCAATATGTCTCAAGAGAAACTGGATCAGGGTTTTCGGAACACCGCCATTGACACCATACATACTCATGTGGTCACCGTTATAGGTAGACCAGCCCAATGCCATTTCACTCAAGTCTCCCGTTCCAATCACCAACCCATCCATTTGATTGGCAAGGTCCATCAGAATCTGTGTCCGCTCACGTGCCTGACCATTCTCGTAGGTCACGTCATGGACGTTGATGTCATGGCCGATATCTTCAAAATGCTGGGTTACCGCTTTAGAGATATTGATCTCCTTCACTGTTACGCCCAAACTCTTCATCAATACCACAGCATTGTGATGTGTCCGGTCCGTCGTGCCGAATCCGGGCATCGTCACACCGATGATGTTCTTCCGATCCATCCCAAGTCTGTCGAAAGTCTTGACACAGACCAGTAAAGCCAACGTGGAGTCCAGTCCTCCGCTGATTCCCAGGACAACGGTTTTCACATGCGTATGCACGACTCTCTTGGCAAGCCCCGAGACCTGGATATTCAGTATCTCTTCGCAAGAGCTGTTCCGATCTTCCTCTTTCGGAATAAACGGGTGCGAGTCTACAGTCCGCTCCAACACGAAATCACGCTCCCTATCAGGTGAGGCCGCAACAATATGGTGAAGTGCCAATCCGGACTCCTGCATGGCGTATTTGATGTTGCACTGCGCATTGACATAAGTAGAATTGCAACGCCTTTCTGTCTGCAATTTCTCTATATCTATCTGGGAGATCTCCAACTGACTGTTCAGCGAGAAACGCTCGGATTCTGCCAGCAAATGCCCATTCTCGTAAATGAGGGCATTTCCGCCATAGACGACATCCTGCGTACTCTCACCGAAACCGCAGGAACTGTAAATATAACCAGTCATAGTCCGTGCGCTCTGATTGGAGAGCAGGCTCTTCAGATAGGCATGCTTGCCGCTCAGTTCGTCACTGGCAGAAAGATTGAAGATCAACTGAGCCCCAGCCAAGGCGAGACCGTTGCTCGGAGGAGTCGGAGCCCATACATCTTCACAGATCTCTACTCCGAAGGTCGCTCCGGTAGACGTCGTGAACAACTGGAGGTCAGGGGTGATCAGAACTTTATGGCCTGCAAAGCGAATCTCCGTCTGTTTCACGTCCTGGGCAGAAGCGAACCACCTCTTCTCATAAAACTCACTGTATTCCGGAAGATAAGTTTTGGGGACCAATCCCAAGAGTTTGCCCTTTTGGATCACTGCGGCACAGTTTAACAGCAGATCTCCTACCACCACAGGAAGTCCTACGATGGCGATGATATCCAGTTGTCGGGTGACGTTCAGCAGCATCATCAAGGAATTTTCCGCGGCATCAAGCAGCAACTGCTGATGGAAAAGATCCTGGCAAGAATATCCAGTTATGGACAGTTCCGGAAATACGATAATCTCCACTCCCATTCCTTCAGCCTGCACGATGATGCTTTCTATCTGCTGATTGTTAAATCTCACATCGCCGACCTTCACAGAAGGGACAGCGCTTGCTACTTTAATGAAACCATACTCCATAACTTATATTTTTTTGACGCAAGTATCTCGTTATTAGTCTTTATCCAGTTTGCTGTTGTCAGATTCCAGTTGTTCACTTTCCATAAGACGCCCGTCCGCCGGTTTTTGTTATTAGTTTTAAATGGACTGAGGAAATCGGACAGCAATGCCTGGACACCCTGTCTTTCATTCCTAGTGTTTTAATAGGGTTTGCAATCAATGGATCGTTACCTGAGTCGCACCATAGCCATACTCCTGGAAAGAAGCATCCTGATAGGTACATCCCTTATACCGGTAATCGAGTTCGTGAATCAAAGCCTGACGCAGAACGCCTTCACCTTTACCATGGATGAAAACGATCTTCTTGCCCTTTTTACTCAAGTTCTCATTCATGATCTTCTTGAAGTAGTCCAGTTGATAATGCAGAATATCTATCGCTCCCATTCCTGCCGTCGTTTCGAGTAAGGCAGAAGCATGGAGATCTACGACCAGAGGTTCGTCTTTTTTCTCTCCGGGTTTCTTGCTTTTCTGAGGAGCCGACGAGGTCTTATCCAACGTTTTCTGATGATAGAGTTCTGCCTTCAACTTGTCCGGATCCAAATGCATGGGGTGACTGACGACATCATTTTCTATCAGAGGAAAGAGCAGAGCCCGCTGATCAAAAAAATCATTATCTTCAAAAGCACTCTGCTTGCAGAATTTCACCGCATCGACATGCAACTGAGCCTCTACCGGTGTCTTCCACAAGAAAGGCCGGTCTTCCTTATAGGCCAACATCTGCAGAGCGACACGACCGAGTTGTCCGATCTCCATCAAGGTATATTTCTCGACAAAGAGTTTGGTATTCGGCTCCAGTTCGCCCTTCTGCTTCAGCGTCCAGGCATTCCCCTCTGCGTGAAGGTAAGTATACTGGATACTGTAGTTACTGTCATTGATGATATACAGGTCATAAACCGTGTCAGGCACAGCCTGAAGATCTTCGGGGACGAAAGCCAGACTGACGGACAAATGGTCTCCCCCCTGCCGTTCTACAGCAGGAGTTTTGAAGGTCACCTCCTTGTCAGCAGGATCATCCTCAGGTTCTTGTTCTTTCCCGTCCACATGACCGTCATCGGCATTCAGTATAGCCTTGATGCTTTTCCGGTCATCTTTCAGTTCGGTCTTGGCATGCGCTTCGGTTTTCTCCTTGGCATCCATTTTCTCGGAGATCATCTTGCCCATGCTATAGTCATCAGTTGAAATGACGACCACGTCATGGATAGGAGTCGGGATCTGAAAGCCGTCCTCATCCTCTACCAAAACGATATCCTTGCCTTGAAAACCGGCTACTTTACCACCGCCGGTTTCTGACAAGAACCTTACTCTATCACCTATTTTCATATTTCTATCCTTAAATGATCAATATATAAAACCCATTGTCAAACTGCAAAGAAACATACAGATGAAAGGGTCTCTTAAATTCAGTATACAGTCCGAACTTCTACACGTTTTCCAACATTGATACCATTCCGCCGTGACTGTATCCTGAAACTTTCTTATTATGGAATCAAAAGACAAGCATCACCATAACTCAGGAACTTAAAGTCATGTCCCAATGCATACTTGTACACTTTCTTCCAATCACCATGCAGGAAAGCGCTGACCAAAAGCAGCAACGTACTTTCAGGTTGATGGAAATTGGTGATCAGGAGTTTGACAAACTTATACGTATATCCCGGAGCTATGAACAGTGCCGTACTCGAAGACAGGACATCCAATCCGTTCCTATCAAGATAAGCCAAGATATTCCGGACCGACTGCTCGGGCGTGATTCCCTCTGCGAGTCCTCCGTCCCTGCCATTGTCATAAGGATCCCATTGATTCACATGCAGATCCTCCTCACTCGCATCCGGATGGGTCTGCAGATACACGCCCATATAATAAAGGCTCTCAAGGGTACGCACAGACGTGGTGCCGACAGCTATACACTGGCACTGGTGTTCCAGAAGGCGCTCAAAGGTATGGCGGTGCACAACGATATATTCTGAATGCATCTCATGACCTTCTATCTCCTCCGTTTTCACAGGTTTGAATGTACCGGCGCCAACGTGCAGCGTCACCTCATCGCGGACGATGCCCATCTTGTCTATATTCTCCAACACCCGATCCGTAAAATGAAGTCCTGCGGTAGGCGCAGCCACACTGCCGTTGACCTTAGAATAGACAGTCTGATAATCCGTCTTGTCACTTTCCTCAGTAGAGCGGTTCAGATACGGCGGTATAGGGAGTTCCCCGACCTGTTCCAGAATATCGGAGAAATTGATCTGCTTCGCATCCCAGTCAAAGTTGACCCAATAGTTTGTCCCGCCCGTATGGTCAGTCATCTTCTTCTGCTCGGCACTCAATTCATCTCCCCTGAGCATCGTTGCCTTCAACGTAAACTGTTGGCCTTTGATCTCGAAATTCCGGGTCAGAGAACCCTCTTTCCATTTCTTCAAGTTTCCTACCATACAAAGCCAGGAGCAGTGGCCGGTGGTCTGGAATATGCGTTCATAATCAGAAGGGGCAGCAGGTTCCATCAGGAATACCTCAATCAAAGCCCCGGTCTCTTTACGGAAATGCATCCGCGCCTGGATGACCCTGGTATTGTTGAAAACCATCAGAGCACCTTTAGGAAGGTAACTTGTGATGTTATAGAATATATCCTCACTCACTTCGCCTTTCCGGTAAAGGAGGAGTTTGGAATGGTCTCTTTGAGGATTAGGATGTTCAGCTATTTTATCTTCAGGTAAATCATAATTGAAATCAGCAATTCGAATGTGTTTAGTATCCATAATTTTTTATTAATAATTTGATATAATCCCCCTGAAAAGGGTATATACCAACGTAAAAGCCAGTACAGTCATCACGACGTCTATATCACTATGGTCATAACCAGTTTTCGTGTACTGGGATGATATATAATTCAGTTTGGGAGAAATCTTGTAATACATTCTGCGGTACAGCAGATACACCAGGAAACCAGCCAAGGCCCCGAAGGCCCATCCTACGAGGACGTCACTCGGATAGTGCAAGCCCAGATAGAGACGCGTCCAGCCGTTGAGCAGTGCCCATAAGACCAGAGTGACGCTGAGCATCCGACTCCTGATCAGAAAACAGAAAAAGACGGCTACCCCCATCGTGTTCGCAGCGTGAGCAGAAAAGAAACTGAATCCGGCAGCTCTATATCCCTGGACGACGTCGAAAGTATATTTCCACTGCGGATCATTGGAAGGGCGGCATCGCGCGACAAGAGGCTTGACGATTCCCCCGTCTATACCGCTCGTCAACAAGATACACAAAGCGACACACCCGATCACGAGCATGATCTGTGCCATCGTCTCATTGTTTTTCAACACAAGATAGAACAGCACGACATACAAAGGTATCCACGTAAGGCCTGAGGTGAAAGCCATCACCAATCCATCTAAAAATTGAGACTGACTCCCATTAAAGAAATGGAGTATGATCCTGTCTAATTCTATAAGTTCCAATTTATTCCTCCGTTAAGACCTTAATAATTTTTGATAAGACATTATCTATTGCTATACGATTTCTTTCATTCCGCCATGAAGCAACTTCTGCCCCGACATGGCGGTGTGTCATATGCCCTCTATCTGATTTGTCCGCAGCCAGCCTTCACGGCCATCAGCGAGTTTGACACCTCTCCACTGTTTCATGGTCTTGTCTGTGATTTCCACACGAGTACCCTCATGGATGACAAAAGCCTCACTGCTGTTGGGGGCAGGTGTCTTCTTTACAGATATAGAAGGTGCGATGACTATGGCTCCCGTGCGATGGACCAAAGCCGACTTCTGCTGAAAGGCAAAGAGGTTACATAGCAGGAAAGCGACAACGGTGACGCAAGCGCCATAAAAACCGACTTTCCGCCATGTCAAGTTCTGACCGAAGAGATAGACCAGCACCAGGATGAGAGACAGGAGCAAGGAGCCGATGGCAATATAAGCCCAATGGTCCACGCTCGTAAAATTGACGAGGTCTTTATACCAAGTGACGAAGAATAATTCGCTTTGGGGAATGATCTTGTCTATCGTCTTATTCCGGGCAAATTCGAGATTGAATCGGATATCTTTGTCTCCAGGCTGAATCAGATGGGCTCTTTCGTAAGCCAGGACAGCCTGCGGGATATTGTCGCTACGGTAATAGGCATTTCCCAGATTATAATAGAGGGGGGCACTGACCCCATCTCTCAAGAGTTGCTGATAATCCTTGATTGCCTGCTGATAGTTCCCTTTGGAATACTCTGCATCCGCATTAGCTTTTGTAAGCGCCGAAACATTCAGACCGAAAACCAGCAAAAGCAAACAGAGGAAAACGAATCGTAATTTCTTCATAATTTATCTGTTTACGGAATTCCTTTTTCCTTTTTTCATCACATCTTCGATGTTCATAATGGCAGTCATCGCACTGTCAAACGTCTTCTCCATATTCCCCTTGGGATCTCCCGGAGCATAACGTTCGAATTCACATTCATCCAGAGCACCGACAAATTTCTCGACCGTCTCATCGTCTACCTGATGAGTCTCCAGATTATCCTGGATATTCTCACGGGTAAGTTGCTCGACCGGCATATTCAGTTTATCACTGATATATCCCCATAAGGCCCTGAGTACTTCGTCATAAAACTCCGCCTGCCTGCCTTTGATCATCAGCAAACTTGCTTTCCGGAGTCTTCTCTTGGCAACCTTGTTTGCCTTCTTGCCTCTCATCTTCACGAGGTCAGCCATTTCGGCCGCACGCTTTCTGAATACGACCAGCAAGGCGACAAAGGCAGCTACCAAAAGGATCAGGAGCAGGAGATAACCCGTACTTCCAAAGAAGAAGTGGTCGACCTGATGCAGAGAACTGTCACCGAGTTTCAGAGGATGAATATCATTATCCTTCAAACTTGCATAATCAGATTCCCCTTCACTGCCATCACCTTTTCCGACATTCAGTTCAAAAGGCTGAGTCCGAATCGTCTTATAGGCATTGGCGGCCACATCATAATAGATCATCTTGACTGCCGGGATCATATACTTACCCTGATGGCGTGGAACAGCAAGAAAATCGTAGATCATATTGCCTTCCACCCCATTGGCTGTCAGTTTGGTCTTGTCAGTTACCTTAGGATCATATTTGTCAAAGCCCCGCGGGAAAGTAATCACCGGTTGCTTGATCAATTTCAGGTTACCTATGCCCCCGACGACAACACGTATCGTAATCGGATCACCCGCCTTGACCTCTTTCTTGTTCAGTTGGGCTGAAATATTGAACCGGCCAACACCACCTGAAAAACCTGCAGGGGCAGGCGGCAGCGGATCGACATGGATCATCATGCCCGGGGCGATGATATTCTTCTTGACATCCACATAATCCGACCCGCCATTGAAAAAGGCTTCAAAAGGATCTACGTTCCTATTGGCTTCTTCCACGATACCCTTAAAGGTAATACTCGGTATTTTCAGGTCGCCGGTCATCTGTGGATACATCACGTACTGGCTCCACGTCACACAGCGATAAGGTTTGCCGTTGATCCGCTCAATATGGAAAGTCTTCTGCTGTGGAAGCTGCACCTCCTGAGTATGGAACCCGTTCAGATCGGGCATCTTGCCTTCCAATTGAGTCAAATTGACTGTAGTATAAACTTTGTAAGTCAGGAGTACAGGCTCTTGCTCATGCACTCTCCTCTTACTTGCCGTGACCCTGATAAACAGTTCATTCCCGGATATGCGTGCACCGGCATTACTCGTCTGCGAAGCCCCCATAGGCCCCCCTTGCATGTTAGGTGCACCACCGTTTGACTGTGCACGCCCTGACACCCGGATATGAGCAGCTGCCGAAGCAATGCGTCTCCCGTTGACCACTGCGTGGGCTCCGGGGATCGTATAGCGACCGCCCTTTCCGGCATAAAGCGTATACGTATAGGTAATGGACGATGAACTGCTGGTATGGCCGTTCACCATCGTAAAACTGGATTGTGATGAAGCATAAGGTCCGGCAACGACTTCCAGTCCTTCAGGAACATTACCACCACGAAATTCTGACACATCCTGAGTATTCACCGTATAAGCTATACGGAAATTCTCTCCCACAGCTACATGTGAAGGGGCGGAAACAGATATCCTCTGTGCCCTTATCGGCAGCATATAGCTCAAGACGAGGAATAAACTTAGAAACAGATATGTATAGAAACGCCTCATATAATTATCCTTGTATTTCGTTCGATCAATCGCTGACGAAGCAGAAAGGACACTTTGCATAAGTGTAAAGATGTCCCGAGAGATCTCCATTTACCAGTTGTCTTCCAATTGCTTCCGTGAAGGCTGAACCATATTTTTCTGAAGCTTTGCCTTGGTAGCCTGCTCCTGCTGCACAGCTGCATTCAAGAGCTGCTCTGCATTCTGCTTGCTCATCCGAGGTTGATTAGGATTCTGCTGGTTTTTGTTCTGATTCTGATTCTGGTTCTGGTTCTTATTCTGATTTTTATTTTGGTCCTGCTTATTTTTGTTTTGTTTGTTCTTATTATTATTCTTCTGGTTTTTGTTCTGATTCTGATTTTTGTTCTTCGGCGGGTTCTTCAGCAATTTCTGACACAGAGCGAGGTTATACCGGGTCTGGTCATCAGAGGGATTATTCCTCAACGCCTCTTCATAGAAAGGTATGGCCTGACCATATTGACGGTGGTTTTCAGATATGACACCCGAGTTATGATAATTCCAGGCTTTCCTCACCGTTCCCTTCTCCATCTGACCTGCCTTCATAAACTGCTGGACAGCCAGCGAGTCTTTCCGCTGCATCATCAAGGCGCATCCCAGATTATAGACGGCCTGTGCGTTATCCCCGTCAACAGCTATCGCTTTCCGGTACATCGTCTCTGCAGCGGTCCACTGGTGCTCATGATAGAGTTGATTACCCTTCCGGATAAAGGCTCTGTCTGCACGCGGTTTCATATCAGGAATAGCCATCACCAGGCAGAAAACAGCCAGTAACAGAACTATCCCGAGGATGATATATCTTATGTACTGTCTCATTATTTCTTCCTAAATATTTTTACCTTTTTGAACAACGGATTCCTAGCCTCCGAAATGCACACCTCCAGAATGAGGAGAACGAGAACGATCACACCCACCATTTGAAACTGTTCATTATAGGTACTATATACAACTGACTCAGAATCACCGTGCTGCAATTTCGAAAGTTCGTCATTGAGCCGGTCCTCCACATCGCCAGTATTGTCTACATGGATATAAGTCCCGTCGCCAGCCTGAGCGATCTCCTGCGCCATTTGCTGATTGAGGCCTGTCATCACCGTGTTCCCCTGACGGTCTTTCATGTAAGAGCCGTTACCAAGAGGGATGGGAACCTTTTTGCCGGAGCCTACTCCCAACACAAACACGTTGATGCCTGCCTTGTGTGCAGCCTTCGCCGCATCATCTGCACCGCCTTCATGATCCTCCCCGTCTGTAATGACAATGATAGCCTTGCCCGATTGGTCATCTTCCTGGGAAAAACTGTGCATCGCCAGATTGATTGCCTCAGAAATATTTGTCCCCTGAGTTTGGATCAACCCCGGTTCAATATCATCGAGGAACATCTTGGCGGATACATAGTCTGTCGTGATCGGCAGTTGGACATAAGCTTCTCCGGCGAACACGATAAGTCCGATCTTGTCGTTATTGAATTTATCCACCAGATTTTCTATCAGCATTTTGCTTCGGTCCAGACGTGAAGGTTCCACATCCTGAGCCAGCATGGAATTGGAGATATCCAGACAGATAATCGTCTGAATCCCCTTCCGCTTGTCATTGGATACCTTTGCTCCCATCTGAGGGCGGGCGACCATGACAATCAACAGAGCCACAGCTGCCATCAGAAGCCAGAATTTCAAACCCGGACGAAATCTGGACACATCCGGCATCAGTTGCTTCACAAGAGTTTTCTCTCCAAACTTCCGCAACTTACTACGACGCTGACGCCATCCCACTAACCGGATTAACACCAGAATGGGAATAACTATCAATGCCCACAGATATATAGGATCCTCAAATCTAAACATTTCTGAATATTTCAAGCATTTCTAACGTCCATCAGGGGATGCGGCGGAACCACGTCAACCTGAGGAATATCTCAAGAAGCAAAAAACAAAGTGCAGCTAAGGCAAATGGCTGATAGGCTTCATACCGCTTTGCGAAATGCTGGACATTCATCTTCGACTTCTCCAGTTGGTCTATATCATGATAAATCGTTCTCAACTGAGCGTTATTGGTAGCCCGGTAGAAATTGCCCCCTGTCACACTCGCTATGGAGCTAAGCGTATGGGAGTCGACTTCTGCAGGGAGGTTGATATACTGTGTCGTCCCTGCGACCTGCACCGGATAAGGAGCCACAGTATTCGTCCCTACTCCTACCGTATAAACGCGTATGCCCAGGCTCTTGGCGATCTGGGCTGCTGTCATAGGAGAGATGTCTCCCATATTACTTGAACCGTCCGTCAACAGAATGACAACCTTGCTCTTTGCCTTGGAATTCTGCAGACGGGAAACGGCATTTGCCAATCCCATGCCCAACGCTGTACCATCATCGATCAGACCCTTAGCAGCAATGTCCGTGCGGACATTGTGAAGGAGAGCCAGCAAACTGGCATGGTCTGTTGTCATCGGGCATTGGGTGAACGCTTCACCTGCAAAGATGGTCAGTCCGATATTGTCATTCGGTCTACTGGCAATGAATTCTTCCGCCACTTGTTTGGCTGCCTCTATACGATTCGGCTTCAAATCTTCTGCCAGCATACTCGTAGAGACATCCATGCCCAACATGATGTCTATGCCTTCTACGGTCTTGTTGTTCCACGCATTATGAGTCTGAGGGCGGGCAAGTGCAACGATGACCAGTATGAAAGTGATGCACCTCAACAGCATGGGCAAATGCATCAGGCGCATACGAAGACTCTTCGGCGCATACTCGTAAGCACGGGTATCGCTCATCCTCATCGTAGGCTCACTCTTCTTTCTGTACAGAAAATACCATAGTATATAAGGTATCAGTAACAGAAGAAGCAGAAAATATCCTTTGTTTGCAAACTCCATATCTATTAAATTAGCTTCACTGCCTGCACGATCACATAGGCAAAGAGTACCACGATAACGATTCCGCTCACCAGCAAGGCGATCTTGATATTCCGACGCGCTTCACGCGTCTTCTGATCCGAGGCTGTCAGTGTCGGTGGGACCTTCTCCACAGCAGGAACTTCATCAGTTTTCGTCTCATCAATAAACTTGATGGCGTTGACAAGGTTCTTGTCGTTCTCGTCTATATAGGTCTCATATTTAGCAAACTTCACCAAATCAGCTGTCTGGAAAAGTTCTGTAAGTTCAGTTATCATTTCCTGATCGCCGGTTTCACGCAACTGGTCAATGATGTCGGAACTGGTCATTTCCTTGGCACGGAACCCAAACCGATTTTGTATATATTCTCTTAAAGCATCCGTCAGTTGAGTGTAATAGACCTTTTCGCCTTCGGCACTCTCAACACGCTCATGCTTGATCTTCTGAATCTTCCCAAGGGCCTTCTCATGGGCCGGAACCCTTTTCAATATCCGGAAATGAACCATGATAGGTTTGTTTTCCTTGAGTCTGACATAGCAATAGAAGAAGAAGCCGCACAGCAGCAGCATCAGCATGCTACACCAAAAGACCGGACTCCACTCTCCCCATTCGAAGATATTGTTCTGAACATCTTTCGGAGGATAGAATTTATCCGGATGAAGGGTATCCACCGGCACAGTCAGGACTTTCAAGGCCAATTGACTACCGGGGTGCTTAGCACCGTTTACCTTCACATTCAGAGCAGGAATCGGATAAAGTTTCTGATGAAAGGACGTCAGCGTATAAGTCCGCTGCAACTGCACCATACCGTTGTCGAGGTCAGTTGTATCCCCATCGCTCCAGGAAAGGACTTCCACTCCCGGCGTGATCATCTGCGATCTCTTGAACACCGGCATATCGGCCTTTTGCCCTTTCTTCAAAGAGACGGTCAGTTGAAGGTGTGCCTGTTGACCGATCAGAATCTGCATATGATCGATCTTCTGGACAACCTGGACCTGAGACCAGCCTGATATGATGGAGAAAAAGGAAAAGATTCCTATCAAAAGCTTTCTGATGAGCTGATTCATGCTATAACTTCTACTTATTAAATCATCCGTCATGAGCGTCGCTTGAACAGGAGGAGCAGAGACCTCGTGAAATCTTCATCTGTCGCAATACTCGTCCAGTCAACACGGCTCTTTGCAAAGATTTCCTTGAGCCAGTTTTCACGTTCCAGCCAATAGCGGGTATGTGCTCTGCGGAGGCTCTTCGAACTGGTGTCGACATACATCTCATGCCCAGTCTCAGCGTCTCTCATTTTGACCAGTCCCACATCAGGCAAACGTTTGGCACGGGGATCATACACTTGAATGGCCACAACATCATGTTTATGATTAGCGATCTTCAAGGTATGTCCCAGCAAACTCTCTTCCTGCCCGTCTATCCTGACAGTACGGTCACGGTCATAGAAATCACTGATCAGAAAGGCGGTACACCTCCTCCTCTGGACACGAGTCAGATACTCCACAGCTTGTGAAACATCCGTCTTTTCACTCTGAGGATGAAAATCCAACAGTTCGCGAATAATCAGAAGGATGTGTTTCCGCCCCTTCTTGGGCGGGATGTATTTTTCTATCCTGTCGCTGAAGAAGATGACTCCTATCTTGTCATTGTTCTGAATGGCGCTGAAAGCCAGGGTCGCAGCGATCTCCGTCTCCATGTCACGCTTGGTCTGCCTCACGGTTCCGAAATCGAGGGAACCGCTGACATCCACAAGGAGCATGACCGTCAATTCCCGCTCTTCCTCAAAAACTTTGATATAGGGACGATGGAAACGGGCAGTCACATTCCAGTCAATGTCACGGACATCATCTCCGAACTGATATTCCCTCACTTCAGAGAAAGACATTCCACGACCTTTAAAGGCGGAATGGTATTGCCCGGCAAAGATATTCTGACTCAATCCACGGGTCTTTATCTCTACCTTTCTGACTTTCTTTAAGATCTCTTGCGTGTCCATATCTGGTTCTCCAACAACTCATGCTCTGCGACAGCGGAAGGCATCCTTCCTCTGCTGGATAAATCAAGGCACTTCAACCTTGTTGATAATTTTACTGACAATTTCTTCTGAAGTGACATTAGCAGCCTCAGCCTCATAGCTCAAGCCGATACGATGCCGCATGACATCGTGAACGACTGCACGTACATCTTCCGGAATCACATAGCCACGGTGATGGATAAAGGCATACGCCCGTCCTGCCCTTGCCAGAGCAATACTGGCACGAGGACTGCCGCCAAAATTGATCATGTCCTTCAATTCCGGCATCCCATAACGATCAGGATAACGACTTGCGAATACAATCTCAGCAATATATTGTTCGATCTTCTCGTCGATATAGACCTCATTGACAACTTCCCGAGCCTTTAGAATTTCATCAGCATTGACAACCGGGGAGACGACAGGCATACTACCGGACAAATTCTCACGGATAATCTGCTTCTCTTCTTCCAAAGAAGGGTAATCAATGACGACTTTCAGCATGAAACGGTCTACCTGTGCCTCGGGCAACTGGTAAGTCCCTTCCTGCTCTATAGGGTTCTGTGTAGCCATCACCATAAACGGATCAGGCAACTTGAACGTTTGCTCGCCTATCGTGACCTGATGCTCCTGCATGGCCTCAAGCAATGCGCTCTGCACTTTTGCAGGTGCACGGTTGATTTCATCAGCGAGGACGAAATTAGCAAACACCGGTCCTTTCTTCACCTTGAAGGTCTCATCCTTCTGAGAGTAAATCAAGGTACCGATAACGTCAGCAGGCAGTAAATCCGGAGTAAACTGGATTCTGCTGTAATGAGCATCGATTAACCGTGAAAGAGTTTTGATAGCCAAGGTTTTGGCTAATCCGGGGACACCTTCGAGCAGGATATGTCCATCACTCAGCAACACGATGAGCAAGGAATTGATCAGATGCTTTTGCCCAACAATCACTTTATTCATGCCCGTCGTCAAGTCAGTGACAAACCGGCTTTGCTGTTCTATCCGTGCATTTAACTCACGGATATCTATAGATTCAGCCATAACAATCAGTTTTTTATGTTAATTCCAAAATCTCACCGCAAAAATACTGAAATTCATAGAGAGGAGCGAAAACTTGTATGTAAAATATATTAAAAATACTTCTTAAAGCCTATAATTTAAGAAACTTTTAAGACACTTTTGAGAACAAATAGAAGAATGAGGAAACCATCTCCAGTAACCTAAAATCCTTTCAAATCGGCTGTCCGACAATCTGTCACTACGCCTGAAGGGGCTATCAGCAGATCCTATCGTCTCATGATGCCATCGTTATTCCTCGAATGAAGGTATTAAATCAAGCTAGTAAGTTCGGAAAAATAGTATATTTCCGGAATGTTCTCAGCAAAAAAAAGAGTTGAGACCATTGTCTCAACTCCACTTTTAGTCGTTAGTATCAATCATGCTTCAGGCTTAGCAGCTTCCTTTGCTGGAGCGGCTGCTTCTTTAGCAGGAGCAGCTTCCTGAGCGGGAGCTTCAGCTGGTTTTGCTTCTGCAGTCTCCTTAGGAGCCTTAGCAGCTTCTTCTGCAGCTTTCTTAGCTTCTGCCTCTGCCTTTGCTTTCGCTACAGCAGCTTTCTTGTCAGCTACCTTCTTAGCGATTGTCTCATTCATTTTCTTCTCAGCCTCTAAGGCTTTGGACTTTGCTTCAGTCTTGGCTTTCGTTTCTTCATTAACGGTAGCCTCGATCTTCTGCTCTTTGGCTGCTTTCCAAGCCTCGAAGCGTTTCTGAGCCTCAGCTTCATCGAAAGCACCCTTCTTCACACCACCATGAAGGTGTTTCATCAAATAAACACCCTCACCTTTGAGAATGTTGCGAACTGTATCGGAAGGTTGTGCTCCAACCTCAACCCAATAGAGTGCACGGTCGAAATTCAAATTCAGAGTTGAAGGATTTGTGTTTGGATTAAACAGTCCGATCTTCTCTGTGAATTTACCATCTCTAGGTGATCTTGAATCAGCGATGACAATGCTGTAAATAGGATAACCTTTGTGGCCGCCACGCTGTAATCTGATTCTTGTTGCCATTTTTACTTTAAAATTTTAATTAGGTTTGAATCTATGCTGTCAACTCGTGACAGCGGCAGCAAAGGTACAAATAAAACTTGATTATCTTTTCATGGATCACGAAAAACTCACACAGTTAATAAAGATTAACTGTTTGTTCTCTCAATATGATCGCCTAATAAGAGGAGTCAATGGACTCCTCTCAGCGCCAGACTACTGCTCATACAGGATCTCCGGAATGGTCATCAGAAAACAATTCATCGGCAGCCTTTGCTTCGTCTTCGTCAAACCACGTAGCCAACTTGTCATGAGCTTTTTTCTTGACATCATCCGGCACCTCACCCCATATCTTATGCAAGACATAGATCAGGACTGCAAGATCGTCGCCAAGTCCCGCAATGGGAATCGCATCAGGAATGGCATCCAGCGGACTGATCAGATAGCCTAAGGCACCGAGGATGATCACCTTATCCTTGACCGGCACTTGTTTACTTTCCAAAGTATAGAACAACACCAACGCAGCATACACTAATTTGGCGCCCGATCGCTTGGCTATACGGGAGATTTTCTCTATAAAACCACGCTTCGTAAAAGCGTCCTTATACTTCATGAAATCAGGTAATTGTGGCATATTCATGGCTTGTAATTTAATACATCATCAATAAAATGATCAATGTCAGGATTGGACAAGCGCTTGACCTTCATCCGGATCAGCAGTTTAACCGCAGTTTTCACCACTAAGGCAAGGACGATGCCCATTGCCAGGAAGACGAAAAAGGTCCAATGTCCAAAAGGATAACTCTGTTCAGGAATAGCGGACAAGACAATTATCGGCAATACTATCAGTACCCCCGCCACTGTAAGTTGGGTCTGTTCACTTCCCCCACTATCTAAAGCAGCTTGTTTATCAAAAAGATAGTCATCCAGCATCTTTTTTGTGATTTTGTAATCTTCCATTTTCGGGAAACGGTAATCAGAGCCAAACTCCTTGATCTTATCAGTCACCTGGTGTTCAAAATCTTTCGAACTCTGCCTGTCAAGCGTTTTCAACAGCATAACAATCTGCTCTAAGTTAACATTTAAAAAAGCAGTGTTCCTGTAAGCCGGGTTCCGTCATATCTTACGATACCTCCTGCCATCTATCTAGGACTCCGGTCACCCGAAGCCTCAAGCATTCTACCCTCCGTAGAGATCCGAAGATCATCGGGCGGGCAACCCTCAAACTACGGTATACATGAATTTGCAGCTCCCCGTAGACACAGCCTGACGATCACCCGTCAGCTGGTAGTCTCTTACACTACCTTCTCACCCTTACCCGACAAGATCCGACGAATCGAATGAGTTTCGGGCGGTTATTTTCTTCTGTCGACACCTACTGTCACCAATAGCTTCTAGTTTCAGAAGCGGGATGCCCTGCGCTGCCCGGACTTTCCTCTCGCATCCTAAGATGCCAGCGGCAGAGTCGGAACACTGCTTTATGATTTGCAAAGATATAACAAAAGTTGAGAGAAGGCAACTTTTAGGATAAGTTTTTTCTCAAGTTACAAAAATAGGTATGTCCCCCGAGGTGTCATTCCGCATCATTCTCCCTCGGTCTCCTGACAATCCGAAGCCTTGATGACAGAAATGGCATCAAAATCGACACGCCACCACCCTCTAACGTTTTAAGAAATGTAAATCTGTACCTATTCATATTTAAGAGCCGTTAATGTGTTAAATTTAAGTGTTAAAGTGGGATAAAGAAAACCGACATTTTGACACTCTATGCTTTTTTGCGCTTATATTTGCAGTCGGAAATGAGAACGACAAGCAAAGGACTTGTCCAGACACTAAAAAGAATAATGATTATATCAAACATAAGCAACATGGAAAAATTAAGTAAAAATGTCATTGCAGGACTTTTTCTGGCAGCTATGACCCTCGGCTATAGCGGAATCCAAGCCAGTGCAGCTCCAGCAGTAACTATCGCCGGCCAACCTGTAGACCTAACCTATGCTGCGGCCAAGGCCGTACCCGCAGTAGTTCATATCAGGTACGTCAAAAATTCAAAAACGGAAACTGTCGACATGCAAGACAATCCGTTCGGCTTTTTCGACGATCCTTTTGGATTTTTCGGCAACCCTAACGATGGCGGCGGAAAACATAAAGAGCGTATTCAGACCCCTAAGCAAGAAGCCACAGGTTCCGGTGTCATCATCTCTTCCGATGGCTATATCGTCACCAATAACCATGTCGTAAATGGTGCTGACGAACTCACCGTCACGCTGAATGACAACAGAGAGTTCTCTGCCCGCATCATCGGTACAGACCCGACGACAGACCTGGCATTGATCAAAATCAACGGCAAGAACCTCTCTACTCTCCCTATAGGCAACAGTGATGATTTGAAAGTCGGAGAATGGGTACTTGCCGTAGGCAACCCCTACAATCTGAGTTCCACTGTCACCGCCGGTATTGTCAGTGCCAAGGCACGTTCACTGGGAGGTGATGCTGAAGGCCCCCAGATCTCGAGTTTCATCCAAACTGATGCAGCCATCAACCCCGGCAACTCCGGAGGTGCGCTTGTCAACACGAAAGGAGAACTCGTCGGCATCAATGCGATGCTGTACTCTCAGACCGGTTCTTTCACAGGCTACGGATTTGCCATTCCTACCAACATCATGCAGAAAGTGGTAGATGACCTGAAGAAATACGGCAGTGTACAGAGAGCATGGCTGGGCATCAAAGGCGGCGATGTCATCAACTACATCAATGCCCAGAAAGACAAAGGAAAAGATGTTGATCTCGGCACGACCCAAGGTGTATACGTTGACGAAGTCGAAGACAATGGCGCCGGAGCTGCAGCAGGCCTGCAGAAAGGGGATGTCATTACAGGCATCGACGGCAAGAAGATCAATAAGATCTCCGAACTTCAACAGGTGATCAACTCCAAGAAACCGGGAGACAAGATCTCGATTTCCTTCCTGCGCAACAAACGCACGATTACCAAGAACGTTTCCCTGAAGAATGCCCAAGGCACGACAAGTGTCATCAAACCAGCCGATCTGGATGTATTAGGCGGCAACTTCAGACCTATTACACCTACCCAGAAGAAACAGATGGGCATCAGTTACGGTATACAAGTCATCAAGACAGAAAACGGTGCTTTCAAGAGTGCCGGCATCTCCCGCGGCTTCATCATACAGAAAGTCAATGACGTAGAGATGAAGACCATTGATGATCTGCAGAAAGCCGTCAAGACAGCTTCCACCAGCAGTGATCCCGTGCTCTATATTCAAGGTGTCTGGCCAACAGGCAAGAAGGCATACTTCGCTGTACCGTTGGATAAAGATTAACTATCAGTTTTCAGAAAGACAACAACGCAAGTCGCTGATTAAAGACTGATTTGTGTTAAAAATCAAAGATAGTAGGTATTCGAATAAAATACCTACTATTTTTTTTGTCCATGAAGTAGAATTTCCGTATTTTTGCATACCAATGATTATTGAGACCTTCGCCTCAGGTTAAAGCATGTGGTACACTATCATCTCCACAGGTCATATCTTGAAACTGAGATGAATTTTCTGAGGTATCATGTACTTGATAAACAAGAATTTTATACCCTTTTTATACAGGCTATATTTCAACATGGAAAAAATAAAGACATTGCTACTGAGTTTGACAGCCCTTATCGCTTTCGCCTCAAGTGCAAACGCAAAAAACGTCATAAAGCCCACCTATCTGTTTGGATTCGCGGCTTCTTTCAACGATTCAACTGTCTATTTTACAGATGTCCAAGAAGTGGATTCAGCCTGGATAAGTTCGAAAAACAAGTTTCTGTTTGGCAGGGACAACTATTCTTATCAACTGAAGAATTATTTAGCCTCAATCGGGCAGTCCGACCGTACTTGTCTGGTAGAGTATTCGACAACAAAGAAGGGCATTGAAAAGAAATACGAGAAATTGATGGGCAAATATCTGCCTAAGAAGAAAAAAGGTTCACCGGTCGAATTCGAGATCAAGCACCTGACAGTTTCAGATTTCCGCTTCAAGGCTATACAGCCTACGGTAGAGGAAATGGAAGAAAAGCCAGAGGAGAAACCCAAGCAGAGAAGCAAGAGAACGATGCAACAAGGAGGACCGCAAGGCGGAGAGCATGCCCATCGGATGCATAGAGGACAAGGTGGTCCGATTTCTCCAGACAACGGACAGAATCCTGAAGAAATGCCTGCCGGCCCTGAAGAGTAGCCCGCAGACGACCTTACTATAAAAACCATGAATCCTGTATGACTTAACTCTACCATTATCAGGGAGAGAGTAAGGATACAGGTGAAACATATCAGTATAACCATGAACAGCATTCTGACCTTCAGAATTGCGGATTTGCCATTGCAGATCCTATCAGACTATCCCAAGAGAACGATCCTACAACTCTTGCCATCCTTCGCACCGTTTGAAACAGACAACGTTGACGTCCAACCCTTATTCCAATTGGCAATAGGCAAGAAAACGCCTCACCTCAACACTGAATTTATCCATACCTTTGACACAGGAAATGGCTATATAAGCGTAGCCCGTATTGACCGTTCAGGGTATCTTTTTGACATTCAGGATACTCATCATCATCCTTGCTGCCAACTCCATACAGACACCACCATCACACATTGCAAGTGCGCCCTGAACGGAAACCTCCACGCCGAGAGTTTCGGACTTAACACCGCACTTATGCTCTGTTTTGCGTTTGCCTCAAGCAAGCGCAAGACACTCCTCATCCACGCTTCTGCCGTCAGGAATCAAGGTCGCGGCTATGCCTTCATCGCAAAGAGCGGCACAGGCAAAAGCACACACGCCGCTTACTGGTTGAAAAACATCAGAGACTGTGATCTCCTGAATGATGACAACCCCGTCATACGCATTATCAGCGGGGAACCTTATATCTTCGGAAGTCCCTGGAGCGGAAAGACACCATGCTACAGAAATATCAAAGTCAGATTAGGAGCCATTGCACATATTGAGCGGGCTGCATCAAATGCCATCCGGCAATACGCTCCCGCGGAAGCGTTTGCTGCTTTTCTGCCGTCCTGCTCAACCATGAAATGGGACAAAGCCATTTACAATTCCGCCTGCAATACCATAGCCGAAATCATCCGGTCTACAGACCTCTACAACTTGTGCTGCCGTCCGGACGATTCAGCTGCACAAATAGCGTATCAGACAATTAGAAAAAGATAGAATGAAGGTCCCCAATTCTGTTCTTATACCGGAAATCATCAGTGCATTGGCAAAAGGGCACACGGTCACTATAGAACTGAAAGGATTCAGTATGCGGCCGTTCCTCGAGAGCGATAGAGACCGCGTACTCGTGAGTCGGCCGGACCATATCGCCAAAGGAGACATTGTCCTCGCAGAAATACAGCCCCGTCACTATGTTTTGCATCGTATTGTCAAGATCAACCCTCAGGAGATTATCCTTCGCGGTGACGGCAATCTTCATACAGAGCATTGTAAACTCCAGGACATCAAAGGGAAGGCAAGGGCATTTTACCGCAAAGGACGAGAAACACCAGACTTGACAAGCGGGTGGAAATGGAAATTCTATTCCAAGACATGGTGCACTCTGCTGCCGATACGGAGATACGTCCTTGCAGCCTACAGAAGAGTTTGGATTCCGCTCTTCGGACCGGTATAAATGACTTTCAGAATTGAGACAAATAATTTGAAAGATTGATATCAATAACTTTAATCACCTTAGCCATGCATATCAAGAAAGGATTTGAGCTCCACGAAATCTGTGGAGAAAGTGTCATCATTGCAGAAGGAGAAGAAAACATAGACTTCAATAACGTCATTCAGATGAATGCCAGTTCAGCCCTCCTTTGGAAAAAGGTCAAAGACGAGGAATTTGTACCGGCAGATTTGGCACACCTCCTCCTCAGCAATTATGAAATTGACCCGAACACCGCTTTCCGCGATGCTCAGGAAATTGCCGGTGAATGGAAGAGCGCAGGTATAGTGGAAGATTAGGAACGAAGACTATTTCTTCAGATGCTCAATGAACCATTCAGAGATCTGACGGAAAAGATGATTCCGCGTGTTTCCGCCGAAGATACTATGATTGCGGTTCGTATAATAGTTTTCCTTGAAATCCTTATCAGCCTGAATCAAAGCCTCCGCATATTCAAATGTATTCTGAGGATGGACATTATCATCAGCTGTGCCGTGGCAAATCAGAAGAGCGCCATGCAATTTAGAGGCACGTTCGATAGGATTAGTGGCATATCCGTCAGGGTTCTCCTTCGGAGTCCTCATATACCGTTCGGTATAGATCGTATCATAGAACTTCCAGTTTGTCGGAGGTGCTACAGCCACCCCTGCCTTGAAGACAGGCCGGCCTTCGCTCATACTCATCAGCGTATTGAAGCCGCCGAAACTCCATCCCCAGATGCCGATGCGGTCCTTGTCAACATAAGGCAGACTCCCCAAATACAAGGCCGTCTCAACCTGATCTTTTGACTCGAGGTCACCGATTTTCAGATAAGTGCATTTTTCGAAGTCAGCACCCCTGCCGCCAGTTCCCCTGCCGTCTACACAGGCCACGATAAATCCCTGTTGTGCGAAGTACATATCCAAGGCACCACCCTGTCCCATACTTCCCGTCGACCAGGAATTCAAGACCTGTTGGTCACCAGGACCGGAATATTGGAACATGATGACAGGATATTGCCGAGACGGATCAAAGTTAGCCGGTTTGACCATCCAGCCATCCAGTTTGACACCTTCTGAAGTGGTGAAAGTAAAAGTATCTTTCTTGACCCAACCGTAATCCTTGACCTTCTCCTGAAGCGCCTTGTTATCCTCAAGCACGCGGAGGACCTTCCCCTGAAGATCCCTCACCGTATAGACATAAGGATGATTATAATCACTCCAGATATTGATAAAATAGTGGAAATCAGCCGAAAAACCGGCAGCATTCACACCCTCCTGATTCGTCAGTCGCCGCACCTTCCCATCAGCGCCGGCGACATAGATCTGCCGGTCATGGGCATTCAGAGCATCAGCCTGAAAATAGACATTACCGGTAGCCTCATCATAACCATAGAGAGCAGTGACATCGTACTTCCCTTTATCCACCTGCCGGATCAGTTTTCCATTCATATCATAGAGGTACAGATGCATGAAACCGTCCCTGTCGCTGGGCATCAAGATTGTCCGCTTGTTGATCAAGATAGCCCCCATAACCTCCTCCTTCACGTACTTAGGAACACTTTCCTCCAAAAGGTGATTGCATTCCCCTGTAAAAGGATTGATACGATAAAGTTCCAGATGGTCCTGATGCCTGTTCATCGTATAAGCGATCACGGCACTCTTGTCAGAAGTCGACTTGATACGAGGAATGTAACCGTCAGAGTCCAGAGGCAACTTCAGGTTCTGCGTAGTCTTGGCCGACAGGTCATAACTCCAAAGAGAGACTTTTGCATTCTCCTGCCCGGCCTTAGGGTATTTATAGGTATAAGTACCCGGATAGTCAGCAAACTCCTTTTTCTCCGGTTCCAGGCCTTTAAAGAGTTGGAGGGTATTGAAGTGAACCCCGAAAGTTAGACAATTAACTTTCGGGGTTTATTATGTCTATCAAGAAAAAAAACAAACATGACTATTCGGCACGACTGCATTATATGCAGCTACTGGAAGCGGGTTATACAATTA
>NZ_JAMXLY010000030.1 GCF_024054555.1 Segatella cerevisiae | reverse complement strand
TATCAATCTGCAGCGTGACGCTCGCCGAGGCGTTACACGACGCCTCTTGCCGCTATGCGCGCTCTCCGTGGATGAGTATATTATTTAAATAAAAGTTAAACATTGTCTAAAATTGGGGTATAGTATACTGTATTACAAGATAAAGAACACTTTTGTGGTACGTTGTTGCATGAAATAGCTCATGCTACAAGTGGATACACAGATGCGACCCGTCCATTTGAAAGTGAATTAACCCATTTTTTAGGTATTGTTGCCAGTCATGCCTTATAATAGTAACTATTCAGAATTCACTGCATGCCACAACAGTTTCATGTCAGAGACTCATTGACAGAGTTATTCAATCATAACCATATGTCAGGAATCGTTTCATCCAACTGATTGAAAATCAACGACAAATCTTTCAAAATAAACACTTGTTTTTTTGCATATGTTAGATTACGAAGTTATCAGTAATGGCACTGCTTTGACCACAATCGATGGTCATAAAGCCAAAATTTCTGTAGGCGTTTATCCACCAAGTCACTCACATCCTTACTATCTCGTCAACTGGAATTTGCGTATGCACTACGATGAAAATCCTAATTATGACGATGAGGTAGTATGCAAAAAGTATTTTAGAAGCGGCAAGTTCCCGATGGATTTCTGGGATGCAGATTATGCGCTTGAAAAAGCAATGGAGATCATTTCCGAACGGGTCTACTCGCTTTGCTAAATCAGAAACTGCTTCTGCAAGAATATCCCAATCCCATTGCAGGCATATTCCTGACAGAAGCAGCAACGAAAGGTCATAAGATTATTCCGGTTTATATTTCGTCTTCAGTCTGTTTAATATGACATTGTGTCCGCCTTCCTGCTTGGCAAAAAGTTCTATCTGCCGAGCAATGTCACCATATCCAGCCTCCTTCACCTTTCGAGACAATTCCATCACCTGGTCCTGTCCTTGGATTTCTCCCTCAGCCATCTTGTCGACATACCCCCAGAAATCATCGGGGATCAGACCTGCCAAAGTCGCATAATAACCGGAATGTACCGCTTCCTGACGTGCCAGTTCCCGAAAGGCCTTGGCCATATCTTCATTGCCATTTTCTTCAGCGACCTGTGCCATCGCATAATAAGTTTCTACACCTTGTGCTTCCAAATTTGCAGCACCTTCAAACACTTTTTCAAAGGGTGTCCCTTTAAATGATCCACTTAATTTCATAATCTTCTCGTTGTTATTTGTTATTAAACTTCTGACCGCTCAATTTTCTGATCATATCATCCAATGCAGGAATAAGTTTGCGGACAGTTTCTTCTTCTATACATTTCTCTTTCAGGAGTTTGCCCATACAATGTGGGATTTTCTTGGCTTCCTGCTCCATATCCCGACCTTTCTCTGTGAGGATGACTATCATCTGCCGGGCATCTTCCTTTCCTTTTACTCGTTTTACAATCCCCAATGTCTCCATCCTCTTCAACAAAGGAGTAATCGTATTGGTTTCCAGCATCAGTTTCTTGGCTATATCATTCACCGGCATATCTCCATGTTCCCAGAGGACCATCAATGTCAGATACTGAGAATAAGTGATTCCGAGTTTTTCCAGATAAGGGCGATAAGCCTGAATGACTAGTCGAGATACCGTATAAAGACGGAAACAGATCTGATTGTCGAGTTTCAATTGTTTGTATACCATCGTACTGATTACAATAAAGACACAATATCCTTTTCTATCTTTTCGGGAGGCGTCACTGGCGAATAACGCTTGATGCTCTCACCATCCTTGGCTATAAGGAACTTTGTAAAATTCCATTTGATCCGACTGCCCAGAAAACCTTTTGTCTTGCTCTTCAAATATTCAAATATCGGCTCTGCCTCGTCTCCGTTGACATGGACCTTCTTCATGATCTGAAAAGTTACACCATAATTTAATTGGCAGAATTCTTCAGCTTTACTCCCATCGGAGAGTTCCTGATTGGCAAAATCACCCGAAGGAAATCCGATTACGGTCAAACCTTTATCCTTGTACTTCTCATTCAGTTTCTCCAGCCCGGCAAACTGTGGCGTAAAGCCGCATTTGCTGGCTGTATTGACTATCAGAAGGACCTTTCCTTTGAAATCAGAGAAGTCCAATTCCTTCCCTCTGCTTGTCAAAGCCTTAAAATCATAAATTGTCTTCATCCTACTTCTGTTCTGTTCCATACTGCAAATATAGAGCAAACTATTTGTATCGCGCAAGATATATGCAAAGTATTAACTTTGTTTATGGAATATCGTGCACGATACTATAGTATTATACAATCGTTAACTTATATCGCAGGCGATATAGATCATTTCAGTGGAGAGAAGCGAATTGGAAAACGGCAAACAGACATGATCCAGTACGTCCCATTCAGAAACGCAATCCCTTGATCGATGTATCACAAATGTACACCTGAACTCAATACAGATCCAGCAGTTCTGATTTCAGACGGCTATATGCCAAATAGGAATAGAGACATTGATCGATCAAGTGTACCTTATTATGGTATGAGACCATACATTATTGATATGATAACTTTAAAATTTTCGTTAAATCTTCATTCATGTAAAATCCTTTTATTATAATTTTCGTATATTTGAATGCAAATTCAGGTGGAACACCGCCTTTTACGATACCAATCTATCAGGAAAGGCGGTGTTTGAACGCTCCGAAAGGAGGTACGGACAGGTCATTGTTCTGTGCGTATCATGAAGCAAGTGAAGATTGCCAATGTCAGGCACCATGAGCGTGCTCCTCAACAAAATAATACTCAAAGACAGCTCTGCTGCAGATTATGGTCGTTATTTCGTCAAGCAAAAGAGTCAACCCAAGGAACGGATATAAACAACCCAATATATGGACTCAGACAGATCATGGATCAATATGCGGTATTTCGTCATTGCCGCTATCATCTTTACGATACTGATATCCCTTCTCTCCATTCATCGGTGTCGGGGGAAGAAGGTCTCCATGCCAGAAAGGATGAAACAGGTCCTCAACAGCACCAAGATGAATGTATACTATGACAAGTCTTACCACTACTATGTGCGCTATCCGAGTTTCTTCGAGCATGTCCCGGATTCTCTTTCTGATGACGTAGGCACATGTACATTCAGGTATTGGGACAACTGGATCTACATCGGGCAATCCGTCAACATCGTTGACAATATCAACGGTCTCTCCACGAAACAGGGAATGGACAGTCTGAGTATCCAACTGCACGCAACGGCTAAACGGTATGGGAAGAAATACTTCATTCTTGCTGGTCATTATTACGATGACAGCGGACAACCCAACGGTTACCGATACTATTCCAAATACATCCCAAGCCAGAAGATCTGGTTCGTACAATCGCTAACTTATCCTGACGGATACGAAAAAGCTGTCGCACGGCTCAAGAAAGAAATTGACTCCTGGACAGTCTGGAAGAAACGTCCCCAAAGAAAACTCCCGTTCTCTCTGACTGATCAAGAGAACTCGTCGAATACGACAGACAACACGGTCTTCTGGCCGTCACACCTCTGATCACAATGCTTTTCAGACAGCCCTTTCCCTGCATATAAGAACTAACATTGCCTGACAACCTCATTGCGTTTCCTGTTTTAAAGTTATTTAACCTTCGTACATCTCCACAACCGGATAATATCTTTACTTTTGTTCATTAAAATAAAGTAACGGTCTCTTATGGCAAAAGAAGAAATCAGAAATGCCCTATACCCTAATTGTCCCATCCGGAACGTACTTTCACACTTCAGTGACAAATGGTCAATGCTGGTCATTTTCACGTTGGAGAAATTTGGGGTGTTGAGGTTCAGGGATTTGCACCATCATATCCCTGACGTATCCCAGAAGATGCTTACTGAAACACTGAGAAAACTTGAATCTGACGGTCTGGTCAAGCGGAAGATGTACCCGGAAATCCCACCCAGGGTGGAATACGCCCTTACGGAAAGGACTGAAACTTTGATTCCGCTATTGAACTCGCTTCTGCAATGGGCGAAGGACAATATGGACGACATCATCAAGGACAGGATGAAATACGACAGGAGAAAGAGCAATCCTTCCCAATAAAATCTGTCTTTCTTTACAGGGCAAGACCTTTGGGAAGGATGTTTTCGGTTGGAAGAATTGTTGCATCACCTATTCCCTGAACGCTGTCCATTGGTCCGGTTTCCAACAAAAGCCATGCACATCAGTCAAATGACTAGAAGCCTCTTAAAATAGTATAAATATCACGCTAAGGTGAGTCACCCTTGAGTGATATTCGTTATCTTTGAGTTGGAAACAGAACAACTGCACATGAAAAGACCATTTGTTTATGGCGAACTCGCCCAAAAAGAAAATTTCATCGACCGTGAAGAGGAGCGTCAGAAGATCAAGACTTTCCTGGGCAACGGCATCAATGTCATGCTGATTTCTCCCCGTCGTTGGGGGAAGTCTTCATTGATCAAGAGGGCGATGCAGGAGCTGACAGCGGAACGGTCTGATGTGCGGGTATGTTTCATCGACGCTTTCCGGATACATACCGAAGCGGAATTCTACAATGCTTATGCCACGGCCGTCATCAACGGCATAGGGAGTACCTTGGAAAAAGCCATCTCTTTCTTGAAGAAATACATTCCTTCGCTCAAACCGAGCGTCACCTTTGGCAACGATTCCCTGAATGCTGTCTCTCTCAACCTGAATTTCAAACCGCTCAAAAGGAGCGCTGAAGAAATACTGGACTTGCCTGAAAAACTCGCTGCCAGCCACCACTACCATGTCATTATCTGCATCGATGAGTTCCAGCAACTGGCCGTTCTCCCCGAATGGAAGAATATGGAAGGAATGTTGCGGTCTGTCTGGCAGCAACAGGAGGATGTCAACTACTGTCTGTACGGCAGCAAACGGCACATGATGCTGGACATCTTCAATAATTCCAACAATCCCTTCTACCGCTTCGGTCAGACGTTCTATTTGAATAAGATCAGCCGGGAACATTGGATTCCTTATATCCTCAAGTCTTTCCGGGACACGGGGAAGACCATCTCTCCTGAAATGGCAGGAAAGATCTGTGATACCGTGGAATGTCACTCGTGGTACGTGCAGCAACTCAGTTTCTTTGTCTGGTCTGCCACCCGGGATAAGGTGACGGATGAAATTTTCAATTCCCAGTTGACGCTTCTCATCGACACCAATGCACCGGTATTTGAAACAGATACGGACAATCTCGTACCTTCTCAAATCAATATGCTCAAAGCCATCGCTGACGGTGAGATGCACTTCAATGCCAAGGCTGTCAATGAGAAATACGAGTTGGGCGCGCCTCAGTCGGTCTCAAGAAACCAGAAAATGCTCATCCGGAAAGACATCATCGAGAAATACCAGGACCGGTATACCTTTGTCGACCCTGTCTTCAAACTCTGGTTCGTCCGCAATTTCTGTTGATCGGGTGTCTCCCGTATTCCTCCACGCCAACGAGAATCAGAGACCGGCAACTCGTAAATCGGGCAACGACTACATGACCTCTCCGAAAGGTTTCAATCTGAGCATACCATTACCCGAAACATCCATCCAACTTAAGAGAAAAAAATAATCTCTTTGCCAAATGGCAAAGAGATTGATTAATGCAGAAAACTACCCAACATGAACCTCCTGTCAGTGAATCACATCCAAGATTCACACATATTGTATATGACATTCAGGCGTTGAGTTGATAAAAGACATACGAAAATTTTAAATAGACTTAATACTTACTCAGCACATATCCTGACAATGTGCCTAAACTAACCTAAATAGCGTCATTCATCCAAAATGTAATCAGTAATCCCTCCCGAACGCCTTCAAGAGGATCATAGGCGATATGATGATCAAAAGAATTCTCCACGAATTTGTTAAATCATCCCCATTCTTTCGGGGAAAACTATTTTATCCCCCTATTTCTTTTATTGAAGATATTGAAGCGGTCAGAGCTGGAATTTTGGTGAAGCAGATATCTGAGAGTACAAGTGTCTTGCGGTCACTACTCTTATCGTCTCTTCCTGACGATTTCAACAGAACTAATATCATGCGTTCTCTTATATAACACATTGTTTCCCAAAAGACCTTCTTCATATTTCCTGTCTTGTCAAGCAGCTTATTACTACTCACTATGAAATGTTTACTTTGCAAAAGTAATCATTATGACGCAAATAAACAAATATATGCATCAATAATTAACATTATTAACAATAACAACACCAATATGACAAATATAATATGGTGAGATTACAACTTTAACAGGACGAAGGTTGGTGAGATTCCTTAAAATAATGGATTTTACAACCACATTAAGTACATATTCTAAATAACCTGTGGGCAATTTCGTTCCAAATTAGTATAAACTACAATCCAAAATCTGATTATTAGTATTTTTTTCATAACTTTGCACCCCAGTAAATAAATACAAGACTATGAAACAAAAAATTTTTCTTTTGCTCCTTTGCTTAGAAGTATTTACATTCAGTTCCTGCATCAGAGAAGAAGCTCTCAACGACGAAGCCGACATTACATCTTGTATGGCCGGTGACAGTATACTGATCCGCGACCCTATCATAACGAATGATAAGATCACCCTTTATATCAAGGACTCCGTGGATATCACAAAGCAGAAACCTGAGTTCACGCTCACTGAGGGTGCTACGATCTCTCCTGCCAGTGGAACGCTTCTGAATTTCTCCACGCCTCAGAAATATACGGTCACTTCCCAAGACGGAAAATGGAAAAAGACCTACACCGTAGAATATGTCTACTCCAACCCTGCAACGATTTTCCATTTCGAAAACGTCAAATATTATACCTACCCTGATCCGGATACAGGCAAGGATAAGAAATTCTTCCAGATCTTCTATGACCAGACAGGAGACAGCACGAATACGGACAGCGCTACCGCAGAATGGGGCAGTGGAAATGCCGGATACATGATCACAAATTCAGATGCCGCTCCTACAGACTATCCGACTTATCAGGGCGACGACGGTTTTATCGGGAAATGCGCAGTACTGGAAACGCGCAGCACAGGTCCTCTGGGCATCATGTTCAAGGCACCTCTTGCTGCCGGCAACCTCTTTACGGGCACTTTCGAGGTAAATATGGCGAATATGGCCAAATCCACGCATTTCGGCACGCCTTTCTACCATGTTCCTACAGAACTCGTGGGTTACTACAAATACAAGTCCGGTCCGGTCTTTACCGATGCCAACAGCAATGTCATCAAGGGCAAAAAGGATGAGTTCAATATTTATGCCGTGTTCTTCGACACCTCAAACGGTGTAGATCACCTCGACGGCACGAATTCTCTGACAAGTGACCAAATCGTCTCCAAGGCCCGCATCACGGGACAGAAAGAGACGGATACATGGACGCGTTTTGTGATCCCCTTCAATCTCATCCCGGGAAAGACGATCGATGAGAACAAACTCAAAAAAGGCAAATACAGTATTGCCATCATTATGTCATCCAGTAGTGGCGGAGCTACTTTCAACGGTGCCGTAGGCAGCACTCTCAAAGTGGACGAAATGCAACTGTTTTATAAAGCTGACAACAAATAATGAGAAAGATATTTTTATTAGTACTGTTGATGGCCATGCCCGTCATTGCAGTCAATGCCCAAAGCGACAGGAACCAGTACTTGCAAGAAGCTGAGAAAAAGGGTTGGGAATATGATGTCAAGTTCGGAATCAACATCGGCGGATCTGCTCCTATCCCTCTGCCTGTACAGATCCGGGCTATCAAGAAATATGATCCGCGATTGAATGCCTTGATCGAGGGCGATGTCATCCACTGGCTGGGTGAACAGAAGAAATGGGGCGTCTCTGCCGGATTGCGCTTTGAAGAGAAGGGCATGCATACCGGTGCGAGGGTCAAGAGTTATAGTACTGAGGTCATCGATGGAAACCAGAAGGTCAGCGGCAACTATACTGGAAATGTCCATACGAAATACAGCAGTATTCTGATGACGATCCCTATCATGGCAAACTATAAGATCAACGGAAGATGGCGGGTACGTGCCGGAATATTCGAATCTTGCAAGTTGGACGGTGATTTCTCCGGATACGTATCTGACGGCTACCTCCGACAGGGAAGTCCTGTAGGACAGAAACTTGAATTTAAAGACGGCAAGCGCGGCACTTACGATTTTTCCCACGATCTTCGGCGCTTTCAGACCGGTTTGCAGGCCGGTGCTTCATGGTTTGCTTTCAATCATTTCAGTGTGAATGCTGACCTCTCATGGGGACTCAATGATATTTTCAAGAGTGATTTCAAGACGGTCACCTTCAATCTGTATCCGATCTATCTCAACTTGGGATTCGGGTACAAATTCTAACTTTCTGTTGTCCTGCAGAGAATCACTCCAAAACGAAAAATCAGGCATCTTCTCGGATGCCTGATTTTTTGTATACGTCATATCAAAGGTGTGCCGGATCAGTTCACTTTGGGAGCCTCCTCTTTGAAGGCATCCATGATGACAGTAGGACGATGGTTGCGGAAAGCGCCGAGTTTGTATTCCCCTTCCAATTCCGGTGCCCAGTAGAAGACGCCATGACAGTGACCGTCTGTGTGATGGGCTGCCTGTTCGATCAGGGCTTTCAGGAAGACCTTCCCTTTCACAGCGGAATCGGCATTGCAACCGGTCTCCACGATCATTGTCTCCGAACCGTATTTCTGATACAAGTGGTGAATATTGGCCATCACCCTCTCCAAAGTCTCCTCATCGCTATGCGTGATCTTGGAATCCTGGTCCCAGTAAGGATAGACGCTCATCCCGATCATATCCCATTTCGTACCGTATTTCTTCAGACCGTCAAAGATAAAGTCGTACCTCTTCTGATCTGCCCCGCAGTCCAGATGCACGATGCACTTCGCTTTCGGATAGACGCGTTTGACAGCCTGATAACCTGCTGCCGTCAATTCGGCATACTGCTTCATGTTCTTTTCCGCATTCCCAACGGGCCACAAGAAACCGTTGGTGGTCTCATTACCTACCTGGACCCACTTGACATCAATGCCGTTCTTTTTCAGTAGTTTCAACGTATAAGCCGTATGGTCAGCCAAGGCTTTTTTCATTTGTGAAAAACTCATATTCTTCCAGGCTGCAGGGATCACTTGTTTGCCGGGATCTGCCCACCAGTCACTATAGTGAAAGTCTATCATGATCGCCATGCCCGCTTTCTTGGCACGAAGTGCCATTTTCAGGACATCCTCAGGACCGGACCATCCGCCTTTCGGGTTCACCCATACACGAAGCCGCACGGCATTCAACCCATATTGCTTCATGAGTTGGGTATTCTCCGTCTCTATGCCCTGGACGTTATACAACTTCTGGCCTTCTGCTTCCAACTGTGTCGTACCGCTGATGTCTGCACCCAACCAGAAGGTATCGGCGCCATGGATGGAAGAAGAAAACAACAGGAATAAAAAGATTCCCAATACTTTGATCGTTTTCATATCGTCTTCAAATTAATAGTATTTATCACTGATTGATGACTTGCTCTGTAAGTTGAATCCCCTGCCCTGACTCACTATTTATACTCCTTCAGAGTCACACCGAAAGCTTTTTGAAAGCACTTCGAGAAATACCCGGAATTGGAAAATCCGACCATGTACATCACCTCGGAGACGGAGAACTTGCCCTCTTTCAAGAGCGAGGCAGCTTTCTTCATCCTCTGGTTCCGAATGAGTTCTACTGGAGTCATATCCGTCAATTGTTTGATCTTGCGATAGAGTTGTTTGCTCCCCATCCCTACAGTTTTCTGGAGTTGGGTGACATTAAAATCAGAATCTTCTATGTTCTGCTCTATCGCCTCCGTAATCTCAGCAAGGAGCGCATCATCGGCATTGTCTTCCGGTGCTTTTTCAGGGACGTCGGCTATCGGTTTTGCGATGCTCCGGTCTAGCGGGAAAGTGAAGAAAAAGGTGGTGTGTCCCTCTTCAGAATGATCCACTTTCAAGGTTCCCTGATGCAATACCGTATATTTTCTGACGGCATATAGAGAAGAAAAACGCTGGAACATCATCGCCCGCTCTTCAGGAAGGAGTTTCATCTTATTGTCAGACAGTTCGATGTTGACTTTCTCCCCGATCATATCACTCTTCACGGAGAAAGTGAGTACAGCGCCCCGTTCTGACCTCCCGGTCATGAAGGCCAAGGTATCATAGAAGATGATGGTCCACTTGATGATGTCCACTTGTTTGAACAGTGCCTCATCATCAGTGGAGAATCTCAAGGTCATGTGCTTCTCGGCAGCTTTCCCTTTATTATCTCCGACCAACTGCCGGCAGAGTTCGATGATGTCCACCGAAGTCAGATCCAGTTGTCCTTCTTCCTCTCCCGAGTCAGAATCAATATCCAGACTCTTATGCGTCAGGTCGCTCAGGAGGGCAGCATTTTTCCGAATATCCTCCATTTCCATAGGCGCCTTCGTCTTATACCCCGGCGACATCAGGCGATTGACTGATGCCATGATCCGACCAAGATATTCCTTCAAATGACGGGACAGATGGGCATAGAACTCTACCTTAGAGCGAGACTGTTCCAGTATGCGCTCTTTCTCCTGACGCTCCATCTTCAACCGCTTCTTGACCGTATAGAAATTGAAACTCCATACTGCCAACGCAATCAGGAAGATGGCATACAACAGTTTTGCCCATACGGAAAGATACCAAGGGGGAAGGATCTTGATCTTCACGGAATAGACCTCATCCGAGAGATTGCCTTTCCCGTCCATCGCCTTGACAACAAGCCGATAAGAACCATAGTCCAGGCCGTTGTAAGTGATCCTCCCGTCTTCCAGATTCCCATACTGCCAGTTCTTGTCAATCCCTTCCAGGCGATAGGCATACATTGAAGACAGGTGATTGTTGTAAGGCAGATCCGTCAGTTCGAAGGTGATGTCATTTTCATTATGACTGAAGACGAAATCTTTCAGGTATCGCACATTCCCCCGCTTGTCCTGATAGGGATTGCCATTGACAAGCAGTTCGGAAAGGATGACCGGGCCACTCTGGAATGAAGATGGCGAGATGGCCGTCATGTCCATACTGATATACCCGTCATTGCCTGCGAGATAGACACAGTGGTCACGGGGCGAATAACAGGCTGCAAGGACCTCCATTCCGGGAATTCTGAAACTGCTGTTGTTCCCGTTCCTACTGATCATCCGGCAGACGTTGGCGGAAAACACCCACATCCTGTCTGCCACCCGACACATGGCCGTCACTCTCCCTGAAGAACTGTTGTCATGGAAGGCGTTCACCATCACCCTCTTTCCGGGATCGGTGAAGATGTCCACGCCACCATCCCGGCCTGCCCACAAGCGGCCCGAAGCGTCTGTGGCAATCACGTTATATATATAAGGTGACTGTGTACGTCTCACGCTGTAAGTGGACGGGTCTATGCAGTCGATGCCTTTGCCGAAGACCAATGCCCATATCCTGCCTTTCCGATCCTCACAGAGTTGCTCGACATGGATGCCCTGAAGCCCGTTATGAGTGGAGATGTGGCGGTCAGCGACGCATGAGCCTGAAGAGGCGAGGAGTTTTTTCTTCGAGATCACGAAGACTCCTCCCATATATGAGGCGATCCACAGTCTGCCCCGCTCGTCCAACAGGATATCGTACGCCCACGCTGTCGAATAAATGCCACTGAGGTCCCTGACGATAAAGTTGCGGAAAGTTCCTGTCCGGGGATTGTAATAGTTGATGCCATGGTCTGTTGCCACCCAGATATCCCCATCAGTATCCTGGTACACCTTTCTGACACGATTATGGGACAGGAAATGTGAAGCATCGTTCTGCCGGTACCAGGCAAGATGAGCATAGCCTTGCGTTGTCAACTGAAAACGGATCAGACCGTTAGTCCCGCCGATCCAGTTGGTCCCCGACCTGTCCTGGAAGAATACGTGCAGGCAGTTGCCGTCACCATTGCCTGTAATATCACTCAAAGGCACCCATTTATAATGGCTGTTCTGAGAGAATTGGGAGATGCCATTGTCCGTGCCCAACCAGATATTGTTCCAACGGTCTTTGAAGATCGACCATACGATATTGTTGACCAATGTCTGGGGATAGCGGGAGTCATGGGCTATCCGCTCTGTCTTTCCGTCTCTGTCATAGGTGTAGAGTCCGTTGTCCGTTCCGATGAAGAGGATTCCATGATCATCGACGGTCAGGGACTTGACCGAATTGCCTTTGAGCGCCTTCACCTCCGACAATTTACCATTTCGGTAAGCATACAACGCACCTTCTGTCCCCAGCCAGATGCAGTTTCTCTTCTTGTCAAAAGCCATGGCGTTCACAAGTGGCTGACGTCCTGCCGTAATCCTGACAGGGCGGACGCTGTGCCGGCCGTAGAAGAACAGTCCGTTGATGGTCCCGATCAACAACCCCGTATGGGTCTTCAGTAAAGAATAAACTGCAGAATGTTCGTTCCCCTCTTTCCGAATCTTTTTCAGGAAGGGATCATAGGCATAAAGGCCTTGGGAGGAACCGAGATAAACCTTGCGGCCGCTGAAAAGTACGGCCCGAATATCCTTAGGTCCGCCCACAGGTACTTTCTCATAGCGGTTCGTTCTGATATTATAGAGGAGCAGTCCGTTGTCACATCCCAGATAAAGGCGGTCTCCGGCTCTCCTGACGCAATGCACGCGTTGGTTGGAAAAAGAATGTTCCTCGAAATGCGGATAGAAATGGTAACCATCATAGGCATACAGGCCACGCTCAGTCCCCATCCACATCATGCCATCCCCGTCTTGGGACAGGCACAATATCGTAGAAGCCCCGGGAATAGTGACATTTCTGAAGCGGTAATCCTTCGCATTCCCTCGCAGTAAGATGATCGATAGGAGGACTATAATTAGAAAAAACTTTCTCTTGTTCTTCACAATTCAGGTAGATAATCGTTTGGGTTATTTACCTGCAAAAATACGTATTTTCTTTGAGAAACAATGTTTTTTCAAACCTTTCTATTGAATTCCTTCAATAAAAAACGAAGAAGGGCAAGGTGAAAGTCATCAAGAGACTACGGCAAGTGCCTTAATCTTCGACATATTTGGGAGAAGGTCCATCATCATTTTCCTGCGGTTCACTATCCAGACACAGGAAGACAATCAAAACGATCTTATAGGATTACCAATTATTCAAATCACAATGACTCTCGACCTCCTTCTCAATCCGATCAGGGAGAGCGGGAAAGAAATCGATGCCGGTGATCCGCTCCACCTCATCTACTGTATTGACAAATTCCACGGGTTTCCGGCCTTTGGCAGACTGATTCCGGCAGATGAAACCTATCGCTTTCGGCGTGCCCCGCATACAGAGTACGACCTTGAAGAACGCCTCAGGCACGACAACCCTGTTTCTGCCGATCGTCTGATGCTGTCCGCGAAGCAACACCGGACCACAGACTATATAGACATCCCCATATTTCTGTGCCCATTCACGGCAACGCTTCTCGATGGTGTTCCACAATCCCGAATTCAGTCCTGCTGCCTGAGGGCACATATTAGTCACCAGAAAGCAATCAGCCATTGCCTTTGCCGACCATTTGTTGTCCCCTGCAGGACACATGTGCCCATGTGTCCAACCGGAATGCCGGTAATCTTCGCTGTACTCTTTCGGATCCGGCACGCTCCCATCGTCCATATAGTCATAGTCCTTGCGCTGAACAGGACCGTCTGTATGCGCTGTTGTCAGATGCCAGGCGACCCAAGAAGGTATTCTGGTGGCGGAATTATAGGATTCCACAAAACCAGTCCGCCTGAGTATCCTTTCAGGGGTGTTTTTCAAAGGTGCAGGGATTTCCAGTCCCGTCACTTTTGCCGAATGTCCGGAAAGTACAGGAGCAAGCCCTGCTTGTCGACCGGAGTTGTGAACAGTCCCGTCAGAAGGAGTCTGCTTTTCCTCTGCAAGAACCGGTCCTGCCATCGGCAGATGTCCACCCTTGTGAGCGCAGGATGTACCGGAGAGGAGTGAGAGCGCCACCAGCAATCCACAGAAAGCCGAATATCGTAATAGTTTCATAGCCCAATTTTAAATCTACTGATTAAACGTAAAGGATGACGAAATATTACCAATTAATCAAAGAAAAAATGGCTTCAGTCAAAATAACTGTTCAGGCGCTTTCTGCAAAGGGGAAATGCCGACCGAGGGCCCTTCAACCATAAATGGATTTTTCTTCGTTTTTATACACAATTCCTCCTTGAAATCCTTGGGGATATGGGAAAACTATTGTATATTTGCCTTGTGTATCTTAATAACAAATGTAATAATATATAACAGAAAGGGAAATTATGGCAAATGTAGTTTTAATCGGTGCGACCGGTTTCGTAGGGTCTGCTATACTGAAAGAATTGCTGGATCGGGGACATCAAGTGACGGCAATTGTACGCAATATAAAGAAATTACCTCAAAATGACAACCTCAAAGCTGTCGAGGCTGATGTAGCTGATGTAGATGCTGTGGCTAAGGTCGCAGAAGGCAAAGATGCTGTCATCTCTGCCTATAACCCGGGATGGAAGAATCCTGATATTACAGAATTGATCAATACGAACTATCCAAAGATTCTGGAAGCTGTCAGAAAGAGCAAGGTCAACCGTTTCCTGATCGTAGGAGGCGCAGGCACACTGTTCGTCAAACCCGGACTGAGGGTCGTTGACTCTGGAGCTATCCCTGAGGCTATCATGGGTGGCGTAAGACCTTTAGGCAACTTCTACCTCAATGTCCTGACGAAGGTGGATGACGTTGACTGGGTATTCTTCTCTCCTGCTGGCAAGTTTGATCGCGATGGTGGAAGAACAGGAAAATTCCGTCTCGGCAAAGATAACTTGGTCGTAGATGCTGAGGGCAATAGCCATATTTCTGTTCAGGACTATGCCGTGGCAATGGTGGATGAACTGGAAAAACCACAGCATCATAAAGAGCGTTTCACCATAGGTTACTAAGCCTGATTGGAGACGTATCATTACAGATAAAGATTGCTCCGCCTTTTTCCGGAGCAATCTTCTTTCTTCCAATCAAATACATGCCTTTAATACCCCTGAAAGCACAGTATCTTCCATGAAAGGCAAGTCCAAAGTGCTCTGATCACTATAAAAACGTACAGGAAAACAACTCGTTAGTCACTAGTGCAGAAGTCCGTAAAGGAACTTTTTGCAAATCACCCGCAGAGGGGCATCGTTCTTTTCATTTTCTGAAGTTCCAAAATCTGTAAAGGTTTGCGTGTAAACTTATTATCATAACTATTTCAAAGATCCGGTTTGCTCAGTTTCCGAAATAGTTATAACTTTGAACCGTCAATTTACAATCGCATGATACAGGATAAAGGGAGTTCATCGCAATTCATATATCACAGATTCGTTCACCTCACCAACCTTTATATACCTACAAAGACATTTGTTGTATCGATATGAGGGCCGGACTGAACAAACCTTATTTTATATAATGGATCAATTTATTCTAAATATCAAAAACATGTACAAAAAAATCAAATTAGCACTTATGGCTCTTTGTCTGGTATCTGCCATTGGCGTTTCTGCAAAAACCAGAGTGATCTCACACCGAGGGTATTGGACAGCTCCGGGTGCTGCACAGAACTCACTGGCTTCTCTCAAGGGTGCACACGGCTTAGGTGTGTACGGTTCAGAATTCGATGTTCACATTACTAAAGATGGTGTCGTGGTCGTCAACCATGACCGTGTACGCCCTGATGGGATCAACATCGAACTTGCCAACTACAAAGACCTCGCGAACGAGAAATTATCTAACGGAGAACCTCTCCCTACCCTGAGGGCTTACCTCGAGGAAGGGAAAAAGTTGCACGGCACTCAGATGATCCTCGAGATCAAGGCCCATATCACGCCTGAAGCAGAAGACCGCTGCGTGGACTCTGTCCTCAACATTGTAAAACAGTTGGGCATGGTGAAGCAAGTGGAATATATCTCCTTCAGTCAGAATGTCTGTGAACAACTCGCACGGAAAGCTCCTAGAAATGTCCAGATCGCATACCTCAATGGAGACCTGACACCAGAACAGGCAAGGGCCATCGGTTGCACTGGCATCGACTATGAGCAGAGTTGCTTTTTCAAGCATCCTGAATGGATCACCCAAGCCCATCGACTGGGACTGATCGTCAATGTCTGGACAGTGGATGATCAGGACAAGATGAAACAACTGATCAACGAAAAGGTGGACTTCATCACGACCAACCATCCTGTAGAAGCCTTGAAATTGACAAAATAACATAACATGGGGTCTCCCGGCAAAGGAATGTTCTGATCTCCTCTGCCGAGATCCCTTTTCTCACAACCAGCCTCATCTACAACCGTAAAGAACCTATCGAATCGATTCTATCAGAAAGCCTACCATCCCCAACAGCCTTGTAATCAAGAAGATTATCCATTATCATGCTAATTCGCAAAACTTGTTAATTAATGTTGAGAAGAGGGATATTTGTCATTTTTCATGAGATTTTATGTATCTTTGTTCTCGATAAGGATAATCAAAACAAGAATTGCATGATAAGAAAAAACATTTTATTATTGATTTTCTGCCTGCTTTCGGTCATGTCAAAGGCACAGTCCGGACACATGAAATTTGCCGGAATACCCATTACAGGTACTATTTCTCAATTCCAAGCCCAATTGATTGCAAAAGGCTTCACGCAAAACGTTATCAACAAATTCGAGAACGAACAACTTGACGGTACTTTGGCGCCTGAAGGCAAAAGGCTCTTCCATGGAAAATTCGTCAACCAGAAAGCGAAAATCAGAGTTTTTTTCGATACCAAGACGGATCAGGTCTTCAGAGTTCAGGCTTATTTCACCAAACTCAATAAGAATTCAGCACAATTCAAACTCGAATATTTCAAGAGTCTCCTCGCCAGTAAATACGGTGCCAATCACATGAAGGAAGCCGACCAAAGCAAGGAACTGCCGGGATTTCTATTGACCACCTCACAAGGGCAGGTCTATGGCTATATCACCAAAAGCACAATTTTTTACAATACTTATATAGAATACACGGATTCCCTCAGCGAGGCGAGTCACCAGCACCGGATCATGAATGATCTGTGAACAGGGAGACGCGACTTTACCCGCCCACTTTCCATCTGATTTTTTCTCACAAGAAACAAGTTCCAAAGAAACCTATAGCACCTTCATATCCTTTCTGATGCTTGCTCAAAAACTTTTAAAGTTTCCGAAATTGGGATAAAAAAACAGTTACCTGAAAATAGTTTTAGAAGAATAGTATACATATTCAGGAAATTATGTATCTTTGTTCGTCATTTCAGAAATTATAATAAAGCAGAACTCATATGAAAAAATCTGTATTGATAGCCCTTTTCTCCCTCTTGTCCATCTTTGCACAAGCTCAGAATGAACACTTGAAATTCAATGGGATTCCATTGACGGGAACCATCGAGCAGTATCAGAAACAACTGATTTCAAAGGGATTCAAACTGAATAAGTTCTCTAGCAAATATTCGGTGGAAGACGGGACAAGGATCTTCAATGGCAAATTTCTGAATAAGAAAGCTAAGATCGCCGTCTATTTTGACCCCGAGACACAGATCGTATTTGCAGCACAGGCTTATTATAATCATCTGAATGCTCAGGATGCCAAGATCAGGCTGGAAGAACTCCGAAAACTCCTTGCCAGCAAATACGGCAACAATGCTTTTGTCGAGCATGACCAAAGCCCGGAACAACCCGGATTCATCATCAACGCAAAAGAGGGTCAGATCTATGGTTTTGTCCAAAAGAGCAAAGGTGTTTACCATAATTTCAGTACCCATATCCAATATACTGACGCCATCAATTCGTCCAACCATAAGAAACAGTTTATGAACGACTTGTAAAGAATACTGATCCGTTTGATAGAAATGCCTTCAATACCACTGATCAGGGTATTGAAGGCATTATAATACGATAGAACTGAAAGAACTTACAAGACATTCTTTCCTAAGATCGCTCCGACATAGAGCCGGATTTTATTACCACTGATACAGCTTCATCCAACTTACGTCAGGTTCAGTCATGACAAGAGGTAATCAGTCATTGTCGAGCAACGTAGGATGGGCATCGGCATTGAAATCATTCGTCAAGTTATTCGTATCTACGAATTTGTTATCCGATTTCTTCCTGACCACTGCTTTTCCATATCTACTATTGTCGTGGTCAACCTCACCGCAATGCGTCCAACCTTTGTCCAAAGTATTCGAAACGACATTCCATTGATAAGAATCTGCCACACTCAGATTGACGGCATCGACAATCCAGGCATTCGGCAATTTATAACCGTCATCATCCATATCATAGGAGATACCATCAAACGTAAAAACGTAGGTGTAAGTATACCTGTAATTCTTCAGGAAAGTATCCATATCGACCTGAGGTTTGGCAAGTGCATACGTTTTGAATCCCCGGTTATGAAGGGTGAAATAAGAATAAGAATTGTTTGACCAACTGATCAGGTTAGGCACATCAGGATTGTCATCATCCGCAAAATCAGGATCAGAAGATTCGTCATAAAACTCGAAGTCAGCATGACTCAGATCTATAGAATTGGGATTGAGTTCCTTATGATTTCTGGCATTCAGAGCGAGGACCAGTTCCTGACCGGGGTTTACGGGATATTCCTTCCCCGTTCCCGGTATCAGGTATACAGCGTCTACGGTCATCGCCTGATTCATAATGTCAGGAGTATAATCTTCCTTTTCCACTGTCAGGAATGAAGATTCCACGAATGCCAGTCCATCGGCATACATCGTCGTATCGCTATTGTTGGCTATCTTGACATACTGGTCATCAGAATACTGCTTTCCGTCAGGTGTCAGAGTACCGGTAAAGAAAATCTCCGAGATGACGAATCCCTCCTCAGCGTTGAATGTATTCAAGGCAATTTTCTTATCTACAGTTTCCGACTCAGACGATGCTGCTACGAGACTGACATTTTTCTCTGAAGTTTTCACGGCTGTCTTTACCGTTGTACTGTCGATACTGTAAGAAACATTCCCATCAATCGTGATATTATACGTTCCTTCGGGAATATTCAAGGAGTCTGCATACAGTTCACCGCTCTTCCTGAAATTGGAAGTCGTATACGTCTTTCGGGTCTGCACGTTCACCAATGTCGCATTGGCATTGAGCAATACCGGCGCTTGCACATTCAAAGGCATATTCAAAGCCAGGGCAAGTTTCAGTTCACGCGCAGAACTGTCCGCCGAATCATCATTGTCCTTACAGGAGACAAACGCACTGCCAAGGACTATTACGATCATTAAAATACCAAATAATTTTCTTTTCATTTTCAAACTTGTTTATTGATTATTATATGTTAAGGTTCCATTCCAAGAGCAATCCTTTCAACGCATTTACGATTCAGATTAGGATACCAGCCACTAATACCAGATTATTTCTGAGATGGACATATTGCCGAGTTCCGATGCCACCAGAGCGACGCTGTCGACATCATCTTAAAAGACTTATCCTAAATAACAAAGCCACACACGAGAGTAAAAAACAGGCCTCCAACACCCCCTTTCAGAAGCATTGAAGGCCATCACTACACACTATAGAACACAGAACATTCGAAAATACACTACTGTTCGTTCCGACAGATGGAGAGAACCCTTCAGATTAGCCAAACCGACATATAAGAGGAAATCCATTTCAAAACTCCAATGATTCACTTCAATCTTATACTGATTACTTCCCCTAAATGCCAGTGAAGAAGGATGACATTCTCCCCACTCCACCTATTGCTTTTACTCTAATAACGAAGGAATTGTATCAGGCGTAAAGTCATTCGTGGAATTATTTGTATCTACGAATTTCGTGCCTGCACGTTTCCTGCGCACAGCCTTCCCATACCGGTTCTTGTCTTGGGCCACCTTACCGCAGTAAGTCCAGCCGGCATCCAATTTACTTGAAACAATATTCCACTTATGAGAGCCCGGCACACTCAGGTTGACGGCGTCTACGATCCATGCATTCGGGAGTTTAAAACCTACACCCTTCATCTTGAAAGTCGTGCCATTAGGGGATAAAAAATCATACGTGTAGGTATACCGGTAATTTGCCAGGAACGTATCTTTATTGACCTCAGGCCGGGCAAGTGCATAAGTCTTGTACCCACCGGTATGAAGGATGAAATAAGAAAGGGAATAGTTGTACCAACTATCCAAATTGGGGACATCCGGATTGTCATCATCTGAAAAATGAGGATCAGAAGATTCGTCATAAAACTCGAAGTCTGCCTTGCTCAGGTCTACTGAATTGGCATTGAGTTCCTTATGGTTCTTGGCATCCAAAGCAAGGAGCAATTCCTGTCCGGGTTTTACAGGATGTTCTTTTCCTGAACCGGGGATCAGGTAAATTGCATCAATGGTCATCGCCTGATTCATAATATCAGGCGTATAATCCTCTTTTTGAGTTGAAAGGAAGGCCGACTCCACGAAGGCCAATCCATCAGCATACATAGTCGTATCACTGTTGTTGGCGATCTTGATATACTGGTCACTGGTATATGGTTTCCCGGCAGGCGTCAGTGTTCCTGTATAAAAGATCTCAGAGATGACAAATCCATTCTGAGCATTGAAGGTATTCAAAGCGATTTTCTTGTCTACAGTCTCCGACTCAGATGTCGCTGTGAGATGGACATTGTCCTCGGAAGTCTTGACGGCTGCCTTTACAGTTGTACTGTCTATGAGATAAGATACATTCCCGTCAATAGTGACATTATAGGTACCCTCAGGAATATTCAAGGAGTCAGTATACACATCTCCCACCTTCCTGAAATCGGAAAAAGTATATTTGGCACCTGTCTGCACATTAACCAATGCTGCATTGGCATTGAGCAAAGTCGGATCCTTTAGGTCCAAAGGCATATCCAGAGTCAGGGCGAGTTTGAGATTTCGTGCCGGCGTTCCCGTGTTATCATTATCACTGCAAGAGATGAACGAACAGCCCAAGGCCATTAATATCATCAGCATTCCCAGTAATTTTCTTTTCATTTCCATATTTGTTTTATCGACTAATTCTATTATAGATCATCTCTCACCGATTACATTTCAACAGCAAGAGGTTGGATGCGGCATTTTCTGAGATCTATTTTCCATTTTCATGAATGAACTGCCCCCAGTGAAAGGATGCGCATGGGCTGCCTCTCTTCACTTCATCAGGTTGGTTCAGTTAATTAAAAAAGGTAATTTGAATAAAATTCTAAAGGATAGTCATCCTTTACCTTAAGAGAGCCTTCAACACCTCTTCAACAGAGGCGTTGAAGGCATTTAAAAAATGGAAAACAATAAGAAGGATTACCCTTCTTGTCTATCAAAGCAAAACCGCGAAAAACTATAGTTGTTTTGAAAGCATCGTCACTTCAATTCTGTTGTTCTGCTTCAAGAGTTCTGCAGCAAATTGCCGAATCGAATCAGGCGTGATACCCTTTATCTCATCCTTATAATTTGTGTCCACATCTATGCGATTGAACAGTTTGTTATACATCACATAATCCCAATAACTATTCAGGATCTTAGCCTGGTCATAAGTTTTATATTCGTATTCTTTGACCTTATTCAAGTCCTCTATGTCCGGTCCGTCAGCAGCGACCTTCTTCAGTTGGTCGTAAATGATAGGGATCAAAGACTTGTATTTATCAGGATCAGTACGGAAGTCGATTTTCATCAACGCTTCTTCATAAGGATACTTCTGCATACTTCCGGAGACGCTGACGCCATAGGTTCCGCCCTTCTCTTCCCTCACCTTATTCGTATAGACGATCCTCATGATCTGGCTCAGGATATCGAGTTTCATGTCATTCTCAGCCGTGTAAGGCATCTTTGCCGTGATAAAGATACTGGCAATTGCAGACGGGGTCTGTTGTGCCTTGACAAAGATGTGAGTTTCATTCGCCTGCCGGATGGCGGTATGCGTATCGACTACCGTATCAAGTCTGCCATTAGAAGGCAAAGAGGCCAGGTAGCGGCACAGGAACGGTTTGACAGTATTCAGGTCAATGTTACCGGTCAATATCACATTGAAATCACCAGCATTAGAGAAGCACTGTTTGTATATCTGCAGGATTCTGTCATAGTTGACCCTGTCGAGTGTCTCCCTCTCGATCGGTTTCATTCTCGGGTTATCCCCATAGAGGATCGCCATGATCGAATCGCGATAAGAGACATTAGGATTGGCATTCCGGTTAGTGAGGAAAGCACGCTGGCGGTTGATCAGGCTGTTGAAGGCCTTTTCGTCCTTTCGGGGGGAAGTCATATACAGATAAGTCAATTCAAACATTGTCTTCATATCCTTTGTATTGCAACTCCCTTTCACACCCTCCGTTTCTTCACCGATAAACGGTGCTACACTGATCGTTTTACCAGACAGCATCTTATCGAGGCTGATCGCGTCAAACGATCCGATACCGCCTTCCTGAATAGCTGCGGCGCAATAACTGAGATTGGGGACATCAGCATCCGGGAACATCGATTTGCCGCCTAAGCCAAACATATTCATATTCACCTCATCAGCTTCGAAATTAGTCGGTTTGACAAAGACCTTCATCCCATTGGACAAGACGAATTTCGTATAACCGAACTGATCTTTCTGTTCAGATACGATCTTCCCAGCTTTCGGGAATTTCTCTATCAAGTTTCCTGACAGTTTTTTCTCAACATAAGGCGCATATTTCTTGGACTGTGCCGTGAGGATCGTGCTTTCGATGTCCTTCTTGGATGGCATCTTAAACTGGTTGTTGTCTGGTCCGTAAATAGTGACGACCTGATTTTTATCAGTGATCAACTCACGTGCCATCTTGTTCAGATCTTCGACAGTAACGTCATGGTTCAACTTCTTCACCTCTGCCAGTTCAAAATCAGCCGTCAAGACAGGTTCTTTCTGCAGGAAATTCATCAGGCACTCTCTGACATAGTAGCCATTGGATTTCTTGTCTCTGTCGATGTACTGATTCTGGACGGACTTCAACTGTTCCGCTTTGGCACGATCAACCTCAGATTGCAGGAATCCATGTTGGCGTACCCGTTCCAGTTCTCCGGTCAATGCAGAGATTCCTTCCAGCACCCTATCCTGTTTGCAGAGGGCAAAACCGTTAAAGGCATCTTTCGTGCTGGCCAGGAAGAAAGAGCCGTCTTTGGCAAAAGCAGAGACAAAAGGAGGATCAGCAGACTTGGACAACTCATCCAACCTATCATTCAGAATGTTTCTGATCAGGTCAGTCTTGTACCCGTCGGCATAATAAGACTCGGTATTGCGCTGATCCAGCGGTGTAATATCGCGTTTCATATACAGCGAGAAGTTGACCGTCGGCTGTTCTTTGTCTACAGCGCTGAACACAATCATGGAATCATTGTCGTTCACCGGATAATAGATTCTCTTGGCAGGGTTGACGGGAGCAGGAATAGAACCGAAGGTTTTTTTGATCTTCTGTTCCACCTGGTCTACATCGATATCACCCACCACGATAATGGCCTGCAAGTCAGGGCGATACCATTTATGGTAATAATCCCTAAGGTCCTGATAAGGAAAATGGTCTACGATGTCCATGCTTCCGATAGGCAGGCAATCAGCATATTTCGTCCCTTTATAGATGACGGGAGCTGCATCCTCCATCAGTCTCTGGACAGCCATACCGGCGCGTCTTGTCCGCCATTCCTCGTGGATGACTCCACGCTCCTTATCGATCTCCTTGTCGCTCAAGGTCAGGTCATGACTCCAGTCGTGGAGGATCAACAGACAGGAATCAATAATGCCTTCTCTCGCTACAGGAGCAGAAGAAATATTGTATACCGTCTGGTCCACACTGGTATAGGCATTCAGGTTCTGCCCGAATTTGATGCCTACGCTCTCGCACCATTTGACGATACCCGGTTTGAGACTGTCTCCCGGGAAATTCTTGGTACCGTTGAAGGCCATGTGTTCAAGGAAATGTGCCAGTCCTCTCTGACGCGGCTCTTCCAAGATAGACCCTACACGCTGGGCAATATAGAAATCAGCGATGTGGGGAGTCTGACCATTGTGACGTATATAGTAAGTCAGTCCATTAGAGAGTTTTCCGACTCTTACGGTCGGGTCTTGAGGCAATTTGTCCTGCGCATGGACAGTCGCAAAAAAGATCGTTGCGAGAAGCAGGATGACATATCTTCCCATATCCAGTTGGCTCATCATTATCTTATTCATTTTTTAAACAATGAAGGTGTTGTATCGGGGATAAAATCCTCGGTTGAATTATTTGTATCTACATATTTTCCGTTCGCTTGTTTCCGGATGACAGCTTTCCCATAGCGGCTGTTGTCATTATCGACTTTGCCACAATAAGTCCAGCCCTTATCCAGCGTACTTGAAACGGGATCCCAATCGTATGAGTCCTCGACACTCAGATTGACAGCATCGACCACCCATGAATTCGGGAGTTTATAACCATGTTGTGTGACATTATAGGTATTGCCGTTTGAAGTTCCCGTATACGAAAACTCATAATAGTAATCCTTCAAGAACGTATTCATGTCCACCTGAGGTCTGGCAAGCGCATAAGTTTTGAAGCCCCGATTGTGGAGCGTGAAGATCGTAAGGGTATAACAATACCATTTATCCAGATCGATAACATCGGGGTTATTGTCGTCTGAGAACTTGGGGTTAGTGGAATCATCATAAAACTCAAAGTCCGCCTTGCTCAAATCTATAGAATTGGAATTAAGTTCCTTGTGATCCTTGGCATTCAAAGCGAGCAGCAGTTCCTGACCAGGTTTTACCGGATGTTCCTTCCCTTTCCCCGGTATCACGTAAATCGCGTCAATGGTCATTGCCTGGTTTTTGATATCAGGGGTGTACTGTTGACTTTGCGTTGAAAGGAAAGACGATTCCACAAATGCCAACCCGTCAGCATAAAGAGTGGAGTCACTGTTGTTGACGATCTTGACGTACTGGTCACTCGAATACTGTTTCCCTTCCGGCGTCAATGTACCGGTATAGAAGAGTTCTGATATGACAAAACCATTCTGTTTGGCAAATGAATTCAAAGCGATCCTCTTGACGACTATCTCTGATTCAGATGCAGGTGAAAGACGGACGTTTGTCTCTGATTCCTTCACTGGTGTCTTTACAGTTGTACCGTCTATTTTATAAGAGATATTCCCGTCAATAGAGACATTGTACGTACCTTCCGGAATATCCAAGGTATCGGTAAAGACTTCTCCGCTTTTCTTGAAATCAGACGTTGTATAGGTTTTTCCTGTCTGTACGTTCACCAATTCCGCATTGGCATCCACCGATGCAGAGTCCTGCATATCCGTAGGCGGCTCCAAAGTCAGGGCGAGTTTGAACTGACGGGCTGTAGAAGAGTCCGCCGCGTCATCGCTGTCCGAGCAGGACGCGAAAAAACCGCCGAGAGCCGTTACGATCATTAAAAATCCAAATAATTTTCTGTTCATGTTCATAGTGTGTTGTTTTCTAATCTTGTAATTTAATTCATCTTGTGTTCAATTTATTTAAAATGTTACTCCCATAGATAATTTCATTCTATATTCGTCATTGTGACTGGTATTGGTGACGAAGCCGTCAGCAGAGGCAAAGAACCCCATATTCTTCCAAGAGGCCGGGTGAACGTCTATACGCACCGAAGAATTGATCTTGAAATAATTGGCTGTCAGATTCTCATAAGTATCATTGATCAGTTTCGTGATATTCTTGTCCATATTGACATAGGGCATCGTGATATTGTTGTCCAGATTATGGTAGAGCGAAGCACCCAGTCGGAGATTGAGTATGACATGACTGCTCAAGGCACTGATCAACTGCGCATCAAGTTGACTGAACCACTTGGAATACGACATCTTACGTAAGGGCAGAACATATTCGAAAGCACCGTCCATATATCCAGTCTTACCCGACAGTGACCAGTTGTTCCTGTTTCCCCAGTTTACAGCAGCGCCAGCATAGTAGTCTGCGACATGACTATGGTACATGGTCATGGTCGCGATGACATCATATTCTGAAGAAGAAGAGTTTCCCGAGATATGCTCGTCACCTATCCTCTTCTGATAATTCAGTCCGCCGAGGGCGGCCCAGTTGAAACCGTTTTCCTGTTGCTTCCAACCACCTTCCACTTGATAGTTTTCCAAGTACAAGGTAGAAAGAGGAAAAGAATTGATGTCCGACAATATCTTCTTGTAAGGTGTATAGTCATAGGCAGCGTACAAGGAAGCACCGCTGCCCCCAACAGGTCTCAAACTGATATTGGTCCTGATTCCCGTACCTTTATAATAAGTAGAAGTATTGGTCCCGGCAAATCTGGCATAGTCAGTACCCAGTCCGGTAAAATGATATTCAGGGATCACGCCGGATTCTTTGAGGAACTCCACGCTGGTGGTCTGTTTATAAAAGATTCCCCCGACGCCTGCTCCTATATCATAATTCAGGAATCTGTAGCCTAGACCTACAGCCATATTCACATCAGTGACGATTCCCCTCGGCCTCGGGTCTTCAGCACGGTATTCGTGTTCGGCCCTGAAGTCCAGAGTCTCGCCGATGGTAAAGTTTCCAAAACTGGTAGCGCAGCCTCCGGAAAAAGTATACTGTTCATTTTTCAGGTTTCCGCCCAATGTATCACCCATGACATAGGGATAGAGGAGATCATAGTCAGAAGTGGAATTATACCAGATATGCCGCTTTGTTCCCGTACGGTAGGAGGCTGATCCCCATACTGTCGTCCGGTCATTCATCTTCAGATAAGTTCCGGCAGTGATGCCGCCCAAAAGATACCCGCTTCCATCCTGATGAATGAGCGCCTTGTCCTGATGGTCATAGTCCATATATATGGAAAACTCAGAAAGGCTGGTACGATAAGCATCCTGCATGAAGGCGGGATTCTGGAGGTTCTCCGTCAAGACCATTTTCCACAGAGAATGGTGCTCGGCATAAGAAACGGTATCCAAGTCAGAGGCTTTTACTGTCGTCAACACGGCAGAAAGCAAGAGTAATAAAATAAATTTCTTATTCATATCACATGAATATTATTTCCAGATCGACATTGGTCGGATGATCCAGGATCTTACTGTAGTCCGAACTGGCCCTGAAGTCTGCCGTTTCCACGTCATTCGGACTGTCGGTACGAACATATTGTACCGTACCTTCGACACTTATGGAATAAGCTCCTCTCATGACAGACATAGAGAGTGCCGATCCGTCAAAAGCTGAAGAAGAATAGGTCTGTTTCGTATTCAAGTTCTGCATGGTGACAGTCCCCTGTACCTTCAGCGGTTTGATGCCGAGACTGTCAGGAAAGGTCATGTTGACGACAGCGGTCGTCTCATAGTCATCATTGTCACTATGGCAACTCGTAGCCATCAACAAGACAGCAATGACGAAAAGTCCGAGTTTTATATATGTTTTCATTTTCACTTCCTTTAAATTTTAACGTTCATCTCCAATCCGAAATAAGGAGTGACATGCCGTCTTATCGTAAAATTATTCCGGTCATAATCAGAGTGAGAATCCCAGAGTTTATTGACAAACAGCGCAATGAGGAGTTTGTCTCCGAAGAGGGCTTTGGTTGCCTTCAGGTTGACGTTCATGCTGAACGGGATCGTCTGCCAGGCAAACATGGACGCATTGTAAGTACGGACCAGATACTGGAGATAACTGTCAGTCTTGTCTGCGGCTGTAAACTCATGGGTAACGCCTTTTTCATCCATATAACTGATAGGGACATTTTCTTTTTCCATACTTTGGGATCCTGTCATCCACAAGCACTGTGCTGAAACAGAGAAGCCCAATTTGAGTTTGGGAATATCCGTATCAAATGTGAAATTGGTATTGGACATCTCGCGGATATAACCGTCATCATCACTATAGATGCCGACATACTTATAAGTTTTTCCCCCTACGACGACGGTCGGTTTCTCCATCACCGGTTGGGAATTTCTGTATTCTGTCTTGAACCATGCCCCACTGACCGTCAGTCGGGTATTGATGACAGGCACTCGGGCAGTAGAAAAGGTATATTCCACACCACGTTTCAATGTTCTGCTCCCGTTTGTCGTTATACCATATCCCCGGAGTTCTTCATTCTCAGTATAAGGCAACGTATTGACATCAGGCGGAGCCGTTAATGTCTTGGCGTCAATTCCGGAAGTATCAAAAGTTTTATAGGTATAAGGCTTGTACGTTTCCGTTGTCCTGAAACCAGACTTCATATCCTCCCTGAAATAGGTCACTGTCAGTCTGTTGCCGGCATAATGGAAGTCTCCTCTCAATTCCCATTTCGTATTCCGTGCAGCTTCCAGATCCTTATTCGTAGGATCGATGACATAAGTCTGGAGGTAGATTCTCCTATATTCCTTCTTGGGATGGTAATAATTGAGTTCGATCAAATCCATGTATACCGGTTCAGGGTAGAGTTGATCCATTGTAGGCGTTTTGGTCTGCTGTCCGTATCCACCGCTCAACTGTATCGTCATCGCCTTGCTGCCTATCCTGAAAGACGGGAATGTCCAACCTGCATTTATACGCGGATCAAGATAGAACTTGCCATGCAGGAGATAGTTACCCGGCAGGTTGAGCATGGTCGTATTTCTGACACCTGCACTGATTTCAAATTTATTTTTCCCGATATTCATGGAGGCATCCTCTTCGAGATATTCAGAAAGGTTATGGGACGCAGGGACGACCGAATATTTCCTTGGTCTTTCGGAAATGCCCGGGTAAAGAGGATTGAGGGTATCGAATATCTGTCCCTTTCCGTAGTTCTTGTCTATCAGCCAGTCTGCACCGACCTTCAAACTGTTGGACACTGTCCTGGAAGGGATTCCAAAGGTTGCATTCATCTTTACGAACCCACTGAAAGGTCTGCCGTCTACTTTCTGAGTGGCGGTATAAGTATAGGGCTGGATCAAGACTGCATCCCCTTCACCGTCTTTCGTTGACGTGGCAGCCGGCGTATCACGATCCAGTTGAACGAGTCGTGTCCTGGTAATGATATCCTTTTCGTAAGAAGCGGATACCAATGCTGAAGCAGCCTTAAACCAGGATGCTCTATCATGATTGATGATGTCGAGAGAACCACTGAGGGCGTAGCGATTGTATCCTGACTTGTATTTATCCACTCCACCATAGTTCAGTTCAGGATCTACCTTATCTCCGTCGAAAGAACCGCCATAATCCAGATTGACATTAAGCGCATAATCAAGTTTATTGCGGATCCACAACTTATTCAGCCTTGCAGAGAGCGTCACCCTATTGTAAGTCTCGAGGATGTTCCTCGGATCAGCCTTACTGTCCAGATAATCTGCACTCAGATTCAGGGATAACTTCTGAGGCTTCCATTCAAATCCCTTAGCTAAATAGAAGAGTTTACTGTCCATATCTGCCTTAAACCTGGCAGAGATATCATTTCCGCCTTTTTTACGGGTTATTTTCACCAAACCGCTGGTCAAATCACCGTATTCAACTGACGGGATGCCCCTGACGATTTCAACATTCTGAATATCATCAGTGGAAATTGACCTCATGTCCACACCAGCATTCGTGAAGTCTCTAGATGTCGCCTGAGTGTCGCTTGCGCCATCAAGGTACTGCATATTGGCGTTCGTGCTGATCGGAGCACCGTCAATCACGAAAGAAGTTCCAAGGGAAGAGGTGTTATACTGGCTGCCCGCTAACGGAATATCCCTCAGGTCGATGGTATTGGGCGTATTCAGGACAGGGTCCTGTGCCATTCCACCAGGCAGCAATTCCAGCAAATCAGAAAAACTGGAAGGCTGAAGATGCTGCATGGCATGCTGGCCTATTTTCGAAGAACTGGTGAGACCGGTTGATTCAGACGCTGTCACGACAACGTCTTGAAGATTTCCGGCTGCCTGAGTCATCTTATAGACCCGCCCATATTGGAATTTATCATGCAAGTCGGTATATCCTATATATGTAATTCTAATAGGAGTACCCTCATTGACCTTCAAACTGAAATAGCCGTCTGCGTCAGTGACCACAGCCGAAGTACTGTTCTTGTCCGAAGTCCGAATGACAGACCCTGCCAGTGGTTCACCCGTTTTGGCATCTATGACCCTACATCTAAGTATTCCCTGGGCATCCATCGCCAAAAAGGTATTCACTAATACAGTGATTAATACTATAACTTTCCGAATCATTATTTTTCGGCAAAGTTAAGGATAAATATATCCGTCCACAATACCTAAAATTAATTATTTTATAGGTAAATTATAGATAATAACTATACTTCAATGAATTACATACACAATCTGAACGTATTTATATACTAAAAATAACACATTCCGTCATATCCTCTGAATAAAGGCTATCAAGTCACCCAAAAAGGAAGTAAATCGAATGTTTTTGGTCATCTATTTAACATAAATTGGATGAAAAATCATCCCCTATATCATAAATGAAATAATTATTTTCTAATCATATATGAAAATAAATTAGTAATGTACGGTTAATACTGGTTTCTCATTTACCCAACTGTCCACATATAACGCAAGTGATTTTACTTATCTCACGAATACAGTTTTCATCTTTAATTAATGCCAGCGCCCTTATTATCCGTAATCAGATGAGGACAAACCCAGCATTTCGGACAGACAAGTACTATCACACTCCTTTTTCATAAGACTCGTTTATCCTTGAGAAGACTGCCACTTATAAAGGGAAGAGCCTTGACCATCATTTGAAGTATTCTGAAAAGAAATTGCCTGCCTCACGTTTTTTTTAGATTATTTTCCTATTTTTGCAAAGAGAAGACCAAACTAATCACGACCAATGAAAAAAATCCGTTTTATTGCGGTTTTACTAACCTTAATATTCATCAGCCTGAATATAGACGCTGCCATTAATTCCAAAACGTATACCTCTATGAATGGCTTGGTGGGAAATACCATTATGGATATGGTCCAGGACGATCAGGGCTATATCTGGATCGGAACGACTTGCGGCCTTTCACGTTTCGACGGCTATTCTTTCCTGAATTTCAATACTTTCACGAATCTACACGGACAGAAGACAGCCTCTATCATCGGACTACTCTACATTGACCATCCCAATCAGTTGTTGTGGATTTCTTCAGGCAGTTATGACAACGGGTGCTATGACCTGAGGAAATCGCGCTTTGTCACCTACGACAGACCTGTCAGATCCATCCCTTTGGAAAAGCGTTTTCTCTCTACACAGGGAATGTGGTTCTATGATTCCAAGACCCGTGCACGGCAGGTCAGGTACAACGGCACAAGCCTCTCCGTCTTCGACTATACAAAAGAGAACCGGAAACTCCCCAGCAATCACGTCAGTAAAATCATTGAGGACGCCGATTCCAATGTGTGGCTCTGTACGACCCACGGTTTTACTGTTGTAGACAAATATAATAAGGTGCACATCCTGAACACCCGAGACTGGATTCTTGACGTGCAGGTCTACAAACATCTGGTGCTTCTTCTGACCAAGGACAATGACGTACTCATCTACGGCCACAGCAACCGGTTACTGTCCAGAACTCATCTGCCCTCCGTCATCGGCACTGTCAACAAAGTGACGAATACGCTGATATGGAAAGGCAGATGGCTGATCTTTACACCCAGGATCACTTATGCCTTCGACATCCGAAAGCGGGTTTTCACCAAACCTTCCGAATGTCAGATACCTGAAGGCACGACGATGGATCAGGACAAAGGTTGCCAATTCGTATCAGATAAACTCGGAAACCTATGGATATTCATGCCGGACGGTCAACTGACCAAACTGGACATCAAGCCCCGGTTCTCCATATACTCCAGTTCGAAACGCTATTATAGAGTTTGCATCGGACAGGACGGCCTGATCTATATAGCGACCAGCAACGGACTGTATACCTGGAATCCCAAGAAAAAGCAACTCAAACATTATCTCGCCGAAGATGATGATGCCATCATCCCCTCCGATTTCCTATCACGCGTCATCGCAGACCGCAGCGGAGCCATTTGGATTGCTGCGGACAATGCAGGTATTGTCCGCCTGTCCTCTCCTGTGAGTCTGGACTTCCGATACATCTACCCTACCGCTTACTATCTTTTCGGTCAGAGCAATATGATCCAGGCTGTGGCGAGCGAAAGCCGGCAGAACATTGTCTTTTCCACACGCGACAACACCCTTTACCACTATGACCTGCGCTCCAATCAGGTGACAGGCAGGGAGAATTTTCCACGCCCGATATATGCCTATTGCAAAGACCGGAACGGAAACATCTGGATTGGTACAAAGGGAGGCGGGCTTTTTATAAACGGCACTCAATACACGCGGGAAGAAAAGACCAACCCTATTCCTTCCGATGACATCTCAGACATCATCTCTGACTCCCAAGGACGTATCTGGGTTGCGACAGGTGGCAGCGGACTATTATTGATGAATTACAAGAAAGGTAAACCGTTGAAATTCCGCCAGTTTTTGAACCGGGACATCAACGAGAGCCGGATTCAAGACCTGAAATGTGACCTCCAAGGACGCCTATGGGTCGGCACCTTCGACGGTTTGTTCTGTCTTGACACCCGGCAGAAAGAACTCTCGGACAAGAGCTTCCTGCATTTCAGCTTGACGAATCACCAACTCCCCGCCAATGATGTCAGTTGTATCTGTACTTCTCCGGACGGCTCGATCTGGATAGGGACCGGAGGCACCGGTGTCATCCACTGCAGGCTGACAGGTCAAAAACTCTCCTACAGACAGTTCGGCACGCTGCAGGGGCTATCCAACAATTACATCCACTCCATCGCCTCAGATCTGAAAGGCGGTATATGGATAGGAACAGAGAGCGGACTCTCACATCTGAAAGCGAACGAAGAAAATTCAGAAAGGGTGAGGACCTATCAATTGAGTCAGGATTTCCGGGGGAACATTTTCTCTGACAACAGTGCTGTGCTCCTTTCCACCGGCACACTCTTGTTCGGCACGAGTCATGGACTGGCAGTCATCAAACCCGAAAGCAAAAGGCAGCACTCCTCAGTGCCATTCCCCGTCCGCATCACTGACCTGATCATCAATGGCATGTCAATATTTGCCGATGACAGTAATACACCAGAGTCCTTCCAACTCAGAGCAGCCCTCAGTCAGCAAGAACCCCTTTCCCTCTCCCATCGACAGAACTCACTGGCCATCCACTTCTCTGATTTCAACTATGCCGAGTCCGGCACTACCGGGTATCAGTTTTATATGGAACCTCTGCAGAAGTCATGGCAACGCTATACGAACAAGAACCACACAAGCTATAGCCATCTCGATCCGGGGACCTATACCTTTCATCTCAGATCGATAGGGACAAACGGCAATAAAAGTCAGGAGATCACCTTGAAGATCACGATCCGCCATCCCTGGTACAGTAGTATCTGGGCTTGGGGGATCTATCTCATCCTCATTGCCATGGTTACAGGCTATATCTTCAATAATGTGAAAGAACGTGTCCGCTTCCATCAGCAACTCGCCGTGGACAGACAGATCTCCGAGTTCAGGATCAATTTCTTCACTCATATTGCCCATGAGTTCCGCACCCCAATCGCCATCATCCAAAACGCAGTGGCACAACTCGTTGACCCCAAGACCAATCAGGTCTCCAAATCTGCGTTGCAGGCTTCAAAGAGGGGGACCGGCAGACTCCTCAGACTGGTCAACCAACTGATGGAGTTCAGGAGAATCAGCACCGGCAACCAACACTTGAAAATTGAAAAAGATGATGTGATCGGGTTCATCCGCAAAATTTATCAGGACTTTTGGAGCTATGCCAAGCAAAAGGAGATCCATCTGAGTTTCACGCCTTTCAGTAAGGCACATGACTTGTTTTTCGATCATGAAATGTTGGAGACAATGGTCTATAATCTGTTGAGCAATGCTATAAAATATACACCGGAAAAGGGGTTTGTCAACCTGCATATCAAACTTTCAGATGATTTCCGGAACATGATAATAGAAATAGCCAATACCGGCGACAGCATTACACCGGAGCAGCAGCGCACCCTGTTCCAGCCTTTCATGCATGGCTATGTTTCACAGGGAGGTATGGGCATCGGACTGTATAATGCCCACAAGATGGCATGCCTGCACCATGGAGACCTGACTTATGAAAGAAAAGCTGACCGGAATGTCTTCACAATTACCCTCCCTACAACTACAGAAAGTTACAAGGCCTCGGATTTCAACACGGCAACAGCTATCCATCAAAAGCAAGGAAAAAGTTCAGATCACACTGATCCGACAACGTCTCTGATCCGGGAGATCCAGCCAAAGGCTTTCAACCATCAGACTGTCGTCATCATTGAAGATGATCCGGACATGATGGAGCAACTCAAGGAAATCGTTGGCAAGTATTTTACTGTATCAGGATATATGAGTGGCAACACAGGATATGAAGGTGCCCTGAAGACACACCCTGAATTACTGCTCTGCGATGTCATATTGCCGGACAGAGACGGTTACAGCATTGTCAGGCAACTCCGGCAACAGCCTGACACCAAGGATATTCCTGTAATCATGCTGACCTCTCTGGATGATGAGGAGCACCAGATCAAAGGTTATCAGGCTGGTGCCGACGACTATATGGTCAAGCCCTGCAACTACAAATTGCTGATCCTCCGAATCTGCCAACTGATCAAATGGCATAAGGAAAAGGCGAGCGTTTTATCCAATCAGCAGCAAAAGCCACAGTCTATAGCCCCAACTTCCACCGGTACAACAGACGTCCTGATTACCAGTAGTGCAGACCAACTTTTCCTCTCTAGGATGAACTCCTGTATCGATCAGCATCTGAATGATCCCAATTTTAATGTAGACCAACTGGCGGCCCTGATGTGTATCGGGCGAACAACCTTCTATGGTAAAGCAAAGGAACTCTTGGGGATGCCCCCCAAGCGTTATCTTATCCAGAAACGTCTGGAAAAGGCGGCCCGAATGCTTCAAAGCGAAGGGCTCTCCATCTCGGAAGTCAGTTATAAGACCGGCTTCAGCAGTCCTCAATATTTCAACAGATGCTTCAAGGAACATTTTGGAATCAGTCCCAGCCGATACGGCAAAAGACAAAGTCATCCCAAAGCTGGAGAAACAGCCGCACTCTAAAATTCAGGCCTCTGGAAAACGAAGACCCGCCTCATCAGGAAAGGACTCATCTTGTCCGATTTTAGGACTAATAGTTGTGCGCGCTGTACCTAAGTCAATCCATATACTAGGACCATTTTTCACCTTATTATATAGAGGGCAGAATTTATGTAACTAGGACGGCACAGAGATTTTTTCCTCATCTCCATCTTGCCGGTACTTTCCATGGACTTATCGTCACAGGAGTTCTGCAGGGGTTGTGGTATCAGGAAAAATTTGGTGAGCTCCACCACTGTTGTTGAACATGATTTTACTTTCGTCTGATAGGACCTGGTATTTTTCGTTCCTGTCGTTGCCCATCTTCACAACTGAAGATGGACATCCATTCATCGTGTTGACACTTATCCATGTATTTCATTGACACTTATCCATACATTTTATTGCTGCACGATTAGACGTTCTGTTCATCCGTATCATGAGCTGCCGTTGATGAGTTTTTAGGGATCCTGTTGATGCACTTTATGAGGTTCTGTTCACGTACGTCCTGACACTGTCAATACGTACGACATGAGACCCTAATAACGTACGTCCTTACACCCTAATAAACCGCTTCAACAGATTAACATAACCGGTTTGTCCACCAAAAGTCCAAAAAGGGAACGAGGAGGGAACGTACAGGGAACGAGGAGGGAACGGGAGGGAACGGATTTGTTTTCGGCTTGTTCTTAAACAGTACTTTGAGGTTCCGCCACTACCAAATTTTAAATGTCAACAACATATAAAAATCTTCAAGCATAACCCTTTTAGTCATTTAATTCCGTCAAAAAATCCGAAAAGGAATTATCTGTAGAAACACCTCCCCGTATCGTCAATGGCAAGCAACCTGCCATCAGGCATACTCAAATTGATTTCGTAGGCATGTGATGTTGTTTCGATGTCTACCCGACTCTTTTCAGGCAGAAGACCCATTTCCGCCTTGGTCAGATGAAAATCTTCCAAATGCTTGAGATAAGTGTGAGTTTTCCGGTAATGTGTTTCCTGCCCATAAAACAATCTCCACAGGAATCGCCTGGCACTCTCGTCTTTAGGATAAGCGAAAGTCTCCGTCCCGCTGCCCGAAATCTGATCAGAAAGATAGACATATCCCCACCTTTCCGGCATGTGCATATCGATGCGCCCGGTAGGAGACCATACCCAGTTTTCTTCCGGCAGTTGTTTACCTGTACTGTCCGTTTTCTTCACGATCTCATCGTTTTTCCCCATAGACACCTGCCATTCCACCCTGGAAAAATCAAGGCGAAGATAAGCACCTTTCTTAAGATAGTCATCAAATTCTGAAGCCAAAGCTTGCCGAGGAATTTTCATCTCGACGATCCACTCCTTGTCCTTATCTTGGGGATGATTCAAGGTGCCGGCACGTTGTATACCCACCTCCAGCCCGGGGGCATTATACTGAAATTGGACAAAGGGACGGATTTTGGAACGATATGGAGCTTCCAGGCTAAGATCAAAAACAGTCCCCAAAGCATTGACCTCTATTTCGAAATAGTTGTGTCCGTCCCCTTTGGGATCAATGAACACTTCAAAGTCAGGGTCATGCCAGACAATATCGTCGTGTTGCTTCTGAAAAGCCCAAATATTCTCTTCCTCCATTTCTGCAGCAATATAGAGATTATCCGAATCCCACAACAACTTTGCCCGAGTGTTATAATAAGGTGTAGGGAAACCTGCACCTGAAATATCACAAAAGTTTTCTGTCCACTGTGCATACTGCCAAGACTTCTCATCTAATACACCGTCAATCTTCACAGGCTGAGTTGTCCGATAGCAAACATATCCCCGAGGGGGCGTCAACAATGGCGCATATTCACTTTTCTCTTCCTGAGCTTTGATGAATCCCGGTAAACAGACCATCAAGGTCAGGCCTGATACAAACAGATGTTTCAATATCAACTTTCCAAACACTTTATTTTTGATTTAAACTCCTCTGCCGATAGTTGTCTTGGTAAGATGCAGAAGTTGGGATTTTAATTTCCCCCATTCAAAGTAGCTTTGACTCGATGCCAATGGACCTGTGCTTATCTCTTTATGAGTTGATCCAAAACAGCCCAGTGGGCATCAGTCATACTACCGGGTGTAAACAAACAGATACCACCAGCCCCCGTTTTCTTGATTTTTTTGACAACATCAGCCAATTCATCAGGACTGAGTCCCAGCGTTTCCGGATCTTTCCCTGAAGACTTGTCTTGCCAGTCCTTGCAAATGAACAGACCGCTGTATACAGGCGCCCTGCCCTTCATCGACTTGACCTCTTCTCGAGTCACCTTAACGACCCATGAAGGCGGTTCAAGATAAAAGTCGTTATAGTTCATCGGGAAACAAGCATCGACATTCCATTTGTTCCATTCCTGTCTCACCATCCATACTGCCCTACTATAAGGACCAGGAAAGACATCCACGCTCACCTTCTTGCCCATAGCATGCACACTGTCTGCGATCAGATTGACCAAATGGGTGATGGCATCACAACGAAACTGCGCCCAGGACTTGATCTTAGACGGATCCGAGACCTTTCTGATATCTATACCTGTAAGCCTTTTGTAAGCTGCCACACAACTATCGCAATAGCAGTAATCGGCAGCAGGCCATTCCCCATTCTCTATCAATCCGTATTTCGGCCAAAGCGCCTTGGCAAGGATGACATCAGCATAGCGGATATAGTCCAACTGAACATAATCGACATTCGGAATGGCAGCGATTTCACAAAACTTCTTGATCAGATATTTCTGGACATTCGGATTTCTGGGATCCAAAGTTTTGTAATAAGGTACATAGGCAGGATGATCATAGGCAGACTGTCCCAATCGATTGACGGTATACCATGTACTATCCAATCCTTGTTGCAGCATGGTCGGGATCCATGCATGGAAAACCAATCCCTCTTCATGAGCTGCTTTTGCAGCCATACGTGCCTTATCGACATCGAAACCGACATTGATACACACTCCCACTACACCATGTTCCTTCCACTTTTCAAAATCAGCCTTTAAAGACTGAGCGGTGGCGTTCTTAGGCATTCCCTCCCAAACATATAGGGGAATCCTGGTCTTGGCCTGCAGGACAATGACCATAAAGGCAAAAACAACAACCAACAATACTTTTCTCATACAGATTGATATTTACCTGATTCAAGTCTCTAGTGTCAATGACAGAAAACAAGAATAAAAGAATTCAGAAATTCAATTAAATCTAATATAAATTGACTACGTGCACTATTTCTTTTCTATAAACTTCCGTTTAAGTCAATAAATAACTGTTGCAAAGTTCAATAAAAAAATCGGTTACTGCAAAAAAATCCCTTTAAATATTCTTCAATACAATTCAAGTTTTTCATAGATGCCATCCCTTATTCCAATATCAAAGTTCTTTCTTATATTCAGTTTCAAGTCATCTGAAATAAATTTACTTGAGACCATCCATTAGAGAACCTTTTGTGTTAAATTATTAACAAGAGATAACTTCTGTTATATCATAAAATAAAAAAATAAGTAGAAGATATTATTTAAATAATTTACTTTTGTAAATAATTATGTTTACTAAGCAATAAATACTGTTATACTCTATATTTATTACTATTAACTGCAATTATATGTTAGATATACAACATAAAACCATTATGTATCAAGTTGTTAATATAATAATATAAATTAGGAAATGAGTATAAATTATTCAAAAATATTTGTATATACTGCTTATAAATATTACTTTTGCAAGCAATTAGTATTTACCAATAAATACAGTTAAGGTTATTAGTTCGTTTTTAGGTATTATTTATAGTTCCAATGAATAAGAAGCGTATATTCGCAGTTGTTCTTATTGTCTCCATTCTAATCTTTCTAACTATAGGGAGTTTGAAGTTTTCCGGCAGATATTTGCTGGAGAGTGATATCTATACCCTCATTCCGCCGGACAGTCTCTACCGGACTTTCAATTTGGTCGATCTCTTCAATTTGATCAATAATAACCCGTTGGCGGAATTAATCTAGAGCGTATTTAACTCTCCCGATAGGTCGTTTATTCCTATAATTGACTCAAGTTTCGGAAGTAAAAAGAATTGATTTATTTAACAAATAAAAGTGAGTTTGAGTGCCCTTGTTACAGGGAAATTTTGTATATTTGTATTGATAAAATAAACAGACAAAACGCTCAAACTCAT
>NZ_JAMXLY010000002.1 GCF_024054555.1 Segatella cerevisiae | reverse complement strand
CATACAGCCTTCGTAGTAATCCTTCAGTACTGACCGTTGCTCTGCTTCCGTAAATTCGTAATATTTTTTCATCTCTTTCCTGATTTAAATTTAACTTCTTTAAGTCAACTTTTTCCAGGCTAAGACATTTCGAAGCACAAAGATAGCTATTTCTGCATATTTTCTAAACTTTAAAAGGTGCTTTTCTGCACTTTATTATTAACGTGTAATAATGAAAAGCCGACCCTTTGGTCATCAATTTAGCTTATTGTGTAATGGTAAATTTTAAAATGGATATATATTCTACCGAAGTAAACAATTAGATACATAAATACAATGCATTTTCAGCCTTAGAGGTCGACTTCCGTCAGAAGAACTTAATATCGAACAATAGATATTTGTCCATGAAATCAATCGTGAACATTATTCTCTCATAAGTGACCCATCTGGACTCTATACTTTTGTTGACCTAAAATCAGTTAATGCAAGAATCTTTGATTAAAACAAAGAGAAACGCTGGTGATATAACGGGAAATTATACAAATAAAAATTGCAAATACCTGTGTGGTTATGTATTTGCAATTTTGTTGTGTGCGCCTGACAGGACTCGAACCTGCACAGCGTAAACTACTAGATCCTAAGTCTAGCGCGTCTACCAATTCCGCCACAGGCGCTGGAAGTGTTTGCAAAAGTACAAATAAAATCTGAATTTAAAGCCCTCTCAGAATTATTTCTTTTTAAATCAAATCTTATTTCAACTTATTCCTTTTGATTCCGATAATCAGAAAAGAACTTCTCCGTCTGTTTGCATCAGGCGGAAAAAGTTACTGATTTGATTCAGGATCGTCATCTTTTGATGTTGATGAACCTGAAGCAGAACGTTTGTTGGTCTTCTTTGATTTCTGATTGACGTGTGTTTCTTGTTTGTCCGATTTTCGGTTGCCTATATTCTTGTTGTCTTCTGTTGAGGGTTTGGGAACGGCAGACTCCGACTTTGTAGGAGGAACATCAGGTGTAGAAACCTGTTTCCCTTCCAATTCGTCTTCCGGGAAAAGGCTCAATTGTCCAGTCATCTCATCAATAACCTCCTGTTGACTTTTATCTTTATCAGGGTCAAGGTCTTCTTCTGTTTGAGTCATGCCATCGGCACTCTCATCAGGATCAGAATCAGAGGCATCCGTTTCCTCCTGTTCAGGTTGTTTCTCCGGTGGCAGTTCTTCTATTTTGCCTACAGTCCAAGTTGTAAGCCGCTTGCCTTTAGCCTTGAAACCTTTGACAGTGATAAACTGGTCCACATCGATTGTCTCAGGGGTTCGGACAGCGTCCGCTCCTCCGTAAGTCATCTTGATAAGTGGATAAGGTGTATCAGTAAGCAGAATAAGTTTGGAATTCGGATTGTCTCCGAGGAAGTTCTGATGCTTCCTGGTCGCCTCCATCGTAAACCGTTTGATGTAGGGATAATTCTGGTTGTCTGCATCGATGAGTACCGCCGTCCATATCTTGTTCGGATCCCATTTCTCCAGTCTGTAGATGTTATCTTCATAATGGTTGTTGGCATCGAAGGAAGTGATATAGAACTCATTGTTCTTCAGGATGACAAGCACAGCGTCGTCATCGTGGAATTCACCCAGAAACTTGCCATGCTCATCATAGTTGAGACGGAGGACGTCAGGATCAAACCACACTTTCCTTCCGCCTAAGGTAGAATGTCCATGACTCTTCAGTCCTATACGGTGGACGCTCTCTTTGGTCAGGATATTTCCTCTTGCAGAACGACCTTTGATCATGATCTGGGCGAAATCCTTATAGATGAAGATATTCCTCTTCTTGGGAGTAGGGTTCAGCGTGACCTTGATGACTTCGGCTTCCCCATTGGGATTGGCGGAGAAATAAAGGATCCGGGAGTCCGGTTTGCCTTGTGTCAGGTCATACTCCTTGTCATGGATAATAGCAGGGATATTGAAACGCTTGATATAGGTGTATCCTTTCTGACCATCACGGTAGACCACATTGTAGATAGTGCGCTTGTCGTTTTTCTTAAAAACCTGTACCCAGAGTATATTCTTTCCGGCAAAGTATTTGTCGGTCACCTTGATGACTTTATATTTCCCGTTCTTATAGAAGATGATGATGTCATCCAGGTCAGAACAGTTGCACACAAACTCATCCTTTTTCAATCCGGTCCCGATGAAACCTTCCTGTCGGTTGATATAGAGTTTCTGGTTGGCTTCCACGACTTTCGTCACTTCGATGGTATCAAAATTGCGGATTTCCGTTTTGCGGGGATGGCCTTTGCCATACTTCTGTTTCAAGTATTCGTACCAGTCAATGGTGACTTTCGTCATCTGGTTCAAATCCTTGTTGATAGCCTCTATTTCCGCCCTGATCCTGGCAATCAGTTCTTCGGCCTTATCCTTGTTGAATTTCAGGATGCGCTGCATCTTGATCTCCATCAGTTTGAGAATGTCATCTCTTGTGACTTGTCGGATAAAATCCTTGGTAAACGGCTGGAGTTTCAAGTCGACGAAAGCGATGGCTTCGTCCATATTGCTTGCCTGTTCAAACTTTTTCTCCTTGTAGATGCGCTGTTCGATGAAGATGCGTTCCAAGGAAGCGAAGAAGAGTTGTTCTTCCAGTTCCCTTTTCCTGATCATCAGTTCTTTGCGGAGCAGTCCTTCTGTCCGGTCTACGGAATATTTGAGCACATCACTGACCGTCAGGAAACAAGGTTTGTCGTCCATGATCACACAACAGTTGGGGCTGATATTCGTCTCGCAGTCTGTGAAAGCATAGAGGGCATCGATAGTTTTGTCAGAAGAAGTACCCGGAGTGAGATGGATTTGGATTTCCACCTCACGGGCAGTCATATCGTCAACACGGCGGATCTTCAGTTTGCCTTTTTCCACCGCTTTCGTGATGGAATCCTGGATGGTGGCTGCAGTCTTTCCGTAGGGGACTTCGCGTATGACCAGTGTCTTACTGTCCAGTTTTTCAATCTTCGCCCTTATTCTGAGGACGCCCCCACGCTGACCGTCATTATATTTACTGACGTCTATAGCGCCACCTGTGGGGAAATCAGGATAGAGTTGAAAAGGTTCACCCTTGAGGTATTTGACAGCTGCATCGCAAAGTTCGTTGAAATTATGCGGCAGTATTTTAGAGGCAAGACCTACGGCAATGCCCTCAGCCCCCTGAGCTAAGAGCAGAGGAAACTTTACCGGCAGGGTGATAGGCTCTTTGTTACGTCCGTCATACGAGAGCTGCCAGTCTGTCGTCTTGGGATTGAAGACAGTCTCCAAGGCGAATTTTGATAGTCTAGCCTCGATATAGCGAGGTGCGGCAGCCCGGTCGCCTGTAAGGATATTTCCCCAGTTGCCCTGCGTATCTATCAGCAGTTCTTTCTGTCCCAACTGCACGAGAGCATCTCCGATGGAGGCATCCCCGTGCGGGTGAAACTGCATGGTATGCCCGACGATATTCGCTACTTTGTTGTATCTGCCGTCGTCCATCCTTTTCATTGAGTGGAGGATACGGCGCTGCACAGGTTTCAGACCGTCTTCAATACTGGGGACGGCACGCTGCAGAATCACATAAGAAGCATAGTCGAGAAACCAGTTCTTGTACATTCCTGAAAGGTGATGTACGGCAGAAGCGTCAAATCGCTCTACAGGTGTGTAGTCAGAATGCTGATTGGAGAGGTCCTCCTCACTGCCGGTGTCTGCCTTATCTTTGTAGTCGGGATCTTCTGTGTGATTCTTCTTGTTTTCGTCGTCCATATAAGCTTCTTGTAAGTATCTTGATTTTTTACCCTTGCAAATATAGTGAATTATTTTGGATTCTCAAAATGCAGCCCCGTTTTCACCTTGCAAAGGCTTTGATTCCGAGTCAGGATCAGTCTCCTCAGCATTTCTTTCTATCCTCTAGATTGAGGGTATGAAGACTCATCCGGGATGAGAAAGAAGCAGGGAAGGCAAGTGCTGGCTATCCACGCCAGTGGATCGCTTATGGCCATTGCAGAATGAGAAACAGACGCTACCTGCACAATGGGAATCTTCAATTGAGTTTTTATCGATACAAATGGACTATCGGGTCATGCCGGATGCCCTATTGCAGAGGAGAGGTCTCTTTTGTTGCTAATTGTTGTTAACTTGCTTTGAAAGCAAAACATTATTTGCATATTCCAGAAAAAAAGATGTATCTTTGCAAATATTAAATTCAAATTAAAAACAGAGCAAAAGAAGATGGCACAAGAAGACGTTTTCAAGAAGATAGTCAGTCATTGCAAAGAATATGGCTTTGTCTTCCCTAGTAGTGAAATTTATGATGGCCTTGCAGCTGTCTATGACTATGGTCAGAATGGCGTAGAATTGAAAAATAATATCAAGACATACTGGTGGCAGAGCATGATCCTGCTGCATCCGAATATTGTTGGTCTTGACGCTTCTATCTTCATGCATCCGAAAGTGTGGAAAGCATCCGGTCATGTGGACGCTTTTAATGATCCATTGATTGACAACCGTGACTCTAAGAAACGTTATCGTGCAGACAATTTGATTGAAGACCAGATTGCTAAGTACGATGAGAAAATCGATAAGGAGGTCAAGAAAGCAGCCAAGAAATTCGGTGATGCTTTTGACGAGAAGAAATTCCGTGAGACCAATACCCGTGTCCTGGAACATCAGAAGAAGCGGGATGACTTGCATGCACGGTACACTGCTGCCATGCAGGGACCGGACTTGAAAGAACTGAAACAAATCATATTGGATGAGGGAATAGCTGATCCGATTTCCGGCACAAAGAACTGGACCGATGTACGGCAGTTTAATCTGATGTTCTCCACTCAGGTCGGTTCGACATCAGATGCAACGAATCTGATCTATCTCCGTCCTGAGACTGCTCAGGGTATCTTCGTCAATTTTCTGAATGTTCAACGCTCCAGTCGTCAGAAATTACCTTTTGGCATTGCTCAGATTGGAAAGGCTTTCAGAAATGAGATCGTTGCCCGCCAGTTTATTTTCCGTATGCGGGAGTTTGAACAGATGGAGATGCAGTTCTTCTGCCAGCCCGGTACAGAGAAACATTGGTTTGAATATTGGAAGAAAGCCCGCTTGGCTTGGCATGAAACACTGGGAATGGGAGCTGAAAATTACCGGTTCCATGACCACGAGAAATTGGCGCATTACGCTAATGCTGCTACGGACATTGAATTTAAGATGCCTTTTGGTTTCAAGGAAGTGGAAGGTATTCATTCCCGGACTAACTATGATCTTTCCCAGCATGAGAAGTTCTCCGGGCGTCAGATCAAATACTATGACCCTGACCTGAAAGAGAGTTATACACCGTATGATGTGGAGACTTCGATAGGGTTGGACAGAATGTTCCTGAGTATTATGTGTCATTCCTATACTGAAGAAAAACTCGAGAATGGGGAAACGCGTATTGTCTTGAAATTGCCTGAGGCTCTTGCACCAGTCAAATGTGCCGTGTTCCCACTTGACAGAAAAGGTGGACTTGAAGACATCGCTCATCAGATCGTGGATGACCTGAAATTCCATTTCTATACACAGTATGGTGATCCTAAAGATTCTATCGGGAAGCGTTATCGCCGTCAGGATGCCATCGGCACTCCTTTCTGCGTGACAGTAGACCATGACACGCCTACAGACCATAAGGTCACTATCCGTTTCAGGGATACAATGGAACAAGATCGCGTAGATATTGACAATCTGCGTACGATTATAGAGGATCGCGTCAGCATTACAAGTTTATTGAAAAAACTGGCCAATGTTATCAAAAACTATTAAATATTGCTCCACAGCACTGCTTTTCGGCGTGTTGATGGTAATGACTGCCTGCAGTCAAGATGATGGAACCGTAGATAAATTTGCTGATTGGCATAGTCGTAATGACAAGGCTTTCAGTGACACGACAGCCTATGCGCGTAACCGCATAGCGATGGGTGATTCTACATGGAAGGTGCTTTGCAACTGGGCTTATGAGGGGCAGACACCTTATAACAATGCCAAAGTGACCTTTACTTCTGTCGACAGTATCCTTGTTCATGTCGTTCAGCAGGGGGCAGGAAAGGAGAGTCCACTCCTGACTGATAGCGTGCATGTCCATTATGCTGCTTATCTGATCAACGGCACCTGTTTTGACTGTTCTTGGACAGGGGATGTCCTTGATCCTACTACAGCTGTTCCAGCGTCTTTTCTGACGTCAGCCGTCATTGACGGCTTTACGACAGCCTTGATGAAAATGCATACTGGAGACCGGTGGATCATTTATATCCCGTATCAGTTAGGATATGGTTCTGCTGCACAGGGGACGGAAGGTACTACTTCTTATATTCCCGCTTACTCGATGTTGAAATTCGACGTGACTCTTCAGAGTTACTTGTCACCTCCTTCTACGTTGTCAAATTGATTGAAGCCGAATGGAGGAAAAGGATTGTGTGTCTTGATAGCCGAAGAACGACAGTCTATAATTTAAGAGAATAACTGAATTGGGATAATAATTAATGCAAGATGGGATCGGTTGCTCCTTGGGCATACCTGCGATCCCATCAAACTTTCGAATAGATATGAATTACAAAATTTTGTTGTTTACTTCTTTGCTTTGCTCAGCAGCACCGGCAATGGCACAGAACAGTCAGTCAACAGGTTATGACAGATCCAATCTGGATACCTCTGTAAAACCCGGTGACAATTTCTATCAGTATGCTGTCGGAGGATGGTTGAAATCACATCCTTTGGATGCCCAGCATACCGATAACGGTGCTTTTATTGACCTGTATGACCAAAATCAGAAACGTATTCGTGATCTTATTCAGGAATACGCAAGTACCCCACAGAAGAAAGGTTCACTAGGACAGAAAATCGGCGATTTGTATAAATTGGTGATGGATAGTGTCCGCCTGAACAAAGAAGGTTGGGCTCCCTTGAAACCTGTGCTTGATCGGATCAAGAACATTAAAGGTCGCAAGGAATACCAGTTGGTCGCAGCACAGTTGGACCATGTAGGTAACGGGACGATGATGTTTGGTATCGGGGCTGGTGCAGACCTACGCAACGCATCGATGAATCTTGTCTCTGTAGACCAGGGCGGACTCGGATTAGGTATCCGGGAATACTATTTCAAACAGGATGAACAGAGCCAGAAGATTCGTGCAGCTTATAAGGCTTATCTGAAAAAACTCTTTCAGATGACTGGCGACGATGAGGCTGCGGCACAGAAGAAGGTCGATGCTGTCTGGAATATCGAAATGCAGATTGCCAAGGCAAGCTATGATCAAGTGAAATTGCGTGACATAGACGCCAATTACCATAAAATGACTTATGACCAGTTGGTCACTGACTTTCCTGGAATCGATTGGGGGAACACCTTCCTTTCACAAGGTTTCCCTCCCTTTGACGCTCTTAGTGTCGGTGAGCCCGAACCGATCCATGAAGTGGAGAAAATCCTGGCTGATACTCCGCTCGATGATTTGAAAGCATATGCAGAAGCAAAGGTCATCTCTAATGCTTCCAGTCAACTGAGTGATGATTTCCGTAAAACGGCTTTCGAATTCAGTAAAGTGATGTCTGGCGTCAAGGAAGACCGTCCCCGGTGGAAACGCGCTGTCAGTATGGTCAGTGGAACATTGGGAGAGGCTATCGGCAAACTTTATGTGGGGAAATATTTCCCAGCAAGCAGTAAGAAGATGATGCTGGATCTTGTCCATAATCTCCAGACGGCACTTTCTCAACGTATTGATGAAGCAACGTGGATGGAGCCTGCCACTAAGGCTAAGGCACAGGACAAACTGAAGAATTATATCATCAAGATCGGTTATCCTGATAAATGGAAAGACTATAGCGGTCTGCAGGTGAACGACAGTTTGTCACTCTATGACAATCTTTCTGCTATCAGCCGCTGGGCAAGTGATGATTACGTCAAGAAGCATGTGAACAAACCGGTAGACAAGACGGAATGGGGCATGACTCCGCAGACCATCAATGCGTATTATAATCCCACGACAAATGAAATCTGTTTTCCGGCAGCTATCCTTCAGCCTCCATTCTTTGATCCCAATGCAGACGCAGCAGCTAATTACGGCGCTATAGGTGGTGTCATAGGACATGAGATGAGCCATGGTTTTGATGACCAGGGTTCCCAGTTTGACAAGAACGGCAATGAGAGCAACTGGTGGACCAAGTCAGACAAGGCCGACTTCGAAAAGCGCACGAAAGTGCTGGCTGACTACTTCAGCAACTTTGAAGTTCTCCCGGGTGTGAAGATCAACGGGAAACAGACCCTAGGCGAGAATATCGGCGATAATGGCGGACTGAATATTTCCTATCGTGCTTTCCAGAATGAGATGAAGAAAGCACCGTTGAAGACCGTTGACGGATTTACTCCTGCACAACGCTTCTTCCTTTCCTGGGCTCGTGTGTGGGCATCCAATATGACCCCGCAATACATTCAAATGCTGATTACTTCCGATGTCCATTCTCCGAACATGGCACGTGTCAATGGTGCCTTGCCTCAGATTGACGGGTGGTATGATGCTTTCCATATCAAGAAAGGTGACAAGATGTATCTGCCGAAGAACAAACGCGCTCACATTTGGTAACAGATTGATATTTCATTCGACCAGTCATTAGAAAAGAAAGAATTTCTTTCCTGGATTCTAATGACTGGTTTTTATTTAATCATTGAATCTATTCGTAAGTTAGAATAGCTGTCGGTTCAGTTTAATATTTTAAAAAGTATGAATCTCAAACAAAATTTAGTAACATTTCTGTTGCTGCTCACCGGGATGGCATCTGTGTGTGCCCAATCCTCGATGCCGAAAATACCTTTGGATCCGAATGTGAGGATCGGGCATCTCAGCAATGGATTGACCTATTACATCCGTCACAATGACTATCCCGCTCATGTGGCAAGTTTCTACATTGCCCAAAAGGTCGGTTCCATCAATGAGAATGACGATCAGCGTGGCCTTGCACACTTGTTGGAGCACATGGCATTTAATGGGACGGACCATTTCAAGGACAATGATCTGCAGGAATACCTCCAGAGCATTGGTGTAGAATATGGGCGGAACCTCAATGCCTATACGGGTATCGATCAGACCGTATACTATTTCACGGATGTCCCCACAACACGTATTTCCGCAGTGGATTCCTGCATGATGATCCTGAAAGACTGGTCACATGGCATTACACTTTCCAAGAAAGCCATTGACGGAGAACGCGATGTCGTCCATAACGAATACCGGATGCGAATGAGTGCCCAGCAACGTATGTTGGAGCGTGCGCTTCCTTCACTTTATCCGGGCAGTAAGTATGGCTATCGTATGCCTATAGGTTTGATGAGCGTGGTAGACAAGTCCAATCCGAATACCCTTCGGGCTTATTATCAGAAATGGTACCGCCCTGACAATCAGGCTATCATCGTCGTCGGAGACGTAGACGTGAATCATATCGAGGCGCAGATCAAGGCGCTTTTCGGTGACATCAAGGTCCCTGCAAATGCACCTAAGGTCATTCCAGAGAAAGTCCCGAACAATGATAAACCTATTTATGTAGTAGAGAAGGACAAGGAACAGCAAATGGATGTCATTGCGACAATGATAAAGCATGACGCCACACCGGATTCCGCAAAGAACAGCATGCTCTATATGATTCAGAATTTCATAAAAGGTGCTGTCGGGTCCATGCTGAGTTCACGCTATGCAGAACTTTCCCAAGAACCTAACTGCCCTTATCTGCAGGCAGGCGCAAGTTATGGGGAATACCTGATGTCTCGTACAAAAGATGCTTTTACCATAGACATGGTGCCTAAGACCGGACAACTCCTGCAGGCTTATCAGGCTGTTCTTGATGAGGCAAAGCGTGTCCGTGACTTCGGTTTTACGGCTACAGAATATGAGCGCTATAAGGCTAATTTCATGAGCGGTATAGAGACGGCTTACGCCAATAGAAACAAGATGAAAAATGACCAGTTTACTGACCAGTATGTTGATCATTTTATTTCCAATGAACCTATACCGTCTGTAGAACAAGAATATCAGATCGACAAGATGCTGATGCCTAATATTCCTCTGCAAGTGGTCAATGAGATGGCTCGTCAATTGATCAGTGTTTCTGATACCAATTTCGTTACTTTGGTGATGATGCAGGAGAAGCCGAATGCCGTTTATCCTACTGTACAACAGTTGAAGGATGTGGTCGCTAAGGTACGCAACACCAAACTGACGGCTTACGTGGATCATGTCAAGAATGAACCGCTGATCACCAAACTCCCGAAAGCCGGTAAGATAGAGAAAGAGTCTGAGGACAATAAACTGGGTTTCAAGGAACTGACACTTTCCAACGGTGCACATGTCTATCTGAAAAAGACCGATTTCAAAGATAATGAAATCCAATTTTACGCTAAGGCAAAAGGTGGCCAGTATACCTTTCCTAAATCTCATTACCTTGACATCAGCATGGCATCAGAACTTCTCAATGCCAGTGGACTGGGGAATTTCTCCAATACAGAACTCTCCAAGGCTCTTGCAGGCAAAGAGGCTAATGCAAACTTCTTTATAGGGACTTACAATCACGGTCTCAGTGGTGCGTCAACACCTAAGGATCTGGAAACTCTGATGCAGCTGGTCTATCTGGAAATGACAGACGTTGCCAAAGACGAGAAATCCGTGAACAACTTCAAGGATGCTTTAGCGACGCAACTCCAGAACCAGAGCAAGAACCCTCAGTCGGTATTCTCTGACTCTCTGTCCAGCACATTGTATAAGCAGAATGCATTGTTCATGATTCCTAAATCTTCTCAGATCGCAGGCATCAACTATGATTGGGTACTGCAGACAGCCAAGGAACTTTACAGTAATGCGAGCGACTTCAATTACTACTTTGTAGGTAATTTTGATGAAGACAAACTCCGTCCGCTGCTTGAACAATACATTGCGTCTCTGCCTGCAACAGGAAAGAAGTCTGACAAATATGATGAAATTCCCCGCTATACCGGTGAGGTGAAGAATATCTTCACCCAGAAGATGGAGAACCCTCAGAATATGATTGTAGAGAACTGGCGTTCCGCTAAGTCTAAGAACAGTCTGCAGAATCAGGTCGTGGTAGATATTGCTGCACGCTTGCTGAATATGAAGTATGACCGTAGTATCCGTGAAACTTTGAGCGCTGCCTATTCTGCAAGTGCTGAGAGTGGAGTCAATGAGAATCCTGACAAGTCGGTTTACTATAATATCAATGGTATAGCCATGTTGAATCCCGCAAAATCAGCCAAGGCAATCCCTTATTTCCTGTCAGGTTTGAAAGAGACGGTCGATAAACCGGATCCTGCTGATCTGCAGAAGGTGAAGGCTGTGATGCTGAAAAATGCTGATGTCGCAGTCAAGACCAATGGCTATTGGATCAATATCCTGAACAGTTATGTAGATGACGGACTGGATTTCTATACCGGATATAAAGATGCTGTCCGTAACACGACGCCTCAGATGATTTCCGATTTCCTCAAGAATATTATTTTGAAGAGTGGCAATCATGCCGAAGTGCTGATGAATGCGATCAAAGGTTGAGTTTGATGCTCTTGCAATAGGGATACGGTCTGTTTCCGAGGTCCCTATACGAGATTAAAATCTTTTGAAATATGAAGGTCTGATACAAATTCTTGTGTATCAGACCTTTTTTAATGTTTTTTTTCTTATCTTTGTCCATCGAACAAACTACTACTTAACGATCATGAAAATCAGAAATTCGCTCTTGGGTTTAGCCTTGTTTTTAGTTGCTATACCTGTTTTTTCACAACCGATAGACCGCAGTCAGGTGGTGCATCGCAATTGCCCGGTCGTGACGACCCTCGATTCTCTGCAGGCTCTGACAGTAGGGAACGGTCATTTCGCCTTTACCGTTGATGCGACGGGACTCCAGACTTTCCCCGAGCGCTATGCTCATGGTGTGTGTCTGGGGACGATGAGTGACTGGGGCTGGCACAGTTTTCCGAATACCGGTCATTATCGCCCCGAAGATGCCTTTGTGACTAAGGACTTCGGGAGAGGTCATCAGGAAGTATATTCTGCTCAGTTCAAAGCACCCGGGAGACCGCATGATGCCAGTAATTGGTTGAGGGAAAACCCTCATCGGCTGCATCTGGGAGTCGTTGGACTGGACTTGACAGATCCTTCAAAGTTGTCTGCGATTAAAGAAAAATTGGATTTATGGACGGGGTCTGTACAGAGTAGTTTCGCTTATGGCGGTAGGCGTTATCAGGTTCATACCGTCTGTTCTCCTGACAAGGATGAGATTGCATCCGCGATTGTCTCAGACGATCATCCCCGAATCCGCTTCCGCTTTCCTTACCCTACAGGCGGGCACAGTGACGATGCCTGTGACTGGAGTGCCGATAAGCCGCATCATACGGATATTCTCAAGTCTTCTTCGCAAGAGGTTGTTCTCCGTCATACAATCGATACGACGGTCTATTTTATAAGAGTCAGGTGGTGTGGTCCAGCGAATTTCAAGCGTTTGGACAAGAATGATTTTATCCTGTCTCCCAAAGGGAAGAAACTGAATTTTACGGTTTCTTTCTATCCTGTCTCGACCTATCACGGCCCAGTACAACCCGGGGATGATTCTTATTCTGTGGTGTCTCAAGAGGCAGCCCGGCATTGGGTGAGTTTCTGGAAAAAAGGTGCTATTGTGGATTTTTCTCATGTCTCAGATCCTAGGGCCAGGGAATTGGAGCGCCGGGTCGTGCTTTCACAGTATCTTCTGGCGGTCAATGATGCCGGCTCCACACCGCCTCAAGAGACCGGACTCACCTATAACTCCTGGTTTGGAAAATTCCATCTCGAAATGGTGTGGTGGCATGAGGCACAGTTTGCTTTGTGGGGGCATCCTGAGTTGTTGGCTCCGAGCCTCGACTGGTATGTAAAGGTGCTGCCCGTTGCCCGCTCCATCGCCAAAAGGCAAGGTTTCAAAGGCGTGCGTTGGATGAAAATGACTGATCCTTCAGGGATGGAAGTGCCTTCAAATGTGGGGTCTTATCTCATCTGGCAGCAACCGCATCCGATCTATCTTGCAGAACTCCTTTATCGCGCTGAACCTGCTCAATCCAAGAAAATACTCGCCCGGTACGGGGACATGGTGAATGAAACTGCAACATTTATGGCGGATTTTGCCACTTATGACAGCATCCGACACCGTTATATTCTGAAAGGTTGCATTCCTGCGCAGGAAACACTGAAGGCTGATTCTACCGTCAATCCGCCTTTCGAACTCTCCTATTGGTATTTTGCCCTGAGAACGGCTCAGAAATGGAGAGAGCGCAGGGGGGTGAGCCGAGTCTCGCTTTGGGATAAGATCCTTTCCCAACTTTCTCCTTTGGCTATGAACAATGACAGTCTTTATCTGTCTGCAGAATCTGCTGTAAACACTTTTACGTCCCTTCGCTTCACGAGTGACCATCCGGCAGTTTTAGGTGCCTTGGGTGTCCTGCCTTCAAGTCCTCTGGTCCAGTCGTCTGTGATGAGCAAGACCCTGCTTTGGGTTTGGGAACATTGGAACTGGCCTACGACGTGGGGATGGGATTATCCGATGACAGCAATGTGTGCTGCCCGTGTAGGCGAACCGGAAAGAGCCGTGCAAGCTTTGCTTATGACGAAACAGAAAAATACCTATTTGGTCAATGGACATAATTATCAGGACAACAGACTACGACTCTATCTTCCCGGAAATGGGGGACTTCTCACTGCTGTGGCCATGATGTGTGCAGGCTGGGATGGCTGTACGCGTTCTAACCCGGGTTTTCCTGTTGGTTGGGATGTACGATGGGAAGGACTTTTGCCTTTGCCTTGACGTGGGAATCGGAATTCTTGACCTGACCAAAGGATCAGATGGACTAGTGCAGAGTGTTTGATTCGCCTTCGTCTTTCATCAATTTGAAGATGATCTTTGACCCAATCGGGAATAGGTCAATTTATAGGTCCCTAATATAATAAGGTGGCGTGTCTCATGTAGTTAGTAGGTTTAGCATTAGAGGTGAGGTGACCTTAAGAAATGAGAAAGGGCATAAAGAAATCAATATCGGTTTCTCTATGCCCTTTCCAATAAATAAGTTGATATTTATAAAAGATAATATTCAATCTGTCAATTATCTCTTGCTCCACCAATGATGCTTGCTCCTGGGAGCTTCTGCAGGTTCTTCGCCCATGCTTTCTCGAATGATGTCCCTATAAGATTTCCCTTCGTGGATGATCCGGTAGATCTCTCCCCAGTCAGGAAGTCCTCCGATCTGTCGGTCATCAATAAAGAGATCAGCCTTGATCTTACGGCTGAAATGATTGTTGTTTATAGTTCCGTTTTCTTCCGGGTAGTCACGATTGACAGCCCAAAATTCTACACCGTGTTCTCTGCACCAGTCGATGGCATCTTGAAGGAGTTTGCCTTCGCGTACGCTCCAAAGAATAAGGCGGTGGTGCTCTTGGATCAACATTCTGAGGGTTTGGGTAGCAAATGGTATTTCAGGTCCTATCTCAGGATACTTATGTTCTACAATTGTTCCGTCAAAATCTACAGCTATAGTCATTTTCTTCGTTCTGTTTTTATCGTATTTAAATCCGGCAGCCATGAGTTATTCTTCTGCCGGAAACAAGAGATCATTTCTTTACTGAATCGTCATCTTTCCTACCGTAATGGCTGGCATAATTGCCGTAGCTACCGTATGAACCATAATTTCCATAGTGTCCATACTTGCCATAACTGCCATAATTTCCGTAATGTCCATATTTGCCATACTTCCCGTATTTACCATAGCCATAGTAGTAGCCGTATTTCTTCTTGCTCAGATCAATACCATTGACGACGATGGACATATTAGGCAGTTTCTTCTGTTCTGACAAACTGTTGATCAGGCCGAAACTGTCTTTTGGCGTATAATCTGCACGGCATACGAGAACGGTTGCATCGCAGACACGTCCGATCTGTAAGGTATCGGTAACGAGTCCTACAGGCGCAGAATCGATGATGACGTAATCGTAATTCTTTCTCAGGATAGCGATAATCTTGTCGAGACTCTCACGGGAGAGAAGTTCTGCGGGGTTAGGTGGCGTAGGACCTGCCAATAGCAAATCCAAATTCTTGTTTACACCAGAAGAGAGTATTTGTTGCTTGACTGACTCCTCTGTCGGATCGTCATTTGCCAAGAGTGGGGTAATGCCATGGTGGTGGTCACGCAACTTGAAAAGTTCGGCAAGACGAGGCTTGCGGATATCGAGTCCGATGAGGATAATTTTCTTTCCCAACAAGGCGAAACTGACAGCGAGGTTAGCGGCATTGAACGTCTTCCCTTCCCCGGATGTAGAAGATGTGAACAGCATGACTTTCTGGCCTTTCTTCATCAGGAACTGCAGGTTGGTGCGCATGCTCCTGAATATTTCCTCCATTTGGTTATTCTGGTTTTCACTTACGACAATGTCAGCTTTTGACTTGACCGTATCGCTGGCCACTGCCACGTCAGCGATGATCGGCAGTTTCGTCAGTTTGGCGACATCATCATGTCCTTCTATCTTATAGTGGAAGAACTGGAGGATAAAGAGGATGAGTGACGGGATGCCGATGCCTAAAATGAGTGCGGCAAGCAAGACCAAAGGTTTCTTCGGACTTACGATACCTTCCACATCCGGAATATCTATCAGTTTTCCTTTATCGACTGTGGCAGCAAGGTTGATCGAGTTTTCCTCGCGTTTTTGCAATAGCGTCAGGTAGAGTCCTGATTTGACGTCTTGTTGACGTCCGATCTGGTTCAGCATTCTTTCCTGTTCAGGAGTTTCACCTACCTGATTTTGGTATTTGCCATAGAGGGCGGCGATGGAATTGCGTTGGATATTTAATCCTTGGATAGCTTGATTGACGGCATGTTTGATGGAAACCGTCAAGTCATTGAGTTGGGCTGTGAGAGGGATCACGCTAGGTGAGTTCTCGCTGGCACTGCGCATCAACCTATTGCGTTCGAGTGCAATCTCATTGTATTTGTTGATCAATTCCGTGGCACTCTGGTCTGTCAAACCGACATTTGAAGGGAGAGTCTGATAGCGGTTTGTCGGGTGGTGCATATATTCCCGCAAGGAGTTCAGAAGGGCTATCTGGGTGTTGGCGTCAGAGAGTTTCTGACCATAGGTGTCTGCGTCTTGGACCGTCTGTGCGGAATTCAGTTGCATCTCCACCATATTATTACGCTTCTTGTAACTCTCCAGTTGCCCTTCCGTATTGCCGAGTTCGGCATTGATCTTTTCGAGTCGGTTATTGATGAAAGCTTCGGTCCTGTAGGCTACTTCGTTCTTGTCTTCATTGGCTTGACGGTTGTAGACCTGAACAAGATCAGTGAGGTAGTCAGTAGCACGCTCGGGAATCTCATCATGAAGTTCGAGTTGGGCAATAGTCGTATTCTTATTAGTTTGGCTGACGGTGAGATTATTCACATATTTTTCTCCCATCATCTTCAGAGAGTAGATGGTCACCTTTTCTTTTCTACCGTTCATCGGTGTACTGGTCTCTTGGAAAGTCAGAGTTCCCACACGTGTTCGAAGTCCTATAGGCAAAGATGGGAAAGAACTGTCAATAAGGTGAGGAATGATTTTATTGTTAATCTTGTCAAGAGTCTCATATTTGCCGGTGACATGGTAGCCTTTGGCCGTTTGTTCGATGACGAGTTCGATAGGATACTCGAGTTTTTCCAGATGATAGGGGTCAATATCCACGGCTATCGGTTCATCTTTATAGAGGAGTTCGTCTTTGAAAGTCCCTGTGGCACTGTAATCGACATAGAGTTTCAGGTCTTTGATGGCGCCTTGAGACAGAAGGTGCGAGGAGAGGATTTCCATTTCATTGTCGATCCCATTGGAACTGCTGATCAGGCCGAGAGTAGAACTGCTTTGCAGTAAATCGTTCCCTCTTCCTCCATTTGAAGAGTTGTTGTCATCATCTTTGATGAGCAACTTGACATTAGCCTGCCAAACCGGTGTGCTATAGCGGAGGTAGATGAAAGCTACGCCCACGCAGACGATGAGTGAGAGGACGAACCATTTCCAATTCAGAATAACTGTTGCGTAGATAGTAGCAAAGTCAAAGGATGATTCCTTCTCATTATCCTCTTGCTGATCAACTGCATTCGCTGATTCTATATTCCTATTTTCTTCCATTATAACTTTTGAATTTTCTTAGTGTGTATCCGTCGGATGTCTTTCCCGAACTTGCAGATGAGCAACACTTTTTATGATTGGTAGCGCTTTCCTTCAGCTAGTTCTAACAGATATTTCCCGTAATTGTTTTTCAGCATCGGTTGAGACAAATCTTTCAACTGAACACTGTTGATCCAACCTTGTTTAAATGCGATTTCTTCAAGGCAGGCCACTTTCAGACCTTGCCGCTTTTCAATGACTTCAATGAAAGTGCTGGCTTCAGAAAGACTGTCGTGTGTACCAGTGTCGAGCCATGCAAATCCCCGTGGCAGAGTGCGGACCTTCAAGGCATTGCGATGCAGGTATTCCTGATTGACACTCGTGATTTCCAATTCCCCTCTAGGACTGGGTTTGACATGCTCTGCGATGTCTACGACAGAGTTCGGATAGAAGTAAAGTCCTGTTACTGCAAAATGGCTTTTAGGGTGTTCCGGTTTTTCTTCAATGCTCAGACAGTTGCCTTGGGCATCAAATTCTGCGACACCGTATCTCTCCGGGTCGTTGACATAATAGCCGAATACACTTGCCTGGCCCTTCTCGCATGCCTGTACACTTTCTCGGAGCAGACCGGTAAAACCTGCGCCGTAAAAGATGTTGTCTCCCAATACGAGACAGACGTCATCCGTACCAATAAAAGATTTACCGAGTATAAAAGCTTGGGCAAGGCCATCAGGATGAGGTTGCTCCACGTATTCGAAATGCATGCCCCAATCTTTCCCGTCACCTAAAAGGCGTCGGAAACCGGGTAGGTCATAGGGGGTAGAAATGATGAGAATATCGCGTATGCCAGCTAACATCAATACTGAAATAGGATAATAAATCATCGGTTTGTCAAAGATAGGAATAAGCTGCTTGCTGATTCCCTTTGTAATCGGATAAAGGCGTGTTCCTGAACCGCCTGCTAATACGATACCTTTCATATGAATTATAGGATGATTTCTTGAATTTTATTTAATAACTCCCAAAAGTCGGATTCCTTGCAAAAACCTCTGGACTTTTTATTACAGTACGGCTGCAAAGATAATCAATTTTTTCTTGATATTGTCTTTTTGAGGTGTAAAAAGCGTTCAAGACTAATAAAATATGCGCCATATCGTCTGTCTTCAGAGTGTATGGGTGGTTTTTTAACCGAAAATTTGGCTTTTCGGGGGATTTCCGCTATCTTTGCACAACATATATTAATATGTTTTTATCAATTCAATCGATAGACTAATTAGCATTATGGGAATATTTACAAAACTGTTCGGACAGAAAAAAGAGCCTGAGAAAAAGGTTGGCGGCATGGAAGATTATATGACACTCGTGAGAGTTTATCTTCAAGCTGCCCTGGCTGCAAAATTGGGCATTACCAATCTTAATATGCTGCCGGATCTCCGCGTCTTCAAGCAGACACTCCACGTCGCTACGGTACACAACAAACTCGGAGTAGGTGAAAAGTCAGCGGTGAAGAAGATGCTTAAGAATCTGTATAAGACCGATGAGGATTTCTTTGACGAGATAGACCAGAGTGTCAAGAAAAATTGTCGCAATCTGCAATATGTCAACCCGTTTCTGATCCAATTCCAAGGTTTTACCCAGGAGTTGATGATGCTGATGGGCAATCTGATGAAGTTTAAACTCCGTATCCCAAGCATCTTTAAAAAGACCCTTTATGCTTTGACCCAGAAACAGGTGGGGGATATTTTTACAAAAAATGATTTTAAGGATCCCAGTGTGGTCAAAGCTGTCATGTCTGTAAGAAAATACAATGCCAGGTTGAACTTCAGTCAGAAATGGATGACTGACTTTGTCTTTGAGGTAGTTACACTGGCGAAAAAAGAGCCGCTTCCTTCTAAAGAAGAGGTCAAGGAAGCTAAAGCTAAAATGAAGAAATGACCTCGTATCCGGGCCTTCAGTTTGAAACAGAAAAAAGAATATTGAAAGGGATTTTTTTAAAGGTCAATAAATTTAAATATACTCTTCAGAAATAATAAAATCCGGCTACTGTCTTTTGATAACAAATCGGAAGAAATGATGTCCGTAAATTAGAAAAATGAAGTAAAATTTGGCATTACCGATTTATTATATTAAATTTGTGCCCTAAATAAAGTCTGTATGAATGCCAATGAGAAGATTTTGAACACGTTTACTACCCGTGTCAGACAAATGATTCTCCACTTTGAAGAACTCAATCAGGAAATCGTGAATTTGAAGAGAGAGGTGGCAGAGCGTGACGATCAGCTTAAAGAACTACGGGTAAAGTTGGCCCAAACCCAGCATGACTATGAGACTCTCAAGATGGCAAAAATGATTGAGGTGAGCGACGGAGACCTTGAAGGTGCAAAGAAAAAAGTTGCTCGGCTCATCAAAGACGTTAGTAAATGCATCACGCTGCTGAGCGAACAGTCCCTGCAGTAACTCCTCTTGCTGGACTGCTTTTTCCGAAGAAGGTGAGCGCCTGAACTCTCCTTCAAGTCGGTCGCATGGAATGCAGCAAGAATCAAATCGATGGCAGAAGAAAACAAAGAGAAATTAACCATAAGACTGAACCTGCATGATACAATGCTTTCGGTGAGAATTCCCCGCGGTGATCAAACCGAGGAAGAGTATTATCGAAAGTCTGCAAAATTGATCAATGAGGTCGTCAATTCTTATTCAGCTCATTACAAGGATGTAAAGAGCGATAAGGAGATTTTGTATATGTCCTTGGTTGATATTGCAATGCGTTATGAAAAGCTCAGGGGGCAAAATGATACGGCCCCTTATAATGCTGTTCTCTCCCAGTTGACTTCTGAAATTGAGGAGGTTCTAAGGAAAGAATAGTATCATCATTAAACAATTTTATAAATGTTAATAATCATAATTGCCGTTATGGCACTCATCGTGGGTGGTGCTGTAGGCTATTTTATTTTCCGTTATATCATCAAGGGAAAGTATAATGAGTTAATGGAGGCGGCCAAAAAGGACGCGGAAGTCATAAAAGAAAAGAAACTCCTGGAGGTGAAAGAAACTTTCTTGAATAAGAAAGCCGATCTCGAGACTGAGGTGCGTCAGCGCAACGCGAAGATACAGCAGTCAGAAAATCATCTCAAGCAGCGCGATATCTCCTTGAACCAGCGTCAGGAAGAACTCGCTCGCCGGAAACAGGAATTGGATCTGATGCAGCAGCGTGTCGATAATGCGCAGCAACTTCTGGAAACTCGTCAACAGGAACTTGATAAGATGCAGAAACAGGAACAGGAAAAACTGGAAGAACTTTCCGGTTTGAAGGCCGAAGAAGCCAAGAGCCGTCTTGTCGAGAGTTTGAAAGGACAGGCTAAACTGGATGCTGCCAGTTATGTGAACGAGGCGATGGATGAAGCTCGCTTGAACGCTGAGAAAGAGGCCAAGAAGATCGTAATCACTACGATCCAGAGGGTTGCGACCGAGACGGCGATAGAAAACTCAGTGAGTGTGTTCCATATTGACAATGATGAGGTCAAGGGTCGTATCATTGGACGTGAAGGACGTAACATCCGGGCTCTGGAAGCTGCTACAGGGGTGGAGATCGTCGTAGACGATACACCTGATGCTGTAGTGATCTCCGCTTTTGACCCTGTCCGCCGTGAGGTCTGCCGCCTTGCCTTGCATCAACTGGTGGCCGATGGCCGTATTCACCCGGCACGTATTGAAGAGGTTGTCGCTAAAGTAAAGAAACAATTGGACAATGAGATCATCGAGACCGGTAAACGGACTGCAATCGATTTGGGTATCCATGGCTTGCATCCTGAATTGATCCGTATCATCGGAAAAATGAAATACCGTTCTTCTTATGGTCAGAATCTTCTTCAGCATGCCCGTGAAACTGCTAACCTTTGCGCAGTGATGGCTTCCGAACTGGGTCTGAACCCGAAGAAAGCCAAGCGTGCCGGACTTCTCCATGACATTGGAAAGGTGCCTGACGAGGAGAGCGAACTGCCGCATGCTCTTTATGGCGCTAAGATCGCAGAGAAATATAAGGAGAAACCGGATATTGTCAATGCCATTGCAGCCCATCATGATGAAGTCGAAATGAAAACGCTTCTGGCTCCTATCGTTCAGGTTTGTGACGCTATTTCAGGAGCGCGTCCTGGAGCTCGCCGTGAGGTGGTGGAAGCTTATATCAAGCGTTTGAATGACCTCGAAGCTATCGCAATGAGTTATCCCGGTGTCACGAAGACTTATGCCATTCAGGCTGGCCGTGAACTCCGCGTCATCGTCGGGGCAGACAAGATGTCTGATGATGAGAGCGCCAAACTGAGTGACGAGATCGCTTCCAAGGTGCAAAGTGAGATGACTTATCCCGGACAAGTCAAGATAACGGTCATCCGTGAAACTCGAAATGTTGCTTATGCTAAATAATCGTGTTTGTTCCTGTGGTTGATTTCGTGGGAACATTCCGGAAATAGACGAGGGCTGCCAGTCAGGCAGCCCTCGTCGTTGTTTAGGCGGTATTCATCTCTTTTGAGGATTCAACTATTTTCCCGTAAGCGGGCATCATTATTTTTAGGTATTGCGTTATCCGATAAAATTTAGTATCTTTGCAGGCTGAATATCAAGGTAAATAGCATGAAAAATCTGAAGATGTATGAACCCGGTGATAAGATGATATCCATTATCGGTGACAACTATAATATCCTGCAGAGTTTGGGCTCTTTCGGTATCAATCTAGGTTTTGGTGACAAGACCGTAGAGGAAGTTTGCGGTGAGCAGAAAGTTGATACCTATACATTTTTGGCGGTAGTGAATTTCACTATCAACGGCTATTTGGACCGAGATAGTTTGGACAAGTTGTCCATTCCTGCTCTTTTACAATACCTGACAGCTTCACATGCTTATTTCATAGAGTTTCAATTGCCTTTTATCCGTAAAGAACTTGCACAGGCTCTGGATGAAAACAATGAACTTGCGGGGCTGATTCTCAAACTCTATGACGACTATGCGCACAGTGTGACTAATCACATGCGGTATGAGGAGCGTACTGCCTTTCCTTATGTCAACAGTTTGTTAGCGGGTAATCCGATGTCGGATTATGACATTGAAACTTTTTCGAGGCATCACGGACAGGTCGATCAGAAACTGAAGGAATTGAAAAATATTATTATCAAATACTTGCCTTCTGACGGTTTTCATAATAATATCCTGAGTGCTACCTTGTATGATATCTATAATAATGAAGAATGGCTGAGCCAGCACGCTGAAGTGGAAGATAATATGTTTATCCCTGCCATTCATAATTTGGAATTGAGGAGTCGGAAAGACGACGTGAGCGTCAATATCTCTAAGATGATCAACAAGAATGCGGGCAATAACGAGACCCTGAGCGATAGGGAGAAGGAGGTGATCGTATCTTTGGTTCAGGGAATGACAAATAAGGATATTGCCGACCACCTTTTCATTTCAGTCAATACGGTCATCACTCACCGCAGGAACATCGCAAAGAAATTACAAATCCATTCTCCTGCAGGTCTGACCATTTATGCTATCGTCAACCATCTCGTGGATATTTCGGCTGTGAAATTGTAATCTGCTCCCTCTATTTATTATTCAAGTTGAGGAATAATATTTTTCCATTTCGTTTTCCTTTCTTTCGCTTTTAGTTTGAGACCTTTCTTGTTTTTCTTTTTCTTTTTTGGCAGGGATGAGTATCTCTGATTTCCCTTTTTTGTAATTTTCTGATTTTTCAAAGTCGATTGTAACTTCAAAATGTGAAAATCAAACGCTTTGATTAGGATGAACTCTCATGGATATTATAGGAGACGGATGGGCTGATTGATGTCTCTTGGAAAGGGCGAAATCATAAGAAAACTTTCTGTTCGGGTCTATTGTGTTCTCGAAGAGTCTTTCGAAAAAGAGACCTTTAAGTTGCTGTGAAGGTACTTTTCTATGTCTCGAGAAACAAGACTTCTATGTTTCGAGAAAGTCAGCGCTCTGTTTCTCGAGACAGCAAGCGGTGTTTCGAGAAACTACCAACTTGTCTTTTTGTATGTGCCGGTTCCCTTGTTCTTACATGAGATTAAGGCTTCAACTTTTCGATTGAACGGGGATCGGGACCGTTATTTTTTGTTTTTTTGCCCTGACGGCGTTGTCTTTTCTCGAAGAAGTCTGTCTTCCTGAGATGAAAAGCTATCGATTAATCAGTTGATGCAGAATAAAATTTGTCTAACTTGTTTCTGATAGGATGATTTTACTTGTTTGTTGTTGCGGGCGAGAATATGTATCGGAATTGTCTTTTTTGTTAAGATGGAGTTCTCGAAATACTTTATTTTATCTGATAGCAATTAATTCCTTTTGCATCAAACCTGAAACCGATTATCGTCTTGACTTGACCGGGATCCAGCATGAGAAATGAAACTTCTTTGGAATTTTGCAACGAGTTGGCATAAATATTCTTGTTTGACAAAGAACATTCATTATCAATGACTTATCCTATTATACTTTTGAAAAACTTCAATCCCGTTTATTAAAATATTACTATCAGCACAGTTATAGTTTCTGTATTATTCGCAGGATAATTTTTAACTATTAAAAATCTATTTCAATGACTCTTCTTTCAATTTTTTGTTCTATATTTGCAATCATATTATTGCAAATATGGAAAACTTATTTTGAATTTATAATTCAAAAGTTTTCTAAAAAAGATAACTTTATGGATTGTAGTAAGTAAAAAGTTGTCAGAAAACAATACAGTTTAAACTGTTAAATTCAAATAATTGGAGGATTATGGAAATGCAGAACTTCAACATCACGAAGCGGGATGGAAAAAAGGAACGCTTCTCATTAGACAAAATCATGAATGCCATCATCAAAGCTTTTGATTCAGTGAAAGAGCCGGTTGATTTAGGGGCAGTGTCTAAAATTATCAGTAATCTGGATATTCATGAAGGTATAAAAGTAGAGGATATTCAGAATGAGGTCGAGGAATCTCTCATGCGTGAAGGGTATTATAAAGTGGCCCGGAGTTTTATGCTTTATAGGCAGAAACATGCTGAAGATCGCGAGACGCTGCGGAAGTTGAAGTTCTTGACGGATTATTGTGAGGCTTCCAATGCCGCCACAGGTTCAAAGTATGACGCAAATGCCAATGTAGAGCATAAGAATATCGCCACATTGATCGGAGAACTCCCCAAAGCAGGTTTCATACGTTTGAACCGCCGCCTGCTGACAGACCGTATCAAGAAAATGTATGGCAAAGAACTGGCTGACCGCTATCTGGATTTGTTGACACACCATTTTATATATAAGAATGATGAAACCTCCTTGGCAAATTACTGTGCCAGTATCACCATGTACCCTTGGCTCTTGGGCGGAACGTCCTCTATTGGAGGCAACTCTTCTGCGCCTACCAACCTGAAAAGTTTCTGTGGGGGCTTTATCAACATGGTGTTCATGGTCAGTTCCATGCTTTCCGGCGCTTGCGCGACACCAGAATTCCTGATGTACATGAATTATTTTGTGGAGAAAGAATACGGAAAAGACTACTATAAGCATGCTAATGACGTCGTCGACTTAGGTTTGAAAAAGCGTACTCTCGACAAGATGATCACTGATTGCTTTGAGCAGATCGTATATTCCCTCAACCAACCTACAGGTGCCCGGAACTATCAGGCCGTCTTCTGGAATATCTCTTATTATGACAAGTATTATTTCAAGAGCCTCTTTGATAATTTCTATTTCCCTGATGGGAGTCGTCCTGACTGGAATGGCGTTAACTGGCTGCAGAAGCGGTTTATGAAATGGTTCAATCAAGAGCGCACGAAGGCCGTCTTGACATTCCCAGTAGAAACGATGGCGATGCTGACGGAAAACGGGGATTGCAAAGATAAGGAATGGGCAGACTTCTCTGCAGAAATGTATTCTGAAGGGCATAGCTTTTTCACCTATCTCAGTGACCAACCAGATTCCTTGAGCAGTTGCTGCCGCTTGAGAAATGAGATTCAGGACAACGGTTTCAGTTATACATTGGGTGCCGGTGGCGTGAGCACAGGTTCCAAGAGCGTGCTGACGATTAACCTGAACCGGACCATACAGTATGCTGTCAACCATAAGCAGGACTATAAGAAAGTTCTTGAGGAAGTCGTAGACCTCTGCCATAAGGTGCAGTTGGCGTACAACGAGAATCTGAAAGAACTTCAGAAGCATGGCATGCTGCCGCTTTTCGATGCCGGCTATATCAATATCAAGCGTCAGTATCTGACGATAGGCGTCAATGGCTTGGTGGAAGCTGCCGAGTTCCTCGGTTTGAAGATCAGTGACAATCCGGACTATCTGCATTTCGTCCAGAGTGTGCTGGGGATCGTGGAGACCTGCAATAAGAAATACCGTTCGAAGGAAGTCATGTTCAACTGTGAGATGATCCCTGCCGAGAATGTCGGTGTCAAGCATGCCAAATGGGATCGGGAAGACGGTTATTTCGTTCCCCGGGATTGCTACAATAGTTATTTCTATGTTGTGGAAGATGAGAGTTTGAGCGTTATCGACAAATTCAAGTTGCATGGCGCACCTTATATCGAGCATCTCACAGGCGGCTCTGCCCTGCACATGAATTTGGATGAACATCTGAGTAAGGCACAATATCGCCAACTCTTTAAGGTGGCTGCAAAGGAAGGCTGCAATTACTTCACTTACAATATTCCCAATACGGTATGCAACGATTGCGGACATATCGACAAGCGGTACCTGCACGAATGCCCGGTGTGCCACTCTAAAAACGTGGACTATCTGACACGTGTCATCGGTTATCTCAAACGGGTGAGCAATTTCTCGCAAGCCCGTCAGCAAGAAGCCCATCGCCGCTATTACGCTTCAACGAATCATCTGGGTCCTATTCAGAAAGAACTGCAACCGGTGAAGTCTGAGGAAACGGAGAAATGCTGAGATATGTGAATACGGGCATTGTCTTTCAGGAGATTCCTGATGAAGTTACTTTGTCTGTCAATATCTCCAATTGCCCGATCAAGTGTCCTGGTTGTCACAGTTCTTATCTATGGAAAAATATAGGGACAGAACTGACGACTGAAGTACTGGATGAATGGGCAGAGAAATTGGGTACGGATATTACCTGTATCAGTTTTATGGGAGGAGACAGTGAGCCTGAGGCTGTAGACCGACTGGCTCAGTATCTCCACCAAAAATACCCGGAATACAAGGTCGGCTGGTACAGTGGCAGGCAGGAATTATCCGATAAGGTCAAGAAAGAAAATTTCGATTTTATTAAGTTAGGACCCTATATCCGCCAACGGGGCGGTCTGAAAGAGAAGACGACGAACCAGAGACTTTACAAGAAGGTGGCGGATGGCAGCTTTCAGGATATTACCTTTCGGTTTTGGAAGAAGTGATATTTCCGGTAGTCTGTATGATAAGAAAGAGGTATCATGGAAATAATAAAGAGAAATGGGATAACGGAACCTTTTAACGGTCAGAAGATCTCAATAGCGATAAAGAAGAGTTTTGCAAGCACGAGCCGTTTTGTGACGGAAGACGAACTGCATTCCATCGTATCTGAAGTGGAACAGTACGTCTCTGATAATCCGGCAAAAAGGAACGTGGAGTGCATTCAGGACAAGGTGGAGAAATGCCTCATGGCACACGGCTTTTATGAAGAGGCAAAGAGCTATATCTTGTTTCGTGACAGCCGCAGTGAGGAGCGTAAGGCCATATCAAGGATTTCCACCTTGATCGGTGTACCTGCTTTGGAGGATGTCCTGAGAGTCGTGTCACATGAATTCAAGGCTAAGGAATACAGTATGATCATTCTGGCCGACCGCTTTACTGGTTCTTGCCGCCCTCAGATGAAGTTACGGGACAAACTCCTTGCCTTGATCAAGGCATCAGTGGAACTGACGACGGCGGAGGCACCGGAATGGGAAATGATCTCTGCTCGTGTACTCGACTTTATGCTGAACAGAGATATTGATGAGAAGGTGTCGGCTCTGGAACTCCATTCGTTCTATGATAAGATCGTCTATCTGACAAAGCAAGGCCTTTACGGCGATTATATTCTCAAGTCCTATACTCAGGAGGAAATTGAGGCTGCTGCTGCTTTTATGAAACCTGAGCGTGATCATCTGTTCAATTATTCAGGTTTGGACCTGTTGATCAAGCGTTATCTGATTCGTACATTCGAGGGGCAACCCATTGAGAAAGTCCAGGAGATGTTCCTGGGCATCGCCTTGCATCTTGGAATGCCTGAGAAGAAAAACCGTTTGGAATGGGTGAGGAAAATCTATGACTTGCTGAGTTGTCTGGAGGTGACTATGGCCACGCCGACGATGTCCAATGCCCGAAAACCTTGTCACCAACTCTCCAGTTGTTTCATTGATACAGTCCCCGACAGTTTGACGGGCATCTACCGCAGTATCGGAAATTTCTCCCAAGTCAGCAAGTTTGGTGGCGGTATGGGGATGTATTTCGGTAAGGTGAGAGCGATGGGCGGAAGCATCCGGGGCTTTCAGGGAGTTGCCGGAGGCGTGATCAGATGGATCAAACTTGTGAACGACACGGCAGTGGCTGTAGATCAGTTGGGGATGCGCCAAGGCGCGGTGGCCGTTTATCTCGACGTGTGGCATAAGGATCTGCCGGAATTCTTGCAGATCCGCACCAATAATGGCGATGACCGCATGAAGGCTCATGATGTATTCCCTGCTGTGTGTTTCCCTGACTTGTTCTGGAAGATGGCAGAAGAGGACATGAATCAGGATTGGTATCTCTTCTGTCCCAATGAGATCATGCGTCTGAAAGGGTTTTGCCTGGAAGACTATTATGGGGACAACTGGGAAGTGCGTTACAAAGCTTGCATCGCTGACCGTCGTTTGTCTCGCCGTGTCATCAGCATCAAGGACGTGATACGCCTGATCCTGCGTTCTGCTGTAGAAACCGGTACACCGTTTATCTTCAATCGCGATACTGTCAACCGGACGAATCCGAACCCGCATAAGGGAATGATCTACTGTTCGAATCTTTGTACGGAAATCGCCCAGAATATGGCTCCGATACAGAGTGTATCCCAGGAGATCAAGACGGTGGATGGTGAAACTGTCGTCGTGAATACCGTAAAGGCGGGTGAGTTTGTCGTCTGCAATCTCGCCAGTCTGACCCTCGGGCGGTTGCCGCTTGAAGATAGACAGGCGATGAAAGATAAGATAGAGACTGTCGTGAGGGCCTTGGATAATGTGATTGACCTTAATTTCTACCCCGTACCTTTTGCGCAAATTACCAATCACAGGTATCGGAGTATCGGTCTGGGTGTGAGCGGTTATCATCATGCTCTGGCCAAGAGAGGCATAAAATGGGAGAGTGAAGAACATCTGAAGTTTGCTGATAAGGTGTTTGAAACGATTAACTATGCAGCCATAGAGGCAAGTTGCAAACTCGCAAAGGAGAAGGGTACTTACCAGTATTTCGAGGGTAGTGACTGGCAGACCGGGGACTATTTCAAGAAACGCGGCTATGTCTCTCCGGAGTGGAAGACACTGGCGGAGAAAGTTTCTGCCTTCGGCATGCGCAATGCCTATCTTCTGGCTGTTGCTCCTACGAGCAGTACCAGTATTATTGCGGGGACGACAGCAGGCTTGGATCCGGTGATGAAACGCTTCTTCCTCGAGGAGAAGAAAGGTGTCATGCTTCCACGTGTTGCCCCTGAGCTGTCTGACGCAACTTATTGGTTGTACAAAGGGGCTTACCTGATCGATCAGAAATGGAGCATCAGGGCTGCCGGAATACGGCAGCGGCATATCGACCAGTCTCAAAGTGTCAACCTTTATATCACTAATAGTTATACGATGCGGCAGGTCCTGAACTTGTATCTCCTGGCTTGGAAATGTGGTGTGAAGACCCTTTATTACGTGCGCAGCAAGTCGCTAGAAGTAGAAGAATGTGAGAGTTGCTCCGCATAAAACGGATTAATGAATGACGGTAAGATGAAAACAGAACAATTGAAAAGAAATACGCTTTTTAACCCCGGTGGTGATATTGACCTGAGGTTGAGGCGGATGATTGGGGGAAACAGTACCAATCTGAATGATTTCAACAATATCAAATATGAGTGGGTGAGTGACTGGTATCGCCAGGCCATGAACAATTTCTGGATCCCTGAGGAAATCAACTTGTCTCAGGATGTGAAAGATTACCCTCATCTGGAACCTTGTGAGCGGACGGCTTACAACAAGATCTTGAGTTTTCTGGTCTTTCTGGATTCTCTTCAGAGCAACAACCTGCCTACGGTAAGCGAGTATATCACGGCCAATGAGGTGAACTTGTGCCTGCATATCCAGACTTTTCAGGAATGTGTGCACAGTCAGAGTTACAGTTATATGCTGGACACGATATGCAACCCGGAGGAGCGCAATGACATCTTGTATCAATGGAAAAACGATGAGCACCTGCTGAAGAGAAATCAGTTTATCGGGGACTGTTACAACGAGTTCCATGAGCATCGAGACCGGTTCAGACTGATGAAAGCCATGATGGCCAACTTCATCCTAGAGGGTATTTATTTTTACAGTGGTTTCATGTTCTTCTACAACCTGAGCCGGAATGGCAAAATGTCGGGTTCGGCACAGGAGATTCGCTATATCAATCGGGATGAGAATACACACTTGTGGTTGTTCCGGAGCATCATACTGGAATTGGAGAAGGAAGAGCCCGAACTCTTTACCGATGAATTTGTAAAAGTTTATCGGGATATGATGCTTGAAGGCGTCAGACAGGAAATAGAATGGGGACAATATGTGATAGGTAATGAGATTACCGGTTTGAATACGCAGATGGTCTCTGACTATATCCGCTATTTGGGCAATCTGCGCTGGAACAGTTTGGGCTTTGGCTATCTTTTTGAAGACAACCATAAAGAACCTGAGAGTATGCTTTGGGTTTCCCAATATTCCAATGCCAATATGGTAAAGACCGACTTTTTCGAAGCTAAGAGTACGGCTTATGCCAAGAGTACGGCCTTGCGGGATGACCTATAATGAGTCAGTTGCGGGAACGTTCAAAAACTTGCAGGAAAGAGTAGCATGCTTTCCTGCAATTATACTTTTTATGAGTGTGAGTTTGATGCAATCCTTATGCCTGGAGGGACAGGTCGTAACGGTGTTCTCGGATCATCAATTGATGTATTTTGAGAATAAACTATCGAACTCATAGATTTATTTGTAACTTTGTATTTGAGAGTATTGGGATCATTTCCCAATTTGATCTGTATCGTCAGGATTTCTAAATATAAAGTGAAGTAATGATGGATTTATCAGAAAAGGATAAGGCTGATTTCCTCCGTTATCAACGGGGCGAGATGACAGCATCTTATGTTTATCGGAGACTCGCTTCCAAGGAGAAGAATGAGCGGAATAAAAATGTTCTGATCCGTATCACCCATGAAGAACAAAAGCACTATAAGATATTGATGCGTTATACCAATAGAGAGGTGAAGCCGGATATGAAGACGGTCTACAAATTCTATTGGATAGCGAAGATATTGGGAAATACATTTGCCATTAAGAAGATGGAATCTTCCGAGATCGATTCTCAGACAGCTTACAAAATGTATTTGAATTATCCTGACATCCATGATATGACCATAGATGAAAATCTGCATGAGGCGGAACTGATCGGGATGATCGATGAGGAGCGGTTGAACTACATGGGATCTGTCGTACTTGGATTGAATGACGCCTTGGTGGAATTTACCGGTGCGCTCGCCGGCTATACCTTGGCGCTGAACAATAGTACCCTGATAGCCCTTACGGGCAGCATAACAGGTATCGCTGCGGCACTGTCGATGGCTTCGTCGGAATACTTGTCTACAAAATCGGATGAGAAAGAAGATAAAAAACCGGTCAAGGCTGCTGTGTATACCGGTATAGCCTATCTGATAACAGTAGTGGCATTGATAGCCCCGTTTATTCTTTTCAGGAATGTGATCGTCGCTCTGGTGATCATGTTGGCTATGGCATTGTTGATTATCGCAGGCTTCAATTATTATTATTCGGTGGCACGCGGAGAGAGTTTCCGGAAGCGTTTCACGGAGATGGCCATCCTGAGTTTCAGTATCGCCGGACTGAGTTTCATTATCGGTTATATTCTCAAACTCCTGGTCGGTATAGGCTGATCTTCAGATCTCGTTGATGTCTACATAACCCTGCATCACTGCATAGATGGTCAGTGCAGCTACACTTTTCTTCCCAAGTTTTTCCTGAATGTTTTTCCGGTGTGAAATGACTGTAGTCAGACCGATATTCAGTCTGTCTGCGATCTCTTTGTTCAAATAGCCCCGGGCAATCAAGGCGAGGACTTCTATTTCCCGGTCTGTCAGGACCTTGGTATCACCAGTCTTGGGAGCAGGTGGAAGGTTCTTGCCATGAGGGTGCCCGAATTGTTCAAGTCGCAGAAGCGATTTGATCAGTTGTTTTTCGGGGACATTGACACAGAGATAATGGAAATCATTCATCCAGGTGTTGGGGTCTGAAGAATTGGTCAGTACGATCGTCTTATGCTTCCTTTCCTGAAAGAACGACCGATGGTTCAAGACGATGGTGTTTGCCGCAAAATAATGGAAGTAAGTGTCCGGATGATGGTCCTCCAGGTCCTCGAATGACTTGAAGGTCTCTATTTCCATAAAGGACATGACATCCTTCAGGATCTGCTTCAAGCCTATTACAGCCAGCGTATTCGAGTCGATAATGGCTATTGCCGGACGTCCGTGAAACATGGACATCATGGCAACTGGATTCTTTGGGTCTTCCATTCTTTACAGTTTATATATCAGGCATTTTGTCTTTCTTGAAAAAAGTTACTTCTTGACAATTCCTCCTTCTCCGGAGAGAGTCTCCTGAATTTCCAAAGGCTAATTGGAAGATGAGACTTCCGCAACCTTCAGGAGTTGGCTTTCCTCTCGTTAGAGGAAAGGAGACAGCATTTTTGCGAAGCCGCCACGGAAACGCTGCCAAGGGGTGCGCCACTCCTTCCAATTCTCTTCTGTGAGCAGGAAACTCTGTTTCTTCTCCCGGTCGAAAAGGTCACAGAGTTGCTGTGTGATGTACTTGTCCAGAATGACGGCATTGTCCTCGTAATCCCATCTGAGACTGCGGGAATCCAGATTGGCAGATCCTACAGTGCAGATTCGCCCGTCTACCATGATCACTTTCGTATGGTGAAATCCGGCCGTATACATCCATATCTTGCAGCCGTGTCCCATGAGCAGGTGTGCATTGTAGAATCCACAGTCAGGGGTCAGGGGAACGTCACATTTCGTGGAAAGCATGATTTCAACCTTTACCCCTCTGTCTACCGCTTTCTCCAAAGCCTTGATCAGTTTGCAGTTCAGCGTGAAATAGGGATTGATGATCTTGATGCTGTCGTGGGCGTCATTGATGGCATTGAGGTAGAACACGCGGATAATATCATTGCTCGTATGGGGTTCACGGTTGATGATTCCCACCATTTTCTGATAGCGTGTAGGTGTCGTATCGGGTCTGAGGTCAGTGAAATAATTTGCCGGAACACCTCCGCGGTAGTATTTCCAGCCGTGTACATCCTGGTGGCTCACCTTCTTCCACATTCTCAGGAAAATCGACTGCAATGTATTCACGGCATCACCGTCAATACGGCAGTGCATATCGTGCCAGGAGCCGATCTTCAGTTTGCCTTTGATATAGTAATCCGCTACGTTCATTCCGCCTGTATAGGCTATCTTGCCGTCGATGATGACGATCTTACGGTGGTCTCTGTTGAAGATTGCGTCTACCCAAGGGAAGCGGATGGGCTTGTATTCATAGATCTCGATGCCGGCCTTCCGGATAGCGTCGATATGCTTTCTCTTGAGCGGTCTGTTGTTGGAATAGTTCCCGAATCCGTCGAAGAGCAGTCGTACCTCAACACCTTGCTTGACCTTTTCTGCTAACAGATCAATGAGCGCATGGGTGATGGAATCATTTCTGAAATTAAAGTATTCCATGTGTATGCTGCTCCTTGCGTCTTTGATGGCTTTGAAGAGGTCGTCAAACTTTTCCTGTCCTGTTTCCAGGAGAACGACGGAGTTGTTGTGTGTGAATTTGATCCCATGTAGTCGCAGCGTATGAGCCAGTAATGAATCAGCTGTCTGTGTATAATACAGGGAATCCTTGTGTGATTTGTCTAAAGACTCTCCTTGTTCTGCGCTCGTTGACAAGCAAAAGAGTGAAAAAAGGAAGAGAAGAAAAATTTTAGAGTATTTCATTGTCAGATGATCGTATTGGAATTGTCGTAAAATCTACAGTATGTGCCGGCTGATATTTAAATCATGCAGGCGTAGTGGTCAACGACTCCCAACAGATGTTTGTCTTTGTCCACGACTAATACTGAATGGATCTTATTCCGATTCATAATTCTTTGGATTTCTACGATTTTTGTATTGGGAGAAACGATTTTCGGTTCACGGGTCATGATGTCACTGACGGTATGGTCGAAGAATTTAGCCTGCCAGCGTTCCATAGCCCTTCTGATGTCTCCGTCAGTGATCAGGCCGATGACCTTTCCCTCTTCATTGAGGGATACGCCCAATCCCAGTTTTCCTTTGCTCACGTGGATGATTGCCTCACCCAAGTGCATCTCTTTGGGAATGACGGGCATGCCAGAAGTTCTCATGACATCTTCGGCAGTGGTCAGGAGTCGCTTTCCAAGTTCTCCTCCGGGGTGGAATTGTGCAAAGTCACGGGGTTTGAAATTCCGTACTTCCATGAGGGCGACAGCCAGAGCGTCTCCCATTGCCAGGGCTGCCGTTGTGCTGCTCGTCGGTACAAGGTTGAGCGGACAAGCTTCCTTTTTGACGCTGACCAGAATATGAATGGTCGAGTATTTCGCTAGAAGGGAGTTGACGTTGCCGCTCATCGCGATGATCGGAATGTCCATGTGCAGGACCATTGGGATGAAACGCAACAGTTCGTCCGTCTGTCCGCTGTTGGACAAAGCCAGCACGATGTCGCCTTCGGTCATCACCCCGAGGTCTCCGTGATACATATCCAGAGGGTTGATGAAAAAGGCAGGAGTTCCCGTCGAGGCGAGGGTCGCTGCAATCTTCGCGCCGATATTACCACTCTTGCCCACACCTGTGACGATTACTTTGCCCTTACAGTGGTACATCATTTCAACTGCCTTGTTGAAATTGTCGTCCATCTGTGGAATCAGTTCCAGGACGGCCTGTGCTTCATCTCTCAGGCATTGCTCGCCGACATGACGAATGTTTGACATTTTCTTATCTATGGTTGTTGTGGTCATGATTTCCTGATCTTATCTGAATAATAGGATTCGAATTGTGTGTCGTTTCTTGTTCCACTCATGAGATGAGTTGCTTGACGAGCCCTTCAAGTTTGTCCAGTTCCAGCATATTGGCTGCATCGCTGAGTCCCTTGTCGGGATCGGGATGCACTTCAAAGAAATAGCCTGTGGCGCCAAAGGCTTTCGCAGCAAGTGCCATGCAAGGTACGAATTTACGGTCTCCTACAGTCTTCGCATTCCCTGCTCCTGGCCGCTGGACACTGTGTGTACAGTCCATGATGACGGTAGGCACGATCTCTTTCATGTCAGGGATGTTGCGGAAGTCCACCACCAAATTGTTATAGCCGAAACTGTTGCCTCTTTCTGTCAGCCATATTTCCTTGGCACCGCTGTCCTTGGCTTTTTCCACTGCATAGCGCATATCACGGCCACTCAGAAACTGGGCCTTCTTGATATTGACGATTTTTCCTGTACGGGCTGCTGCTGCCAGAAGATCTGTCTGACGGCAAAGAAAGGCAGGTATCTGAATGACGTCACACACTTCTCCTACAGGGGCCGCCTGATAACTTTCATGGATGTCGGTCGTTATCCTTAGTCCATATTTCTCCTTGATGTCGGAAAGCATCTGGAGTCCTCGGTCTAACCCCGGACCTCGAAAAGAATGGATAGAGGTACGGTTAGCCTTGTCGAAAGAGGCTTTGAAGATAATATCTGTTCCTGCCGTGCGGTTGATGCTCACAAGTTCCTTCGCTACAGTTTCCAATAGTTCCATGGACTCGATAACGCAGGGACCGGCGATGAAGACTGTTTTCATATTTATTTCCGTAAGTTTTGCAAAGTTAATTAAATCTAATAAAAGAGCCAAATCTTTAACTTTTGTTTATGCTTCAGGTGGGAGGTCCACCGGATACGAAGTACTGCATCTCTTTCCGGTCGTATTGTCTCCTCGCAGAACGCCCTGATATTCTCAGGTCTGAAAGTCAATACGGAAAATACAATCCTGAAAGAACACCAAAAGTGATTCAGACCTGTTACGTTCATTCCGCTGCAAAGGTAATAAAAAGTTGGCAGTTAAGACTCTGAGTTGGATATTTTCTTGATGTATTGATCATGCGATTCCAATGGACCCCTAACACCTTATATATTTACCGCTTTATTTCCGGTCACTTCCTGTCTGATTTTCTCCGTTGGAGGTGGAATGATAGAATATTTTTCATGGATGATCAAACTTTGATTGATTTAAATCAAAATCGGAGTAGATTACTGGAAAAAGTCATGAAAAAGTTTGGCGTGTCCGTACACAATGCCTATCTTTGCAACGTCAATAGGTAAGAAAAAGGTTTAGAGATTGTAACAAGGTATTAGTCAAGGTAAAGAAGAATTCAGGATTAGCGGTATTAGATTAAGGTAAGTTTTAAGATTGTTAGTGGTATTAGGAATAAGGTAAAAGAAGATTGTGAAGTAAGGATTGAATAGGTATTAAGATTTCAGGATTATCAAAAAAGAGTTTATGTTGCAGGTGAACGCCGGGAGGCGGAAACCTTAGATGTCGGGGGAGAAATCCTATCCGACTTTTTTTGTTTATAGGGGTATCGGATAAGGGTCCATGATATTCTAAGGGAATATCATTTTGTAAGGGAATGGATTACAATCATGATTTTATGCTGAAATTTAGCTCTTATTCTAAATTAATGTGTTATATTTGTGGGGTTATCTGAATAACAGAATAAATATAATAATAAATGGAACAAATCAAAAATAGTAAACTCACGGTTTGCGCTTCTTCTTTGGGCGCAGAACTCCAGAATATCCGGGATATCAACGGACGTGAATATTTGTGGGATGGGGATCAGAATTATTGGGGCAGGCATTCTCCCATTCTTTTCCCTGTAGTCTGTGGATTGTGGAAAGATACTTATCGCCTGGGGACGAGGGCATATCATATGACGCGTCATGGTTTTGCCCGTGATACTGAATTTACGCTTATTAGAAAAGGGGATGACTATATGACCTATGCCCTTCATGAAAGTGCCAAAACACTCGATGTCTATCCTTTCCATTTCAATCTGGCAGTGACCTATCATTTGGAAGATAATCATATCCATGTGGTCTGGCATGTAGAGAATACAGATGATCAGATCATCTATTTCCAGATTGGGGGGCATCCGGCTTTCCGTATCCCCGGAGCAGAGAAAGGCAAACCTTGTGCGGGCATTCTGAAATTCGACAAACCTCGACTGGATCGTATTTATGGGAATGTAGGAGGCTGTATTACAAAAGGCCGTCATCCGATGAAAACAGATCATGGTCTTTTCCGTTTTACAGAGGATGACTTCGTTGATGATGCTTTGATTTTTGATCAGAGTCAATTGAAACACATCGAACTTCTGGACCAATCTCTTCAGAGGGTCATTGCCATAGATACGAAGGCGCCGGCTTTGGGCATCTGGAGTCCTGCGGGTAAGCATGCGCCTTTTGTCTGCATCGAACCGTGGTATGGCATACATGATGAAGTCGGTTATGAGGGTGATTTCCGGAATAAATATCTGATGAATCAACTTTTACCCGGTTCGAGTTTTATGAGCGAATATATTATCACAGTGGGAGCTTAAAACTCCTGAAAATACTTCTTTTCCGGAAAAGGAATCTTGCGGAAGAAGATTCATGAATTCATGGATTGACCCTGAACCAGTCAGCGTCAATCCAACCGCGATTCCCTTTTCGGAAACTACTTTCGCTGACATATCCCATTTTCGCTCCTATCCATTTGCCTTTCTGCATCGTGAAAAGGGGACCTGCATCCTTAAACTTTTTTCCATTCAGACTGTAAGCAAACTGGCATTTCCCGTCTTTTACTTTCATTTGAAGATAGATGTCCAAATAGATAGCCGGTGAGTAGGGAATTGTATCTTCAGTGGTAGGTAAGAGATCCGTGATATCTAAAGAAGACTCTATGCCTTTGCCATCTGCATTCTTGCAGGAATGAATTTGCAGCCTGAACTTGTTTTCTTCACGATTTACAACCAGAGCCTGATAATCCATTCCCATCATGACGATGCCCCCATATTGGTGGTCTTCCTTTGCGGCAAAACGGATTTTCGTCGTAGCTGTAAATGACGGTGCCGGAAGTTTTTGGAGTAGGAGATTAGGGACATCCCATAAACTCTTGAAATCTTTTCCTATATCCCAGGTATAAAGTCTGAGGCAACCATTGTTCATCGGCATGCCGAACATTTGTTGGTAGTTGGCCTGCCATTGCCACTGTTGTCCCAGTTCGGTTGCACTGAATTCGTCATCTTCCTGTGGATTCATTTTGACTGATGATGAGGATTTGGGCTTTCTGAAAGTGAGCAACGGTTCTCCACAGTATCCACTTTTAGGCATTTTCCCCATAATAGGCCAATTGTCTTTCCACGTTACAGGTTGTAGAAAAACTACTCGTCCATAGGCCTTTTTGTCGTTGAAGTGCAGGAACCAGTCTTCACCTTCTGAAGTATGTACCAATGCTCCTTGATGAGGTCCATTGACAGACGATTTTCCTTGTGCCATGACCTTTTTGTATTCATAAGGACCATACACGTTCTTGCTACGCATAGCCAGTTGCCAACCTTGTTCCACACCTCCGGCAGGGCATAGAATCCAGTACCAGCCATTTCTTTTATAGAATTTTGGGCCTTCCGTAGTGTGATTTTGGGCCCCTCCATCAAAAACGATACAGGGTTTGCCGATGACTTTTGTGCCGTCAGCAGACAATTCCCTTACTGTCAGAACAGAGTTGAATCCTATTCGACTTCCTGCCCAACCATTGACCAGATAGCACCTTCCGTCATCATCCCATAGCGGGCAGGTATCTATCATGCCTTTGCCTGGAAGAACGCATATCGGTTTGTCCCAGTTGCCTGCAGGATTGTTGGTCTTGACCATGAAGATGCCATAGTCCGGATCTCCCCAATAGATATAGAATGTTCCATTGTGATAGCGAATAGCAGGTGCCCATACACCTTTTCCGTGTTGAGGCTGATTGAATACTTCCTTGGGTTCAAGTTCTTGGATTGCATGACCGATAATCTCCCAATTGACGAGGTCCCTGGAATGAAGGATCGGGAGTCCTGGAATACAGTTGAAGGAACTGGCTGTGAGGTAATAGTCCTTACCTACAGCGATGACATCCGGGTCACTGTAGTCTGCATAGAGAATAGGATTCTTGTAAGTACCATTTCCCAAGTCTGGGTTCCATACCTTGGAATGGCTTTGTGCAAAACTTGAAATATAGGGAAAGAATAATAGTAGTAAGATAAGTTTTTTCATTTGATAGTTTTAGTTTTTCTTTAAGAACTTCTGGTATTTGCTATTGTAGGTTTGTTTTATAATAACGTATTATCTCATCTTTTATTTTGTTTTTGTATCAATTTAGCTGAGAATCCATTGTCTATGAAGTGATATTGTACTTTCATCTGCTATTGTTGAGGAATAACCGTTGCTTATATTTTGCTTACAAGAGAGTGGGGAAGGAACCTTTTGTCACTTCTTCCTTATTCTATTTCTATCGTTAAGGCTGAAGATAGGAATAACGGAACCTTTAGCTTTGTAGAAGTTTAAAAATGAAACGCTTAATATTTGGAAGGTCAAGTTTTCTGCTATACCTTTGTGGGTATTGTAGGCCAGTAACGATAGAAACCAGTCTCTATAACTAATAACGGTATTCTGAGCGTACTTTTTTCATTTATATTCTATTCTTTTCTTATTTGTATGTCACAAAACCATGTCTTTTGCGTAATCCATATAGAAACGAAATATAAAGTATGACTGTTGATGAGTTTCAACATGAGGTAAAGCGCTTGCGCCCACAACTTGTTTCCATAGCTAGGCATTATATCAGCAATGGCGATGAAGTTGAGGACATCGTTCAGGATGTATTTCTGAAGATGTGGCTCATGCTCGATCAACTCAAGTTGCCTGTAGCTCCTTTGGCTAAAGTTCTGGTGCGCAATCTGGCGGTTGACCATCTTCGTCGGCATCATTCAGAATTGAATATTGAGGATGTTCAAATCTCTGTTGAGGAGCAATCGTATGATGGCGTCGAACGTATGATGCATATTATCAGTTTGTTGCCCTCCTTGCAGCAGACCATTCTTCGCCTACGGCATATGGAGAATATGGAAATTAGTGAGATAGCCCGTTTGATGGGATCGACAGAGACTGCAGTAAGGAAAGCTCTTAGTCGGGCACGGCAGGCAGTCAGAAAAGAGTATTATAAAAAGTATCAATTATGAATCATCAAGATGATATACTACAACTTATCAACCGCTTCTTTGAAGGTGATACTACCCTTGCAGAGGAACACCAACTTTATGAGTATTTTCGTACGCATGAGGTGGGTAAGGAGTGGAGGCCATTGCAGCAGATGTTTCTGGATATGGAGGCTGTGGGCAGCTCTAGGGCGGCAAAGGTAGTGAAACCATTCCGTCATTGGCATCAGTTGCTTTTGGCTGCTGCGGCAATCTTTGTCGGTGTTATTGTCGTATCAGTCTATTTTGTTCATCGGCAGAATACTTGTGTAGCTTACATCTACGGTCAGAAGGTAACGGACCGGGCTGTGGTGATGCATGAAGTCCGCAATACGATGGGTATTGTGACGGAAGGGAACGCAAGTGTTGACCGTGAACTAAAAGGATTGTTTGAATAAATAAGAAAGGAATCAAAAGATGGACAGACGCATCATACTATTTCTCATGTTCCTGTTTTCTGTGATGGGTATGCAGGCACAGAAAGGACTTGCTATTAACCCTGTCTTCAAAGGAACTGTCATCCCTGCTTCGAGAATGGTGGAAACATCTGTGCGGGGACGTTCCTTGAGCCAATACCATCTCACCTATTATCATAGTCTGCGTTTTGTGGCTTCAAAGAAAGAACTCTTGACGGTCAAAAGTCTTTTTGATCAGGACCGTAAACAGGCTATCGAGACATACCGCGTGGAGAAAGGCAGCCATGCCGGTAAGTTGATCATAAGTGTGCCGCCTCAGGGGCGTACACATCGTTTCATTTGCCTTTCTTTCCAAAATGCCAATGTCACTTTGGTCTACATGGAAGGACCTGTAGGCAGTCTTCGAGAATTGAGGAAATTATTGGAAAACTAATAAATATAGAATATGAAAAAACTTATCTTTTTTGTGATGCTTGCTGCCGGCATGACGGTATCAGCTAAAAATCCCAATGACACTATTACTGTCAGAAAACCAAAGGTGGTTACGATCATTACCGGTGATTCTCTGCAGAAAGTAGATATTCGAGGTCGTGAATCGGATTCAACTTATCATTATGACAATACGATCCAACTTACTGACAGCAATTATGTCTCAACCATGCGGATCAATTCCAGTGATTTTGGTTTTAGTATAGGTGGCATCAGCAGAGATCATCATACTCATCATGTAGAGATCACCTCCGATCTGGCTATAGGATGGAACTCTGCTTTAGGCGCGCCTGCAAATATGGATACGCGGGTTTTTTCTTCATGGGAAATATGGTATATTATCGCCCAATATAACTGGCATCCCTGGGAGAGCAGTAAGGATCAGTTGGCTATTGGTTTCGGTATTGACTGGCGCAATTATCGTATGACTGACAATCAATATTTTTCCAAAGCTGATAATGGCGTTACGAGCCTGCAGGCTATTCCTGATGGTGCCAAACTGAAGTTCTCACGCATTAAGGTCACGAGCATTACCGTGCCATTTCTTTACAGACGCTCTTTGTCAAGAGAATTTAAATTGTCAGTAGGTCCGGTGGTTAATCTCAATTACCATAGCAGCATACTCACGAAATATGAGTTGAATGGGGCCGTGATAAAAGATAAGGCAAAGGATGTACATACTAATCCTGTAACTGTTGATTTTCTGGCAATACTGAAAACACCATGTCTGAGCTACTATTTCAAGTACAGTCCGTGCAATGTCATTGATACTTCTTATGGACCTAAATTCCAAACTTTATCATTTGGCATTTATTTGTGATTTGGTTTAAAATGGGAATATACCATCGGCGATCGAATATCATGTCTCAAAAGGTGTTATATTGCTATCAGATAAGGTAGATGCAAAGATTATATTTGGACCGAAAGGTTCCGATGTACGTCTTCGCATCTGAAGATGTATACCCATTCATTGTATCGAAGCACAACCATACATTCTGTTCACCGCTTGATGAGGTTCTGTTCACGTACGTTATGAGGTTCTGTTCACGTACGTTCTTATACTGTAAGGACGTACGACATGAGCCCCTAATAACGTACGTTCTTACACCCTGTTCTCCCACGTCAACAGACTGCCTCAATCTTTTCGAGCTAATAACTGCAATAAAGAACGGAGAGGGAACGAACAGGGGACGGAGAGGGATTGGGTAGGGAACGGATGTGCTTTTGGTCTATAGGGACTAAAAACGGGGTGCGGCACCTTGACAGAGTATAATTCCACATTCATTGGCTAAATCTTTAGAGAAATCCTTACATATATGTCGAAAATTTTACGAGATTTGGATACGTGTTGTTCATACGTTGAACCGGACTTAGCTGTTTTATTATTAAGTGACTAAAAGTTAACGATATGTGCAACTTTCCGGACATAAATCTTCTAGTCATTTCATTCCGCCAACGGGACTATAGAATAAAAATCTCTTGGAATTCCTTGCATATTCCAAAGAATTTAGCGAATATTGCATAGCGGTAGCATCTGACATGATTAGGCCTGAGTGTCAAGTATACAGCGGGCGGTTAATGACTTGTGCGATGCGTGATATGCCTAGGTAAGTTCTTTTTTACTTCCGTCAGGAATTGTCATTAGTAGTCTATACAGAATAATTTTATGAAACATTCATTATCTTACTTTCGTCACAATGTTCTAGCATCTTTGTTGCTTTGCGTCATTCTTGCGAGTATTTCTTCCGGTTCCTTAGCTGGTAATATCCAGTTAGGAAAGTATGTCGCATCTTCAGTAACAGAAGGCAAACAAGAGAGTTTCGATAAAAATGATTCCATTGCTTTTGTAAAGGCTGATTGGACAAAAAAGAAATTAGGTCATGGTGCGGAAATGAGGTATGCGCAGATCCGGATGTTTCATTCCATTCAGTCCATATCTCTGGTCCTCTATCCAGTGAAACAGTATTCTACCCGTATTCTCCAAGCAGACGAGGCCGCTACGACCAGTGACCTTGCAGAAAGTGTCAATGCTGATTTTGCCGTAAACGGGAGTTTCTTTGATACCCATAATGGGAAACCGGTTACATTCGTGATGGTTGATAAAGTCGTGAAAAGTACTTGCCCTGCAAGTGCCTATGACGGACGAAGTAATGGCTTGTTGGCGATGGATTATTCGAAGAAAGAGAATAGGGTGGGCATTCTGCCTTTAAAGGCAAATACATTCGATCAAATAGAGAAAGAATATTCTTCTGTTTTGGGCTCCGGTCCTATATTGATGACTGATGGGATCATCCCCGAATTCCCTGATTCTATTCGCCATCCTCGCACAATTATCGGGATCACTAATAACGGGAAAGATATAATTATGGTGGTCATAGATGGCCGGTTCAAAGGAAATGCGGATGGTATGTCTTACAAGGAGTGCGCCACAATAGCCCGTTATCTGAAAATGAAGGATGTAATCAATCTGGATGGAGGCGGCTCTTCTACGCTATGGACTAAAACGAATGGCGTCATCAATCATCCTTGTGATAATCACCTCTTTGATCATACGGGAGAACGTAAGGTCTCCAATATCGTTTATGTCAGCAGGATTCGTAAGTGAGAATAGTCGAAATAAGGAGATAAAACCAACTTTGGTATTCTGAAAACTGAGTGTATGATGGATATTGTAGGATTCTTATTCCTATGATCCATTCTTATCAAACTCATAATCATTGGTGCTTTCCCAAAATCAGGTGAATCGGTGGTGATTTCTCTTAGGATAAATTTATAGCCTAAAACTAAGGCTTGTAGGTGTGGAATAATCTAAAAGTGTCTTTATAATGAAATTACCGATTATGGATAACCAGTAATCTCATCATAAAGATTTTTCAACCGTTTGCGAAGATGGAGCACAGCGTAATGCTTTCGGGATAAAAGAGTATTTATCGGAACCTTAATTGTCTGAGCGATCTCTTTCATCGGAATGCCCTCGACCTCTGTCAATTCATAAATCTCTCGTTGCTCCGGAGGTAGCTCGGAAAGGGCATGGTCAAGTTCAGACCATATCAAAGACCGTAGATACTCGTCTTCTGGTGATGAAGCACCATCTTCATTGAACAAAGTATCAGAGAAATCTTCCAGAATTTCATCCGTACCATCTTCGTCTTGAATACTGGGGAGTTCTTCTTCCCTATGCTTGATGCCGTGGTTGATGATATCGTTCCTGGCGACCCGGAAGAGCCAGACAGATATTTGCTCAATAGGGCTTGAAGCTTGATTAATCGTCTTAAAGAATTGATATAGAACATCTTGTAGAATGTCTTCAGCATCTTCCTTATTGTTCACCCTTTTAAGGATAAACGATTTAAGTTGAGGCTGATATTTCGCTATGAGTTTGTCTTTATAGGATTCCTCCATTTTATATTATAGTTCTTTTTTATCAGCATTGGTGTCAGCCTGATAAAAGTCATGCCGGAAGTGGTATTGCCGGTGTCTGATAAATTCTCTACGTTCTTCGGGAGACATCTGATGCCACTTTTCAGACATATAGTGGTGTCTGGCATGAGACATTTCCCCATGGATCATACCACCGAACAATATCTTGGATAATATCAACAGCCCCAAAGCATGCCAGAAATTGATATCTTTCAGACCGAATAGGTCAGGCATCAGCCAATTCCATAAGAGCATTACGATAGCACTGAAGCCGGCCAATAGTACAAGCCACATTAAAATATGGCCAGTCACTCTTATTCCCGTTCTCTGTTTTGTTCTTAGTTTCATCTTACTTTTTATTTTTAGTTTAACAATATCTTCTTATCAGTTCAATGGCATCTTCAGGACAAGCTTCAACACATTTCCCACAACCGACACACCTTTCAGGATGGTTGACAAAAGTAGTATATTTTCCTGATATCCAGTGACTCTCTAATACTCTTCTCCGGCAGATCCATTCACAATATTTACAGTTTCGGCATCTATTTGTGTCTACGTTAGCTACTAATTTACTCTTTTTCCAGAACATAATCACATTTAATTTTTAAAACCTAATCATTTCATTCGCGAATGTCTCCTAGGGTTACCCTACATTATTGAAGACAAATAAGAAAGGAAAATATTTTAGGAAAGTCGTTGTTTTTCTAATATTTCTAGAAAATATTTGCCACAAGTTGTTATTAGCTGTAATTTTACTATCTTTGCATTAGGAGAAACAACATATGAATAAGCGTTAGCTGATAGGAGGTGAAAATTTGAAAGCTTTATACTTCAATACTTTTGGTGATAATTCCGTCTTACAATATGGAGATGTGGCTTTACCTAAAGTAACAAAGAATCAATTATTAGTGGAAACAAAATATATAGGTTTAAATTTTGCAGATATTTATCGAAGACGGGGTACATATCACATTGAAAACCATACGCCATATATTAATGGCTATGAGGGCTTAGGTCGTGTTGTTCAAGTTGGTGAAAATGTTAAAAACTTTAGATTAGATGATCAAGTTTTGTTTGTGGATGTTCCTTTGGCAGAAGCGCAATATGTTTGTGTTCCAGAGCAAAATGCAATTAAAGTTCCAGCAATACTTGACCCTAAGGTGGTTGCAGCTATTGGCTTACAAGGGCTAACAGCTGATTTTCTAGCTCATGATTTAGGTAATAACCAAGAAGATGCAAATGTCTTTATCCATGGAATTAGCGGTGGGGTCGGACAAATTTTGGCACAAATGTTAACGGCAGATGGTATCAATGTTTACGGAACTACATCAACAAGAGAAAAACAACAACTAGCGCTCAAACAAGGAGCAAAAAAAGTTTTTTTGCGAGAATCTGATTGGGAAACAGCCAATAAAGCCAGTTTTGATACAGTCTATGATGGTGTTGGCAGTACATTAAAACAGAGTCTTGAACTCTCAGTTAATAAAGGAAAAGTTGTTTTTTACGGAATGGCAGGGGGGAATCCTGAGTTGATTAATCCCTTAAGTTTGTTAGAAAGCTCAAAGAGTATTTTAACAGGCGATTTATGGGATTACTTAGATAGTGCTGCTGAACGGAAAAGAAGAAGCAGACGTTTATTTAAATATTTTGAAACTAATCAAATTAAAGTTAGCGAACCTACGCTTTTTTCTTTGGCTGAGGGGAAAGATGCCTATGAGTATCTTGAGTCAGGTAGAAGTATGGGTAAGATTTTATTGGTACCGTAAGGAAAGGTAGAATGTGAAGCATAGAACATTTAATAACGTAAAACATATTTGTTAGACTGAGGAGATAATACAGGTGATTAAAAATGTTATTTTTAATTTAGACGACACACTACTAGATTTTGACAGAGGAGAAGTTGAAGGTGTCAAAGCGATATTAAAGGAAAATGGTATAACGGACACTGATGTAGGATTTAAAACGTATTTGCTGTGATTAGTTGTAATTTAATTTTACTACCCATGCATTAGGAGAGATGCATGTGTCCTATAGTGAAGGTGCTAACTTTTGGCTTAGCGTCCTGACAGACCATCAGAACGGTGGCGTAAAAGATATCTCATTACCGCATCGACGGTCTCTGTGGTTCTCCCGATGTCATCTAGAGTGTCTTTCCCAACACCGACGTACGACTCTGTATTGTCCATCAAATTCGCAATTCTTTGAAGTACGTGGGAAGCAAGAATCAAAAGGGGGGATCTCAAGGATCTCAAATTGGTCTATGCTGCTTCTAACAGGGAAAAGACTGAAATTAAGCTGGACAATTTAGACAAGAAATGGGGCAATCTGTATCCTATTGTAATCAAATCTTGTAGGGGTAAATGAGACTATCTCAGCCAATTTTTCCAGTACAATGCAGATATCGAAGAATTGTCTATACGACTAATATCGTTGACGGTTATCACCGTCAGGTACGTATGGTAACGAAGAACAAAGGGGGTGTACTCCAATGATGATGCCCTCTATAAGCTTGTCTACCTGGTATACCGCAATATCCGCAGGAAATGGATCATGCCGATACCGAATTTGGAACTCACGGCTCAGCAATTAGCTATAACATTTGGAAACAGATTCAAGATTATGTAACTTTGCTGACTGTAATGTCCCTCATCCGAAAAACACGATTGGAAATCGTGCCTTTCGGATGAGGGCAACAACCAAAAAGAAAAGGACTTTGATACAGTTCATCTGACTATCCTATTTTCGTGATGTAAATTAGTTGTTATGAGTTTTTTTGATCATAACTATAAAGACTGATTTAAGAAGGATGATATGCTTTCTTCGCCTTTATACGTGATTTCATAGACCTAATGGTAACATTGCTAACTCCCATTATTCTTTCAACAGTAGCATTGTCTTTATTCATGGCATTCACCATTATCAAATATAGGTATTGCTTCGGACTGAGTTTGCGATATTCTTCATCAAGTGATGAAATGAATGGAAGGTCCTTGAACTTGTAGTAATCTACGAAATCCTTAAGATCCTTAGCAGACCAATTTACAATAGTATTATTATCAAGGATACTCTCATAGCAGCGTTTGCCATTATATAAAGCCTTTGACTCTTTATTCTCTAAAACATTAATCTTCTGTTCCAAGTTTGAAATCTTAGAAATGGAATTATCTTTTGCATTTTCCATTTTAGATATTCGCTTTTTATATTCGTTTATTAGCAGACGGTTTTGAATTATGCTCTGTCGTATTTTAGAGTTTCTATATTTCTGTCTAAAGATTAGCAATATTATTAACAACGAGAGCAGCAGTAATGCTCCAATAATATATATGATTTGGCTTTTAAAATTCTGAGCCATCATCTCACGGTCGTATTTTGCTTGTATATCGTTAAGATTGTCATGTTCTTTTGCATCGTATGTCTTTTTGTTAAGTTCAATGATAGAGTCTGCAATATTTAATGCTTTGACATAGTTTTTTAATTTTCTGTTCAAGTCATATAAGGTTGACAGCTTTTTCAACTGTTCAATATAATTCATTGGTAAGGGAGCTCTCGTCATAATTTCATTAGCTTTTGTATACTCACCTTTTTTAATATATATATCAGCAGCTATTGAATATGTGTAAACATTTGGAATTGTAGCAAATGCCTTCTTTAGAAATTTGTCTGCTTTATCATAGTCATGTTTTTGGAAGTATAGAACACTAATATTACTTAATAGGATACCCTGATCAGATTTGCAAAAATAATTCAGATGTGGTAATATTTTCATTTCATATATAAAAGCAGAATCGTCATATCCAAGTCCAGAATACGAATTTGATATGTAAGATAAGTCATAAGCCATGCTTACCGTGTCATTAAATTTATTAGCGTATCTAAGAGATTTCTTGCCATATTCCAAACTTTTTATATAGCAACCAGAATACAGGTTCACAGTACATATATTCTCTTCGATTTTCTGTATTAGTTTTGGATTATCCATTCTTAGAGCAATGGCTTCTGCCTTTTTAAGATATTTAAGAGCTTCTTTGCTTTTCTGGGAGTCACTAAACAAAGTTATGCCCTTATAATTATATGCTTCTGCCAATCTTGCTTTGGGTCCATTCTGTTTATAATAGAATATAGCATAATCAATGGAGTCGTTTTTCACGGGAATATATTTTATGTATTTAGTCTTAGTATTTAACAATGTGTATAAGGCTATATTTTCATCTCCATTTAGATTTTCAGGATTAATGTGCATTAAAATGTTATATGCCGAGTCAACACTATTTCTGCTCAGGCATCCGTCTGCCATTTCCAATTTTTTGTTTATATTATCATGACATGATGTAAACATCATGATTGTATATATCGTAGATAATACTTTTATGTTTATTTTCAGCATATAGTCCTTTTTATTAGAATCAGTTATTGTAATGCAAATATATGACTTTTTGGTGACTTTTATTAACTATTTGTAATATAATTGAGACGTTTAACTATAAAAAAGTCCAATTAAAATATTCCGTTAATAGCTGAATAATAATCTTGTTTTTGTTTATAATATGATTTTTCTAGTCTCAAGATTGTCTGTTTCTGTTGCATTTGACCTGCAACAAAATCGTTATAATAAGCTCAACTTGTTGATTTTTAGAATTTTAACCTGCAACGATACCTGCAACATCTACATTTAACTTTTTGTATAAAAATTAGGACGTTAATAAAAAGGTTTATAACTTTGTTTTCTTTAAAGATAATTAAATATAGATTACTCAGATCCAAGATGTAATAAAGCTTCAAAAGATATGTCTAAAAAGATTTACGTATAATGAAAATTACATTAATATTTGTTTTATCATCTTTAATCAATTGTAATTCTGTCTTTTCACAAGAGATGGATACAACAATTAATATTCAGGAGGTTAGTGTTGTAAAATCAAGGAAATTGATTACACACAAGCCTGACAAAGATATTGTAGACGTTAGATTATTAAAGAATGGTAAGGCGAACATCTTTGATTTATTACGTTCTGTTCCAGGAATACTAGTAAGTGACGACAATATAAAAATAATAAATAGAGACGGAATTAAAATAATGTTTAATGGCACTCTCAAAAATTTATCCTCCGCCCAGCTTCCTGGTTTTTTGAAAAGTTATAGTGCGTCATCTATAAAATATATTGAAATAATAAAAAATCCAGGTGCGAAATACAGTGCAGAAGGGGATTATGCAATATTGAACTTTATAACAGAGAAGAAAAAAAATTATTTTGGAGGAGAAATTTCCAATGAACTCTATAGAGAAAAAGCATTTAAAGAGGAACCACATCTATCTCTAAATTCAGATTATAAGAAAATTGTAGCATCTATTAATTCAAGTTGGTCATATGGAAAGAAACATTTCCGCGAAACTAACCAAAAATATTTCACTGATAATGTACAATCAGAAAATACACCTTATAAAGTCAGAAACAACGACTTATCTTTAAACGGAGATTTAGCTTGGCAATTAGATAGCTCTTTCACTACCGGAGCCGATGTTAGCTATTATAATAGTGAAGTTAAAAATTTCAAGTCTTGCGATATGCAAAATCAAGATTATGATGGAAAATTAATTAGTAATAGTTACACAATATCAAATATCAATGCTCCAGAAAAAAATCTGTCTGTTGGTTTTTCGGTTGATAAGAAGTTCTCTAACAATAGACATTTTAATGCAAGATCAGAATGGTTTAAATTCAAGGACAATTCTTTCTATAAATTTAATTCCACTCAGCATATTTTGAGCAGTAATGAACTTGTAGATGATCATTTTGACAATATCACAGATGCTATGCTGAAGGGTATGAGTCTAACCCTTGATTATGATTGTCAACTACCGTTTTCTATATCTTGGAGTAGTGGTGTTAAAACTATATGGACAAAAACTTCAAGTACAGATGATTATGAGAATTCAACACTTCTAACGCAACAGAATTCAGCTGAATATGGTGAAGATGAATATAGTGCTTATTCAATTTTTAATAAGATATATAAAAAACTTGAATTCCAGTTGGGGCTACGTTATGAACTCACTCATGTAAATATAAAACTCCATCAAGAGATGGGCAACGTATCTAATTATGGACATTTATTTCCGGATATTTATGTTAGATACGTAGTTAGTGATGCATGTTCATTTACGACAGGTATAAATAGCGGTGTATATAGACCTTCAATACGTAATATCAATACTTTTTCAACCTATAATACTGCTAATTCTGTATCTATTGGTAATCTTGATTTGAAGCCTAGCTATTATTTGAAATTAAGATTGCAGACAGATTGTAATATAGGAAATGTGTCATTATTCTCAGAATTGCATTATGTTAGACAGACTGATGCGATGTCACAGGTCACAACGATGGACAATAAAACATCGCAGTCTATCACCCAATGGCAGAATGCTTATAATAAAGATAGCTGGGGAACAAGTATTTCTGCATATTACGGTTTCATCAGATGGATTAAGGCAAATCTAATATGTGATATCAATTATGAGAAAAATGTAAGTAAAACCGCTTTTAATCTTCCATCATCGAAACTCCTCACAGGTGATTTTGTTGCTAATCTAAACTTTATCTTCGACAAGAAAAATCGTTTTACAGGGTATACTGACGTGATATACAATAGTAGACAAAATAGTTCTATAACTGTGATAAAAAGTAATTGGGAAGTTGATTGCGGATTGAATTATAGTTGTTCAGAGAAGTTAAGCTTTGGATTGAACTGCCTTAATGTTATTTCTCCTTCTACTTCTGGTACTTCTTACGCAAATGAAGGAATGTATATGGCCTTTCATAATAGCTATCATCCATTTACCGTATCTTTCAGCGTTACTTATCGTTTTGGTAAAAATATAGATATTAAAAAACATTCATCAGTAAGTAGGGAGGTTGAAACACGATTCTAATAATCAGGTAGTGTGATTATTGATCTTAACCCATTGGTGGAATTAATTTAGAGCGTATTTAACTCTCCCGATAGGTCGTCTATTCCTATAATTGATATACTGAAGAACAGTAAATGCACTGATCTTTGCAATAATTCTAGTGAACAGTCCTGCAGTTTGTTTTGCATAATTACGGAAGATCATGAATTGGTCACAGAGCTGTGAGAAGTTGGTCTCTATCCTCTTTCTGGCCCTTGCATATGGCTTGAAAGCCGGCTTCCAATTCTTCATGTTCAACCGATAGGGAACTTCGAGTTTTATGCCGACGGAAGAGAACAGGTCCTGCTGTAGTTCGGCACTGAGGTAAGCACGGTCTCCAATTATACTACAGTCATGGAACCGGAACTTGACATCCTTCAGATAATGGATGTCATGAATGTTTGCAGGACTGAGGTCATAGGAATGTATGACTCCGCTTAACCCACAGACTGCATTCTTTAAGTCTGTCAAACAGATTATTCTCACTGTCAATGCTCAGATGCTTTGCTGTCAAGCTGAGGGCTATAACTTCGAGATCTGAAAAGCGGGGGACAACGCCCCGACGAGGTATATTTCCTCGTTCATTTACTAAATCTTTAGAGAAAACCTTGCATATGTCGAAAAATTTCACGAAATTTGAATACAAGTTGTGCATACGTTGAATTGTACTTAGATGTTTTGTCACTACTAAGTTGCTAATAATCAATGATATGTGCAACTTTTTGAACATAAATCTTTTAGGCATTTAATTCCGCCAACGGGTTTCATATAAGTAATTACTCTTACTAAGAATGAAAAAATATATATTTCTAAGCAAATACCGAAAAACTAGTCAAAGCAATACATAAAGTTATTGCAGCATCAAGCCGATGAATAGATATTTGATTATACTTGTATTGTCTATAGCATATCCAATATGCTTAAGTTCACAGAATATATATGGCACTGTCATAGGAGAGAATCATGCTAAACTTTACCTTGCAACAGTGGCACTGTTGGAGAAAAGAGATTCTACTTTTATTTCTGGAGCAATAAGTAACGATGATGGAAGTTTTTCATTTAAAACTAGTCCAGCCAATCGATTGATTAAAGTTTCTTGTGTGGGGTATAAGACTACTATTGTACCAGCAGCAGATAGCATTACCGTATTGTTACACACTTCAGAACAAAATATAAAAGAAGTAACAGTTACTGCCAATCGCCCAACTTTCACGATGTCGCAGGGTATGTTCGTATCCTCTATTCAGGGAACCATTTTTAGTAAATTAGGGAAAGCAACTGACGTACTGCAGAAGCTGCCTATGATGAGCAGTGATGGTATCAGCGTATTGGGTAGAGGTACACCACTGATTTACATTAATAATAAATTGATGAGAAATTCTGGCGAACTGCAAAGAATATCAAGTGATATGATTAAAGATATCAAGATTGATATGAATCCTGGAGCAAAATATAGTTCAAATGTCAGAGCTGTCATATTTATTACCACTGTCAAACCCGTTGGAGATGGTTTGGGCGGAGACGTGACATTTCAAGAAAGCGTATCAAACTACTGGAATACTTATGGTGGACTGAATCTTAACTATCGTAAAAAGAATCTTGATCTCTTTCTTAGCACCTCACTTAATACTTTCAGTAATGCACATTCATATCGCAAAGATGTTTATAACTTTAAGTACAACAATAAGGGTATCTATGCTAATTACGAAGGTGATGGCTACCAGTCTTCAAAAGGTGGCTTTATAAGTGTAGGATTTAATGATCAGATTTCCACGAAACAGTCAATCGGAGCAACCTATAGTTTCTCTAGAGTGTTTTCAAACAACATGACTCAAAAATATCATAACCAGATGATTATGGATACTGGTACTTCCGAGTTTGATACAAACACAGATAATCTTAGCCAGAATGGCAAACATAGCTTAGACGTGTATTATGAAAATAAATTTAATGATAAATTGTCTTTAAATATTGATGGAACTTATGCCCACTATAATAATTATAACAAACAAACTGTAAGTTCCACTGACACAGATAAAAGTTCTACACTTATACCAGCATCTAGGTCCAACTCTGATATGGCAGCGATAAAGACCGTATTTACCTCTTCTATTGCTTTAGGCAAGTTGGAATATGGCTTTGAAACAACTTATACTCATTATCGTCAAAAATATAATGTGGAGAATGATGACTATAATGGAGAACTAAAGAACAGTAACAACGAATCACGACAGACAGCAGCTAATCTTTTCGTTAATTATAGCAGAGAATTTGGTAAAGTATATACTCAAGTGGGTGTTAAATATGAATATACCAACTATAATTACGACTCAAATGGTAAACGTTTAGATGAGAGCAGTAGAAAATATAATTATATTCTGCCTTCACTCACACTTTCGTATAACATGAAGAGCCTATCTCTGGCACTAAGTTATAACATATATACTAACCGTCCAAGCTACAGCCAACTTGACGATGGATTGCAATATATAAGTTACTTCCGTTATTATAAGGGAAATTCTCAGCTCAAGCCGACATACAATCATGATATTTCTTTGATTGGATCATACAGAGATTTCCAGCTGACTTGTGACTATACCTATTCGAAAAATGGGATGATTTCATGGTTCGATGTGATGGAAAGTACACCTGCCGTGCTTTCTACAGATAAGAATTTTTCATATCCTAGCATATATTCAAGTATGTCTTATTCGCCTACTTTATTCAGAATATGGAAAGCATCATGGAATATATGGGTGAATAAGCAGTGGCTTACATATGATGGTTTGAGTTATAACCGACCGCAGTATGGCATGCAGTGGAAAAACCTTATTATCCTTCAAAAGGATTGGATGATCATCGTCAATGCAAATGGAAATCTGAAAGGTAACGCCGACACCTACATGGCCCGTCCTGTGATGAGAATAGACATGGCGGTACAGAAAAATATGAATAATTGGAGGTTTAAGTTAGGCGTATCTGATATTTTCAATTCAAAAGAAAAAGGATATTCGCAATATGTCAATGCATATACCTCACATTATGTCAATAGTTACAGTCCTACATTCTATTTGACTTTTTCGTACTCTTTCAATCCAGCAAAATCAAAATATAAAGGAAAAGAAGCTGGTCAGAGCGAGATGAAACGTCTGTAACCGAAAATAGAGTAATAATCATAATTTATATGAAACATTTTTCCCTCCAACATGATTCAATGCAATGTGGTGTAGCCTGCTTGCAGATGATAAGTAAATATTTCGGCAGGGAATATTCTCTCCACTTCCTGTCGAATATTTGCTTTGCCACAAGCGAAGGAGTTTCTCTGTTGGGGATTAGCGAAGCTGCCAATGAGATTGGTCTGCATTCAGTATGTGCTAGAACTACAGTTAAGGAACTGTCTGACGTTTCATTACCTTGTATTCTGCATTGGAATCAGAATCATTTTGTTGTATTGTATAAAGTAAAGAGAGGTAAAAAGTTTCATATTGCTGATCCTGGAAAGGGACTTATAATTTATAATATAGATGAATTTAAAAGTCATTGGGTAAGTACACGATCTAATGGTGAGGAGAAAGGTGTGGCAATGTTCCTACAGACAACTCCTTTGTTCTACAGCTGCAATAAAGATGTTTCTGAAAATAAACAGAGACGTTCATTCAGATTTCTGTTTGGATATGTAAAGCAGTACAGACGTTATTTTGGGCAGATTGTGTTAGGGCTTATTGTTGGCAGTCTGCTGCAACTTGTGCTTCCGTTCTTGACACAGAGTATCGTTGACGTAGGCATAAAGAACCAAGATATAAGATTTATATGGCTTGTGCTGCTGGGACAGCTTATGCTTACGATAAGTCGTACGGTTATTGATTTTATCCGTCGCTGGTTGCTACTCCATATCAGTATGAGGATAAATATTTCACTTGTAAGTGACTTTTTTATAAAATTGCTCAAGCTACCGATGTCTTTCTTTGACACAAAACTGATGGGTGATCTTATGCAGAGAATGAATGACCACAGCCGTGTGAATACGTTTATGACACAGCAGACACTGAACATTATGTTCTCAATGCTCACATTCGTGGTGTTCACCATAGTGCTGTTCTTTTATAACAAGTTGGTCTTCTCAATATTTCTTATAGGTAGTGTTGTTTACGGAATGTGGATGGCGTTGTTTCTGAGGAGAAGGAAGGTACTTGATTATGAACTTTTTGAGCAGCAAGCTATAAATAATAACAAGACATACGAGTTCATAACATCCATGCAGGAAATAAAGCTGCAGGACTGTGAACAACGTAGACGCTGGGAATGGGAGGACGTGCAGGCTGATCTGTTCAGTGTGCAGATGAAGAGTCTGAAACTACAGCAGACGCAAGAGGCGGGAAGTATATTCATAAACGAGATTAAGAATATCGTGATTACTGTAGTTGCCGCAACAGCTGTGATCCACGGTCAGATGACCCTTGGTATGATGCTTGCCGTGCAATATATAATTGGGCAGTTAAATAGTCCTGTAGAACAGCTTATGAGCTTTTTCTATTCAATACAGGACGTAAAGATAAGTCTTGAACGCATAAATGAGATCCATTGCGTGGATGACGAGAACGGAAAAACTGGTTTACAGACCAGTCTGCAAGACACAGGAAAAGGTGTTGAAATTGAGAATGTCATGTTCAAGTATGATCCGCACGCTCTGAAAGAGACGCTGGACAATGTCAATATACATATACCTCAGGGTAAGGTTACTGCGATAGTAGGTGCTTCAGGTAGTGGAAAAACCACTCTTGTTCGGCTTATGCTTGGATATTATCCCGTACTAGGGGGACATATCATGGTAGGAGGAACGGACATTAATCGACTTAACAAGAAGTGGTGGCGCAGACAGTGCGGAGTTGTGATGCAAGATGGAGTGATCTTCTCTGAATCAATAGCACGCAACATTGCAGTGGATGACGCGGATATAGATAAGGGAAGGTTGCTGAAGGCTGCTGAAATAGCTTGCATAAAAGATTATATTATGGGACTTCCGTTGAAGTTCAATACAAAGATTGGTCGTGATGGGGTTGGATTGAGTCAGGGACAAAAGCAAAGAATACTTATAGCAAGAGCTGTTTATAAAAATCCCGACTACATCTTCCTAGATGAGGCAACAAACTCCCTAGATGCAAGTAACGAGAGGGCTATTGTGGAGAACCTTGATAAGTTTTATGCCGGACGTACCGTGGTAATCGTGGCGCATAGGCTGAGCACGGTGAGAAATGCCGACCGAATAATAGCAATAGACAAAGGAATGGTTGCAGAGGCAGGAAGTCATGATGAGCTGATTGCGAAGCGTGGAGTTTACTACAATCTAGTGAAAAACCAATTGGAACTGGGGAACTAGAACCAATAAAGATATTGAATGATATGGAAACAACTGATAATATTGAATTGAGGAGCGAGCGAGTTCGGAAGATAATAGGCAAAGTGCCTCCCCGACTCATAAGCGTTGGAATAACAATAGTGACATTGTTTATCGCGGGAATGATATTGGTAGTGACAACAGTGCACTTTCCATTTACAATAGAGTGTAGTGGAGGCATACATTATTTTGAGGTTTTCCCAAGTACTTACTATTATGCAAATATAGAAGTTCCTTATAGATATTTGTATCTGTTTCATGAACACAGACGTTTCAATATCTCTTTTGAGGGCTTCAGTGAGAACGAAACGGTTGTTGCAACGACAGATGCTTTTGATGATAGAGTGATAACTAAAGAAGGCGAAAATTACTTTGTAGCTTTTGCACGTGTATTGAATCCTAGAGTTTATGGACATGTGATACAACCTAATCAGAAATTCAAAGCAGTGACGGTTGTAAGCGACAAGACTTTATTAAATCTTATATTCCATGGGGACACTAGTGCAAGATAATTATTTTTGAGTCTCCTTTAAGAATAGTGACAGGTGTTAATAATGTTCTTTCACTTGATATATAGTTTGAAAACTGGGCTGTAGTTTGTAAGCCCCCCCATACCTTTATAGGTTTTCCTATACCATAACGGGTACAAAATGATAAATAGAACCTTTAAGTATACCCTTTCGGTTCTTTTCTTTGTTTATTTCAACTATTTTACTTATATTTGTCCCGAAAAGGTATAACAGTATGGAACAAACAAGGCTGTCCAAACAAATCAAGGCACTCCGCAAGGAGTATAACCTTACTCAGCAAGACCTTGCCTTCAAGTCTGGCGTCGGCCTACGTTTCCTCCGGGAACTGGAGCAGGGAAAGCCTACTGTCCGTATGGACAAAGTGAACCAGGTGCTCGAAATGTTCAATTTACAATTAGGTGCAGTACCTCTGGAAAGGAGGCAGGGTAAATGAGACAGGGTAAAGTCTTAGTCAGTGGCGTTAGGGCAGGAATCCTCACAGAGGATGAAACAGGATATACATTTGCTTATGATCCGGACTATTTGTCAAGAAAAGATGCTTTTCCGGTAAGTCTTACTTTGCCTTTGCGCAAAGAGTTATACCATAATAATGTGTTGTTTTCTTTCTTTGACGGATTGATTCCTGAAGGTTGGATGCTTAATATTGCTGAGCGTAATTGGAAAATCAATCGTCGTGATCGTATGGCACTGTTGCTTACATGCTGTCATGATTGTATTGGAAATATAAGTGTGGAACCTGTCAATGATGTGGAATGATGGAAAGATGTTTATGTTGTTATCAGCCTTTGCGTGCCGGAGAAGTGGATTATCATCCACAATGTGCTAAAAAGTTCTTTGGTACAACAGTTCCTGTACTCCCTTATTCACGGAAAGATATCAACAAACTGGCTCTGGTAATGGTTGAGAACCGGACTGCGTTAACTGGTGTTCAAGCTAAATTGTCAATGGACTTGGAGCATGATGCAAATGGGAAGGCCCAGCGACTGACTATCGTCGGAGTGATGGGCAGATATATCTTGAAACCCCAGACCGAAAAGTTCATTTGTCTCCCGGAGATGGAAGACCTTACCATGCATCTTGCTGATATAGCTAGGATTTCAACCGTACCCCATGCCCTTATCCGGTTTCCGGATGGGGAGTTGAATTATATTACTCGCAGGATTGATCGTACAGGAGAAGGAAAGAAATTACCAATGGAAGATATGTGTCAATTGTCTGGGAAGCTGACTGAACAGAAATACCAGGGCAGTTATGAAATGATTACACGCCTGATAGAAAAGTATTCGTGTGCTGCCAAACTGGATATTGTCAACTATTGGGAGCAGGTCGTGTTTGCTTGGATTGTAGGCAATGCTGATATGCACTTGAAGAACTTCTCCCTGTACAGCCCAAAGAATGGAAAATATGTCCTGACACCTACTTATGATCAAGTGGCAACCGCTATTGTCATGCCTGAAGACACAGAAGAACTGGCTTTATCACTTAATGGCTTTCAAAAGAAATTGCTTGCAATGGACTTTATGGAGGCTATGGAGGCAACGGGAGTGTCAGAGCGAGTAGCTAAGAGACTTTTGCGTCATTTTACGATCCTTAAAGCCAAATGGTTCAATTGTATTGATGCATCATTCATTGCTAAGCAACAGAAAGAAAAATACAAGGAACTCGTAAGTAAGCGTCTTACTATATTAGAGAAGTTGTAAAGGTCCTTTCTTTTGTTTATTTGTCCCAAAGCCTTTCTCTTTAAATATTTCTTCACATCTGACTTCGATAGGCCTTCAATATTTGGTCTTCGTCCTTCAGATAGAAAACAAGTTTTTGGTTCCCCTCATAGACGACTTCTGTGAAGGGATTGACCCTCCAGTCTTTGAGATCTTCTTTGATTTCTTCTATTAAAGTGTTTTGAAATGCTTTTGACATTTCTGCAAGTTTAACCACAATGGCATTATTGACGGAATCGACTTCCATCCCAAGAATCCTACCGGAACTGCCTTCTCCTTCTACTAACTCCCGGATTCCATAAGCAATCTGCTGATAAACGGATTCTATATTTAAATCATTCATTGGTTCTTTCTTTAAGTTCAACAAAGATAATATTTTTGATTTAAAGAGGACTATCTGAATTCCGTTTTTCTTGTTTCACTTGAAAAAATGGTTCTAAATGGGGTTGATAGGGGATGTATCATCATATTGGTGGAATGGACAATAAGAAAATGATTGGATAATGGCGTGGAAAACACGAAGGATATCGGTGAGACTAGGTTCATCATAACAATAAAAAACCTAATCCAATCGTGAGACGGTCTTGTCTACCAATTGAATTAGGCGAGTGCTAAAAGTTAAATGATTAAATCGAGTTTTAGAAACCTTTTGAAAAAGTTTTATCTTTCATACTATTCCGGATTTATTTGATGTGAAATGAAATAGAATGTCTTGCTGATTCCGCAAATATCTTGTCGATGGCCGACTGGATGGAATTTCACTTGGTCGTTTGGGCCTCATGAGTGCGGATCTTATACCCGTAAAAGGCATAGAACATCACTACCAGAAAACAGGGGACGCATATCCAATAGGCATTCTGATTGCCTAAGGAATCTTTCATGAAACCGAATATCGTCGGAATGACGGCTCCACCGACAATACTGGTGACTAACAGGGATGAACCTGTCTTGGTAAATCTCCCCAGGTCGACTATTGCTAAAGGCCATAGTGAAGGATACATCAGTGAACATCCTAAGGCGATGAAGGTGATACAGTAGATGGACAGGTCGGGTGGGGCGAGTATGACGAGCAGTGAACCTATGATGGCAATGAAGGAACAGATGCGAAGGGCCTTGTTCTGTGAGAGGTATTTGGGGATAAGGAAGATTCCACAGATGTAGCCGACTACCATACCAATGCTTGGCAATATGGCGTAATAGTCAGGATTTGCCAAATTCAGATTTGTAGCATAATCGACGGGTGTAGCTCTTGCTATGGTTTCCACTTCGACATAGAGGAACAGGGTGATGGCACCGAGTATGAGATGAGGAAATTCCCATATTGATTTCTTTGATGCAGCGTAGGGGCAGTCTTCCACATGACCTTCATCTTCTCCGACAGCTTTGATTTCTTTCAGAGGTGATTTGTACATGATGACGGCTAAGATGACAGAAAAGATTGAGATGAAAATAAAAGGTAGGGAAGTATCATTGAGGGACACTTCCTTGATGGGTTTGCCTATGATGATGCCCAGGACGATTGGGGCGATAGCCCAGGCACAGGAATTGCAGATTCCCATAAGACTCATGCGCTTGGCGGCACTGTCGATTGGACCTAGGATGGTCACATAGGGATTGATGGCTGATTGTAACGTGGCATTAGCTGTGCCGGAGATGAAGGATGCCAAGAGGAAAAGACCCAGTGAGCGCAGGGCTGAGGAAGGGATGAAAAGTAAAAATCCGATGGCATAAAACAGAAAAGAAAGTGACATGGTGCGCTTATAACCAATGTGCCTGATCAGAAGTGATGCCGGATAGGAAAACAGTAGGAAAGCAGCAAAGTTAGCCGCCAGAACAAGATAGGACTGACCTGCCGAAATTTTGAGTGCTGACTGCAATAAAGGGACGAGATAGCTGTTTATCCCGAGCGTGAATCCTACCGTAAAATACATGATACCAATGTAAATCAGCGGTACCAGAAACTTGTTCTTACTCATGTAATTAAAATATTATGTGTCCGTTTATGCCGGGCACAAGGTGAATAATAGATATTGTTCTTTTCCTCAAATCAAAAGACCTCGCATCATCATTTTTCATTTCTGAAAATCAAGTCTTCACATTTATAAGAATGGCAACTAGAATTGGCGGATACCCTTATAGTTAAGCCTTCTTTTTCAGATAATGAAATTCCCCGTTAATCCTCTTTTTACCTTTTTCTTTATCTTTATTCTGTGCAAAGGTATAAAAAATAGAATTAAAACGAATCAAAACGATTATATTTTATTTGAAAAACATATCTTTATGATTGATTTGTGGCGGAATATTCTTCTATTTGTGCTTTAATGACTGACCTCTGATGTCTCTTTTTCCGAAGATGGTGTAATCTGTTCTTTTCCTTAAGATACCTGGTCGGGTGTAAATTGAATGATTTTTGTGTTCTTATGATAACGAAATAAAGTATGGAGCCTTAAGTGTTTCTTTCATTACGCCCTTATATTGGGTAGACCTATCAAGTGAATGGCCTGTCACTTATTCGGTTTTATCCAATAAATAGGATCTATCAGAAAGGAATAAAATGCTCAAATGGCTTTAGAATGATCTAATGGTAATTTGCTCGTAACCTTTCTGAACTGTACGCGGCAAAAGCGAAGAAATAGATGTGATAAAGTGTCTGAAACTTTCCTTGCCCAGACACGATAAGAATGTCAATTCACATCAGGTGGTTTTAACGGAACAGAAAATTAAGGCTTCACGAATTGCCTGTTGTTTGTGGACGGATCAACCGAAACAATACTCTTTAAAGTATGAGATACAGAGGGCAGTTATTGTCGAAAAAGATACTTTCATTTGAAGAAAGTCAATAGGCCTCTCTGTATTTGTTTTCGTCCTTGTCTTCCAGCATGGAGAGATAAGAATTGTAACGGCTCTCTGCGATGTAATGCTCTTCCACAGCTTTTTTTACCGCGCATCCGGGTTCGTTCGTATGCGTGCAATCCGAGAAGCGGCATTGCTTAGAGAACTCGAAGATGTCGCGGAAATAACTCGACAGTTCTGCAGGTTCGATGTCAAAAGTTCCGAATCCTTTGATGCCCGGTGTATCAATGATATAGCCGCCTTCAGGCAGTTCGAGCATCTCGCTGAATGTCGTGGTGTGCGTACCTGTATTGTGTGCTTCACTGATCTCTGAAGTACGGAGATGAGCTTGGGGTACGAGTTGGTTGATGAGTGTTGATTTTCCCACGCCACTGTTTCCACTGACCAGTGTGACCTTGTCTTTCAGCAGAGGTTTCAGTGCTTCTATCCCTTCACCGCTTTTTGCCTGGATCTCTATACAGGAATAACCGATATGGTCGTAGAGATCCATCATCATTCTTTGGTAATGGATTTCATCATCACTTAACAAGTCATGCTTGTTGAAAACTAGGGTGACAGGCACTCGATAGGCTTCGGCACCAGCCAGAAAACGGTCGATGAAAGTTGTACTCGTCACGGGATAGTTGACTGTAACCATCAGAAGGGCGAGGTCGAGGTTGGCAGCCAGTATGTTACTCTGTTTGGACAAGTTGGGGGCTTTCCGGATAATATAATTTTTCCGGTCTTCGATGGCTGTGATGAGAGCCGTCCCCTCAGGATTCTTCGTGATTTCGACATGGTCACCCACTGCCACGGGATTTGTAGAGCGAATGCCTTTCAGGCGGAAATTGCCTTTGACCTTGCTCTCTACGATATGCCCGTCGAGTGTCTTGACCGTATACCAACTGCCGGTATTCTTGATGACAAGTCCTTTCATTATACCGTCATAATCTCTTTCTGTTTGTCAGCCAGCAAGAGGTCTACATCCTTGACGTACTTGTCATGCACCTTCTGGAGTTTGTCTTCGGCGTCTTTTTCCAGATCTTCAGAAAGTCCGTCCTTTGTACCCTTTTTGAGTTTTTCTTTATATTCACTGCGGACACTGCGGATTTCCACCTTGGTCTTTTCTCCCATCTTATTGCACTGTTTGACGAGATCTTTCCGTCGTTCCTCAGTAGGTTGAGGGAGATTCAGGCGGATCACTTCACCGTTGTTCTCAGGTGTGATGCCCACGTCAGAGTCCATAATACCCTTTTCTACAGCTTTGATTTGCTTGCGGTCCCAAGGGCGGATCACAATAGAGCGGGCATCAGGGATCGTGATGCTGGCAACTTGATTCAGGGGTACTGTCTGTCCGTAAGATTCTACTTTCACGCCATCGAGGATGGCTGTGTTGGCGCGTCCTGCACGAATGCGCGCCAATTCTTCTTCAAGAAAGTTTGTGGCTTTCTTCATACGGTCTTCTGCACTTCTTAGTGTTTGCTTAACGTCTATCATAAGATTTTATATTAGATTCGTATTGACAAAATTAGAGATAATATTTCGATTGTGCAACTGTTTACCGGCATTTTTGACAAGCCGGCGTTAAATCGGTTCCTTAGGAATCTCTTTTCCCTCCATTAAGGACAAGATTACAGTAACTCTCCAACTCGCATTCATCGGCAGATAGCCGCATGTTGTATCTGATCCTCTTAAAAAGGAATGCCGAGTTTTTGATATTGCTCTGCCACCTGGTTCGTCAGATGGACGAATTCTGCGACGGAGAGTTGTTCCGGTCTTTTAGTCATGATCTCCTGAGAGATAAAGTCCTTGTCGATCTGATCTTTACGGAACATTTGCCTGAAACTGACTCTGAGCATTTTTCGGCGTTGGTTGAATACAGTCTTGACCAGTCGCTTGAAGAGTTTTTCATCACAGTCCAGATGTGTGACCTTGTTGCGCGTCATTCTGATCACTGCACTTTTGACCTTTGGAGACGGGTTGAAGACATCTTCGTCAACGGTGAAGAGATACTCCACATTATACCAGGCTTGTATGAGCACGGAGATGATGCCGTAGGCTTTCTTTCCGGGTGGGGAGGCAATCCGCTGTGCCATTTCCCGCTGGATCATACCCGTACAACAAGGGATGATATCCTTATAGTCAAGCATCTTGAAAAAGATCTGGGAGGAGATATCATACGGGTAATTGCCTGTCAGGACAAACTGGCGGCCGTCGAATACCTTGGAAAGGTCCATCCTCAGGAAATCTTCACCGATGATGTTCTCTTTCATGACGGAGAAATGCTCATGGAGGTAGTTCACGGATTCCGTATCGATCTCGACGACTTTCAATTCCCGTGATTTCTGCATGAGATATTGAGTGAGGACGCCCATGCCCGGACCAACTTCCAAAATCGGAATTGCAGGACAGGCATCGACGGTGTCGGCGATACGCTGCGCAATGCTCAAATCTGTCAGAAAGTGCTGTCCGAGATTTTTCTTGGGTCTAACTTTGTTCATGTTTTTGAATTTCTTTTGCAAAAATAGTAAATCTTGTTGATAAAACTGGCAGCCGATCGGAAAATCATACTCCGGTGCAGGAAATACTTTCGGCCTACCCGGTTCCGTTATGCCGGAGCAAAGGAAGAGACTCTATCAGAACCCTCATACAATAAGGCACGAAAAAAGGCGGAGCAATTCTCATCGCTTCGCCTTTTTGTATTGTTTCAAATGCTTTCTTTCAAATTTGGCAAGATTACTTGTTACTCATGTTTATCTTACCGTTTACCTTAATAGCTTGTGCAATCATAATTGCTACAATAGCTGCTGAAATTAATGTTACCATAATCTTCTTACCTTTAAATTAAACAATCTTTTTTCTACTAATACTCTCAATTCTCACTCTTGTTATCCTTTTATCTTCTTTTCATCTTTATCTCTCTTTCGATTGCAAAGGTATGAACTTTTAATTGTGTGCGATAACAATTCCAATTGAAAATGATTCTTTCGGCTTCTTTATTGATTTTAATCAAGTTCATACGTGTTCCAAGTGCCCATTTTGCCCCTATTTACCCAATATAGTCTGAAAAAATATTTCCTTTTCATTTATTTTACCTAACTTTGCAGGATATGAAGAAGAAGGCTTTAAATCAGGCATTCAAGGTGGTACTGTCGTTGTTTCTCGGTGGCGCCATTCTCTATTGGATGTATAGGGGCTTCAACTTCAAGCAAGTGGAATATGTGATGTTGCACAAGATGAATTGGGGGTGGATGCTGTTGTCTCTGCCTTTTGGCGTCCTTGCCCAGGCTTTTCGCGGGTGGCGTTGGCGTCAGACACTGGAGCCGGTGGGAGAGCACCCGCGGACATCTGTAAGTGTCAACTCCATCTTTGTGTCGTATGCATCGAGTCTGGTCGTTCCCAGAATAGGGGAGTTTGCCCGTTGTGGCATCCTCAGGCGATGGGACGGCGTTTCTTTCCCGAAGGCTTTAGGTACGGTGATGATAGAGCGGGCGATAGATTCGCTGTTGATCATGATCGTGACCTTTTTGACTATCCTCTATCAGATTCCACTTTTCCACACCTTTTTCCGGAAGACGGGTACGAGCATGAGTTCTTTTTTCAGTAGGTTTACGTTCACGGGGTATCTCGTGACAGGCGTATGCGGTGTGATGGCAATCGGACTGCTCTACTTCCTGCTGAAGAAACTCTCTATATATAATAAGGTGAAGGATGCCGTGAAGGAAATCTGGCAGGGAGTCATGTCGTTGAAGAAAGTGAGGAATGCTCCATTGTTCATCTTCTTCACCCTGGCTATCTGGGGCAGTTATTTCCTGCATTACTACCTGACATTTTTCTGTTTCCAGGCGACTTCCCACCTGAGTATGTCCTGCGCCTTGGTCACTTTCATCGTAGGCAGCATTGCCGTGATCGTGCCCACTCCTAATGGGGCAGGGCCTTGGCATTTCGCAGTTAAGACCATGCTGATATTGTATGGGGTGACGGCAACGGATGCCCTTAATTTTGTGCTTATCGTACACAGCATACAGACCTTGCTGGTGGTATTGATTGGAATTTACGGTTGGCTGGCTTTGTCTTTTACGACGAAGAAAAAAGCAATACTGACAGATAAGAAACCTAATATACAATAGGAGAACATGGTTCAGAGCAACCATGATGACCTGATCTTTTTGAGATGCAAACAGGGATAAGATACTTTCCTATTCATCGGAATATTGTTCCGGGGAAAGCGCGATGGAAGTTTCAACTTAAATACAATAATTATGGAAGAAATCAAGAATTTAAAACCGGAAATCATCTGGCATAATTTCTATGCATTGACACAGGTTCCCAGACCTTCAGGGCATTTGGATGCCATACGCCAGTTTCTGCTTGATTTTGCCAAGCAGGTCGGAGTCGAGGCTTTTGAGGATCCTGCCGGTAATATCGTCATGCGCCAGTCTGCTACGCCTGGAATGGAGAACCGCAAGACCGTTCTCTTGCAAGGTCACATGGATATGGTCCCTCAAAAAGTTCCGGAGAGTACTCACAATTTCGAGACAGACCCGATAGACGCTTATGTCGACGGCGATTGGGTCAAAGCCAAAGGTACGACTCTTGGCGCTGATGACGGCATGGGGGTCGCTACGGCGATGGCTGTCCTAGAGAGTAAAGACCTGAAGCATGGCCCGATAGAGGTGCTGATTACCCGAGATGAGGAAACAGGCATGTATGGTGCCAATGACTTGCCGGAAGGGGAGCTGAAGGCCGATATTCTCCTGAATCTCGATTCCGAACTTTGGGGAAAGTTTACTGTCGGTTCTGCTGGAGGCGTTGATGTGACAGCCGAACTCGATTATAAGGCTGAAGCAAATGTCCTTGACGGGGCTGTAAAGGTGACTCTGAAAGGCCTGCGCGGAGGACATTCCGGTCTGGAAATCAATGCCGGACGTGCAAATGCCAATAAGGAAATGGCAAGACTTGTACGGCGTGCCATCGCTGAAGCTGGCGCCCGACTGGTGTCTTGGAATGGGGGCAGCATGCGCAATGCTATTCCTTTCCAGGCAGAGGTCGTCTTGGCATTGCCAAAGAAAAATATCGGTGCGCTCAGTGAGATGGTAAGCCATCAAAAACAGTTGATCGAAGAGGAATTCAAAGGTATCGAAAAGGACGTGAGGTTCTTTGTCGAAGAGGTAGCTGCACCTGCTACCCGTGTGCCGGAAGAGATACAGGATAACCTGATAGATGCGATCTATGCTTGCCATAATGGTGTGCTCCGCATGGTCCCTGCCTATCCTGATGTTGTGGAAACTTCCAGCAATCTGGCCATCATTGAGATAGATGACCATCAGGCAAAGTTCAAGATCCTGGTCCGCTCTTCTCGTGAAGATATGAAAGCCTATATGGTGGAGCAACTCGAGAGTTGTTTCAGCATGGCAGGCATGAAGACGACGACAAGCGGAGATTACGGAGGCTGGGACCCTGTTCCTGAAAGCCCTATTGTCGGATTGGTCAAGAAGGTCTATCGGGAGCAGAATGGGAAAGATCCGGTCATTCAGGCAGATCATGCGGGACTGGAATGCTCTGTCATCCTGAGCAAATATCCGGGACTGGATATCGTCTCTTTCGGACCTACGATCTACTCGCCGCATACGACCAGTGAGCGCTGCCAGATCTCTTCCATCCCTCCATACTGGGAGTTGGTCAAGGAAGTTCTGGCAGAGATTCCTGAGAAATAAGGTCGGGAGCAGGTGACAAACACCCGTTCGGCATCTCAGGAATGCCAATCGTCATCAATGTTGTAAAGGAGTTGTCTGACAGGAAATAATTCGAATTATTTCCTGTCTTTTGTCTCGTTTACGGATTATTTTACGTACTTTTGCAAAACTATTAAAATTTGGAAGTTTAAATGGACGATTATCACGCGGCATATAAGAATTGTCAGGTGTGAGGATTACTCAAAATGCTAATTCCCATACCCTGATTTTTTTATGGAGATTAGCACGATGAGAACATTTTGGAATATCAATAAAAGCCTAAAGGCAATCGACTCATGGAAGCCGGATTGCTGGATTCAAGTTACTTGTCCCAGTGAGGGAGACCAACAGTTGTTGGAAGAGGAATACCATATTCCCGATTATTTTCTTTCGGATATCAGTGATACTGATGAGCGTGCACGTTATGACTATGATGACGGCTGGATGCTGATCATCCTCCGTATCCCATACGTGAAGGAAATCCGTTCGCGGACGCCTTATACGACGGTGCCTTTGGGCATTATCCATAAGGGAAATGTCACGATTACCGTGTGTTACTACGAGACGAACATGATGATAGACTTTGTCAGTTATCAGCAGAAGCGCGGTGTCGGTTTCACGGATTACGTCGATTTGATTTTCCGCCTTTTCCTCTCTTCCTCCGTGTGGTATTTGAAGCGTCTGAAACAGATCAATTCGCTGATTGAAAAGTCCAAGCACAACCTGGACCGTGAGGTGAACAACGAGAGTTTGATCGGACTGAGCCGGTTGCAGGATTCGTTGACTTATTTCATCACTTCCATCAGAGGAAACGAGAGTTTGCTGCAGAAATTGAAATTCAAGTTGCAGGTGGATGAACTGGATACGGATCTGATAGAAGATGTCAATATCGAGATGATGCAGGCGAGGGAGACATCAAGCATTTATTCCAATATTCTGGAGTCTACGATGGACACCTATTCGAGCATCATCAACAACAATATGAATACGACGATGCGGACGTTGACTTCCGTGAGTATCATCATGATGTTTCCTACACTTATAGCCTCACTTTTGGGTATGAATCTGATCAATGGCCTGGAACGTAATCCCTATGGTTTCCTGATTGCTCTTTTCCTTTCAGCCTTGGTGTCAGGCTTATCTTGGTGTATTTTGCGCTATAAACGTTTGCTTTAGCCAAAATAGGTTAGAAAAATTGCTTTTCTTTAGGCTTTTACAAAAAATTTATATAAGTTTGCATACTATAAGTCTTGTATTCGATACGAGTGCTTTGTTGGCAGCCGTGCGTCAGCGCATGTGTTTGCATTGAAAAACCATGTCATAAACTAAACTGTGAAATGATGGACTCTCAAGAGAATACCCCGATCAAGGGTAAAATGGAAGAAGAGAATCAGGTAGAACAATCTGCGACTTCTGAAGAAGTTGCTTCTGAGAAAAAAGAGGCAACGCAAGAACCGATAGAGGAACATGAGAACCTCCAGTCTGAAAAGACGACTGAGGAACCCACTGTCTCCCAAGCACCTGACGAGCCGGTGAAACCAACTCCGGAACCTGCAGTGGAAACAACAAGCGAACCGGAAACGGCCGATGCTCCGACTGCAGATGAAGGGGATACGACGACCTCAGAGGAAAGCCCCAAGGCTTCTGAGGACAAGAGCCCGGCAGAAGGTGAAGGCACAAGTGAAGCCACGACTGCAAAAGAGAAACCAGAAAAAACGGCTCCTTCTGAGAAGGTCTATAAAACCAGACAGGAAGTCCTCGACCGGGTAACGGAAATCGCCCGGGGAAAAGAGGCTCCTGAAAAGGCTGAAGTAGACCATCTGAAGACCACTTTCTATAAATTGCTGAACATTGACCGTGAAGCTAAGATGAAAGCTTACATTGACGGTGGAGGTGATCCTGACCATTATCCGGCTTTGCCTGACGATATGGAAGAGGCTTTCAAAGCTGAAATGCAGATCATCCGTGAGAAGCGTGCCAAAGTTCTGGAAAGACAGGAAGAGGAGAAAGAGGAAAACCTGAAGAAGAAGGAAAATATTATCGAGAAGATCAAGGCGATGGCAACATCACCTGAGGCTGCCAACAAGTCCTATCAGGAATTCAAGAATCTCCAACAGGAATGGAAGGAGATCAGAGCTGTCCCGCCAGAGAAGGCTAATGAACTCTGGAGAAATTACCAGTTGTACGTTGAGCAGTTCTATGACTTGCTGAATCTGAACAGGGAAGCTCGTGAGTATGACTTCAAGAAGAATCTTGAGTTGAAGACGAAACTCTGTGAAGAAGCTGAGAAATTGGCAGATGTGACTGATGTCATCAGCGCTTTCCAACAGTTGCAGGAATTGCATCAGGAATACCGTGAGACGGGCCCTGTGGCTAAGGATCTCCGGGAGAAAGTCTGGGCAAGGTTCAAGGCTGCTTCTACTGTCATCAACAAGAGACATCAGGAATATTTCGAAAAGATCCGTGCCAAGGAAAAGGATAACCTGGAGAAAAAGACGGCCCTTTGCGAGAAGGTCGAGGCGATAGCACAAGAAGAGAATAAAAGTGCCTCTGACTGGGAACATCATACGAAGGATATCATCGAAATCCAGGGAGAATGGCGGAAAATCGGTTTCGCTCCTCAGAAGATGAACGTGAAAATCTTCCAGCGTTTCCGTTCTGCATGTGACGAATTTTTCAATGGCAAAGCTGAATATTTCAAAGGGCTGAAGGCAAAGTTTGCCGAGAATCTCGAGAAGAAGAAAGCACTGGTGGAAAAAGCTCAGGCTTTGACTGACAGTACGGATTGGCATGCTACTACTGATAAACTGATCGCTCTGCAGAAAGAGTGGAAGACGGTCGGCATGGTTCCTAAGAAGGAGGGCGACAAACTTTGGAATGAATTCCTTTCAGCTTGCAACCATTTCTTCGAGGCTCGTAATGCCGTTCAGGCTGGTTCTCACAAGGAGGAACACGATAATCTGGATAAGAAGAATGAGATCATCGCCAAATTGCAGGACTTGCTGAAGAATCCTGGGGACAAAGTCCAGGAGGTGGTTCAGAAACTGGTCAGTGAATACAATGAGACGGGACACGTCCCCTATAAGGATAAGGATAAAGTCTATAAGGCTTATCATGATGTCTTGGATCAGATCTATACTAATCTGCATGTTTCTGTAGCCCGCCATAGACTGGAGAACTTCAGAAGCAGTTTGAAGAATGTCGCCCAAAGGGGTGAGGATGCCCTTGGCAATGAGCGTGCACGGTTGATGCATCGGTACGAGTCTCTGAAGCAGGAGATCAATACCTACGAGAACAATCTTGGATTCCTGAATGCCGCAAGCAAAAAGGGAAACAGTTTGATCGAAGAAATGAACCGGAAAGTGCAGAGGCAGAAGGATAATCTGGAACTGGTGAGACAGCAGATCAAGGCTATCGACCAGAAAAACAGAGAGTTTGCTGCGGGTAAAACTGCTGCAAAGGCAACTCCTAAATCGGTAAAGGTATCTTCTGCACCAGTTGCAGAAGCAGCTCCTAAACCAGCAGCAAAAGTAACTCCTACACCTGCTGAAAAGATATCTTCAGCACCAGCAGCAGAAGCAACTCCTACACCAACTGAGAAGGTAGCTCCGGCTGCCGAAAAGCAGGTTGATCAACCTGCTGACAGCAAGAGCGAATCTAAGCCTGCTGAGAATTAGAATTTAGAGTTTGAAGGAAAGGACAATGTTCCTTCCCTTCACGTGGTCTAATCATATAATAAAAGGATTTTCCGGCGTCTTAGGATGCGGATGATCCTTTTTTGTTCTTTGCTTGTCCCAGAGTTTTCCTCCCGGATGAGTGGATTCAGGATAAGCAATGCATGCGTTTCAAGTATTTTAACATCACTCGGAATTTTCAGACCATAAAAATAACTATCTTTGTTTCTTATGAATATCGATGAAATTAAAGACAAGCGTATTGCCGTACTTCTCTCGGGAGGAGTAGACAGTAGTGTCGTCGTCTATGAACTGGCTCGTCAGGGTTTGCACCCTGACTGTTTCTATATTATGATAGGTCCTGAGGAAAAAGAATCGTGGGACTGCAACAGCGAGGAAGATATGGAAATGGCTACCGCCGTAGCGAAGAAATATGATTGCAAACTGCAGGTCGTGGACTGCCATAAGGAATATTGGCAGGAAGTGACCAAATATACGATGGACAAAGTCAAGGCAGGACTGACCCCTAATCCTGATGTGATGTGCAACAGACTGATCAAGTTTGGTGCATTTGATGAAAAGATGGGGTGTCATTACGACCTCATCGCTACCGGCCATTATGCGCAGACGGAAATCATAGACGGGAAGAAATGGCTGACGACAAGTCCGGATCCGGTAAAGGATCAGACGGATTTTCTGGCTCAGATCTACGGTTGGCAGTTGGAAAAGGCTGTTTTTCCTATCGGGCAATACCGGAAAGAGGAGGTACGTGAGATAGCTGAGCGTGAGCATCTGGCTACTGCCAAGAGGCGGGATTCTGAAGGAATATGCTTTCTGGGTAATATTGATTATAACGAATATATCCGACGTTATCTCGGTGAGAAAAAAGGAGATGTCATCGAATTGGAGACCGGCAAGAAGATCGGTGAGCATAATGGGGTCTGGTTCCATACGATCGGGCAGCGCAAAGGCCTCGGCTTAGGTGGTGGCCCCTGGTTCGTTGTCAAGAAGGATACGCCGAACAATATCCTTTATGTGAGCCACGGATATGATCCACAGACCGCCTATAAGAAAGAGTTTAAAGTGCATGATTTCCATTTCCTGACGGAACCGGTCAAAGAGAGTAGGGTAACCTTGAAGATCAGGCATACCCCTGACTTCACTGCAGCTACTGTAGAAGACATGGGAGACGGCAGTTATCTCTTCCATCTTGATGCGCCCATTCACGGTGTAGCTCCGGGACAGTTTTGTGTCGTTTATGATACAGACCATCACCGTTGCTTCGGTAGTGGAGAAATCATCTGACGAGAGTCGGATGGGAACGGTATGGGTTCTAGAAGAAGACGGTCGGGCAACAAACTCGATTTTGTCTTTCAGTGAGCAGCCCCGGTTGAGCCTTCTGAGAAACAGACTTTGTACCATTCGAGAAATAAGCGCTCGTAGTTTCGAGAAAGGCAGCGTCTTGTTTCTCGAAAGAAAGCTTCTTCTTTCTCGAGAGAGCGACTTCTTGTTTTTATATGGGATTCATAGCTGAAATTTTAGTGTTAGTCCATATAATTTAATGATGTTGGACGATCCGGAAAGATGGGGAGGACGCGGTGGAATGACAGTAAATGTTCTTGTTTTTCTCGAGGGAAAGACCTGACATTGGGAGGCAGAAAGTGCCTCATCTTCAACTGACGAAGCAGAAAGTAAAATCGATCGAATACATATTAATTTTTAAAAAGCAAATAAAATGATATTAACGACAACTCCAACCCTTGAAGGACATCCTGTCCAGAAATATATAGGGGTAGTAACAGGTGAAACAATCATAGGTGCCAATGCCATCAAGGACATGCTGGCAGGTTTCCGAGACTTTTTCGGAGGCAGAAGTAAAAGTTATGAAGGTGTCTTGAAGGAGGCAAAGACTGCCGCTATGAGCGAGATGTCCGAACGTGCTGCACAATTAGGCGCAAACGCTGTCGTCGGAATTGATCTGGACTATGAGACCGTAGGACAATCCAATTCCATGCTGATGGTGACTTGCAGTGGTACAGCCGTGATATTGTAGCACCGAAAGGCAAGACTTGTTGCCTGTGATTGATAAATGCCAATTGCCTGGTCTTGACTGGGCATTGGCAAACTTCTATAAAATCTGAAATCTTTCTTTTCTGGTAGATTCCAATTGGGATATATCAGAAAAGGAAGAGAGACGGGTTATTGATTTCTTGATTCTTCCAGGAGCGTATTCCAGTCCTTACATAATTGCGTCATTTTCTGATAGACAAGATAGGCGCCTTCTTTCTCCAATGCAGAATCGGGTAGTGGACCACTGTTCACGCCTATGGTGAAGATATGAGCTGCTACACCTGAGCGTACCCCCAGAGGTGCATTCTCGATGACGACACCTTGCCAAGGCTGGTAGTTGCCGCATTTCTTCAGACCCATCAGATAAGGGTCAGGATAAGGTTTACCGCGTTTGACGTCGTAAGCGGTGACGATATGTGTTTCATTGAGGAACTCGCCGAAGTCGCGCAGCAGTCTTTGGATGAGCGGGCGTTGTCCGCTTCCGGTGACAACCCCGATGGTAATGCCTGAGGCTTGGATCTGCCGCATCAAATCAATGACACCGGGGAAGATCTCCGGTTCGGGTAATTTGTGGAAATAGTCGGTTTTCACATCGTACATCTGTTGTGCTTCCTCTATTGAGAGGTTCTTGCCCAGTTGCCGTTGCGCAAAAAGGCGTATGGTATCAATGCCTCTGGCTCCCTCAGTAGCATAAGCGTCAGCTGTCGTCATGTGTATTCCGAATTGCTTCATGCTTTGAGTCCAGGCGATGGCATGGTTAGGCATCGAATTGTAGAGGACACCGTCCATATCGAATAAGACACAGCGGATCCCTTTATTGGATTCTTCTATCGGGACAGATATTCCCGAAGCCTTCAGATGATTTCTGTATGTGCTCAGAGCCGCCTGAATGTCTTTCTTGTTCATGTTATAATAATAGAGTCAATCTTTTTACCTGCTCTGTCTGAATCTCCAATTGAAAAGAGAGGAGAGGCCTTCTCTTCATATTTGGCATTTAGGACATTTATAATTTCCGGGAGATTGGCTCTGTCATGCAGCAGTCAGTCTCCCGGAATATCAAGAAGGGATTATTTTTCTTTGTCGAGGCGCTCTCTGATGGCCTTGCTCTCTGCTTCGTAGCCAGGTTTGTTGAGCAGTGCGAACATATTCTTCTTATAGGCTTCCACACCAGGCTGGTTGAACGGGTTGACACCTTCCAACAGACCACTGATACCACAGGCTTTCTCAAAGAAATAGATGAGTTGTCCGACATAGTATTCGTTCAATTCAGGAACACTGATGCGGATATTGGGGACCTTGCCGTCAACGTGGGCCAGTCTGGTTCCCAGTTCTGCCATTTTGTTGACTTCGTCTACGCGTTTGCCTTCGAGGAAGTTCAAACCGTCGAGGTTGTCATCGTCATGAGGGAACAACAGAGTGTGGTTCGGTTTTTCGATAGAGATGACGGTTTCGAAGATTGAGCGTTCACCTTCCTGAATCCACTGTCCCATAGAGTGGAGATCAGTAGTAAAGTCACAGGCAGCAGGGAACAGACCCTTATTCTCCTTGCCTTCACTCTCACCGTAAAGTTGCTTCCACCACTCACCGATGTAATGGAGTTTGGGTTGGAAGTTTTCGATGATCTCGATCTTCTTTCCGTTCTGTGTATACAGAGCCTGACGTGTAGCAGCGTAGAGTGCGGAAGGATTGTCTTCGAAAGCCACGTGTGCACCGGTAGCCTTTTCCATGTCGCGGGCACCGTCGATGATTTTCTTGATGTCGAATCCTGCACAGGCGATTGGCAGCAGACCTACCGGGGTAAGTACTGAGAAGCGGCCACCGACATTATCAGGGATGATAAAACTCTTGAAGCCTTCCTTGTCTGCGCATACGCGGGCAGCGCCTTTGTGGGCGTCTGTGATGGCAACGATGACCTTCTTGGCCTCTTCTTTGCCTCTCTGTGCCTCGCACTGTTTTCTGAGCAGACGGAAAGTCAGAGCAGTTTCTGTCGTCGTACCGGATTTGGAAATATTGATGACACCGAATTTCTTGCCTTTGAGGTAAGTGGTCAGTTCTGAGAGATAATCCTCTCCGATATTGTTTCCTGCAAAAAGGATATTCGGATTCTTGCTGTCGTCATTGACGAGCCAACTGAATGAATTGCCCAGGGCTTCGATGACGGCGCGGGCACCTAGATAACTGCCCCCGATTCCTGCAACGACAATAGCCTCACAATTGGCACGGAGGACCTTTGCTTCATCCTCTATTTCTTTAAGGAAAGCAGGGGTGACGGAAGAAGGGAGATGCAACCACCCGAGGAAATCGTTCCCGGCACATGTGCCGTTTTCAAGAGCTTCCTGAGCAGCCTTAACCTTTGACTCATACGATTTTACTGCATCGTTCTTCAGAAACGATGTGGCTTTAGTAATGTCTAAGTTGATATTTTTCATTGAAGTTGTTTTTTATTAGTGGACTGAGTCCGCTACAAATTTATAGATTTTTCTAACGGAATACATCTGCCAAGAGTTTGATTTCTGTCTTGGGATCTATACGGTTATAGAGGATGTCATATACGGCGTCAAGAATGAGCATCTTGATGCGCATGTGCGCATTGATCTCTTTCATGCTCTTGGTGCCGTAATAGCCCTCGGCAACCATTTCCATCTCTATTTGCGCTCTTTTTACAGAATAGCCTTTTCCGATCATTGTCCCGAAGGTGCGGTTCCTGGAAAACTTGGAATACCCGGTCACCAGCAGGTCACCGAGGTAGACGCTGTCGTAAATACAGCGGTCACAAGGATAGGTGGCTGTCAGAAATCGGTTCATCTCCTGGACGGCGTTCGACATCAGGACGGCCTGAAAATTGTCGCCGTATTGAAGACCGTTGCATATTCCCGCGGCAATGGCATAGATGTTCTTCAAAACAGAACTGTATTCTATTCCCATGACATCTGTGGAGATCTTGGTGCGGATGAAGTCCGAATTCAGCAATTCGGTAAAGGCTTTGGCTTTTTCCCGGTCACCGCAGGCAACGGTCAGATAAGTCAGGCATCTCAAGGCAACTTCTTCTGCATGGGAGGGACCTCCGATGCAGGCGAGGTCATTGTAGGGGATGCCGTAGGTCCGGTGGAAATATTCCGAACAGACCAGATTCTCATCCGGGATGATGCCTTTGATGGCAGTGACAATAAACTTGCCCTTCAGGGGAGCTTTCAGATTCTTGAGCAGTCCTTTCAGATAGGTGGAGGGGGTCACGAAAACCAGCGTGTCATAGTGGTCCACGATCTCTGTGATGTCATCGGAAAAATAGATTTCACTGACATCAAACCGGGCATTTGACAGATAGACCGGGTTGTGCCCCAGTCGTCTGAAATCTTCGATGCGGTCAGGTCTGCGGACATACCAGCCGATGTGGTGAGTATGACTCACGATCATCTTGGCTATGGCTGTAGCCCATGACCCGTCACCGATTATCGCTGTTTTTCCTACATTAAACATATATCATTCATCAGGTGTTCTAGAAAATACCTGAGCTCCACTGCAAGTTATCTGCGTTCCGGGCCTTCCCTGAAGACCATTCGTCAAACTGTTTTGTACCTTCCGAGGGTCACGCCTCTTTGGGGGCGTCGAGTTTGGCAGCTTCAGTGATCCACTTGCCTATCTCCTCTACGGAAGGTTTCTCGTAGTTCAGTTTGTATTTCTTGTTGATCTCTCCGATCTTCTGCTGGAGACCCTGTGCCTTTTCATCCCTGATGTCTGAGATCAGGTTGAATCCGCACTTCCGGAGGACATACATCCAGTTTTCCGGGACGCCTATGGCAGCCCATTCCTTGGCACTGCTTTGCGGGATCTTCGGTTCCGGCTTCATCTGCGGGAAGAGCATCACTTCCTGAATGTACTCTTTGCCGGTCATCAGCATGACCAGTCTGTCGATGCCGATGCCGATGCCACTCGTCGGCGGCATGCCGTATTGCAGGGCACGCAGGAAGTCCTGGTCAATGACCATCGCTTCATCATCGCCTTTGTCAGCCAGCCGCATCTGTTCCTTGAAACGTTCTTCCTGATCCAGTGGGTCGTTTAATTCGGAATAGGCATTTGCCAGTTCCTTGCCGTTGATCATCAGTTCGAAGCGTTCGGTCAACCCCGGCTTTGAGCGGTGCATCTTCGTCAGCGGAGACATCTCTACAGGGTAGTCAATGACGAAGGTCGGCTGTATGAATGTTCCCTCACAGAACTGTCCGAACATCTCGTCAATGAGTTTGCCCTTGCCCATCGTCTCATCCACGTCCATATTGAGTTTCTTGCAGATCTCACGGATCTCGTCTTCGCTTTTACCGTCCACATCGTAACCGGTCTTTTCCTTGATGGCATCCAGTATGGGAATGCGGCGGTAAGGTGCCTTGAAACTGACGAGATGGTCTCCGATCTGGACTTCCGGTTTGCCATTGACGGCAATACAGATCGTCTCAAGGAGTTTTTCAGTGAACCCCATCATCCAGTTATAGTCTTTGTACTGGACATAGAGTTCTAGACAGGTAAATTCGGGGTTATGATACCGGTCCATTCCTTCATTGCGGAAATTCTTGCCGATTTCATACACGCCTTCAAACCCGCCGACGATGAGTCTCTTGAGATAGAGTTCTGTGGCAATACGCATGTACATGTCGATGTTCAGCGCATTGTAGTGGGTGATGAAAGGCCGTGCACTGGCTCCTCCCGGAATACTCTGGAGGATCGGGGTCTCCACTTCCGTATAGCCGGCCTTGTCAAAGAAGTCACGCATGGTGCGGAGGACAGTGGCACGTTTGATGAAGGTGTCTTTGACCCCTTCATTGACGATCAGGTCCACATAGCGCTGGCGATAGCGGAGTTCAGGGTCATTGAATTCGTCGTATGCGACACCGTCCTTGTACTTGACGATCGGCAGGGGTTTCAGACTCTTGCTCAAAAGGGTCAGAGACTGGGCGTGTACAGTGACTTCACCGGTCTGGGTCTTGAATACAAAACCTTTGATGCCGATAAAATCTCCGATATCCAGGAGTTTCTTAAAAACTTTATTGTAGAGATCTTTATTGTCTTCAGGGCAGATATCATCACGGGTGATGTATACCTGGATCCGGCCCTTTGAGTCCTGCAATTCTGCAAAACTGGCTTTACCCATGATACGCCGGGTCATCATTCTGCCGGCTATGACCACCTCGCGCTTTTCATCTTCTTTATATTCTGCTTTGATGTCAGTGCTGAAGGCATTGGCAGGATACGCTGCGGCCGGGTATGGGTTGATTCCCATCTTCCGAAGTTCTTGCAAACTTTCTCTGCGGCCGATTTCCTGTTCGCTAAGCTCTAATACGTTCATTTCTTCTATTTTCAAACTGTTACTTTGATTGCAAAATTAATAAATTATTCCGAAAGCATCGTGTGTTTTGTGATTTTTATTCTTCTCTTTGGAGGAACTTTATATCCAGGTTTACATTCGTAAGTATCAACTTTCATTTTCCTTTTGTTTTCCATTTTAACAGTAGAAAACCAAAATCTAATCTCTTCATGAATTTATATCCTTGTTTTTTCGTAATTTTGCCATTCTAACATCAGACGTATGAATATCGAAAGAGAACGGAATATCCTGAAACGGGAAGACGGTCTGTCCAAGACCTTAGGTATCGAGTTTATCTCAACACCTGAACCTGATACATTGATCGGGAAGATGAAAGTGGATGAACGCAACAAACAGCCGTTCGGTTTCCTGAGCGGTGGGGCCACATTGGCTTTGGCGGAGAATCTTGCCGGCGTCGGCAGTATGGCACTCTGTCCGGGGAAGATATGTGTCGGCATCAACGTGAGCGGCAATCACCTGAAGTCTGTCCTCTTTGGGGACACTGTCACTGCTTATGGCCGTCTGCAACACAAGGGCCGCACGCTTCACCAATGGCATATTGATATCCGGAATGAGGCGGGCGAACTGATCTCTACCGTGCAGGTGACGAATTATGTGCTGAGTCCCCGTAGTCCGAAAGCTGTGAAGGAGGGGAAGCAAAAGGAGGGCGGTACCACTAATGGATAATTATGCCATCTACCGTTTGCCCGGTCAGGACGAATGTGTCTGCCTGTCCTCCAAATCCCAACCGATTGCCTTAGATGCTGTATCTGACCTTAACGGACGGAGTGGATTTGTCTTCGCTCCCTTTGATCCTTCCAGAGAGACACCTGTGCTCCTCCTCGTACCTGATCAGGTGGAGGTCTTGAAGATCGGTGCATCGAAAGGTGCTGATCAGTTGGATGCAGGCATTTCCGATGCCGGTAAGTCCCATGATCTTTCAAGTGAATGGGAGTCTTATCAGAAGATGTTCGCGGCCTTTCATGGACAACTCACTGGTAAGGAGTTTCAGAAAATTGTTCTGGCCCGACGCTCACGTCGATATATCGAAAACTTGCCGACTCCGGAAGAACTTTTTCAGAAGGCGTGCAGGTGCTATCCTCATCTGTTCGTCGCTCTCGTCTCCACGCAAGAGGGCGGGACGTGGCTGACGGCTACCCCTGAAATCCTCCTGAAAGGCAGTGGGCGGATCTGGCAGACGATCGCTTTGGCAGGTACGATGAAGTCGGGGGATACGGGGACGTCTTTCCCTCAGAATCCTTATCGGGATCCGGCTTTACGGAATGCCCTGTGGACGAAAAAGAATATCCATGAGCAGGCACTTGTGGCTGACTATATCGAGAAATGTGTCGACCGTTTTTCCAACCAACTCGAAAAGACACCGCCTTATACGACGCGTGCTGCTGACCTTCTGCATCTGCGGAGTGATTTCAGATTCACATTGCCTGACCATGATCATTTGGGCGACCTGCTGGATGCGCTTCACCCGACACCGGCTGTTTGCGGACTTCCCAAGAAGAAGGCTCGCCGCTTCATCCTCGAAAATGAATGTGCCCCGCGCCGCTATTACAGTGGGTTTCAAGGTCCGCTTTCTTTTCAAGGCGAGACCCATCTTTATGTCACCTTGAGATGCATGGAGTTGACTGCTCACTATTGTGACCTTTACGCCGGGGGCGGCTTGCTGAACGACAGCCATTGTGAGGATGAATGGCTGGAGACAGGGGCAAAGTTGGGAACGATGGAGCGACTGTTGTAGGAAAGGGCAAAATAGAACTGACCTTTGCCGTTGTCCCTAAGTTTGTCCGAATAACGAAGAATCTATTTTTACAGTAAATTGATGGATAAAAAGATGTATAGCAATAAAGAGAATGTCAATATATTAACGGATTTGTTGGTCAAACATGGCGTGCGCCATGCTGTAGTCTGTCCCGGGAGCAGGAATTCACCGATTGTACACAATTTGGAAGTGTGTCCTTCCGTCTCCTGCTATCCTTGTACGGATGAGCGGTCTGCAGGGTTCTATGCTTTGGGCATGTGTCAGTACACCCACGGTCCAGTGGTGGTTTGTGTCACTTCCGGCAGTGCCCTTCTGGACCTCCTTCCTTCTGTGGCTGAGGCTTGTTACCAACACCAGCGTCTGATCGTCGTTTCAGCAGATCGTCCGATACAGTGGATCGATCAGTTGGACGGGCAGACGATTCCTCAAGAAGGCGCTTTGGGAAAGTTTGTGCTGAAATCTGTCTCTTTGCCTGAACCGGGTAGTAATGAGGAATCGCATTGGTATTGCAACCGGTTGGTCAATGAGGCCTTGCTGGCTTCTTCTCGTCATGGTGGCGGACCGGTGCATATCAATGTGCCGATCACGGAACCTCTGTATGAATATACGGTCAAGCAACTGCCTGAGGAGCGTCTGATCCGGTCTTTCGGCGACAATGTGTCTCCTGAAGGGCGTGATTTTGTTATCGAGAGGTTCCTTCAGGCTCGTCGGCCTATGGTTGTCATCGGCCAGGACGCACCTTCTGTCTATGATGATCTCCAAGGGAGTTTGCAAGTCATAGCTGATTATGGTGTCCTGCTGGATGAACGCTTGAGCGTTCCTGACTACAATATCTTGCATTTCGAAGAGATCCTTTCCGGAAACAAGGCCCCGGAGTATCAGCCGGACTTCCTCGTCTTCATGGGGTATACGCTGGTCAGCAAATCGTTGAAAGTGTTCCTCCGAGCTGATAAGGATCTGGAGACGTGGCGGATAGCTTCAGATGATCCGGCGGTCTATGATACTTTCAAGTCTTTGAGGGGAATCGTACAAACGGATACTGCCGATTTTCTGAAACATTTGGCAGAGGCAATAGGAAAGAAACCGAAAACGGTTCTGCCTTTCCATGAAACTTGGAAGCGGGCACTCGACAATGCTGAAAATCATGCTGCCGCTTATGAACCGGCATATTCGGAAATGGCTGTCGTGAAGTGTTTTGAAGAACAGTTGGAAGATATTGATTATGATTATCAAGTACAGTATGGCAACAGCAATGCCGTCCGGATCGCCAACATCTTTGCCGGGCATCATGTCTGGTGCAATAGGGGCGTAAATGGGATAGACGGTTCGCTGTCTACAGCTGCGGGCATGTCTGTCGTCTGCAGAGATCAGGTGTTCTGTGTTTTGGGTGACCTGAGTTTCTTCTATGATGCGAATGCGCTTTGGAATCAGAATCTGAAAGGTAATTTCCGCATCATCTTGATGAATAATGGCGGCGGTGCCATTTTCAACCAGTTTGAAGGGCTTCGCCAGAGTCCTGCACGCGAAAAACTTGTACGTGGGGATCACCAGACCATGGCTAAGGGACTTTGCACTCAGAATGATATTGGCTATCTGCAGGCTAACGGTATGGAAGATATGCAGGCAGGTATTGTCCAACTCCTTACCAGGAAGACCAATCGCCCGATGCTTTTGGAAGTGTTTACGGATTCTGAAACAGATATCAAAGTTTATCAGGCCTATTTCAAGAGTTGCCTGTCTTCGTGCAAGTCTTCTGAACCTAAAGATAAATGACCATTAATATTTGCCTGTCGTGAGTCGGCAGGTCGTTAAAAATAAGAGATATGGAAGATCATAACAAGAGAGTATGGAAACCCATTCAGGGGTTTGATTTTAAAGAAATTCTTTTTGAAGAGTATAATCATATCGCAAAGATCACGATTAACCGTCCACGTTATCGTAATGCCTTTACGCCATTGACGGTATTGGAAATGAGTCAGGCCTTCAGTTATTGCCGCAATACTTTGGATATCAGGGTCGTGATATTGACGGGCGCAGGGGATAAAGCGTTCTGTTCCGGCGGTGATATGCATGTCAAAGGCCGTGGCGGCTATGTAGGCGATGACGGTGTCCCTCGCCTGAATGTCTTGGATGTCCAGATGCAGATCCGGTATCTGCCCAAACCTGTGATCGCGATGGTTAACGGTTATGCGATCGGTGGCGGGCATGTGCTCCATCTCGTCTGTGACCTGACGATAGCCAGTGACAATGCGATTTTCGGACAGACCGGTCCTAAGGTCGGTTCTTTCGATGCCGGGTTCGGTGCATCTTATCTCGCAAGGATCGTCGGACAGAAGAAAGCGCGTGAGATATGGTATATGTGCCGTCAGTATTCGGCCAAGGAAGCTGAACAGATGGGACTCGTCAATAAGGTCGTGCCTTTCGATCAACTGGAGGACGAAACTGTTTCTTGGGCTGAGACGATGATGGAGCGTTCTCCTTTGGCGCTGCGTATGATGAAGGCCGGTTTCAATGCTGAGTTGGACGGTCAGGCAGGTATACAACAGTTGGCTGGTGATGCGACCATGCTTTACTATACTTTGGACGAAGCTCAGGAGGGCGGCCGTGCATTCCTGGAGAAGAGAAAACCTGACTTCAGCAAATATCCGCAATTCCCTTGAATGTCGGACAGACTTAGTAAATAGTTTTACAGAAAGGTCTGTCTCCTCTGATGTTCTGAATAATTGAAGACTTATCCTATGTCTATGTATCATATTCAAATTTCTGAGCGCACGCTCCATTTCAAGCAACCTGCGGGAACTTCGCGCGGGGTCTATACTGAACGCAAAAGTTACTATCTCGTTTTAACTTCTGATGAGCAACCTGATGTGAAAGGTGTGGGGGAATGTGCGACCTTGCCTGATCTGTCTTGCGATGCCGTTCCCGAATATCTGCGTCTCTTGCAGCATGTCTGTATGATGGTCGAGCAGTTGGGGAAGATCCCTTATGAGATGCTGAGGCCTTATCCATCCATCCTCTTCGGTTTGGAAACAGCCTTTGCACAGTTTAAGGCCGGAGGGTCTACCGCTCTCTTTGATACGCCTTTTGCCAGAAGTGAAGAGGGGATTCCTATCAATGGACTGGTCTGGATGGGGACTTTTGAAGAAATGCTCGGGAGACTTGAAGAAAAACTCAATTTGGGGTTTCATTGCGTGAAATTGAAGATTGGGGCAATCGACTTTGAGCGAGAACTGGATCTGGTCAAGCATATCAGGGAACGTTTCTCCAAGTCTGATGTCCAACTGCGGGTTGATGCCAACGGTGGTTTTACGCCTGAGAATGCTTTGCCGAGGATGGAGAAACTGGCTCAATATGACATTCATTCCATCGAACAACCTATCAAGCAGCATCAATGGAAAGACATGGCTCGGTTATGCCAGGCTTCACCTCTTCCCATTGCCCTTGACGAGGAATTGATCGGCGTGAACATGAAAGCGATGAAGGAAGAACTCTTGGATGCGATTCATCCCGCGTTCCTGGTCCTGAAACCTAGCCTTCATGGTGGAATGGTGGGTTGCCGGGAGTGGATAGAACTCGCTCGAAAAAAGGGTATCGGCTCTTGGATCACTTCTGCCCTGGAGAGTAATGTCGGTCTGAATGCCGTGGCTCAATTTGCAGCCCAAGTATATGGACCTCATATTTCTTTCCCTCAGGGCCTTGGCACCGGCCAACTCTTTACGGATAATATCCCAATGCCTTTGCAATTGAAGGGTGACCAACTTTGGTATGGGGATAAATAAGCGATTGTGTTTTGTCGTGACGATTGGAGGATAGCGGAAAGATGAATTTGGGAGAGTTTCTTGCCGAATGGAAGAGTAACAGTCCGGAAGTGCTGGTGCATACGAGCGGGTCTACGGGAAAACCTAAACCGATGTGGGTATCGAAGCAAAGGATGCTGAACAGCGCGCGGATCACTTGTGACTTCCTTGGACTGAAAGCGGGGGACAGTGCTTTGCTCTGCATGAAACTGGATTATATCGCAGGGAAGATGGTGGTCGTAAGAGCGATGGAGCGGGGCTTGAATCTGTTGGAGGTCGTCCCCAGCGGACATCCTTTGGCTTCTCTGTTGCAGGGGAACTATAGGATTTGGCAACCTCTGTCTGCCTCGGACAATCTTGATACTCAGAAGGGACAATCTACTTTGTCTTTCTCGAAAGAACGGTCTGTGCTCAAACCTTTCCCAAGTGATATCTCTCTTCCTGACGTTTCTCATAAGACGACTCCTCTTGTTCCTGATTTTGCTGCTATGGTTCCATTGCAGGTCTATAATTCTCTGCAGGTTTCTGAAGAAGCAAACTTGCTCAGAAATATCCAACACCTTATTATTGGAGGGGGCAGCATCGACTTGGCGCTGGAGAATCAACTCCGCCATTTCCCTCATGCAGTCTGGAGTACGTATGGTATGACGGAGACTTTGTCTCATATCGCCCTCCGACGGTTGAACGGGCCCACTGCCAGTGAATGGTATACGCCTTTTGAAAGTGTGAAGGTCAGCAGAAATGCTGATGGATGCCTGGTCATTGATGCGCCGTTGGTACATGAAAGCGAGTTAGTCACCAATGACAGGGTAGAGTTTCGTCCTTTGGCCGACAAGGGAAAAGGGGGACGATTACAATTCCGGATCCTTGGCAGAAAGGATAATGTCATCGACAGTGGGGGAATAAAAATACAGATAGAAGAGGTGGAGAAAATCCTGAGACCGGTGCTTCATTCACCTTATTTGATTACAAAACGACCGGATGAAAAGTTCGGTGAGATCGTCGTGCTTCTCACTGAACAGACTGATTTGGACTCTGTGAAAGTGCGTTGCGAACGTGTGCTGCCGCGTTACTGGCAGCCCCGACTCTATCTTCATGTTGACCGACTTCCCTATACGGAGACCGGTAAACCGGCGAGAGCTGAGGCTGAAAGGATCGCTTTGCAACAATGAACAAACAAATATGTGCAATAGGGAATGAAAAGGAGATGGCCCTTAACTCTCTCTGAAAAAGTCCAGGACTTCTTTGGATTCTGACTCACTGACAGTTTGGTTGATATGAATATCACCGATGTCTCCGAGCAAGGTCACATTGATTTCATTGCCGCGGTTCTTCTTATCGTGATGCATCAGCCTGATGAGTTCGGGGTAATCCTTACAGGTAATGGGAAGACTCCCATAGTTGGCTTTGATAAACGCGATGGTCTGGCGCATTTTATCTGTAGGGAAGTGCATCCTCACGCTGCTCAGGTAAAGTTCGCAGATCAGTCCGTAAGCTACGGCATAACCATGAAGGATAGGTTGATGTTTCAGACTCCAGGCCTCGAAAGCATGGCCGAAGGTATGACCGAAATTGAGTGCCTTGCGGATGCCCATCTCATGAGGATCCTCTTTGACAATACGCTCCTTGACTTTCACGGAGTCTGCAAGCATGGACTGAAGTTTCTTCAGGTCAGGGTGGGCCAAATCAAATTTAAGGAGTTCTGCCCACATCTTCTCATTGGAAATCAGGCCATGCTTGAGCATTTCCCCATAACCGCTGCGGATGTTTTTCTCATCGAGCGTATTCAGAAAATGGGTGTCCAGAATGACGAATTTGGAATCATTGAATACACCTATTTCATTCTTGAGGCCATTGAAGTTGATGCCGGTCTTTCCGCCTACCGATGCATCGACCATTGCCAATAGGGTTGTCGGGATATTGACGAAATTGATACCTCTCTTAAATGTAGAGGCTGCAAATCCCCCAAGGTCCGTGACCATCCCTCCGCCTAAATTGATCAGCAGCGAGTGCCGGGTTGCGCCTTTGTCGCCCAAAGCCTCCCATACCTTTACGGTAGTAGCCAAGTTCTTGTGTGTGTCTGAGACTTCGATGGTGATGACCTGAGCATGCTTCAAACTCAGGTGCGACTTGAGTAGCGGCCAGCATTTTTCATTGGTCGTCTTGTCTGTCAATACAAATATCTTATCATGCTCGCATTCCGAGATGACAGTTGCGAGTTCAATCTTGAAATGTTTGGATAATATAATTCTCTGTTCCATAACGAAAATAACGTAAACTTTCTCTTGGCAAATATAAATCATTTTAATGGAAAATCAGTAAAAAAGTAATTTTTTTTATTGGTGTGATTAAACAAGTGTGGAGAAAATACGTCTAAGAGACAGTAATAATAAAATGAATTGATTGATGAGAAGATTATTTCTCCTGTTATTTCTAATTAGCTTATCGGCTGTTTCTTTTGCTCAAAGCCGATTGATTTCAGGTCAGATTAATGACCAAAGCTCTAAGGAACCTTTGGAGCAAGTGACAATCCAGTTGTTGAAAATGGACAGTACGTATGTCGGCGGTACCATTTCAGACGAGAAGGGACTTTTCCATTTAAATGCTGCCGAAAACGGGAAGTATCTATTGAAAATATCCAGTATCGGATACCGTACCAGTTTCAAGAGGATCGTCATTCAGGATGATAAGGATCTTGCTATGGGTAAGATCGCTCTTTCGGCTGATGCCATTATGCTGAAAGAAGCTACTGTCGTCGGACATGCTGCCCAAGTGGTGGTCAAGGAGGACACCTTCGTCTACAATTCTGCTGCTTATCGTACGCCTGAAGGCTCTGTAGTAGAAGAGTTGGTCAAGAAACTCCCGGGAGCACAGATCAGTGATGACGGTACGATAACGATTAACGGTAAGACTGTCAAGAAAATCCTCGTCGACGGTAAGGAGTTCATGACCGGTGATACCAAGACGGCTTTGAAGAACTTGCCGACTTCCATAGTTGACAAGATCAAGGCATACGATGAGAAGAGTGACCTGGCAAGGGTCACGGGTATTGACGATGGTAAAGAACAGACTGTTTTGGATTTCGGACTGAAAGAGGGAATGCATCAGGGGATGTTCTCTAATATTGATCTCTCTTATGGCACACATGACCGTTATGCTGAAAGGGTGATGGGCTCCTATTTCAATTCGAAGAGCAGGGTAATGCTCTTTTCCAATTTCAATAATGTGAATGATATGGGCTTCCCCGGAGGTGGAAGGGGTTTCTTCGGTGGTGGCCAGCAGGGCCTGAATGCCACAAAGATGGTTGGCGCCAACTATAATTATTCGATCAAGAATAAGATTGCCGTTGATGCCAGCGTCCGGTGGAATCACTCTGACGGTGATGTGAATACGAACAACTCGAGTGAGAACTTCGTCAGCAAGGTGGGGTCTTTTTCCAATTCTCTCAATCGGAACTTTACCCGCTCTAACAGTTGGGATGGCAGGGCAAGACTGGAATGGAATCCGGATACGATGACGGATATCATGTTCAGACCTTCTTTTACTTATTCCACAAGTGACAGTCGTTCCGCTACTACATCGGCTTCTTATAATGATGACCCGTATAAGTTTGTGACGGATCCGCTCTCTGCGGAGTCTTTCAAAAAATTGGCTCAGGACAGTCTGATGGTCAACTCCCAAACTGCTAACAGCATTTCCTATAGTGATACCAAGAGTCTGTCGGCAATGTTGCAATACAATCGTAAATTGAACAGTAAAGGGCGTAACTTTACATTGAGGGCTGATGGTAGTATAGGTAAGAGTGATTCGAAGAGTTTGTCAACCAATGCCGTTCATCTTTATCTGATGAAAACGGCTTTGGGGTTGGATTCAACTTACCAGACGAACCGCTACAACCTGATGCCGACCAAAAACCGCAGTTACAGTCTTGAGGGCACGTACAGTGAACCGATAGCGCGGGCGATGTATCTGCAATTTACGTATCAGTTTACGTATAACTATTCCAGAAGCGACCGGTCGACCTATGATTTCAGTAATTTAGGTGAGGACTTCTTTGATGGGGTGATCCCTGTATACCGGGGCTGGAACAATTATTTGAGTTTGCTGCCGAATCCTTTGGACTCTTATTTGGATAATGATCTGAGCCGGTACTCCGAGTACCTTAATTATATACAGGAATTCAATCTGATGTTCCGCATGATCCGGAACAAGTTCCAGCTGAATGCCGGTGTCATGTTACAGCCGCAGAAGACAAAATACAAACAGAACTATATGGGTGTCAATGTTGATACCACACGTACGGTGACCAACTTCTCTCCGACACTTGACTTCCGGTACAAATTCTCTCCGATCAGTTATTTGAGAGTTAACTATCGTGGGACTTCTTCCCAACCTAGTATGTCTCAACTGTTGGATATTACCGATGACAGTGACCCGCTTAATATCTCGAAAGGTAACCCTGGATTGAAACCGTCGTTCACCAACTCATTCAGGTTGTTCTATAATAACTATGCTCAAAAGCACCAGCGTGCCTTGATGACATACGTCAACTATTCGACGACTCGCAACAGTATCAGTGATAAAGTGACCTATGACGAGACGACCGGCGGCAGGATAACGCAACCGGAAAATATCAACGGTAACTGGAATGCGACGGGTGCCTTTATGTTCAATACGGCTATAGATACGACGGGATACTTTAGCGTCAATACTTTTACGAATCTTGATTACAATCATTATGTGGGGTATTTGAGCATGGACAACACCAGTGATTCTGAGAAAAATACCACACGTACATTGACATTAGGCGAGCGTCTGGGTGGTGATTTCCGTAACAGTTGGCTGGATGTCGGTGTAGACGGTTCTCTCAATTATACTCATGCTCGTAACGAACTCCAGACGCAGAGCAATATGGATACTTGGCAGTTTGCTTATGGTACCACAGTTAATGTCACTCTGCCTTGGGGGATGACCCTTGCGACTGACTTGCATGAAAACAGTAGAAGGGGGTACAGTGATGCATCCATGAATACGAATGAATTGATATGGAATGCCCAGATCGGTCAGGGTTTCCTGAGCGGAAAACCTTTGACAGTGACATTGCAGTTCTATGATATTCTGCATAATGAGAGCAATCTCAGCCGTACCATCAATGCGACGATGAGAAGTGATACCCAGTATAACAGCATTAACAGTTATGCGATGTTGCACGTCATCTACCGTCTGAATGTCTTTGGAAATAAAGAGGCCAGACAGAATATGAGGGGTATGGGTAATCGTCCTGATTTCCATGATCCCCGTTTTCAGGGCGGATCTAATATGCCTGGAGGCAGACCGCATCGTGGCGGTGGTGGTGGAGGCTTCGGAGGCCCGAGAGGCTGATGGGGTAACAGAAATAGAAAAAGACCGCTTGGTAATGAAACCAGGCGGTCTTTTTTTGTCGATGGAGAGAAGACGGGCTATTCGAAGCGCTTACGGATCGTCTCTTCTATCACCTTCGGAAAATATTTCATTTCGAGGGCATGCTCTTTTCGGGCGATGTCATCAGACGTGTCCTCAGGACTTAGCGGTGTCTTATACTGGGCGATGATCTGTCCGGCATCATATTGTCCGTTCACCCAGTGTACCGTCATGCCTGTCTCTTTCTCTCCTGCAGCCTTGATGGCTTCATGCACATGGTGTCCCCACATTCCCTTGCCACCGAATTTAGGCAGGAGAGCAGGGTGGAGGTTGATGATCTTCCGCGGGTAAACTCGGATGAGATATTTGGGTATGAGCAGAAGGAAACCGGCCAATACGATGAAGTCGATCTGGTATTTCTTCAGGAGCGGCAAAAGGATGTTCTCTTGATTGAATTGAACTTTGGATAAAACTTCAGTGGGTACACCTGCCTTCTTGGCACGGACAAGAGCGTATGAATCTGTTTTGTTGGATAAGACAAGTGAAACTCTCACGTCTTTTGATGGGGCAAAATAATGGATGATGTTTTCACAATTCGTGCCGTTCCCTGAGACGAAAATAGCAATGTTCGTCATAATTGAGTTAGTTGTTCGTATTGTCAATATCCATACTAGAGGCAGGCCTTCTGTCAGAAATCGTTATGCTTTTCCTTCTCGTACTCATTGTCGATATCGTCGTCCGAGTCATCGTCATCGAATCCGAATAAGGTAGGGGCTATAAAGGAATCTATATTCCGTCTTTCTTTCTTTGTGGGGCGCCCTGTTCCCCTAGCCCGATTGACGAAACCGCTGATGTGGCTCATCTCCAATAATTCATATTGCTTCGGACTCGTGACGTTCTTATATACTTGGGGAAGAAGTTTTGCTCCTACCCGCTGTTCTATACAGTCGAGTACCTGAAAAGAATAAGTGATGGGCGGTTTCTTGACATCAATGATTTCACCCTTTTTGATCAGATGAGAGGGCTTGACAGGAGTGCCTTTGATGGTCACCCTGCCATTCTTGCAATTATCGGCAGCCAGAGAACGCGTTTTGTATATGCGTGCTGCCCAAAGCCATTTGTCAATTCTTGCTGATTCTGCCATGTTCTTTCCCTAACCGGTTGTAAGTGTTCATGGTCTCATCCAGTCCTGTGAGGACGAAACTTCTGATGATTTCTACTGCGGTTTGGATAGCTGGTTCCAGAATCTTCATATCTTGATCATTATAATGTCCCAGAACCCAGTCTATCTGTCCTCCTCTGGGGTAATCATTACCTATGCCCATACGAAGGCGGGCATAATCCTCTCCAATGAGTTGCTGGATATGGCCCAGACCATTGTGGCCGCCATTGCTGCCGTTTCCTTTCAGTCGGAATTCTCCCAAATGGAGGTTCAGGTCATCGCAGATGACGAGAAGTCTTTTCTGATCGATGTTTTCCTTATTCAACCAGTAACGGACAGCATTTCCACTCAGGTTCATAAAAGTAGTCGGTTTGAGTAGGAAAACCTTCTTTCCTTTCAGTGTCGTTTCTGCGACGAAGCCATAACGCTTGTCCTCAAAACGAATATTGGACGCCTTTGCAAAAGCGTCCAATATCATAAATCCCGTATTATGACGAGTTCCCTCATATTCATTTCCAGGATTACCCAGACCACAAATCAAATATTTGTCCATGTGTCGATGTTAACCTTAAATCGGATAACTGATGGGTTAGAAAATCAGGTCCGGCTGAGGTTTACTCATTTCCGAACCTTCATCCGAATCATTTCTTTGCCGGTTCCTTGGCTTTAGCGTCTGTCTTAGTGGCATCTGCTGCTGCCTCAGTACCTGCTGCTGCGGTTGCTGTAGCGTCAGTTGCTGCTGCTTCAGTGCCTGCTGCAGCTTCAGCGGTATCGGTAGTGGTCTGACGGGTCATCTTCACAGAGCATACAACGACATTCTTGCCCGTGGCAAGTTCGATATTGTCATAGTGGAGTTGGCCGACCTTGATACTCTTGCCCAGTTCCAGTTTCGTAACATCCACGATCAGACGTTCAGGAATGTTCTGGTAAGGAGCGGTCACGTCAATCTTACGGATAGACAAGTTCATACGGCCACCGTCGCGGACACCTGGAGCCAATCCCTTGAGTTCGATTGGGATGCCGATAGTGATAGGCTTCTGGTCATTGACTTCCAGAAAGTCAACGTGCAACAAAGTATCTGTAACAGGGTGGAACTGCAGTTCTTTCAGGATTGCCGTATGCTTTTCTCCGTCAATGTTGATGTTGACGACATAGATATGCGGGGTATAGACAATTTTCCTCAATTCACTCATGGGTGAAGCGAAAGCCATTGCAATGGCTTTGCCGTCTTTCTTTGCTTCGCCATAGATGTTGCAAGGAACCATACCTTGCTTACGGAGTTCTTTAGAAGCTTTCTTCCCAAGGTCTGTACGCTTCTGACCTGAAATGTTAATTTCTTTCATTTTAAAGTGTTACTCTAAATTAATATTGGACTTTAATTCGCCATCACACTGATTCAGAACAAAATAGGATGCTACACCCACGCCTGTTCTTTTTCAATCTTGAAAAGCGTGGCAAAGTTACTGTTTTTCCCTGAGTTATGCAACTTTTCCTTAAATTTTCTTGATTTTCTCGTGGTTCTCTTGCATATTACGGCAGAATTGCCTACTTTTGCAATGTTTGTTGATTGCTGAAACAAATAATCAAATATAGATGAGATGATTAACAGAGAGTTAATACGTATCAAGGTAGTTCAGTTAACCTATGCATACTATCAAAACGGGGATCGAAACATTGACAATGCCGAGAAAGAGTTGCTTTTTAGCCTTTCGAAGGCGTATGATCTTTACAATGTCTTGCTAGCCCTTATTGTCGCCGTTACAAAAGAGGCACGCAGTCAGGTCGAAGTGCTCACTGCTCGTGCAGCACGTGAAGGCAAGGAACCTCCGTCGCAGAAGTTTGCTTATAATAAGTTCGCTGTTCAGTTGGAAGAAAACAAAATGCTCTCTGAATTTACAGCCAATCAAAAGACAAAATGGGAGGACGACCTCGAGTTTGTCCGGAAATTGCTTACCCAGATGCAGCAGAGTGAACTGTATAAGAACTATATAGCTGACACTGATGACTCCTACAATGCAGAGCGGGAGTTCTGGCGCAAACTCTATAAGCAGAATATTCAGGAGAATGAAGACCTGGATGCTCTTTTAGAGGATAAGAGCCTGTATTGGAATGATGATAAGGAGATCGTGGATACCTTCGTCCTCAAGACGATCAAGCGCTTTGATCCGGAACAAGGTTCCAAACAGGAACTGCTTCCCGAGTACAATGACGAAGAGGACAGGGACTTCGCCCGTCGTCTCTTTCGCGCGACGATCCTCAATGCGGATGCCTATCAGCATTATATGAGTGTGACGAGCCGTAACTGGGATTTCTCCCGTCTGGCTTACATGGATGTTGTGATCATGCAGATCGCCATTGCGGAGATGCTGACATTCCCGAATATTCCGGTGAGCGTCACCATCAATGAATATGTCAATCTCGCCAAATTGTACAGTACGCTTCAAAGCGGCCGCTATGTCAACGGGATGCTCGACACGATTGCACGGCACTTGAACGAGACGGGCAAGATGGCTAAACCGATGGAAGAACTGCGCCCGCGTACGAACGATAAAAAGCGTCCGGTACAAGGAACGACGGAACACCGCCCTCGAATCCAAAAAGCAGATCAACCTGACGGAGAAAAGACTGAAACCGAAGAACGCCCGACTTCTCCTGAAAAGGAAGATGAGCCGGCAGCAGTTCCTTCTCCTCATTCTGAAAAGACAGAAGACGAGGCAAAACCGGAAAAGGAAGAATGATTTAATCGGATAAAAACCATCAGGTTTTCAAAGCGATAAATATTTACTAAATTAGAAATAACGATTATGACATCACTAGTACTAGCTCAGCAGGGTGCTGCATCAGGCGGAATGGGATTCTTGATTATGATGATAGCTATCTTCGTAATCATGTGGCTCTTTATGATTCGCCCTCAGCAGAAGAAACAAAAGGACATTAGAAAATTCCAGAACGCACTGACAGAAGGGTCAGAGGTGGTTACAGGTGGAGGTATCTATGGCAAAGTCAAGCATATTGACCCGGCGCGTAATACCATCGACCTGGAAGTCGCTCATGGCGTAGTGATAACAGTAGATAAAAATTATGTATTTGCCAACCCGGCTTCTGCTTCGCAGAACCAGGCAAAATAAAGAATGCATAACGCATCTCATATACTTCAATTGGTCAGGGACTTTTTGCTGGGTTTGCCTAAGCGTATTATCAGTAAGGAGTTTCTGATTTTTTTATTCTTTTTGGCGCTGAGCGCTATCTTTTGGCTGCTGATGTCGCTGAATGGAACCTATGAGAAGGAGTACCCTGTCGCGCTCCGTCTTACGGGGGTGCCGAGGAATGCTGTCATTACCGGTCCTCTTGAGGATACGGTCTATGTCACCATCCGGGACAAAGGCTTCCAGTTGCTGGCTTATTCTACATCCAAGAGCATACAACCTGTATCTGTTCCTTTTTCTGCCTATGCGCAAAAAGATACCGGACACGGCAATGTGCCTATAGGGGATATCAAGGCTTCTATCTATTTACAACTCTTCAAGTCTTCGAAGATTACTCAGTTCAAACCCGGTAAACTGGATTTCTATTTCAACTTCGGACTTTCGAAAGTGGTGCCGGTGCGCATGGCTGGAACGGTGGTGCCGGGAGAGAGTTATTACCTCTCTAAAGTAGAGTTCTGGCCTGAGAAAGTGACGGTTTATGCTAACCGGCATTTGCTGGATAAGGTTCATTCCGTGAGTACGGAGAATCTGTATATCACCAATTTCTCGGACACGCTCTATCGCATGGTCTCCCTGAAGAGTATCAGGGGCGTGAAGATTGTACCTAACCGTGTACAGATCGGACTGTTCCCGGATATCCTGACAGAGGAAAGTGTGGAGGTGCCTATTACGGCTATCAATATGCCGGCAGGTAAAGTGCTCAGGACTTTCCCGAGCAAGGTGAAGGTGAGTTTTATCATCGGTGCATCAATGTTCAGGACGATTCACGTCAGTCAGTTCTCTGTCGTAGCTAATTATAAAGAGTTGGCTTCTGATTCAACAAAGAATTGCAAACTCCATCTGAAGATGTTCCCTCATGGGATCATGAAACCGCACTTGGATGTGAATCAGGTGGATTACCTGATTGAAGAAAACGAATGATGACAGGATACGTGAAAACGAGAAAAGTGGCTGTTACCGGCGGCATTGGTACCGGTAAATCTTATATCTGCAAACTCCTTGGTGAACATGGTATCCGTGTGTATGATTGCGACGCTGCAGCAAAGAGGCTGATGGCTCTGGATGAGACTTTACAGCAGGCTATCTGCCGACTCGTTGGACCGGATGCATACCATGACGGGGTGTTGCAAAAGAATAAACTCGCCCAGTTCCTTCTCGGAAGTGCGCAGCATCGTCAGGCATTGGACGACATCATTCACCCGGCTGTGGCATCGGATTTTATCCACAGTGGAATGCAGTGGCTGGAGAGTGCGATTTTCTTTGATAGTGGCTTTGACCGTCGCGTGGATGTCGATATTGTGGTTTGCGTTTCAGCTCCACTGGAGGTTCGTGTCCAAAGAGTGATGTCGAGAGATGGAATCAGCCGGGAGAAGGCTTTGGAGTGGATCCGCAACCAGTTGCCTCAGAATGAGGTGGAAAAGCGGAGTGATCTGGTCATCGTCAATGACGGGAAGGTCGACCTTGAGACTGAGGTGTCTCGGTTGCTCCATACGATTGGTAACATGCCGGAGAAACCGTGAGTCAGTTTGAAAGGATCACTTTCTGCCGGTTTGCCTTTTGGGAAAGTTTGTCCTGATGATCATATATGAAATTTGAAATCAACAATAATAAAATAAATCTTAAATTATAAGTTGAAAAATGGAAACTATACTTTCAATTGCCGGGAAACCAGGCTTGTATAAACTGGTATCACGTGGAAAAAGTAATTTAATAGTAGAAGTACTTGATGATACACACCGCCGTCTACCGGCATTTGCCACTGACAGGGTGACCAGTCTCGGCGATATAGCCATGTATACTGATGCCGATGACGTACCATTATGGCAAGTCCTGGAGAATGTAGGGAAACAAGAGGGACTTCAACCTTTGTCTTTCAACTTCCGTAAAGCGAGCGCAGCTGAGCGTCAGAAATACTTTTCCAAGGTCTTGCCTAACTGGGATCAGGATCGGGTACATGACAGTGACATCAAGAAACTCTTCCAATGGTATGATATTCTCGTGAAGAATGGGATTACTGATTTCAAGAAGGTATTGGCTCCTACTCAGGGAACTAATGTTGCAGACCGCGAAGAGGGTGCTAAAACTGAGAAAGCTGCACAAAAATAGATTATTCCGATTTTGTTCGAGAGCGATTTCGGGGATTGATGTTCGGATTGGAAGACAGTCAGTGATCTCTCATGAGGCATCTTCGATAAGCGGAATGTCAATTCTCAGATTCTCAAATAGTAAAAGTAATGAGTTCGGTATTGTGCCGGATTCATTACTTTTTTTCTTTATACCTTATTACCTCTTTATTTGGATATTGTTACTTTTTTCTTTTGACCTCACTACTTTTTTATTAGAACCTTATTACTTCTTTCTTTGGACCTTGTAATTTCTTGGTCAGTCATGCCGGTATGCGTCTTGATGCATGGGCTCGACCCTTATAGTTTTTTCTTTAATGTTCGGTCTCTAAAACTGGATGCCGAACATTGGCACATGGTCTTTTCAGATTATAAAAGGTGCCTTTTCCTAAAACTTTGACAATAGCTTAGTGGTTATCACTTATTTGTGGTGCAGATTTTAAGTATGGTATAACTCTTAAGAAAGTGCAACGGGAGGAGATGGCGGAAACCGCTATACTTTCGGAAACTGGTTGCATTCTTTCAGTAATGGAAAAAGGGTCTTCTGTTCCCTCTCTTTCGTGGTCTTGAAATCATGGGTGCATCTTTCAGCAATGGATAAGGAGTCTCTGTTCATGTGGAGAAGAAGTAGCCTCTAATTTGTTTTTAGAGCATAATAAACCCCGAAAGTTATATGAAAAACTTTCGGGGTTCATTGCGTTGAAAGAGAGCCTTTGTCCCTTATTAACTTGGAGAGATCTCCAGTCTCTCAGGAATCAGACGACTCCGCTTTATGGTTAGTCTTTGTAGATTTCCTTGAGTTTATTAGTGAGTGCCTCACCTCTCAGATCACTGGCAACGATCTTACCTTTAGGATCCAGGAGAATGTTGGAAGGAATGGCATTGATACCATAAGCCGGTGCTGCGGCACATTTCCAACCCTGCAAGTCACTGATTTGCGGCCAAGTCATACCCAGTTGCTTGACAGCAGCTTTCCAAGCCCCGGCATTGGAATCGAATGATACACCTACGATCTGGAAGCCTTTAGACTGATATTGCTTGTAGTTCTTGACAACATTAGGCATTTCAGCGCGGCAAGGTCCACACCATGAAGCCCAGAAATCGACGAGGACATATTTGCCTTTGCCTGCCCATTGAGACAGTTTCGCAGGCCGTCCTTGCAAGTCTTTCATAGCCAAATCAGTGAAGGCAATGCCCGGCTGACGTTTGGCGAGAGAAGTCAATTGAGTCTTGACACCCTTCATGACAGGAGAATTATAATAACCTGTAGAAGGATCACAAAGTTTCTTGAGTTGGTCGTAGGAATAACTGTAAATATCGCTGACCCTCAAAGCATAGGCAGGAGTCACATCTTGCTTATGGGCTTCAGTATAACTGAGGACGATACTCTGGATATTCTGATCATATTGATCAAGTTGATCAGAGATGGCTTTTATTTTTGCCTTATTGTCAGCTGTTGTATCCTTCCGGAGAGTCTGGTATTCCTGAAACAGTCCGTTCTCCTTGTTCGTGAAATCATTGAGTTTCTTTTGCAAGTCTACGAATTGCAGGTTAAGAGGAGAACCGGAAATGTCAAATTGGCTTTTGATGTCTACCGGAGTCTTGTCATTGACGATGGTCGTAGATTGTCTGTTAGAGAAGGTGACAGTGATGAATGTATCTTGAGGCTTGCTGCCGTTGATCTGATATTTCCCGTCCTTTACAGGAAAGGCGTCCGGCTTTCCTGATCCATTGAACAAAACGTAAACGGAATCACTGCCTTCAGGGGCATTACCGGTGATAGCGTAGTTTACATTTTGAGCGCCTGCACTTGCTGTCAGCAAGGCGAAGAGGCACATTGATAAAATTTTCTTTCTCATTCTGATGATTTTAATTAAAAACACCCTTATCGTGTAAGGGCGATACGATATTTGTACTATTTCCGTGCAAATATAAGGAATATTTCTGAAATCCATGGTCTTGTTGAAAAAAATCGCTAACTTTGCCAACCAATTTATGATCGATGGTGTTTCCTGACTTCTTCGGAAGAAAGAGAACGACGTCAAAGAGTGCTTGTAAAACCTCGTTAAAAACAAGAAAATGAAAAATAGAAGTCAGGTCTCCGGACAACAGAGGCCGGAGAAAGTGACGGTCCTGTTTATGCTTTTCAGTATCGTCTTTTGTGTTTGTTTGATTACGGCAAACATTCTTGAAACAAAGCAAATAGAATTGAATATTGGTCCGTGGACGCTCAGTTTGACAGGAGGTCTGATCGTCTTCCCCATCAGTTACATCATCAACGATTGTACCTGTGAAGTGTGGGGGTATCGCAAGGCCAGGTTGATGATCTGGATGGGATTTCTCATGGATTTCTTCTTCGTGACTTTCGGTGCAATTTGCGATGCCATTCCGGGTGCGCCCTATTGGACGAATGATGTCGGTTTCCATGCTATATTCGGCTTGGCTCCCCGTATCACTGCAGCCTCTTTTCTCGCCTTTATCATCGGCAGTTTTGCAAATGCCTACGTCATGAGCCGGATGAAGATCCATGATCAGGGCAGGCATTTCTCCGCACGGGCCGTGTTGAGTACAGTCGCAGGCGAGAGCCTGGATTCCCTCGTCTTCTTTCCCTTGGCACTCGGAGGCGTGATCCCTGCGAAAGTCCTGCCGCAGGTGATGATTCTTCAGGTGATATTGAAAACCCTGTATGAGGTGGTCTGCCTGCCTGTCACAATTCGTGTCGTCAAGGCCGTGAAGCGGTATGAGCAGACAGATACTTACGATGACGGGATCAATTACAGTATCTGGAAAATATGGCAGGTATAATAGCTGTCCCCATTAGGAATTGATGCGATACGAGGCATCTGGTATTCTGCCAGATGCTCCTTTATAATAAGGTGATTTCAATATTTGATAAAGACAATGGAAAAAACAAATCATATTCATGCAGACACTGCCGATGGCAGCAGAAAAGCAGAAGGGTTGAAGGCCCTTGGTTCCAAAACCCGCTATAAGATGGATTATGCCCCTGAGGTCCTGGAAACATTTCAGAACAAGCATCCCGATCACGACTATTGGGTGCAGTTCAACTGTCCTGAATTTACATCCTTATGTCCGATTACAGGACAGCCGGATTTTGCGGAAATCCGCATCTCCTATATTCCTGACCAACGGATGGTCGAGAGCAAGAGTCTGAAACTCTATCTGTTCAGTTTCCGCAACCATGGTGCTTTTCACGAAGATTGCGTGAATATCATCATGAAAGACCTCATCCACTTGATGGATCCCAAATACATCGAAGTGACGGGATTCTTCCTGCCTAGAGGCGGTATCAGCATTTATCCCTATACCAATTATGGCAGGAAAGGGACACGATTCGAGAAGATGGCCGAATACCGTTTCATGAATCATCAGTTGTCTAGAGAGAAATAACCCGCCTTTTCTGCATCCTGTTTCCCGCTTCGTGGGGTAATAACTGCACAACATCCTTGATTTGTGCATAAACGAACGATAATTTCAAAAAAAAATATGTATTAATGAGATATTTGGAAAAAAATATCTAATTTTGCTGCAATTTCGTGGGAGGATAATCTCTGCGATGATATCAGGAATATAGAATCATTGAAATAATATGGCAAAGAAAATTCAGTTCAGTCTCGTCTATCGAGATATGTGGCAAAGTTCAGGTAAGTTTCAGCCACGCAAGGACCAGTTAGAGCGTATTGCCCCTGTCTTTGTAGAGATGGGATGTTTCGCTCGGGTAGAAACTAACGGAGGAGCTTTCGAGCAGGTCAATCTTCTTGCAGGAGACGATCCTAATCCGTCTGTCCGTGCTTTTTGCAAACCCCTTAATGAAGCTGGGATCAAAACTCACATGCTTGATCGTGGTCTGAATGCACTTCGCATGTATCCTGTGCCGGACGATGTCCGCCGGATGATGTATAGGGTGAAGAAAGCCCAGGGTGTAGACATTACCCGTATTTTTGACGGTCTTAATGATATACGTAATATAGCTCCTGCCATCAAATGGGCAAAGGAAGCCGGTATGATCGCTCAGGGGACACTCTGTATCACCACTTCACCTGTCCATACCCTAGAGTATTACAGTAAGATCGCCGATGAGGAGGTTGCTGCCGGTGCTCAGGAAATCTGTTTGAAAGATATGGCAGGAATAGGCCAGCCTTATTTTCTGGGACAGTTGACGAAGATCATCAAGACGAAGCATCCTGATATCCTGATAGAATATCACGGCCATTCCGGTCCTGGTCTGAGTATGGCTTCTATCGTGGAAGTGTGCAAGAACGGTGCCGATATCATCGATACGGCTATTGAGCCCCTTGCTTGGGGTAAGGTTCATCCCGATGTAATCTCTGTCCAGAGTATGCTGAAGCACTATGGCTTTGACGTCCCTGAGATCAATATGAAAGCCTATATGAAAGCCCGTGCCTTGACACAGGAGTTCATCGACGACTGGTTGGGATATTTCATCAATCCGCAAAACAAACTGATGTCTTCTCTGCTGTTAGGCTGCGGTCTGCCTGGAGGGATGATGGGAAGTATGATGGCAGACTTGGGCGGAATGCGCCAGACCATCAATCACTTGAGAGCAAAGAAAGGCGAACCCGAATATTCAGTAGATGATCTGATGGTCAAACTCTTCGACGAGGTAGCTTATGTGTGGCCTCGTGTAGGTTATCCACCATTGGTGACACCTTTCAGTCAGTATACGAAGAACATCGCATTGATGAACCTCTTGACAATGGAACAGGGCAAGGGTCGTTTTGTGATGATGGACGATAACATGTGGGGGATGATCCTCGGAAAGAGCGGTCGTGTACCTGGTAAAGTTGCACCAGAGTTGGTAGAACTTGCCAAGAAGCAGGGCCGTGAGTTTACTGATGTTGACCCTCATACGCTTCTGAAAGATTCCCTGCCTGAATTCCGTAAAGAGATGGATAAGAATGGCTGGGATTATGGTCAGGATGATGAAGAACTCTTTGAGCTTGCCATGCATCCGGAGCAATACCGGAACTATAAGAGCGGACAGGCCAAGAAGAATTTCCTGGCAGATCTGCAGAAAGCCAAGGATGCCCGCTTGGGCGCTAAAGTGAGTCCGGAAGAGGCTGTTGCCTTCAAGCATGCCAAGGCAGATCCAGTTGTCGCCCCTGTTCGCGGACAAGTATTCTGGGAATTCCAGGGCGACGGAGAGGTTGCTCCTGCAGTAGAGCCTTATATCGGCAAGTCATATGAGAAGGGAGACGTGTTCTGTTATCTTCAGACACCTTGGGGAGAACTCGAACCCATCCCTGCTGATTTAGGAGGCGAATTAGTTGAAATCAATGCTCATCAAGGTTCTAAGGTCCGTAAAGGTGATGTTCTGGGGTATATCCAGCGTCCGGAGGCCTGAACCTCTTTTTTCCGGAATTCATTTTGGATTATCAGCATATCATTGATAAATATTATCCGGAGGACAACGAACTCCGTTATATTCTCGTCACGCACAGCACGCTTGTTATGAAGCGTGCTGTGCGTATTTGTGATGCACACCCTGAGTTGAAGATGGACCGCCGGTTTCTGATCGAAGCCGCCATGCTCCATGATATCGGCATTTTCAGATGCCATGCTCCCGGCATCTTCTGTTTCGGTCCGGAGCCTTATATCTGTCACGGCTATATCGGTGCACAGTTATTGCGTGCAGAAGGTTATCCCCGTCATGCCCGTGTCTGTGAGCGGCATACCGGTACAGGGTTGACCAAGGCGGAGATCATCAGGCAGAATCTGCCCTTGCCGCATAAGGATTTCCTCCCGGAGACCATGGAGGAACAAGTGATCTGCTATGCAGACAAGTTCTATTCCAAGACCCGCCCGGAACGCGAGAAGACGAAAGCGCAAGCTGAGCGAAGTTTGGCGAAATTCGGTGAAGAAGGCCTGGCGCGTTTTCGGTATTGGGAAAAATTATTCGAGTAGGTTTCTGAAGAACTTTTCAGCAGTGACGGGAGATGTCTCTAGGTTGAGAAGTTAAAGATTTGTGTAAAAAGTTAAATCCGGTCTGAAGCGGAAAAAAAATAAGATGCTATTCCACGGCTGGCAACTTTTTCGTATCTTTGCACTCTGTCAATGAGAAGAAAGTCAGTTATAATTTTGGTATTGTGCGCTTTCATTTATTATATGATGGCGGTGCCCAATATGCCTTTTTTCAAAAGGAAGAAAAAGTCGTTGTCCACTGATTCTGCAGCCCTACGGGATTCCGTACAGCGTGATTCTTTGGGGCGTATCGTCGTTGACACAACGAAGATGGACTCTATGCAACTGGCTATCTACCATCACAATAAAACCGTCGATGATTCCATCCGTCTCGATTCCATCAACCGGAAAAGGGCAGGGGGCATTGATGCCCCGATCAATTATCAGGCAGAGGATTCTCTGGTCTATGATGCGGATAAGAAAATCGCTTATCTCTATGGCAATTCCAATGTCAAATATGAAAACTATGATCTGACATCCGACAGGATCAGGATGAATATGGACAACAGTATGATCCGTGCTCATGGCACGCCGGATTCGGCAGCCGAGGGCGGTGTCAAGGGAAAACCTGTATTCAAGGCCGGTCAGGATGAGTATCAGACCGATACCATCGCTTTCAATTATAAATCCAAGAAAGCGCTGATCGATCAGGTCTATACGCATCAGGACGAGGGTTATCTCTCCGGAAAATTGTCCAAGCGGGATTCTTCCGGCGTTATCTTCCTGCAGCATGGCCGTTATACGACTTGTGATAAACCCGATCCTGATTTCTATATTGCTCTTTCACGGGCTAAAGTACGTCCCAACAAAGATGTTGTTTTCGGACCAGCCTATCTGGTCGTTGCAGACGTGCCGTTGCCTTTCGCCATTCCTTATGGCTTTTTTCCTTTTACCAAGCATTATTCCTCAGGTTTTATCATGCCGAGTTACGGTGATGAGAATGACAGGGGATTCTATCTTCGGAACGGCGGTTACTATTTTGCGGTCAATGACAACTGGGATCTCAAACTCCTGGGTGAAATCTACACGCAAGGTTCGTGGGGTTTGAGTGCCGCTACCAATTACCGGAAACGTTACCGTTATAGTGGCAGCATCTTCCTCAGTTACCAGAATACCAAGACGGGCGATAAGGGTATGCCTGACTATGCCAAACAGGAGAGTTTCAAGATCCAGTGGAGTCACCGTCAGGATGCGAAGGCTAATCCGTTCAGTTCACTTTCTGCAAGTGTCAATTTTGCGACTTCCAGTTATGAGCGAAACAATCTGAACAGTTTGTACAATCCGCAGAGTTATACCCAGAGTACGAGAACCTCTTCCGTTAGTTGGAGTACCGGTTTCTCGAGTATCGGACTCACCCTGAGTGCCACAGCCAACTTGTCCCAGAATATGCGAGATTCCAGTCTGGACATGACCTTACCTGATTTGAATATCAGTTTGGCTCGTTTCTATCCTTTCCGCCGCAAGCATCAGGTAGGCACGGAACGCTGGTATGAAAAGATTGCCATGAGTTATACGGGCCAAGTCAGCAATTCCATCAGTACGAAAGAAGACCAGTTCATGCATTCCAATCTGATTAAGGACTGGAAGAACGGTTGGGAGCACAACATCCCGATCAGTGCAAGTTTTACCCTGTTCAATGCCATCAATATCAATCCGAGTTTCAATTTTACCGACCGGATGTATTCGAATAAGATCATGCGTTCGTGGGATACGGCAAGACAGACTGAGATTGCCGATACCACGTATGGTTTCCACAATGTCTACAATTGGGATTTCAGTGTAGGGGCAAGTACGAAAGTATACGGCTTCTGGGTTCCGAGCAGAAAGATCTTCGGGGACAAGATCCAGGCCATACGCCACGTCTTCACGCCTACCGTAACCTTCAGTTATTCTCCTGATTTCGGCACCCGCCGCTATGGCTATTGGGATTCCTACCTCAAGACCGATGCCGATGGCAATGTCTCTCTCGTTTCTTATTCTCCTTATAGCGAAGGACTCTATGGTGTGCCTGGTAAAGGGCGCTCAGAGAGCATTACTTGGGATATTGACAACAACCTCGAGATGAAAGTCAAGAGTGACAAGGATTCCACAGGTTTCAAGAAAATCAGTTTGATTGACGAACTGGGAGCCACGATGTCCTATAATGCAGCTGCAGACTATCACCGGTGGAGTGACCTGTCAGTGCGGATGCGTTTGAAATGGTGGAAGAACTACACCTTCAACTTCAATGGCGTGTTTTCCACTTATGCCTATGAACTGGATCAGAACGGGAAACCGTATATCGGCAACCATACCGAATTCGGAAAAGGACGTTTCCCCCGTTTTCAGGGAATGTCCCAGAACATCTCTTACACGCTTACACCGGACAAGATCAAGAAGTTGTTCCATCCCGGAGACGATGACACCGATCAGAACAAGAAGAAAAGTTCCGATGACGATGACGACGATGAGGGAACGGATACAAATATCGAAAGCAATATCGATCCGGATATGGAGAAGGCGAAGCACAGCGCAGAGAAGAACGGTAAGGCAGAAACCGATGAAGACGGTTATATGAAGTTCTCCATGCCTTGGTCCCTCACATTCGGCTATGGCATCACGATGAGTGAAAATACGGGCGGCAAGTTCAACTACAAGCACATGCGCTATCCCTACAAGTATACCCAGACGCTCAATGTCAGTGGAAATATCCGGCTCAGTGACGGGTGGAACATCAATTTCTCGTCAGGTTATGATTTCGAATACCATAAGATCAGTATGACGACAGCCTCACTGCAGCGCGACCTACACTGTTTCAATATGAGTTGTGATGTCGTACTTGCGCCTTATACGAGTTATAATTTCACCTTCCGTTGCAATGCTTCTACATTGACAGATGCTTTGAAGTACGAGAAGAGAAGCGGTTATTCCAATGCCGTCCAATGGTATTAGCAGATGTTGTGGCAAGAGGCCACGCGAGTCCGAGTTTTAGAAGATATTAAGGTAAAGATTGATTCTTGATTTTAAAGATAAAGGCAAAAATTTATGAAGAAGCAAACACAGGCTATTCATGTGCCATTCAAACGCCCTGACGTTTATGGCGCACTCAGTTTTCCTTTGTATAATTCAGTGGCTTACGAATTTAAGAACGCAAAGGAAATGGCTGATGTGTTCACCGGAAAAGTGGATGCACCTGATTATTCACGTACAGCCAATCCTACGGTGACCAATTTTGAGGAAAGAGTAAAGGCGCTGACTGGCGCTGCAAATGTCATCGCCCTGAATTCGGGTATGGCAGCTATCAGCAATACGATGATGGCCCTGTCGGCTCAAGGCAGGAATATCGTCACCTCCAAACACCTTTTCGGCAATACCTTCTCTTTGTTGGTATCGACCTTGAAAAGGTTCGGCATTGAGACACGGCTCGTGGATCTGACTCATCCTGAGGCAGTAGAGGCTGCGATCGACGACAACACTTGTGCTGTGTTTTTCGAAATCATCACGAATCCGCAGATGGAAGTTGTCGACATTTCCGCACTTTCATCAGTCACTCGCCGTCATCATGTACCCTTGGTTGCAGATACAACGACCATACCTTTCACCCAGTTTTCTTCGAAAGCATTGGGCGTTGATATCGAGGTCGTCTCGAGTACCAAATATGTCAGTGGCGGGGCAACTTCACTCGGTGGTCTGGTCATCGATTACGGTACAGTACCTGGCTTCGGCGCATTGATGAAGAATGAGATACTCTTCAATTTAGGCGCTTACATGACCCCGCAAGTGGCCTTCATGCAGACGATCGGTCTGGAGACACTGGATGCCCGTTACAGGATACAGGCTGGCAATGCACTCGCTTTGGCCAAGAAACTGACCACTCTCCCACAGATCAAACGGGTGAATTACGTCGGTCTCGAAGACAATCCGTACCATGCCTTGGCACAGCGGCAGTTTGGTACTTCTGCAGGTGCAATGGTCTGTATAGACTTGAAGTCCAAGGCAGACTGCTATTCTTTCATCGATCATTTGAAACTCATTTGCAGGGCTACGAATCTGTTCGACAACCGTACTTTGGCCATTCATCCTGCCAGCACTATTTTCGGAGGTTTTACTGACCGTCAGAAAGCTGATATGGATGTACTGGATACGACAGTCCGCCTGTCTGTAGGACTTGAGGACGTGAATGATCTTTTCGATGATGTGCGTCAGGCTTTGAAGGCTTGAGAAGAGATTAATGCTAAGAAATAAAGATGAAAGAAAGATACGATTTTGATCAGGTGATAGACCGATCCGGCTCAGGGGACCTCATGCATGAGGCTTTGCTCCCGCGATGGGGACGGAAAGACCTGTTGCCGATGTGGGTGGCAGACATGGACTTTGCGGTCTGTCCCGCTATTCTGGAAGCCTTGCGTAAGCGTCTTGAGCATCCGATTTTAGGTTATACTGTTTTCCCTGATGATTACAAACCGGCTATACAAGACTGGATTTTCTCCCATCATCAGTGGAAGGTCGAACAGGGTTGGATCAACTTTATCCCGGGGATCGTAAAAGGTTTGGGAATGGTCCTGAACGTATTTACCCGACCCGGTGACAAGGTCATCATCCAACCCCCCGTATACCATCCTTTCCGCCTCGTTCCTCAGGGAAATGACAGAAAGGTCGTATTCAATCACCTCAAGCGGAATACGGACGGGTCTTACAGTATGGATTTCGACCAACTCGAACAGGTGTACGACAAGGATTGCAAGGTCTTCGTGCTTTGTAATCCCCACAATCCTGCAGGGATCTGCTGGGATCGTGAGACACTCGTCCGGCTTGCTGATTTCTGCTATGACCACCATCTTCTCGTGGTCAGTGATGAGATCCATTGCGATCTGGCCATGTTCGGGCATAAGCATATTCCTTTTGCCAGCGTGAGCGAGAAAGCCGCCGAGATCACCATTACGTTCCAGGCGCCTACGAAGACCTTCAATATTGCAGGGATCATCACTTCTCATTCCATCATTCCCAATCCGGAACTCAGGAGCAAGTTGTATCACTGGATTGATGTCAACGAACTGGCAGAGGCACATATCTTCGCACCGATAGCCACTGTCGCTGCTTTCCGTCATGGGGAAGAATGGCGTCGGCAGTTACTGTCCTATTTGGAAAAGAACATCCGTTTTGTGGAAGATTATTGTGCTGAAAATATTCCGGGAATCGTTCCCGTTCGTCCGCAGGCCAGTTTCCTGGTTTGGCTCAACTGCCGGGCATTGGGACTGAATCATGAGCAGTTATTGGATCTGTTCATTGACAAGGCCCATCTGGCATTGAATGACGGCGAGATGTTCGGTCCCGGGGGCGAAGGCTTCATGCGTCTGAACATCGGCAATCCGATAAGTGTCGTCCGTCAAGGTTTGGAACAATTGTCCAAAGCCGTCGCTGCGCTTCCTCATCGGAAATAGGCTATACTTAAAAACATTGATAGGGTCTTCAGGGATCGATCTGAAGGCTTTATCAATGACTTTTTTTAGAACTATGTGAGTTTGGCCATTTGGTATCAAACTTCCCCCATTAGTTGACTCAGTGAATATTCTTCCCCGACGACCCAAAGGATGTCTCCCTTTTTGAAGGTCCTTTCAGGTTTGATCATCGTCAGGTTTTCCAGCCCTTCGTTAAGTCCCACGACCATGCAGTTGAACTGGTCCCGAATACCGCTGTCTTTAAGCGTCTTTCCGACTAACGGACACTTGTCGCCGATGATGAACTGGCGGAGTTTCATCTCCCGCTTTTCGATGTTCGGGTCTTCCGGTATCCGCTCTTTCTCGAGAGCTTGGTGCAGTCTTGACAACTGTTCGTCATTTCCGATGACTTCCATGCGGTCGCCGGGAAAGATACTGCTGTCCCCGTTGGGGATATTGATGCGTTGCAGTCCTCTGATAATGCTGCTCACCTGTACCCCGAAGCGCTTCCGGAGTTGTAAGTCCCGCAGTGATTTCCCTGCCCATTCAGAGTCTTCCGATATGTCAAAGATACTGATATGGATATTCCGGTCCAACAAGTGCCCCTCGTAAAGCGGCTTTCTCTTCCCTTGTATCTGAGCATTGATCTCCCTGCTGTGCAGGTTGAGCACGAACAGCCGTTCGAGTTTGATGCTCTCCCTTTTGAGTCTCTTTGACGCCATCATCAAGGTAATGATGGCCACGGCCATCGTCATCAGCAGCGCGTTGCCGAATTCAGTGAGCGTGTTGCAGACATAGAAAACGAATGCCACGGCAATGCAGTATCTGACCAGTCCGAGGAAGATGAGAGGCAGGCGGTTGAGGCGTTTCTCGGCCCAAAGGACTTTGACCTCTTCACTATGGTTCTTCTTGATGATCATAGCCCTGAGAGCTGGGGATATCAAGATGAGCGTCAATAGGCCGCAGACGATGTTGCCGGCAGTAAAACCGATGAGATGGCGGAGGATAGGCAGGATAAAGGTGAACATCAGGAAGATGCCGGCTGTCGAGAGAATGCTGCACACAATGGTGATTTCCAGCAAGGCATAGAGGAGGCGTCTCCAATTGTTCTTCTCTACCTTTGTGGAGGTGTGTATGCTGAGGGTGATGTGGTTGAGCCGCCGGATCCATTGCTTGGGCAGGTGATGCTCCAAATAGTGGTAGCAGGGATCGGAAAAGCGTATCATGTAGGGCGTGAGGAAGGTCGTGCTGATACTCACCGCGACAACTACCGGGTAGAGAAAATTGCTGATGACATGCAGGGACAGACCTAATGAGGCGATGATGAAGGCAAACTCACCGATCTGGGTCATCGAAAAACTGCATTTCATAGCTGTCTTCAACGGCTGTCCGCTCAGCATGAATCCCAAGGTCCCGAATATGGCCTCACCCCCAATGACCGTCACGACCAGAATCAGAATAGGGACAGCATATTCCGCGATGATCTTCGGATCGACGAGCATGCCGACAGACACGAAGAATACAGCCCCGAACAGGTTCTTTACCGGTGCCACGAGTCTGTTGATCTTTTCTGCTTCTATGGTTTCTGCGAGAATGCTGCCCATGACAAATGCACCGAAGGCCGAACTGAACCCGACTTTCGATGAGATGACGGCCATGAGAAAGCACAGACCCAAGGAAATGATGATCAGTGTCTCGTCATTCATGAACCGTCGCGTGCTCCTCAGGAAAATCGGGACGATGAAGAGTCCGATGACGAACCACAGGATGAGGAAGAAGGCAATCCTCAGGATACTCTCCACCAACTGTCCGCCGTCAGGATTGCTGCCTCTTGCGATGGTGGACAGCATGACCATCATGACAATGGCCAGGATGTCCTCTAGAATGAGCACGCTCATGACCAGTCCTGCAAAATTGTGTTGCATCAATCCCAAGTCATTGAAGGCTTTATAGATGATGGTCGTAGAGGCCATTGCCAGCATACCCCCCAGGAAAATACAGTCCATTTTCCGCCAGCCGAAAGAGTGTCCCACGAGGATTCCGAGCGTCACCATACAGAAGATGATCGTGCAGGATGCGATGACCGGAGTCATCCCCATCTTGAGGATTTTCTTGAAAGAGAAATCCAGTCCCAGGGAGAAGAGCAGGAAGATCACCCCTATATCCGCCCACGTCTGGATAGACGAGTTATCCATGACAGATATGGTATAGGGCATGTGAGGTGACACCAGGAACCCGGCGACCAGATAACCTAAGACCAGCGGCTGTTTGAGTTTCTTGAATAAAAGTGTGACAATGCTTGCTATGATAAGGATAAGAGCAAGATCAGCAATAAGATTAGGAATTTCTGCCATGGGCATAAAAAACAGTTGAGAAACCTCGTACTGATGAAAAGAGCATCAGTGCAGGGTTTCTTGTCTGTGCGTATTTATTCGTTGTACTTTGCGGCAATCTCACAAATCCGGACGATTGTCTGAACCGCTTTCTCCATCACTTGTACACTGACAAATTCATTGTCACCGTGCATTTCTACACTGCCTGCGAAGATGTTGGGGCAGGGGAGACCGCGGAAACTGAGTTGTGCACCGTCAGTGCCGCCTCTTACGGCTTCCACTTTCGGCGGAACGCCGACTTGCTGCATTGCACGAAGGACGATCTCGATCACATGCATGTTGGCATTGATCTTCTCTTTCATGTTATAGTATTGGTCCTTCATGTCTACAGAGCAGGTGCCTTCACCATATTTCTTGTTCAGTTTTTTGGCACACTCCATGATGAAATTCTTGCGGTCCTTGAATTTCTGTGCATCGTGGTCACGGATCAGATAGTAGAGCGTGGCTTCCTCTGTGCGCCCTTTCAGGTTCAGCAGATGATAGAATCCCTGATAGCCTTCAGTCGTCTCCGGAATCTCGTCAGATGGAATCAAGTTATTGAATTCACAAGCCAATCTACTGGCATTGATCATCTTGCCTTTGGCATAGCCAGTATGTACGCTGACACCCTTGATATGGATCTTTGCGGCAGCAGCATTGAAGTTTTCATATTCCAGATTCCCCAGGTCACCGCCATCCATCGTGTAAGCCCAGTCACAACCGAACTTCTTGACATCGAAATGGTGTGCGCCCATACCTATTTCCTCGTCAGGATTGAAACCGACGCGTATATCACCATGCTTGATCTCCGGATGATCCCGCAGATAGCACATTGCTTGTACGATTTCAGCTATCCCGGCTTTGTCGTCAGCGCCCAGCAGCGTAGTGCCGTCAGTGACGATCAGGTCTTCCCCCTTGTGGGACAAGAGTTCCGGGAATTTCTCAGGCGATGAGACGATGCCGGGTGAAAGTTCGATGTCGCCTCCCTGATAATTCTTGACCACCCTCGCTTTGATATTCGCACCGCTGGCGTCAGGACTGGTATCGTAATGAGAGATGAATCCGATGGTCGGAGTCTTTATTTTTACGTTTCCTTTCAGGGTGGCATAGATATAGCCCATGTCATCCATTTCGACGTCGCTGAGGCCTTCGTCCTCAAGCTCTTTGGTCAGATACTTGGCGAACTCCAGTTGTTTCGCCGTACTCGGGACACTGTCAGAGTCTTCACTCGACTGCGTGTCAAACTTTGTGTAATTGATAAATCGTTCAGTGAGTTCCATTGTTCTTATTGAGTCTTTAAAATCACTATTTGCAAAGATAATCATTTTTTCCGATAATCCAAGGGTTTCATTATGAAATGAATCTGCCCGGAAAATGTGCCTAATGTCGGAAACGAAGCACTTAATATCGTCTGAATTGCAATTTGAGGAGTGAGTCTCTGACGATCAAGTGTTTTCCGTTCAGTTGCTCAATGATGAAATGTTCGTCAAAAGAATTGATGCCGTATTTGCGGAAAGGGTCAATGGACGAATATTTGGAGTTGATGGCGGTCGAGTCCGGTGCCGGCCGATAGAGGTGAAGGGTATCACCGTACTTTTCTGTCATCAGTGTCAATCCGCCTGCCTGGAACAATTTTCCCTCGATAGCCCAGAATAGTTTTTCCTGGGTGACGTCTTTTCCTCTGCTGTTGGAAAGGGTATCGACATTCGTCAGCAACCAGTAGCCGTCGATCTTCCGGTCGTCAGTAGGATGGATGTCCCCGCAGGCAGAGCAGAGCAGAAGCGTCAGAACGGTAATGACAGGTATGGCTTTCCTCATATAGTTTGTATAGATGCTCATCTTTTAAAGTTTGAAAATCCCGCTTTTTGAAATGGTCAGATTGAATCCCACGTTGTTCCCCAGTATTTTGCCGTGATCCAGTCCGAAAGCTCCCTTGACCCTCCAACCGTGGTGCAACTGGTAAGCAGCTTCCATCAGCATACTGAAGTTGCGCTCTATCGGCACATAGGGGTTGTTGTAAGTGCCCCAGCCTTTTTGGAAAGTGGCCAGTATCCGGTAGTCCAATAGGGGGATGGGGGTCCCCGAAAATCCCAGATGCCAGGCGATGAATCGGGTATCCTTGAAGTCGATGATTCCGTCGTCATTATAGACCGGCGAACGGTAAAGGGGATTGCCCATCGCCTGCCCCCAGTGTTGCCATCCCGGATAGAAATAATGGTTATAATAGTCGTCCCTTCCGGCTACATGGGCTGCCAGACCGGGTTCGCTGTCATGGTAGACAGACCCGCTCTGATCGGTCGTATGGAGATATTCCAGTACGATGTCTTTCAGCCACGTACCTTTTTTCAGGTTGACCTCCCAACCGAACAGTCCGTCCCGGGGTGTATAGAAGATGTAACGGGTATACTTGTGTTTCCGGAAGTCCTTGTCCGTGTCCCCATAGCCGTCAAAGTCGAGGAAAAAGAGTTGGGAATGGTCGTCAAAGAAATGGTCGATATAGAAGGATGCCTTCCACGTGGGTTCATCCAGATTGAAGCGGGACATCAGTGATCCCAGGCCGTTGCCTTCGACATTGGCATAGACCCCTTCTCCCACGTCTCCGTCTCCACCGGGCAGGAACGCCTGCCAATAATCCTTCAGTTTCGTACCGCGCTTGATGGCTTTCCCGTGGTTGTAAGTAGTCCCGCCAAACTGGCACGCCATTTCTATGCCTGTCTCGAAAGTGAAGTGACTCGAAAGGTGTCCGAACCTTAAAAAACCTGATTTGGTATGGAGCAGCATGTTCTTCGCCCATTTGGATTCAGGGTCTGCAGTCCGCTCCTGCCATTTCGTATCTGTCGCCCAGCCATAGGCAATGTGTCCTTTGAAGCCGAGCCAGTTGAAGACCTTGATATAGTTCGGGAGTTCCAGACGGATCTGAGGTATCGGGCGGGCATTGATACCCAAGGTCTGAGAACCGCTTGAAAGGAGCGGATTCTTCTGCTCTTCGGGGAATTCCTTGGCGCCGATCGTCAGAATGCCATGCAGCCAGCGGCCCTCGACATAGGCTTGTTGGATGATGATGTCCGATGTATAATGATGGGGGACGACGATGTCCAGTCCTGCCCCCCAATCCCATTTGCTTTCAGACGGTTCTCCGTTCCCCCGTCCTTCAGACTTGATTTCCTCATTCAGAAAACCTTTGAGAGATTTGTAGATTTCTGTCCGCAGATAGCCGTTGGATTCGTCCAAGGACGATACGCCGTACTTGTTCGCATTCAACCATAAAGGAGTTGTGCCATGAGAAATGCCGGCATCGGTTTCCAATTTGTAGTCAAGTGTCTGAGCTTCCGCCGGAACAGCAGACAGAAAGACTGTTACAACAAACAGAAGGGTTATGATGATGAGTTTGCTTTTCAATTTATTTATACTGTAAATGGTATGGTCTGATTGTACGAGACCAGATCGAATACTTTTAAAATCCGAGATGAAGCATTTCCTTGCAAATATACGAAATCTTTTCTGATAACCGGGAGTCGGCCATAAATATTTACCTTGAAAACAGGGGCAGTAATGAAGAGTTGTAAAGAAATCCGGTGCTTCTTGAAAGGGCAAGGATAGGGACACTTTTAGGGATTAGTCTTTGGAATTCTTTCATAATGTTTGTGAAATTCAGTAAAAAGTAGTAGTTTTGCAAGAGTTAGTTGGTTAAATAAGACAAATTCATAATGAAGAAGGTTCTGACAGAATCAAGTGAACTTATTAAATGGACCGTTTTAATAGGGGACATTGTCCTCTTTTATGTTATTGCTGCGATCTATCTGTTTCTTGTCTTTCCCCAACTTTCGTGGAGTTTTGCAGACCGGCAACTGTTTTATCTTTCAGCCCTTGTCGGGTTGATGTTTTCACAGTACGGTTATTCTTCCATCATTCATCGTCGGATAGTGACACCGAGAAAGGTGTTCCGCCGGGTCACGGAATTGGTCGTGACGGTATTTGTCGTGACCTATCTGATGCTGCGCCTGTTCCATTTCGATGACTATGACGGCGGCTCCATCCTGGCCGTGATTTGTGTCACTTACTGGTTCCTGCTGTTTGGACTGAGGTTTGCGGAGCGTGCTGTGCTTGTCAACTTGCGGAGGAATGGCAGGAATACTCGTTCAGTCATCTTCATCGGAACTGATCCTGCCCTGGATATCATCTTCGGAAAACTGATAGGGAATCCTTCTACGGGATACCGGTTCGGGGGGTATTATGCACCGGCAGATACGACCACTTATTCGGTGTTCAGCAAACTCACCTATCTCGGCAGTTATGAGGATTTGGACAAGAAACTGGAATCTGAAAAGGAGGAGATCCATGCCGATGAGGTCTATTGTAGTCTTCCCCGGTCTTGTTGTAATGAGATCTCGCGTGTCGCCCAATATTGTGACGATCACTTTATCCGTTTCTTTTATGTCCCGATGCTGGCGGAGGGTTTTGAACTGAACCTTCGGCCGGAGATGCTGGGTGATGACATGCTGGTGTTCTCAACGTACAACATGCCCTTGTCTCTGTCTGCCAACCGTTTGGTCAAACGCGTTTTTGACATCGTTTTCGCCTTGGTCTCACTGGTTATCACCTTGCCTTTTTATCCGATCATTGCACTGATCATAAAAATTTCGAGTCCCGGTCCTGTGTTTTTCAAGCAGAGGCGCACAGGGATTAACGGAAAGGAATTTACGATCCTGAAATTCCGGTCCATGCGCGTCAATGCAGATGCCGACAAAGTGCAGGCGACGAAAAATGACCCCCGGAAATTTGTCTTCGGGGATTTCATGAGAAAGACTGACATCGATGAACTGCCGCAGTTTATCAATGTCTTGAAAGGTGAGATGAGCATTGTCGGTCCACGGCCACACATGCTGATCCATACTAAACTCTATTCGAGTTTGATCCGAAAATATATGGTCCGTCATTTTGTCAAACCCGGTATTACTGGATGGGCACAGGTGACGGGTTTCCGGGGAGAGACGAAGGATCTGGATTTGATGAAGAAGCGTGTCCGGCAGGACATCTGGTACCTGGAACATTGGAGTTTCTGGCTTGACCTCTATATCATTTTCCTGACCATCAAATCTGTTTTTGTCCATGACAAACACGCCTATTGACCCTCGGAATACTGAAATATTGGGAATTTCCAATAGAAAACTTGTATATCTCGAGGATATGGGTTATTTTTGTAGGGTTATCAAGAGAAACGGCAAGACCGGATGGGAAAGAGCCGGTTGTCAGAATAACTCGTACTGCGTCTAACGCGAAAAAGAGAATAGCATGGGAATGAATCATTTACCACAAGTATTGCCTTCACTGAAGTTCAATCAGGCAGTGAAGCGTGTCTTTCATCATTACTGGACCTTCAGAGGAAGGGCCAGACGATCTGAATACTGGTGGTTCAAACTGTTTGAAATGCTGGCCTTTTTCCTTGTCAATTGCCTGGATACGCTGATCACCAACTTCATCCTCAATCACTTCAATTTGCACTTCAGGGGTTCTGTCGGCGTCCTGACGCTTATCGTATTTGTCGGACTGTTACTCCCTGACCTTGCCGTGTTCTGGCGTCGCTTTCATGATATCGGGCGGAGTGGCTGGTATTGGCTAGTCTTCTTTGTTCCGATCGTATTGAGTACGGTCTTGGCTTCATTCACTTATGCAGGCAGTATTTTCTTTGGCATTCTGGGACTTGTTGCATTCGCTGCGCTCCTGGCATTCTGCTGCTTGGATTCCCGGAAGGAAATCAACAAATACGGGCCTTCTCCAAAATATAAATGATGCGGCCATCGGGTATTGGAGACAATGCCGGTCCTGAAGAAATGATTAACTTTTTAAAACAGATACTATGGATAAAAACGATGTTCAAGAAGGTCGGCCGATGCTCACTTTTGTGCAGGCTGTCAGTACAGTCTTCAGAAAGTATGCCACTTTTACGGGTCGTGCCCGTCGTTCAGAATACTGGTGGTTCCAGTTGTTCCAGGTGATTGTAGTCACGATTGCAGCACTGGTGGATAAACTCTTGGGTTTTGATATTTCCGATTCAGGTGAAGGCGTAGTCTCCATGATTGTCGAGTTGGCTTTGATCTTGCCGAGTTTGTCCGTTGCCTGGCGCCGCCTGCACGACACGGGCAGGAGTGGCTGGTATTTCTTTTGCGTGTTCATCCCCGCCATCTTGTGTTGTGTCTTTGCCCTTGTCCAATGGTACATCTTGACACTGTTTGCAGTCATATTGATCCTTGTCATGTCAGTCGTACTTTTGGTCTGGTATTGTATGGATTCAAAACCGGAAGAGAACAAGTATGGTCCTTCACCAAAATACGGTGCGATGCCTTCAGACAATGTCGGTGACGGAATCCCTGAAGAGAAATCCGATTCATCCGATTCTGATTCCTTGCAGTAAGTGTCGTGTGTCTGACGGTTTTCTGTCGGAACAGATGTGGCCTGTCAGAGTCACCCTGTGCGTCAAAGAACGTTTTCCTACCCCTTGTTCCTGAGTAGAACGGGACTTCTCTTAAAAGCCGTGGGAATCACCCTGCTTTTTTGTAAAAACAGGGGAGAGTTATACTGTAACAATCACTGATGGAAAAGAAGTTCTAACTCTTTAGAAAGAGCGGGGGATAGTTTCGAGAAAGTCAGCCGTCTCTTTCTCGAAAGTTGTCGTCTTCTTTCTCGAAACTACGAATTCTTGTTTTTTAAGGACCTGTAAAACCGTCCCGGCAGGTCTGTAATCGATGATAGTCAGAGAGCAGGATCAGCATTCTTTCTCCCGATTCTTTTATCTCAAAATACTGCGGAGCATCTCGTATGAAGCCCTCTCTTGTATCTCTCATTGATAGAAGAGAGAGTTTATAAGATCTTCCGGAAATCGATGGTGAAGGTCGTACCCTTATTTTCCTGAGAAGCAACTTTGATCAAGGCACCATATTTCTTCAGTATCTGTTCGGCCAAAGCCAGTCCTATGCCATGACCTTTGATGCCGTTGGCATTTCCGGCACGGTAGAAAGGTTCGAAAATATGCTTGATGTCGTTTTCCGAGATGCCGATACCCTGGTCCTTGATCGAGATGATCCCCTTGTTGACAGTGATGCGGACCTTCTTGCCTTCTGAATACTTATGGGCATTTCCGATAAGATTGCGCATGGCGATCCTCAAGAGACTTTCATCAATCATGATCTTGAAATCATTCTTTACGATGATATCAGTGTCCTCATTGTCGAATTGTTCCAGAAAGTCCGCGAAGTCTACCTTGTTGAGGTTATCGGGATCCGTTTCCTGTGACCGGGTATGAGAGAATTGCAGGAGTTGCTGCATAATCCTGATGATGCGCTCGGTCTCAGAATGGATCCTCTGCAACGAGTTCCGGTAGTCCGCTATAGAGCGCTCCCTCATCAGGGCTATCTCACATTCGCCTTGTATGGCCGTCAGGGGATTGTTGATTTCATGAGAGGCATTATTGACAAAGAGTTTTTCTACTTGGTAGTCCCTGTCGATCCTGTCTACCATTTTAGCTGCGTACAACCGGCTGATCAGATAGAGGATGACAGCAGAGACGATCACGAGGAAGGATATATACCATTTGATGGTGCGGGATATCTCCTTGCCATAGGGGTTGCGGCTAAGGACAACGACAGCGAAATTGCCTTCATTGTCATAGTAGATGAACGCTGTGCCGACCTGATCCCCATGATAGAAGTTGACCACTTTGTTCTGATAGAGATCCCGGAGTTGGTCCGCGTTGAGGTACCGTGACAGTTGGCGGTTGGCTTGCCGCCGGTCTTTGATGTTGATGAAGAGTTCTTTGGATGTGGGGATGGAGTTTTGCCTGCGTCTGACGACGTTCTGGTATTTTACGGCGTCGAGTTCATCTTTGGAGAATTTCTCATCAGCCACAGCGTGTGCCTTCTCATTCATATACTTGAAGTAGAGGTTTTCGGTGTAGTATGAAGAGATGATATAAAAGATGAATCCGGCTATCAGCACCAGACCAATGGTAATTCCTGAATACAGGAAAGAGATTTTTCTACTGGTATTCATGGCAGGGAGATTATTCTTTCATCATATAACCGATGCCGACGATCGTGTGGATCAGTTTGTGGTCAAAAGGATCGTCTATTTTGCTTCTGATGTATTTCACATAAACTTCCACGATGTTAGTATTCGTGTCGAAGTCCCTGTCCCAGACATTTTTGAGGAGTTGTCGCCGGGAGAGTACTTCCCCGTGATGCCGGATGAAATATTCCAGCAAGCGGTACTCCTTGGTGCTCAGGTCGACAGACACGTCACCCCTTTGGGCTTTATGGGAGGACGGGTCAATCGTCAGATTCGCATAGTGGAAGAGTTGGTGTCCCTCATTGAACGACGATCTGCGCAGCAAGGCTTCGATCCGGGCAAGCAGTTCCATGAATTTGAAAGGTTTGGAGAGATAGTCATCGGCACCGGCATGCAGCCCCATGATAATATCATCAGTGGTGCTCAGAGCCGTCAGCATGATGACAGGGGTCTGATAACCGTATTTATCCCGGAAAAGTTGGCACACCTCGATGCCTGACAACCGGGGCATACGGATGTCGAGGAGCAGGAGGTCATAGGGACTGTTCCGCTGAGTCGTATCATGGGGATTGCCTGTCTTCAAGGCTTCCCAGGCTTTCTCACCGTTGTTGAAAACGTCTACCTGATACCCGAATTCAGAGAGTCCTCTCGATACAAAATCTGAAATGTTGGCTTCGTCCTCTGCCATGCAGATTCTGTACTGCTGATGATTGTCTTTTTGTTCCATTCTCTGCAAATCTAACTATTTTTGGTGGAAAATCCTGACTGCCGGTACTTAGAAAACTCTAATTTATCTTAAAATCGTTCTCTTGTGGCTCCGGTATGGACTGTCGGTCTGGAACCGGGAAGACAGACGAGGCCGTTTCCCACTCGCCTGCCTGTCTTCTGATATAGAGGGGGGTCTCCTTCAGAAACTTTTGAGGATTCCAGACCTTGTCGGCCTCACAGTTTCTTCTGTTTCAGGATACCTTTTTTATCAAATACCGTATGTCCGTATACCTTTTCCACAATAATCGGGAATATAAACAGGGTAAAAGTCGTTGCACCTATCAGTCCTCCGATGATGACGATTGCCAGTGGGCGCTGGCTCTCGCTGCCGATGCCGTGACTCAGGGCAGCAGGCATCAGTCCGAGAGTAGCCATCATGGCGGTCATCAGGACAGACCTGATTCTGGAGTGCATACCTTTGCTGACCGCAATGGGCAGCGGGTAGCGGTGCCTGATGAATTGCTTGATGTCCATGATCATAATGACCCCGTTCTGAATGCAAATGCCGAAAAGACAGATGAAACCGATACCGGCAGAGATGGAGAAGTTGAAACCGGTAAGGAGTAGGATGAGGATACCTCCGACAGCAGCAACCGGAACATTGAGCAGGACAAGCGAGGCATCCCGACTGTTCCCGAAGAGGACATAGAGGATAGCAAAAATGAGCAGGATACTGATGGGTACGACTTGGGCGAGTCGGTTGCTGGCCCTTTTCTGATTCTCGAAATCCCCGTTCCAACTGATTTTGTATCCTGGAGGGAGTTTGACCAATTTGGCAACTTTGGCACGTGACTCGTCGACGGCAGAGCCCATATCCCTGTCACGGACAGAGAACTTGACGGCACTGTACCGGTCATGGTTCTCCCGGTAGATGATGAGTGGCCCGGTGATGGTGCGGATGTCAGCAAGTTCGCTGATGGGGATCATGCTTCCGTCACTGGCGGGTACCTTAATCTTGCCGATCTCCTCTTCATTGTCCCGGAAAGGTTTCTCGTACCTGACCACAAGGTTGAATTTCCTTTCATCCTCATAAACCTGCGAGGCTGCTTTTCCGCCGATGGCCATTTCTATCGTACTTTGGACATCCTGTTTGCTGACACCGTATCTGGCAAGGCGGGCTTCATCGATATTGATCTGCAATTCAGGTTGCCCGATATTTCGGATGACCCCCAGATCCGTGATACCCTTGATCGGTTTCATGACCTTGTAGATCTGGTCTGCGATATGTTCGCCCTCATAGAGATCCGGACCGTAGACTTTTGCGACGATGGCCCCTTTGACACCGCTGACGGCCTCTTCGACATTGTCACTGATCGGTTGGGAGAAATTGAAATCAATGCCGGGATAGGCATTCAGTTTTTTATTGATGACCTTGATGAGTTGGTCCTTGTTGCGCCCCGTCTTCCACGTGTTCTCAGGATACATCTTCACGAAGAGTTCGATGTTGTAGAAGCCGGTGGCATCAGTCCCGTCATTAGGTCTGCCGGTCTGGGACATGACCTCCTTGATCTCGGGGAATGATTTCACTTCACCTCTGAACTGATTGGCGAGTTTTACCGCCTCATGAAGGGAGACGCTCTGAGGCAGAGTCGCCCGGATATAGATAGATCCTTCATCCATCTCAGGCAGGAATTCAGAGCCCAGCAGACCGTAGCAGGAGAGGCCGCAGACCACCGCTGCAAAGGTGATGACAATGGTCTTTTTCGGATTCTTATGGCAGAGAGAGAAGAATCCGTCAAAGTATTTGTAGATGAACTCGAGAAATTTGTTCTTCTTTTCCCTGACGTTCTTCTTGAGGAAGAGAGAGGAGAGGACGGGCACGAGCGTCATCGTGAAGATGAGGGCTCCCAAGAGCGCAAAACCGAGCGTGTAGGCGAGGGGAGAAAACATCTTTCCCTCCACTTTCTGGAAAGAGAAGATCGGCAGCAGGGCAGTGATGATGATCAATTTCGAGAAGAATACGGATTTGGCTTTTCCTCTGGCAGTGATGCGGATCATGCCATCCTTGCTGAGTTTGTTGAACGCTGACATGCCTACCTTCCGCGCCCTTTCATTCAACGTCACATAGATCGCCTCCACCATGACCACTGCCCCGTCTATGATAATTCCGAAGTCGATGGCTCCCATGGAGAGGAGGTTCGCACTCATGCCGTTGAGATGCAGGCAGATGAAGGCGAAGAGCAGTGCCAGGGGGATGATGGAAGCGACGATCACCGTCGTCCGCCAGTCTTTCATGAACAGGAACACGACCAGCGTCACCAGTAAGATGCCTTCGAGGACATTGTGGAATACCGTATGGATTGCCAGATCGACGAGATCCTGCCTGTCATAGAACGGTTTGATCTTGACATCCCTCGGGAGGTCTTCACCTTGGATCTCCTTGAGTTTCGACTTCAGGGCAGCAATGACGTTCTCAGGGTTCTCGCCTTTGCGCATGATGACGATTCCCTCGACGACATCTTTCTCATTATCCCTGCCTACTTGTCCGAGTCGGGGTTCACAGGACTCGTGGACATGGGCGAGGTTTCTGACAAGGATAGGCGTATTGTTGATGTTCTTGACGACGATATTGCCGATTTCGTCCACATTGTTGATCAGTCCCAGTCCCCTTACGACATACGCCTGGGAATTTTTCTCTATGACATCTCCGCCGACATTGACATTACTGTTCGCAATAGCCTGGTAGAGTTCCAGCGGACTGATACCATAGGTGGCGAGTTGGTTGGGATTGACGCTGACTTCGAACGTTTTCACCTCACCCCCGAAACTGACGATATCTGCTACGCCGGGGACAGAGCGGAGTTTTCTGTCGATGACCCAGTCTTGGAGGGTCTTCAGTTCTCTGACACTCCTCTTGTCACTTTTCAGCGTATAGCGGTAGATCTCGCCTGTCGGTCCCTGCAACGGCTCCACGTCAGGTTTTACGCCGTCAGGGAGATCAGCGTCTGCCAACATGTTGAACACTTGTTGGCGGGCGAATTCATCTTCCACATGATCATCGAAAACGACAGTCACGACAGACAGTCCGAAGAGTGTCGTACTTCTGATATCCGTTTTCTTTTGCACCGAGTTCATCGCGATCTCAATGGGAATCGTGACGAATTTCTCTATTTCTTCCGCACTTCTTCCCGGCCATTGGGTGATGATGGTCACCTTGGTATTGGTGACGTCAGGGAACGCATCGACAGGGGTCTTCGAAAAACTGATCACGCCTATGACGATCGTGACCAGCGTGAGACATAAGATCAGGTATTTCCTTTTGAGGGAAAAGGAAATGATAAAATCGATAAATTTATTCATTGCTTAAGGCGTTAAAGGCGAGAAGTGCGTTCTTGATGACAACTTTCTGTCCCGGGCGGACTCCATCGGAAATAAAGTCCCTGTCTCCTGTGGCGTGGATAATGTGGACCTGCTGCTTGTAATACTCGTGATTTCCCTTGTCGACGATGACATAGTTGTTGCCGTTTTCGAAAACGACAGCTGCTGCCGGGACATAAGTCACCGGTCTGCCATGTGTGGGGAGGATGACATGGATATTGGCAAACATGCCAGGTTTGAGCCTGCCGTTCGTATTCGGGAGTTTGACCCTCACCTTCATGGTCTTGCTGGCATCATCTATCATACTGTATACCTTGTCAATGGTCCCAAGGAGGGACAATCCGGGATAGGCCGTAGTCGTCACGTATACCCGCTCTCCCGTATGGACCTTGGCGATGTCACTTTCGTAAACGTCTCCGATCACCCATACATCGGATAGATCTGCTATTTCGAAAGCGGGGTCGTCATTGTCGTCGTTGTCGATATAGGAATCGTTGTACACGTTTTTGGTGATGACGTATCCTGAGATCGGCGAGCGCAGGATAGCATTGGAGCGGGAAGCGAATCCGTTGATGCCGGCTATCGTCCTCAACCGGTTCTTCTCGGCTACGGATACGAGCAACTTCTCCCGGGCTTCGGAGACGTCTTTGTCTGAAGCCATACCACTTTTTTCCATATCTTTTTTCATCCTGAATTCCCGGGATGCCATGCGGATGTCAGCATCCGCCTCACTGAGTTCTTTGTGATAGTCGGCGGCATCTGTTGAATGGACGGTAGCCAGGTACTGTCCCTTGCTGACATGGTCGCCTTTCTCTACTCGGATGCCTGAGATCCGCCCGCTGCAGGGGATGAAAACTTTCCCCATGCGACTTTCATCACAGGAGACATTCCCGTTGAGGATGATCTCGTCATACATGAATCCTGTTGAAACTTGCCCGGATGCCAGGATAGCATTCAGGTTTTCAGTCGGATTGTGGACAGTAGCGACTGGTTTTTCTTTTTTGTGACTGTTGCAGGCTGTCATAGACAACAGCATCGGTACTATGATGGAAAAGATACATTCTTTGGTATGTTTCATGATTTTCTTGTCTTGATTCAATAGTTCAGTTTGATGATATTGCTCCCTACAAGTGCATTCATATTGACGGCCGAATCCAGAAGCCGTTTCTTGGATTCATTGATAGCGATATAGGAATCTTTATAGGAGGTGTAGAGATCGAGGAATTCGAGCATGGAAATATTTCTCTTCATATACTGGAGTTCTGCCTGGTTGATCAGATCGTCTATGCTGTTGCTGAATTTCCCGTCGGCTTCATCGACGATCTTCTTGTCCAGAAAGAGTTGGCTGAAATTTTGCCTGATATCGGCTTCTATCTGCTGTCTGTTGGTCTCCTGATCCAGTTGGGCTTGCCGGGACTGGATCTCTGCAACTTTGATATTGCCCTTGTTATGATCGAAAATAGGTATGCTGAGTCCGACTCCGACCCCGAAGTAGTTATGCCCGATATTTCCGTTCTTGTCGTATTCCCCCTGCAATGAGACTTGGGGCAGGGCCTTAGCCTTCTGAAGTTTCACTTCGTGTTCACTGGCTTGTATATTGTAGTTCTGGGCAATGATATCGGGCCTGGACTGTGCCATGGCAAGGAGTTCTTTCAGATTGAGGACTGAAGACAGTGAACTGATGATCTGCCGGTCATTGATGACGGGTATGATATCCTTGTCTTCAGGTAGTCCGGTCAGCAACCGGATGTCTTTCTCCAGGTCTTTTTCAGAGGTCAGGAGTTCCTGTTGTTCCTGAAGGAGTTGGAAATGCATGTTTTCTATACGCTGGACTTCCAACTCGGGGATATTTCCCTTTTCCATCTGTTCCTGATAGGCTTGGTGGATTTTCTCAAGTGACAGATTCTCTTTCTCGTAGATATGATTCTCTTTTTGCAGATAATAGAGTTCGATGAATTTCTCATCCAGTTGCTGGAGGAGTTGTCGCTCAGTGTCTTTCCTGTTGTATTTTGAGGATTCCGTCATTGCCTGAGATTCTCTCACCTTTTCTTTATGTTGTCCCCCGATGGCAATGGGCTGCTCTATCTGCAGGTCTATTTCTCCGTTGCGGCTTGTGTCGAAATAGCGCTTGTTGGAGGGATTATAGACATTGTACATACTGCTGATATTCGGATTGTCGTACCGCTTATCTTGCGAGAGTTGGGCACTGCTGGCCTGTATGTCGTAGTCTTTTGAACGAAGTTGGGGATTATGCCTGAGCATGGCTTGCTCTGCTTCGCTTAAACTGACCGTCAGGGATGCGCCTACGCTCCCGCTTTCTGCTGCGATGAGTCCGGGTGAACTGGCGATAAAGATAAGAACGAGAAAATTCAATCTGTAATGATTCATTGTAACTCTTTTTTAGAATGCAAAGATAAACTTAAATGCATCCGCAATTCAATGAAAACGATTAGAATGCTTTGAGTTGAGATTAGAGTTTTCTCATAAGAAGGGCATCAGGGTCTGTCCCCATTTGCCGGACTCTTGCATTTGTTGGATGAATACATAAGTAGCGTCTGCTACAAAAGTTCGGTCATGGACGGGTAAACTGTTTTTGTTTTAAAATAAGGTGATGGACTTGGTCATTATAATGGTTGGTTATGCGGACTGGAGAACATTTGTAACTTAATGAGTTGATTTGCCATACTTATGGAATTTAAAATGTAACAAATAGCAATAAAAAGTGATGATTTATTACAAATACTTATATTTTATGTACTCATTATTTATGATTTTATTGTTAAATGGGTAATATAAACTTTTATATTATAATATATACTTTAAATTTGCGCATATATAATTAAAATATTAATAAAGTAATGGGCTTAAACAAAACAAATCTGATGGCTTTATTGGCTGTCTTATTATTTATGGTTTCATGTAGTGACAATGATGGTCCGTCTTATAGTGAGAAACCTTTGGCAGACAATGCGTTGAAAGAGATTTTAATCCAAAAAGGATTTCATTTTAATGCGGATGGTCAATTGCTGATTGATACGAAAGCCGATACGACTACGACGCTAGATCTTTCGGGGACCAAACTTGATACCACGGCTTTGGCAGACCTCTCCATTCTGCCTCATTTGTCGGCAGTGGATCTTTCCAACAATGGATACGGTCCGAGATTCAACTTTGGATTATTGCCCCAGCAGATTACGAGTGTGAATCTTTCAGGCAATGAGATTTACGAATATCCCGGCCTGTTGGATATACAGACGGCAGACAACGGTGATGAAACGGTAAAGGTGCTTCATCCACTATCAAAATTGCTTCTACCCCACAGTGCCCAATACAATTGCGTGGAAATTCCGACGTATTTTGCAAAGGAGAAGACGTCCAATATGGAGATGCAGGATTCTCTAGGAGAACTGAAACCTTATACTACGTTGAGAGAAGTACCGGATGATACCATTCGTAAAAGATTGAAAACATCATACCCTTCGATTTTCAGGGGAGATAAAATTGATATCAGTAAAAGATTTGTCAATGTGGCTGAAAAAACGAGGAACCTCGATCTTGAGACACTCAAATACAAGAGTTTAGAGGGAATCGAATATGTGGCCATGAATCCGAGTTATTCAGGATCGATAATAGATGTAGGTGAAGAAGGTAATCACATGCATATCCCATATATTAAGGTCAATAAATTCATTTATGATTTGTTCCTTAATGATATGGATGTTAATTACCTAAACATAGATGAAGGAGTAAACCTTTGTAGTGTGATAATTACACATGATAAATTTATTACATCCCTTGACTTAAGCAAAGAGGTGAGACTTGGACAACGTGATATTCATGATGAGTTCGCACAAATGGATCTGCCTAGTTATATTCGAATAGACGAATGTGACAACCTTCAAAGTATTAAATTCCCACCGAAGGCTACGCTCCTGTTCACCTTAGAGGCCTATGCATTACCTAAATTGAAATCTTTAGATTTGAGCCAATTTTCTTCAATGTTCGAACTGAGTTTAGGAGATTTGCCTGAATGCGCTGGCCTTAAGTATCCCGACATAAAGAATTGGTTTAATGGTGAAGAAATAGATAATGTGAAGGGAATAATGTATTTTGGAATTACAAAAGATATGGATGATTTAAGTACGACTAAAGCATTTCTGGACAAAAATCATACTCACTGTATTAGTGGTGGTTTTTCGGATTTTTCAGCTAGAGAATACGATTGGACAAAAGATTATAAATGAAAGATGATTGCTTGATTTGCCATACTTATGGAATTAAAAATGTAACAAATAGCAATAAAAAGTGATGATTTATTATAAATACTTATATTTTCTGTACTCATTATTTATGATTTTATTGTTAAATGGGTAATATAAACTTTTATATTATAATATATACTTTAAATTTGCGCATATATAATTAAAATATTAATAAAAGGATGAGGATAAACAAAACAAATCTGATGGCTTTATTGGCTGTCTTATTATTTATGGTTTCATGTAGTGACAATGATGGTCCGTCTTATAGTGAGAAACCTTTGGCAGACAATGCGTTGAAAGAGATTTTAATCCAAAAAGGATTTCATTTTAATGCGGATGGTCAATTGCTGATTGATACGAAAGCCGATACGACTACGACACTTGATCTTTCGGGGACCAAACTTGATACCACGGCTTTGGCAGACCTCTCCATTCTGCCTCATTTGTCGGCAGTGGATCTTTCCAACAATGGATACGGTCCGAGATTCAACTTTGGATTATTGCCCCAGCAGATTACGAGTGTGAATCTTTCAGGCAATGAGATTTACGAATATCCCGGCCTGTTGGATATACAGACGGCAGACAACGGTGATGAAACGGTAAAGGTGCTTCATCCATTATCAAAATTGCTTCTGCCCCACAGTGCCCAATACAATTGCGCGGAAATTCCGACGTATTTTGCAAAGGAGAAGACGTCCAATATGGAGATGCAGGATTCTCTAGGAGAACTGAAACCTTATACCACGTTGAGAGAAGTACCGGATGATACCATTCGTAAAAGATTGAAAACATCATACCCTTCGATTTTCAGGGGAGATAAAATTGATATCAGTAAAAGATTTGTCAATGTGGCTGAAAAAACGAGAAATCTCGATCTTGAAACGCTCAAATACAAGAGTTTAGAGGGAATAGAATATGTGGCCATGAATCCGAGTTATTCAGGATCGATAATAGATGTAGGTATAAGTGGTAGTCACACGCATATCCCTTATATTAAGGTCAATAAATTCATTAGTGACTTGTTCATTAATAACATGGATGTTAATTACTTGAATATAGATGAAGATGTAAACCTCTGTGGTATAATAATTACACATAATAAATTTATTACATCCCTTGACTTAAGCAAACAGGTGAAACTTGGACAACGTGATATTCATGATGAGTTCGCACAAATGGATCTGCCTAGTTATATCCAAATAGACGTATGTGACAACCTTCAAAGTATTAAATTCCCACCGAAGGCTACGCTCCTGTTCACCTTAGAGGCCTATGCATTACCTAAATTGAAATCTTTAGATTTGAGCCAATTTTCTTCAATGTTCGAACTGAGTTTAGGAGATTTGCCTGAATGCGCTGGCCTTAAGTATCCCGACATAAAGAATTGGTTTAATGGTGAAGAAATAGATAATGTGAAGGGAATAATGTATTTTGGAATTACAAAAGATATGGATGATTTAAGTACGACTAAAGCATTTCTGGACAAAAATCATACTCACTGTATTAGTGGTGGTTTTTCGGATTTTTCAGCTAGAGAATACGATTGGACAAAAGATTATAAATGAAAAAAGATGGTGTTTTGAGTTTTATTAATAATTAAAAAATGAGTACAATGAAAAAGATTTTATTAAGTTTAGTAGTTATGTTTGTAAGCACAATAGCTGTAAATGCTATAGGCGTTGGTTCACAAAGTTCAGTAATTTCCGGTTTAAATGAAAGTGACGATATTGCCGGAACATATTCAGGTACTGCAACGGCTATAAAGATGGATGGTATAACTCTAGTGATTCCTGTTTCAGTGCAAGGCTCTTTTACAGTGGATGCTAATGGGATTATTAGCGGGAATTTTTCAGCTACTAATCACGACTTTTCCATGAAGTCTTCAGAGCCTATTTCAGAAGGAGATTTTTCAGATGTTGAAGTTCGGGGGGATATAGGTGATGGCCGAAAGTATACTGGCAAGATTTCCGGAACTTTATCGAATGGTTCTTTGTCTTTTACTTGCAGCGCTTATATGGATAGTGACAATAATAAAACTAAAGAATCTGTATTTACATTTGACGGTTTAAAATAACTTTAGAATATGAATAACAAATTAAAATTATCTGTTTTTTCTGTATTTTTTATTCTGTTCTCTTGCATATTATGCTTCAGTTGTTCAGATGATGAGAAAATATCTCAAACACCTGCTTCCGATGCTGATTTGGCAATGGCAAAAAAAATATTACGTGACAGTATAGTATTGAATGCAACTGCCATGCAAGGTACTGTGAATAAAACTTTGTTAGACAGTGGGTGTCCTTTAAAGTATTTCTTTTCATGGAGGGGCGATAGTCTGAATGTTCAATTACGAGGTTTTACTGTCGGTCAAATGCCTGTGACGATATGGTTTTCCGTCAATTGTAAGATTATGCAGTTGAATAGCTGGGAAAAACAAGAATATACTGATAAAGGATGGATTAAATTCCAAGGTACGGATGGAGTTGTAAATTATACCGGGAACACGGCTGAGTATACTAATGGTTCTGGCGGCGGCGGAACAGTCGAGGGCTATTTCAATGCTAACAGCAAGCAAATCGAATTCGTTACTAATTTCAATGTGATGAATATGAGTAGTGATGTCTTCCAACAGACTATTGATACGAGTCGCATGGCTAATTATGAACAAGAATTTAAAGATTATGAAGCTGCACTTGCCCAGTATAAAAAAGATCATGGTTTGAACTGATATATGAATACTATAAAAAAGTATTTGACAACGGTCTTGGGAATAATATTGTTCTCAAGATCGTTTGTCAATGCTCAAAATGTAAAGCCACCTATCAATACGTCTGCTCAAGAGCAGATGCAGGATTCGATTTTCCATATAAATGAAGTCGTCGTAAAGGGTTTGCATGAAGCAAAACCTATAAAGTCTACACCTATAACAACGCAGGTCATCAATGCAAAGGCGATGGTGGATGCGGGATATGGTGATATTCAAAAAGTATTGCAACAGGAGACTCCCGGATTGAATATTCAGAAGGTAGGTTTCGGCAATGAAATTTCTATGCAGGGACTGGATGCCAGGCATGTGCTTTTCCTTCAGGATGGAGAACAAATGACAGGAGATATGGCAGGAAATCTCGATTATGAGCGCTTTAATCTTCATGCTATTGACCATATTGAGATCATCAAAGGTGCAAGCAGTACGCTATATGGCAGTATGGCCTCCGGCGCCGTAATCAATTTGATTTCCAAAAAACCTACACAGCCACTTGATATCACTGCAGGATTTCGGTGGGGACAGATGAATACCCCAGTTCGGGATAAGAGACATCAAAAAAATGACAAAAAAGTTGGCAATCACAAGAATATTTCGTAACTTTATAGTTAACAATCAATAAGTTACAAAAACTATCCATTATGATCGCCACGAACAAAGTTATAGAATTATTTTGTATTATCGATGAGTTTTGCAAACATTTTGATAAAGAAAATGCTCATAGGGTACTTCTTACCGGTACGGGGAAGCAACGCCGCAGACGCGCGGCATCATTATCCGACAGCGAGATAATGACCATCATGCTTCTGTTCCATTTCGGTACTTTCCGTAATTTCAAGCACTATTACCTTTTCTACATTAAGGGAACCTTGAAGTCCTACTTCCCACATGCCGTATCCTACAACCGTTTTGTAGAACTGGAGAGCCGTGTATTCTTCCAGCTGATGTTCTTCCTTAACCTCAAGGCTTTCGGCAGGTGCACGGGGATTACCTTTGTCGATTCCACAATGATCCCGGTCTGCCATAACCTGCGCCGTTATTCGAACAAGGTATTCAAGGGCCTTGCAAAGGACGGGAAAGGCACGATGGGATGGTGCCATGGATTCAAGTTGCATCTGGCCTGTAATGACAGGGGAGAAATTATCTCCTTTGTCCTCACAAGTGCCAATGTAGATGACCGCGACCCAAAAGTTTGGACTTCGCTGGCCAAGAAACTTTACGGCAAGCTGTTTGCCGACAGGGGCTATATATCAAAAAAACTTTTCGACAGTCTTTTTGAAGACGGAATCCACCTCGTTACCGGGCTGAAAGCGAACATGAAGAACAAGCTAATGCCCTTTTATGACAAGATGATGCTCAGAAAGAGACTCATCATTGAAACTATCAATGATATGCTGAAAAATACTGCACAGATCGTACATTCCAGACACAGATCGGTCAACAACTTCATTATAAATCTGATTGCTGCATTGGGAGCATATTGTTTCTTCCCAAACAAGCCTAAAGCGCTTAACGGATACACTATTGAAAGGACTAATCAGCTCTGTCTATTTTAAGTCTTATCCCGAACTGGGGTATGAATGAACGTAACTATAAGCATCCGAAGAAAGAAGATTTTCTCTATATGTTTGAGAAGAATGCTGATCGCCCGAATTTACAAGGCTGGCTGTCTGCCGGCTGGAAGAAAGGCTGGATTAGCGGACAGACAGATATGTGGTATGCTGAAACAGACGCCTTCTATCTCTACCAGTCTTCCAATGACAAAAAGGTTTATACCGCTGAAGCCAATCCTTTTCTCGATCATGACGTGACAATCGTCAGCAGTATGCCGCGTCCGCCTATGGGGGTAGAAGGGTCAGAGCATTTGCAGGTCCAACAGAAAATCTATTTGGATCCGTTTCGGAATTTTCATGCGGAAATCTATGGGACCGGATTTTGGATGAATCAGTATGACATGGTACAGGATCTGGTATTCACCCAAAGTTATGACTATACCTACGGTGCGAAAGCTTCCTATACATTTCGGAATTGGTTTACCTTGGCCGGAAGCCTCCATTCTGATGTTTACGATCGTTTTAAACGCCATGAACGGAGAGATGAGAGACAAAAGGTGTATGACAGTAAAATATCTCAACCTCGCCTGACCCTGACCAGTGATTATTTCCCCGGCCATCATATTATTTTCGGAGTGGAGAGTTTTAGTGACGAACTGACCAGTAATCGCTTTTCAGGTAAAGCAACTCTGAAGATGCTGACACGTTCTCTTCACGAGACGGAATCTTATATACAAGATGAATGGAAAGTGAAATCCCATTGGATGTTCTCAACCGGTGTACGCACAGATTTTTCACATCAGTTCGGCTTTATGTGGGTGCCTAAAATCGCTGCCAAATATTCCCCTGATGACCTGTGGAGTTTCCGTGCCAACTATTCTAAAGGCTATCGCTCTCCAAGTATAAAAGAACTGTTCTTCAACTGGGATCATTTAGGCATGTTCATGATAAAGGGTAATGAATATTTAAGGCCTGAAAAAAATAATTATTTCTCAATAAGTACTGAATTCGATAATGGAACGTTTTTTATTAATACGACACTTTATGCGAATCTTTTCAAGAATAAGATAGAGGGTGTATGGAAAATATACGATATGCAGTATAACTTCGAGTATACAAATCTTGATAAACAGAATCTGATAGGTGGGGAAATTCTTGCCAAATGGCGTATTGTGCCGCAGGTTGTCCTCAATGCATCTTACAGTTATGTGAACGTGAGCAAGGAAAACGGACTGCGTATCAATACCACTTCTCCTCAGGCTGCTACCGGAAGCATAGACTATCATCTGCAGAAAAAATCCTATCAACTGCTGGCGACGTTCAGTACATCCATAATGGGGAAGAAGCGTTACGATGTTCAGGACCGACTGACAGTAGACGGCGTCAGTCACCCGGCCTATTTTCGATGTGAACTGCCTGCTTATGCATTGTGCAATCTTAATTTTACACAAACTTTTCATGATAAGATTAAGGTGATAACAGGAATTGATAATGTCTTCAATTATAAACCGAAGACATTAGGCTCTGGGCTCACTGCTTTTAATGTGCCGGCTACTGCTGGTGCAAGATGCTATGTGGAGGTGGAATTCAATCTGGATAAATTATTAAGGAGAAAAAATGAATAGAAATATAATCTTGGCCACATGCCTGACTATGTTGTTGTCTTCTTGTATCCTTGATACAAATTATGACGCCGCTGACTTTACAGGCAAGGTTCTCCCTCGTATTACAGGATATACGACTGGTGTGACGAACGATTGGATCTATTTCAATATGACTACGGATTCCATTTATAATAAGACTGCACCAAATCAGGAAATCACGGAGGGACAGCAACTGACACGCACAGATTGGGATTTCGCGTTTTGCGGACATCATGTACGTACCAATGGCGGGACAAGTGGACCCGGTAAAGGAGCCGCAGCAGACCTGGGCTATGGGGATTATAAGAAATGGACTTCGGCTGCTCAGATTCCTAAAGATACGAAATGGGTTATCGATAATGATACGTCTGTCAATGTGACGATTTCCCAAAATGAGTGGTACAGTTATCTGGCTAAGCAAGGACTTGACGCGGATCAATATCCATGGTTTGATCCTAACAGCGGTCCTCAGCAGAAACGTTCCAGCGCTAATCCGTTGCTCGAACAGTCTATAGCTGTTTCCGGCCCGCCTATGTCTTATGCCCCTTCATACCATACCTATGTGATTCGTAGTGCTGACGGAAAGCATTATTATAAACTGCAGATCGTCAGTTGGTATAATACAAAGACTGAAATTGGTGGCGATGGCGGGCAAATCAGTTATTACCTGGATAAACTGAAGTAAATAGAACAATAAATAACAGACAATGACAGCGAATAAGAAGTATTATTGGTGGCGTACGATTGTATCTTTTCTGATGGTTCTTTTCACCATGCCTTTGGGACATGCCCTGATGTTGGTGATGGATCACACGATGACTCCGACAGCCGTTCACTATGGTGCGTTCTTGATGGGACTCATCGGAATGACCATGGTCATCATCGGTGTCTTCGCAAAGGGTGATACCAAACAGACTTTGTGGGGCTTCCTGGGAGGACTGCTGTTCTGGACAGGGTGGGTGGAATTCCTTTTCCAATACTATGCAGAGCGCTATGGGGTGCAACCTGAGGTGGAAAACGGGGTAGTCGTCACACGACCGGAATACCTTATCTTGCCTGCTACTTTTGGCTTTTGGGCAATGATCATGCTGATGTACCTTTTCAGTACACGCAACGGGTGTAATTTCATTAACTGGTTTCAAAAGTTGTTCTTCGGGAGCCGGAAAAACGAAATAGCTGCGCACCCGATGACGCGGCATACGAGTATCGTGACCTTTATGGAACTGAATATGATCCTCTGGACTTGTTATTTGGCCTTGATGTTCTGCTATGACAAGCGTTTTCTGGGGGATCACCATCCTGTGACCTTTATCGTGGCGATAGGTTGCCTAATAGGCTCGGTGTTCATGTTCAAAAAGGAGCTCCGGCTTCAGGCTTGGGGTGCCAATATCAGAATGGCTATTGCGACTGTCATTGTCTTTTGGACACCCGTTGAGGTAATGGGGCGTATCAACCTGCTCAATGAAATCTGGGTCAAACCGGAGAAATACAGAATGCAGATCGGGATTATCCTTGTCGTATTCCTGGTTCTTTTGGGCTATCTCTGGTTCGTCAGTTATCATAAGCATAAGAAAAATCAACCGGAGAAACAGAAGTGAACGGTTTTTGAGAGAACCTTTTGTGATATAAATAATAAGATGGGAAGCCGTATCTCCTTTAAATAGATAAAGGTTGATATGGCTTTCAAATGTTTGTGAGCTCTCCCTTTTTAAGATGTTTCTACAGGCTCCCTGATAAGAGAATGCTTTTATGATTTGGGCTAGGTGTGTTGGACTGGAAAATATATGATGCCCGGTCAATCATGTTCGGAAAATCACCATCCAACTCTGATGGGGTAAAGACCTGATATTCTTTTATCTTTTTTGGTGTATTCCTATGGTTTGTTTGTAGCCTGTCCCTTTCTAAGAAAGGAGATCATTAGGGAATGATGCTCTTGACCGGTGGAATGTCACGATGTCTCAATGGATGTCCGGTTGAAAAATATTCTTTGGGCCTCCGGTAGCTGATGGGGGAGTACAACTTGGTCAGTTGTTTTGCAACATCGGCAAGGCTTTGAAACGTATGGAGGATTACACCTTATATAATAGGGATCTATCGATGAACTTTAATGAATGATGATGGGGGCTCTCTTTCTGTTTGTCAAGTATTTGAACTGCCTTTAAGTTTTCTTTTCTTGCTCTTTAATGCATTTAATAAGGTCGTTCAATTTGTAAATTTGTCATTTCTTTTTTCTTCATGTATTTTATCGGTCTTTCAAATAGAGGAGGAGTCATGTATATCGAATGTAAGGTTTGTAAGATTGAACTTATTATAAAATACAACTGAAAACCAACGGTTTGGGAATCGGTGTTTTTGAAATTAACAGATGGCCTGATGGTATGACTGCCGAGTGAAAATCATACATTTGCCCTCTAAAGGGGCAAATAAGCATTATTATTGGGTATTACTTATTCACTTTTGTATAGAAATTTTCATTGTTTTTGAGTATTGTTTGCAATTGAAAATCCCATTACCTTTGTCGAAGATTTTTAATTACTAGGTAAAACTAAACAAAAAATAAGATGAAAAGACTAAAACTGGGACTTCTGCTTGCTTTGGCAATTATTTCTTTGGGAACAACTTGCTCTTGCAGCAATGACGATGACAATGATTCAGGACAGCAGTCCGACCTGGCTGACTTGGTATCCAAGAACTACAACGGCGTATCTTCTGCCTTGTTCGCCTACATCACTGATCCGATGATCAATGAGGGGGATACCGTGATTGTAACGAAAGCCGGTACTGATAACGTGAATGTATCTTATAGAGGTATGACTTGGGGAAAGGGTACCTTCGATGCTGCAAAAGTGACAGAGAATGATACTGCCTATGTCATAAGCGGGGATGGAGATATGGTCATGTCCATGAGCGGTGGCAAGGGTTCGTCTTACAAGGCAACGCTCACGGCTTATGTCAACAAGAAAGATCCGAGCTCTTTCAGTTTCAAGATCAGTGTCCCCAGTGTCATGGGTGGAACAGTGGTCTCGTTCCTGCCTCATTCTGCTTTTACGGCAGATCAACTGATAGCCAATGATTACGTGGCAAAAGCCAGTGGAGCTTTTAAATATTCTGATAAGCCTCTTGTCAATGACAGTGACAGCATTACCATTACTTCGGCCGGTAAGAATAAGGTGAATATTTCATATATCGGAAAAACATGGGGGCATGGAACCTTTGAAAATGCCGATGTCGTAACGACCGATACGGCTTATACCGTTAGTGGCAAAGGCACCATAAATATGGGTATGGACCCGAATAGTCCCGCAAAGCCTTATGATGCAACTTTCACGGCTGTGATTAAGCGTAACAGTGCGGCCGGAGATTTCAAGTTTACTATTGATGTGCCTTCTGTGATGGGAGGAACGGTGATAACTCTAACCCCTCAAGACGCTAAATGAGAGAGTAAATGCGAGAAAAAATGACGAGAATAGGTATGATGGTGATAGGGCTGGTGCTTGCCCTGTCATCTTGTGATGGAGTATTGGACGGGATCTATGATAGACCGGACAACTCTGCAGAAAGCAAATACGGTTTTCTGACGAAAAGTGATGGGACTTCTGTAGGCACAGTATACGTGGATGCAACTAAATATAACCAGTGGATTTATGTGAACTTCCACGAGTGCACGATAGACTCTGCCCTGATAGATACGTCAAAGGATGCGAAGGAACCCGCCAACTGGGACATCGCCATCCATCGTTATGATGTCAAGACGAACGGCGGTTCTGGTCTTGAAACTAATTTTACGACTATTCAGGATCTTCAGAGTTCTGGCAAGATGCCGTCGGGTGTCTTGAAACCGGATTCATTTACTACGAATAAGGTCATCATAGATATGAGCGGCATGATGGACGGTCACCTGGTCTATGCGTCGACTTACTATAATGCCACGATCAGCAAATGGCTTAATGTGGACACGAGCGTGATGCCTCCGATCTATACGGCATCCGGGAAAGTCTATATCGTGAAATTTTCTGACGGTACTTTTGCAGCCTTGCACCTGGATTCCTATATGGACGATTCCGGGGTCAAAGGCTATATGAAATTTTCCTATGTGTATCCCTTAACATTAAAATAGTGAAATGACCGGTAAAAAGATATTAGTTGGCTTTGTGCTGCTCTGCGGTGTGATGCCTGTGAGAGCCAACATTGCGCTGAAAGACAGTTTGATGAATTTGAATGAGGTTGTCGTCACAGCTACCAGAACACCTAAATTATTGAAGGACGTGCCTTTGGTCACTCGTGTCATTACAGCCGAGGATATCCGGAAATCGGATGCCACGAATATAGAGGATCTGCTGAAGACGGTTCTCCCCGGAGTGGAATTCTCGTTTTCTATGGATCAGCAGACGGATCTGAATTTCTCGGGTTTCGGGGGCAACTCTGTCCTGTTCCTCGTCGATGGCGAGCGTATGGCGGGGGAGACCTTGGACAATATCGACTATAATCGACTGACCCTGGATAACGTGGAGCGTGTCGAGATCGTCAAGGGCGCGGCTTCATCCCTCTATGGCTCGAATGCCGTGGGGGCAGTGATCAACATCATTACCAAAAAACCTGACAATGGTCTGACCTTCAACCTCAATGGCAGGCTGGGGGCATACAATGACCAGCGCTACGGCGGTTCTGTGGGCTACGGGAAGAAGAATTTCACGACGCTCACAAATGTCCAGTATACGAAAATCGATGACATCAATCTCGACAGGGCCGGTGACTTCAATAAAGTCTATGGCAAGAAAACTTGGAACTTCAAGGAGAACCTGACTTATCAGCCGTTCAGCAAACTCGACCTGACGGGTAACATGGGGTATTTCTTCCGTGAGCGGATGTATTCAGCTGATACGCATAACCGCTACCGTGATCTGGATGCAGGCCTGAAAGGGAACTACAAGTTCAGTCAGATGAGTAATCTGGAACTCAGTTATTTCTTTGATCAATACGACAAGAGTGATCTCTCGATGCTGACCAATAAGGATGTGAGGGACTACAGCAACGTGCAACATTCCGTGCGTACACTCTATAATTACACCTTCAGCAATATCGGGACGCTGGCCGTCGGCGGCGACTTGATGCGTGACTACCTGATGAGCTACCAGTTTACGAATGACGGCAGTCACAAGCAGTATACTGTAGACGGGTTTGCACAGTTTGACTGGGACATCACCCATCACTTGAACTTGCTTGGCGGCATGCGCTATGACTATTTCTCTGAGGCGAGCATGGATCACTTGAGCACAAAACTTGCGCTGATGTACAAGTTTCCGTTCCTTCGCTTGCGGGCTTCCTATGCCGGAGGTTTCCGCGCGCCCTCGTTGAAGGAGATGTACATGAACTTCGATATGGCGAGCATCTTCACCATTTACGGGAACAAGGACCTGAAACCTGAGACGAACAATAATTTCCAGTTGTCGGCTGAATATACGAAGGGCAACTACTCCCTGACGGCAACGGGATATTACAGTGCCTTCAAAAACCGTATCACGACAGCCTGGAATCAGGAACTGAAGGGTATGGAATACATCAACATGGCAAAAATGAATCTTGCGAGCGTGGAACTGAATGCCGAGGCAAAATATGCCTGCGGTATAGGAGCCAGCCTCTCTTATGTCTATACGGATGAGCATGTCAAATCCGGACAACCGCTCACGAGGTCAACCCGCCCTCATACCGGAGTCGTCAGGGTAGAGTATGACCACAGTTGGAAAAACTACGGCTTCAATTTTGCCATCAATGGTCGCCTGCTCTCCAGCCTGAGGACGGATGAGTATACCTCTACCACTTCTTATGAGCAGACGGAGCGGGTGAAGTATCCCGGTTATCAGTTGTGGAAGGCCACGTTCATACAGCGTATTTACAAAGGCATACGTCTGACGATGGCTGTCGACAATCTCTTCAATTACAGACCGAAGTACTATTACAGCAATTCTCCGGCAACACGTGGCACAACTTTTTCCTGTGGTGTCTCGTTGGATCTGGATAAGCTAATTAAATTATAAAATATAAAATGAAGAAGAATCTTTTATTTATTGCACTGTTCTTGTTTGCCTGCGCATTTACGGTTCAGGCCAAGTATAATACTCCCCAATTTTAGTACAGGTGCTAAAGTTAAAGAATATTGTTTATCTTTGCACTAAGTAAGAAAGGAACAGAAATGGGAAGAAGAAGTAAGTTTGAACCAAGTTTTAAGGCAAAGGTAG
>NZ_JAMXLY010000029.1 GCF_024054555.1 Segatella cerevisiae | reverse complement strand
TACCTTTGCCTTAAAACTTGGTTCAAACTTACTTCTTCTTCCCATTTCTGTTCCTTTCTTACTTAGTGCAAAGATAAACAATATTCTTTAACTTTAGCACCTGTACTAAAATTGGGGAGTATTATACCCTCAGTTCAGGAAGATAATCTGTATAGGGTTTGTCCGGATCAAGGACCTGAAATCCCCCATGCTGGGAGGATATCATAATCGGAGTCATGTAATTGTCTCCATATTGTCCCCTTAAAATTTTCTTGTAGTCAATCGGTGCAGGCAGTTCCATATCTTCAAAAGGTATCATTATCGTTTGTCTATACCAAGAAAGATCTTTAATTGAAGTCTTAAGCGTCTTCCTGCTGAAACACGGACTACTTATTCGTTTGCAATCTTCAGAATCATAATAGCGGAAGAGGTCATTATAAAGGGTAAACATGTGATTCCGCTTTTTCTTTGTCAGAAAAACCCGGGTGTTCAAAAGACTCAAATTCCTGGATAAATTCGAGAGACCGGGCGACATCTGCCGATAACAATATTTATCCAAACGTCTCCCAATATCATCAGCCGTTTCAAGTCTGCGCTTCCAATCACTGTCTTCTACATCTGGCATGTGGTCATAAACAAATATGTCTATAAATATACCCTGATGAAACTTTTGGTTGATGTCACAAGGCAATATGGCTGTCGTCCCATCATATCGGAGTTGGGCATGTCCCCGATAATAATTAATATCCGAATACGCCGATTGGAAAAAAAACGGATGTCTGAACTCAGTCTGACTGATTTTGACAAGTTGATCATAATCCTCTCGTATCATCAAGAAATCCATATCATCATCCCAGGGAATATAACCGTGATGGCGTATAAGCCCCAATAAGGTCCCGCCATCAGCCCAAACTCGGAGATGGTGCTTTTTGCAAACCTCCAGCAACTTCGCTGCCATGGTCATCTGGATATTCCACACCCTCTTCATCTTCGGGGAAATGATGTATCCACCTCTGTTCTCTTCTCTTAAATCCATAGTTTAAACGTCTTTATGTATTGCCTTTGTACAAGGAATCCGGGGTATCACATTCCATTGTCCATTTCTCCTCGAATCACATTTCCTCAACGACATTGACAATATATCACAAAGTCCGTGCATTATTCATTGTCACAATTAATGCTTTGATACAAGTCAATGTCAAACAGACTTAGTCTACTATAGTAAATAAGAAATTAACGGAAATCTGTTTTCTGAGAGCCTGTTTTATTTTATGAGCATAACCTAAACCCCACTTATTCTCTCCGATCTATCAACTTTCTGATACCTTCTCTTTGGTCACAGAACACCAAGACCTGCCTAATCAGAAATCCATCAACAACACGCAACCGAATCAATTCAGATACAAAACAATGCAGAATTAGCTCCCAAAATATGAAAAACTCCAGCAGCACTTTTCTTATGATCTGCATGAAGGGTTGCTTTAAAGGAACAAAAACAGAATGGCATACACTTAACCCTTCACAAAACAGAGTAAAGAACGTCTCCGGGCAAAAATCTTTTGTCTGCCACTATAGAAAGGAAAGGCAAGGGCAAATAATAGTATACCTTACCAAGGGCATTTCCCCCAAGACGAGAAGTGAGGAGGATTACAGCAGAATAAAAGAGTACCTTTTCCCGAAATTAGTCAGACATCTATCTCAACCGGCATACCCGGATGCCAATCTGGGTAGGATGATGACTCATATATGCAGCCAAGGTCATCGACTCCTCAACTACCTTATGATGGATGCTTGAGGCATTCAGAAGGTGCAAGGCACCATCTTCACCCCATGCAGCAATGCCGATGTGAGCAATATCTAGGCCTGACTTGTTTGTTACGAGAGCCAGAATATCACCATTTTTCACCGCCTTGCGGAGGAGCGCACTGTCGCTGAGCCGCTGTTTGGGGATATACCTGTAAACTTTCCCATTGATACCCGACTCCATACTTCGGATACCTTTCACCCAACTAGGATGGACACTGAGCATATGGTAACTGCGCCAATGAGTAGACATATACCCTACCTTGATCCTCTGAAGAGCAGAGAAAGGAGGAACAGGCCCCTGGATGTCTGTCACCAGACCTGACTTGACATTCTCGTTGATCCAAACTGTGAAATAATGCTTGCGGTTCAGGAAAGCGACTTTCCCGCCAATATAGCGTAATTGTGCCAACCGGGAACAGAAAGAGGAGAAGTCGTATCGATGCGACTGGGCACATAAAGCAAGTGCGGCAGCTTCTTCGACGAAAGTAGTACAGTCCACTTCCCGTACATTGACAACAAGTTTTTCCTGTGTATTGCGGTCGAGTGTTCCGCTGACATAAGGGATGCCAATGAATTTCCTGCCGAAATAGAGCATCCAGTCAGCAGGCTTTTTCTTCAATGCCGCAGCTTCCTGCAGCCATTTAGTGATCTTGGTCCGGTCAGCAGTCGTATAACTCGTGCCTTGGGCAAAGGCCGTAAAAGGCAAGATCAAGAACAGAATCACACCTAAGAGTTTCTTCATATCCTTATCCAAAATTAAATCCTACATAGACATTAAATGAACCGAAATAATTATTCACAGAGAACCGGTTCTTCTTATAATTATACGAATTGAAAATTGCGCTTGTACCGAAATACCAGCGCATGTTGTTCCACACCATTCCGAATCTACCTATCCCGTTCAGATTGAAATTATGGATACTGAAATCCCTGAACTTGAAGTAATCATGCTTCTCGTTACCTTCAGTATGATTATAGGCGACGGCAGCTGAAAGACTAACATTCAGCAGCCAGTTCTTCGCAAATACCCAGTTGTAGCCGTATCCACAACTCACATTCCAGTCTGTATAATGCACATTTCCTCGAGAAGTGCTGTCCTGGGTAAACACATTCTTGATTCCCAGATTAGTCTCGACCATCTCATTCATCTGCGCCCAATCCATGTCGATCTTATGGTTCAGATAACCTAATCCCAGCAGAAAACTGCCGACACTCTTCTTCTGTATCGTGCTTTGGCTGTAAGCCGCAGGATAAGAGAAATGGTGATGGTTAAAGATGTAATAGACGTTGATTGACCTGATACAGGAATTGAACCCACCAAAATCCTGATTGATCAGAGGACTTGTGTCAACATGATTTCCAATACTTAAGGAGCGAATCTTATAATTATTACCAGTTTTCTTCCAAAGCAGGTCGATACCAATCATGTTACTGTAGATGCTCAGGTCAAATTCTTTCCTGTTCTTGTCATTCTTGCTGGCACTGATATGCGCCAAGTCTATAGTATAACCCAGAAATATCCACTGCCAACCCACATACGGTCCCATCCGATAAGAATTTTCCGGTGCCAAGGTCACCCGTTTATCAGATGCAGTAGTCAAGGTATACCCTTCATAGGAATTAGTATTCTGGAGCATCACTGTGAAATTATAACGTTGAGGCTCGATATAGGAATGATCGTAATTATTGAAACTATGGACGATCTTGCCCAGTCCATGTGCAATCCGCTGGAAAAATCCTCTGCGTTCAGGTTTCTGTATGCTATCCCGCATTGCGAAAAGACTGTCTGTAGGAGTCTGAGAACCATCTGAATGAAACGCATGCTCAGATCTATCAGAAAGCACCGGCAAATCTTCTCTCTGCCTGCCGAAACAGGAAAGAGCGACGAGGGCTAACGCCAAAAACAAATATCTTCGTAAACGGAACAACGCGCAATAAATTAAAGATCAATTTTTCCAGAGAATACGATCCAAGACCCAGTTAGTAGGGGTTGCCGAGACACTCGTACAGGTACAGTTGCCTATCCCCTGAAGATCCTCGATGACAGACTTGATGATCGGCAACTGGACATAAGGCGGATTAGGAACGACAATACTCCTGCTGCCATCACTGGTAATGAGTTTGATAGGATCATAGTTGAACACCGAAAAAGACAGCGTGCCTTTTGTGCCGATAATCTCGATACGATCCTCCCTGGCACTCTCGTGCCCTACAAAGCACCAACTCCCACTCCCCGGAATGCCGCTCTCGAAATAAAAGCAGGCCGAGATGGTATCCTCAGCCTCATAGAGGCGGGCGACATTGGCAGGGTAGCCGTGGGCACGTGTGATTACACCGAAGAGATCTTGAAGCAGGTCAAACTGATGAGGCGCAAGGTCATAGAAATACCCGCCGCCTGAGATGTCAGGATTCAGCCTCCACGACAGTTTACCCTGGGACTGGTAATCCAAACCACGTGGAGGCACTGAGAAGCGCAGCAGCACGTTGACGGGTTTGCCGATCGCCTGATTTTCGATCAGAGACTTCACTTTCCTGAAATAAGGCAGATAGCGACGATAATAAGCCACGAAGCAAGGGACCCCCGTCTCCTGACTAATCCGATTGACACGGGTACAGTCAGCATAGCGGGATGCCAGAGGTTTCTCCACATAGCAAGGTTTCCCCGCCCGCATCGCCATAATAGCATAGGTGACATGGCTGGAAGGAGGCGTGGCAATATAGATGGCATTCACTGCAGGATCATCTATCAGTTCCTGCGCATCCGTATACCATTTCGGAATACGGTGACGCTCAGCATAGAAGCGCGCCTGTTCCTTAGAACGGCACATGACAGCTTCCACATGCGAGCCTTGGACATCATTAAAGGCAGGTCCGGACTTCTTCTCAGTCACCTCTCCACAACCAATAAATCCCCAGCTAATCTCTTTCATATCAGGTACATCTTAATAATGCAAAGATAATATTTTCAAGTCGAAAAGAAGCCCTTTTTACAAATTTTATTAACCCTCCTACTGTTTATCGCCTCATGAACAAGCCTATAAGGAAGTTATTCCGGTTTTTTTTCTTACCTTTGTGCTGAACCAACCATTCATTACAAGAAAATTTTATGAAAATAGAAAAGTCGGAATTCACGATCTCTGCACCCAGTGTAGAATTGTGTCCTAAAGACCATCAACCAGAATACGCCTTTATCGGGCGAAGTAACGTGGGAAAGTCCAGTCTCATCAACATGCTCTGCGCACACAAGGGACTGGCAAAGACTTCCTCCACTCCAGGAAAGACCTTACTGATCAACCACTTCATCATCAATGACAGTTGGTATCTCGTGGACCTCCCGGGATATGGGTTTGCCAAGCGTTCGAAGACGGAGAAGATGAAACTCGACCACATGATCACTGAGTATATCCTGAAGCGCGAACAACTCGTCAATGTGTTTGTCCTGATTGATATCAGGCACGAGCAACACGCCATTGACCGCCAGTTTGTCGACTGGCTCGGCGAGAACAGCATCCCCTTCTCCATCATCTTCACGAAGGCTGACAAAATCGGCAAGAACAAAGTTAGGGAGAATGTCAAAAAATGGATGGATGGCCTGAAAGATACCTGGGAAGAGACACCTCCCTACTTCATTACGAGCAGTCTGGACAAAACCGGACGCGATGAAATCCTAGACTATATCGAAAAGATCCAAAAGACTTTATAAGAGAGTCTCCTCCGGATAAAGAAACGGTATCATATCAAAACGGCTACACTTATCGGACACGAAAAAGCCCGGAACTCCTGCATGAAGTTCCGGGCTTTATTGTCCTCCTTAAAAGGAGGAGTTATAGCATATTAGAAGAACAAATATCTATTGTCTACAACATGAGCGTTCAGATACAGTTCCTGCATGAAGTTGCTGGCATACTGCATTTCCTTCTGGCGCAGTTTCTGTTCTTCAGTTTTCTCGTCAAATTTGACAGGAAGCATCGTCTTGTTCACGACCGCAAAGAGATAGACTCCAGCCTCACCCTTTACAGGATGATCGACGAACTTGCCCTTAGCGGTGGCATAGACCGCACCTGACAGAGCCGGTTCACTGGCACCTGTCGCAGAGACGAATACCGGTGCGGCAAAAGTAACCTGATTGACCGCACTGACCTTAGCACCTTTGGCTTTGGCAGCAGCGATACTGTTCACACCCTTCAGCTTGGCAATGATCATGGCAGCCTTCTTGTCTTTCATGACCTCAGCCTTGACAACAGCCATGACCTGAGGATCATCGAGGTCACGATAGCCGACACGATGAATCTTATTGAGGATCACAACCATCAGATGGTCATTGTCCCCACACTCATACAACGGAGAGACGTCACCCTCATGAGTACCACCATCGAAAATCCATTTCAAGGCATCACGGGTAGAGTGCACATTCCCCACATAATGGGTAGCTGTTGTCAGATCCTTGAAGGACTGCAACTTATAGCCATAATGGGCAGCATCCTTGGCAATAGCCCCTGCCGTCTGGTTCGCACTCACGAAAGCAGAGAATTTATTGTAAGCATTGCGATAAGTATCTTTCGAGAACTCAATAGGCTTTTTGATGACTGCCACCTGATAATTGTCCTTAAAGCCTTGACGGTCGGTCACCTGAACGATGATATTACCTTGAGTCAATGAGATATTGGCATAAGCATTCAACTGGCCCGACTGTAAGGCCGTCACCATCTTACGGTTGTCAGCAGAAGCACTCTGTGCCATACTCCCGATAAGTTGTTGGCTCGTCACCCACATCTTATTGCCTGTCTGACCGGATTTCTTAGCCAAAGCCTCGAAATCAGCACCTTTCTGGAGAGCCTTCATGATACTGTCAGCCTTCACACGAGATGCAGCAGGCGTACTTGCCATAACCTGAATGGAACGATATTGTACAGAGTCAGGCAATGATGCCTTGGACATCACTTTCAAAATATTCAACGTATTGTCCTGTCTGTTTTCCATCACCTTCGTGGTTGTACCTACGCTGATGGAATCCAAGTCAGCTGCAATATCGGCAGGATAGAAAGCCTTGGGAGCCGGAACGCCGAGATAAGGGATCGTCGACTCAGACTTTCTGACGACGTCAGTCGGATCTGCGGCAGAAGCAAGTTGTTTCTGGTAGCCGTTCATACTGTTCATGAGCGTTGAGCGGTCAGAACGCGAAGCAACGACATGATAGTCGACATAACTGATGTCCCTACTCTCTACAGGTTGCTTGAAACGCAATTTCAACTCATCATATTTCTTTTCGAGATCGCCTCTGGTGATCTTCACTTGACTGTCATTGATGTCAGCATAAGGGAAGGCGGCGAGTTGGATGGAACTCTCCTGATTTTCTTCCTTGAAAGCCATCTTGGCCTCTACCGGATTGGACAGGAAACAGTGGGCGAACAGACTCTGGTATTTCTGGGCCAGGACCTGTTGACGAAGCGTTTTCTCAATGAATGTCCAATACTTGTAAATCTTATCATACTGTTCCTGCTCTTGAGGGTTAGCAGAAGGAGAATTCTGGTTGGCCTTGTATTCAGCCAAGAATTTCTGCAGTGCGGTAGCGTCGAAGCGTCCCGTCTGCTGGTTCACGAACGGTGTCTGGAGGAGCATGGGGTTAGTGCCTTCGTTGAGGATGTTCTGCATCTCTCCATCAGTAACCCGAAGACCGAGTTTCTTGGCTTCTTTCTCCACGATATGCGACTGCACATAAGTATTCCAGACCATATCCTTGACCTGATTCATCTGGTCGTCAGGGATGTTGTCCGTTCCCTGTTGCATCTTAATGACGTCCGAATAATCATCCACAAGTTTCTGAAAGTCATTGACGCTGATTTTCTCGCCCAATACCTCACCCACTTGTTGCCGACGATCATTTGAGGTCGTTTCGCAAGAGCGGAATAGTTCCTCGGCAATAAAAGCGAAGAGGCCAAATCCGATGATAATAATCAGAATGGTACCTCGAGATCTAATTTTTCCTAATGCTGCCATTATTATTCAATTCTATATATTTATTATTATTTTTTTCAGAGTGACCACAAAAATACGAATAAATTATCAAACACGTGAATAAATCCCAATAAAATTAAATTTCGAGGGCAAATTCACGTCTCTCACCTGTCTTGCAGGGAGATCTGTCAGCCTGATACACGTGACAAAGGGACTTATGTCAACACTCCACAGTCAACTTGACCAGTTCGATCTTCTTCATTGTGTTCTTGATGATTTTAAACTTATATTTCCCGAATTCGATGACCTCGTTGAGTTTCGGAAAACTCTTGTATTCGTACAGGATGAGTCCGCCGATAGTCATATAGTCCTCATTCTCCGGCAAGTGCAGTCCGAATTTCTCATTGACCTTGTCGATCTCCATCCTCGCCGAGAGGATGTACGTATTCTTGTCTATCCGTTTAGCGATAAGGTGGTTACTGTCATGCTCGTCCTCAATATCCCCAAAGATCTCCTCTACAACGTCCTCGAGACTGACGATGCCACTTGTGCCACCAAACTCGTCTACGACAACACCGAGAGATTTCTTCTGCTGGAGGAACAGTTGCATGAGTTTCTGAGCCGCCATCGTCTCCGGCACGAAAGGCATTGTGCGGATACGTTTTCGCCAGGTCGAGGAATCTCGGAACATCTCAGAGCTGTGAATGTAACCGATAACATGATCTATATCATTATGGTATACGATGATCTTGCTGTTCCCGCTCTCAATGAACATCTGCATCAATTCGTCCTCTGTACAGTTCTCATCCACGGCATTGATCTCCGTCCTGGGGATCATACAGTCACGCACCTTCGTATCCGGGAAATCCAGGACATTGTGGAAGATCTTCACGTCATCCTCCACAGACCCGTCATTCTTCGCACTGTCAATACTGGAACTCACGAGATAGTCGAGGTCAACCTTGGAAAAACCGTCATCATCACCATCTTTATCCAACTTTACCCCGATCAACCTCAGCAGTAACTTGGACAGGAAAGTGGCAAAATGAGAGATCGGCCACAGGAGTATATAGAAGAAATAGGCAACTGGGGCGAAGAACGCCAAAAGATGATTTGAATTGCTTTTAAAAAGGACTTTCGGAAGAAACTCGCCCGTAAACAAGATGACAAGTGTCGAGAGGACGGTATCCCCGATGACCCTCGACGCTGGTCCGAAATCCCGAAACAAAGTGGCATCAAAGAGTTTGGCAAAGAACATCCCATAGATAATCATGGAGATATTGTTGCCCACCACCATCGTCGAAACAAAACCATTGGGATGGTTATAAAAAACGGAAAGCAGTTTCTGGACAAGTCCATTTTTATCCTTGTCCATTTCCGCAAGCATCCGGTTACTGGTCACGAAAGCAATCTCCATTCCATTCAGGAAGGCACAGAGCACGATCGTCAATATAATCCCTGCCACAAGCGGTAAGTTCATGAATACTCCTTTCTCATTAAACGTCAAATTCAGGTATCACAGTCCTACTCCTCAGTGAGTCAAAGGTATTGTCGTATTTTTCGGTCTCGGAACAGCCTGCGGCCTCAATCTTGATTTCATTGTGTCCGGTGCTGTCCGCATGGTATCATTGCCACTTGACATCATATTCCCCTTCACGAAAGAGCCTTTCGTATTGGATACGAAATACTTGGTCATCTGCTCGTCACTTCTGAAATAAGCGCCCACCAACGTACGGTCAGGGGTAACCAGACGAGAGAATTTATTCGAATAGATCTCGTGCTGATTCTCGTCCCAGAAGAGTTCCTCACTCGAGAAGCGCAACCCGTCTTTAGTCAGGATCCGCACCCTTCCATGCAACTCCCACAGTCGGTTACGGTCATAGTAATAAGCCGTGTCAGCCTGCAGATAACTGTAGATATGAAAATGCTCGTCGAAAGCTTCCAGGAAAACCCCCTTGTTGAAAATCCAACGAGAAGGGTTGAGATTCTGGTTGACCTCCCAGCGCTCTGTGACAATACGGTATTTGATGACGCCCGAATCAGAAATCAGGGCGTTCACCCCATAGGATGTCATCACCGGCACTGAATCACGGTCACGAATCGCCGGCGCAGTATGCTCTACTTCCTGCTGACATGCTGCCAGGAAAGCCATCAACATCACACAGACAATGACGAGACCCGATTTTCTCATTATTCCACCTTGAACTTCTGGAACCAGCGCTCATTGAACGTAATTCCGATATTGATTCTGAATGTGTTTTCCGTGATCAGACCTGTAGCCATGCGGTGCACCCACTGTGCACTCACGTTCAGGAAAGAACGGTTATTAATACTGTTGATAATAGGAATGCCAAAACCGAGCGATGCGGAATACTCCTTAGGGCCATCTGCTCCGTTGATAGTAGTATAAGGTGTAGCGTAAGAGACACCTGCTCTATATCTCATGCGGCGGAAAAAGCGCCGGTCACGCTCACTGTAGCAATACTCACCGCCCAGTGTCATTTTCTGACGGTCTTTCAACACCCCGCTTTGCATGACATAACTGGTGGAAGACTGGCTCTCGTTCAGCATTGGAAAATTGAGTTTGCCCCATTTCTGCAAGGTATAATCCAATCCTATCTTCCACTGGTTATTGTGATTCCACATCAGACCTGCACCATACATGTCCGGAATATCCAGATGAAGGGATTTGCCCCCGAGCGTGTCGGCATCAGAAACTCCCGTTTGGGAATTCGTCGAGGTGACGATGACATTCGGACGTCCATCGATATTGTGCCCCGGACTGTAAGTCAAGCCGACAGTCAAGGCGTCCTTCTTCGTCAGTTGATGTGAATACTGGAGACCGAAATCCAGTTTATAACTTTTTACGTCAGCCGAATAATTTCGGGTCAACGTATTGACATAAGCATCTGAATAAGCATTGGAGATACCACGGCTGTAGTCTCCCCACAGGTAAGAACCGTTGACACCAAAGGCAAAGCCTTTGAAAGGCTCCCAGCCGAAACCCAGGTACACCTGATGAATGCCACCGCTTCCGTTATAAGTATTGGTATAAGTCGTATTCGACGCCTCTCCAGTATTGCCGGTGAGCGTATAGTCATAGCCTACATTCGTGAAAGGCACCAATCCGAAACTGACACCGACGTGTCTGAAAGCCCTGAACCCTGCTACCACATATTCCAAGTCAGCGTTCTTGGCATTCAGAGATTTGCCAGCTTCCTTGAAACGGGTCAACTGGCCAGAAAGTCCCATATCAAAAATAAACGATAAAGAATCGATTGCAGAATAAGAAGCCGGGTTGAGGTAATTGACCTGATTATGCTCCCTAAAACCTAACGCAACGCCATTCATGCCCCTGTTAAAACCGGTAGTCTGCTCGGACATTTCTCCAAGTCCATACGCACTATAAGGAGAATTTGTGCCGCTTTGAGCCCATACAGACGGCGATATTGCAGTCAAAAGGATGACTGCCAGAATCAATTTCTTCATTCGTTTTTTTTTAGAGTTAGGAATTTACTCGTCACGAACCTTTGTAATTCTACGTCTTGTTTGCAAAATTATTGTAAACGTATTTGTTTGCAAAAGTATTGAAAATTTTTGAGATAAAAGAACGATAAGTCAGAAATTAAAGTTATTTTTGCATCGTGAAACGTTTCAAATCCATTTTCTGTGGCGTGCTGTGCTTACTGTTAATGAATTTAACAGCCTCAGCAACCACAGGCGAGAAAACCGCACCTGCAGAGGATATTCTCAGGCACATGGAGCAAGTCGATATCAGTTTACTGACCTGCGGCCCGGGGCAAGAGATCTGGAGTCTTTACGGTCACACAGCCATTCGCGTCAATGACCGTGCTACCGGTACGGACTACTCGGCCAACTACGGCATGTTCTCGTTCAGCCAAAAGTATTTCGTACTGCGCTTTGTGTTCGGACTGACTGATTATCAGATGGGCGTGATGAGCACGGCAGATTTTCTGGCGGAATACCAGGAAGAAGGGCGTTGGGTGAAAGAACAGCAGCTCCGTCTCTCTCCTGGAGAGAAATGGCAGATTATCCAAGCGCTTTCAAAGAACTACCTCCCCGAAAATAGGACGTACAGGTACAATTATTTCTATGACAACTGTACGACAAGGGCTAGGGACATCCTTCTAAAACCTTTGGGTGCAGCGAGCAAACTGAGCAATCCGGGGGAAACAAAAATCTATCCGTCATACAGACAACTGATTCACAAGTGTACCCAAAACAACAGATGGGATCAGTTCGGCGAAGACCTTCTTCTGGGCATCAAGGCTGACCGCCCACTTCATTATAAGGAACAGGAATTCCTGCCAGAACGCCTCAGTGACGATTTTGGACAAACTTTCCGTGTGGTCAACGGCAGGAAGCAACCTTTCGTCAGCAAGACAACTTATCTGGTCAGTCCTTCGGCAGTCCTCGTTCCGGGAAATCAGTTTACACCCAGGATGGCAGTTGTCGCCTTCGTCATTGTCCTTCTGGGACTGAGTCTGTTGGAGTATTTCAAGAAAAAGAACTATTGGGGCATCGACTTGGCTCTTGCGCTCCTCACAGGAATACCGGGAATCATCATCTTCCTGATGATCTTCTCACAGCATCCGACGGTCAGCCTGAACTTTCAGATCCTTATCCTCAATCCCCTCACCCTATTCTTCGTCTGGCCGCTTATCAAGAATGAGAGGAAAGGCATCATACACCCTGTATGGAAGTTGTGGATGACCTTTCTGATTTTCGGGATCATCGGAGGCGTCTTCCAAACTTATGCGGAAGGAATGACGTTGCTGGCATGGATTTTGCTATTAAGATGCATATTCAAAATGACGTTACTTCGTGAGAAACGAAAAAATCAAAACAAGGAATCTCTGAATGAACGCTGAATCAAAAAGAAAACACAAGGACTACGCCGTCAATCACTGCATTGTCACAATGCTGGTCTTGTTGGCCTCTACAGGTGTGGAGACCCAGGCTTACCATTCTGCTTTGCAACTGGTTCTGGAGGGCATTTCCAACAGTGGTGTCAATCAGACACAGGAGACGAAGGCCTTTGAAAACGATATTCTGTCAATCATCCGGATCATCAAGACCCAGAGTGACCAGACATCACCAATACAACATCTGGAAAAAGATGCTTTTTTCAATTACCAACCTCGAATCCTCTCTTATATAGAAGTCGGGAAATATGCTTATAAACAAGAGCCGGCACTCAAAAGTGCCAACCAGACCTTCAAGGATTCCATCGTCATCCGAGGACCTAACGACAGAGTGACAGTATAGGACAACCCTCAAAAATCATGTCATATCAATCAAGGCGTGCCAATCCGACACGCATCATTCAAGAAACAATCAATTAAAAAATGAATTTAAATAAATTTCTCAAATCCCTTTTCGGTGACAAATCTGCACGCGACATGAAATTGATTAAGCCGTATGTGGACAAAATCAAAGCAGCTTACCCTGACATCAAGAAACTCACCAACGACGAGTTGCGTGCTAAGACGAACGAAATCAAGAAATATGTTCAGGATGCAGCCAAACCCGAACTGGATAAGATTGCAGAACTCAAGGCAAAAATCGAAGACACGCCGATCGACGAACGTGAAACGATCTTCGACCAGATAGACAAACTCACCAAAGAAGCTGACGACAAGTATGAGGTGGCCCTGAACGAGGTCATGCCGATTGCATTCAGTATCATGAAGGATACGGCACGTCGCTTCGCCGAGAACGAAGAGACGGTAGTCACGGCAACTGATTTTGACCGCACCCTTGCCTCCGACCCTCAGAAAGATTTCATCACGATCAAGGGTGACAAGGCTATCTACCATAATGAATGGACAGCAGGTGGGAACAAGATCAAATGGAATATGGTCCACTATGATGTTCAACTTTTCGGAGGTGTCGTACTCCATCAAGGAAAGATTGCAGAGATGGCAACCGGTGAAGGTAAGACGCTTGTCGCTACTCTGCCTGTATTCCTGAATGCGCTCACCGGCAAAGGTGTCCACATGGTGACCGTCAATGACTATCTGGCAAAACGTGACTGTCAGTGGATGGGCCCTCTGTATGAATTCAACGGTTTGAGTGTCGACTGTATCGACCTGCACCAACCTAATTCCCCCCAGCGCCGCAAAGCTTACCAGGCTGACGTGACGTTCGGTACCAACAATGAGTTCGGTTTCGATTATTTGCGTGACAATATGGCCATCAGCCCGGACGATCTCGTGCAGCGCAAACACAACTATGCCATTGTCGATGAGGTCGACTCCGTGCTCATCGATGATGCCCGGACCCCTCTGATCATTTCAGGTCCTATCCCCAAAGGGGACGACCAGATGTACGAAGAGTACCAGCCGCTGGTAGAGCGCCTCTATGAGGTACAACGCAGACAGGCTACTGAACTGTTGGCTGAAGCCAGACAGAAAATCACGAAGGGCAAACAGAGCAATGACCAGAAATTACTGGACGAAGGTTTCCTCGCTCTTTACAGGTCTTACAAAGCTCTGCCTAAATACAAACCACTGATCAAATACCTCTCTGAAGAAGGTATCAAGGCTGGAATGCTCAAGACGGAAGAGTACTATATGGCAAACAACAATAGGGAAATGCCAAAGGCCATCGAACCGCTCTATTTCGTCGTAGACGAGAAACTGAATTCCGCCGACACGACGGACAGAGGTGACGCCTGGCTCTCCCGGCAGACCAATGATCCCAAACTATTCGTGCTCCCTGACATTGCCAGTGAACTGTCAAACTTGGAGAAAGAGAAAGAAGACGGAAAATATACTGATGAGCAGTACGTTGACATGAAAGACGATCTGCTAACACACTATAGTGTCCAGAGCGAACGCGTACACACCCTGCAGCAACTCCTCAAAGGTTACACGATGTTCAACAAGGACGATGAATATGTCGTCATGGACGGACAAGTGAAGATCGTCGACGAGCAGACCGGCCGTATCATGGAAGGCCGCCGTTGGAGCGATGGCCTGCACCAGGCTATCGAGGCTAAGGAACATGTCAAGGTAGAGGCTGCCACACAGACCTATGCGACCATTACGCTGCAGAACTATTTCAGAATGTACCACAAACTCGCAGGTATGACTGGTACGGCCAGCACGGAAGCCGGTGAATTCTGGGACATCTACAAACTGGATGTCGTGGAGATCCCGACAAACAAACCTATCATTCGTAAAGACCTCGAAGACCGTATCTATAAGACTGCCCGCGAGAAATACAAGGCTGTCATCGACGAGATCGTCAAGATGAGGGAGAGTGGCCGTCCTTGTTTGGTAGGTACAACTTCTGTAGAGATATCCGAGTTGTTGAGCAAGATGCTCAAGATGCGTGATATTCCTCACAATGTGTTGAACGCCAAACTCCATCAGAAAGAGGCTATGATCGTTGCTTCGGCCGGCCGCAGTGAGAACGGGCTGGGCGTCATTACGATCGCTACCAATATGGCAGGTCGTGGTACTGATATCAAACTGACCCCTGAGGTCAGAGCTGCCGGTGGTCTTGCCATCATCGGTACGGAACGTCACGAGAGCCGCCGTGTAGACCGCCAGTTGCGTGGTCGTGCAGGTCGTCAGGGTGATCCGGGATCGTCTGTGTTCTACGTGAGCCTTGAAGACAAACTGATGCGTCTGTTCGGATCTGAACGTATTGCGAAAGTTATGGACAGACTGGGATTCTCTGAAGGCGAACGTATCGAGAGTCCGATGATTTCGAGAAGCATCGAACGTGCCCAAAAGAAGGTTGAAGAGAACAACTTCGGTATCCGTAAGCACTTGCTGGAATATGACGATGTCATGAACAAGCAACGTACCGTGATCTATGAGAAACGCCGTCATGCTCTGATGGGCGAACGGATCGGAATGGATATTACCAATATCATTTGGGACCGGGTCGTGAACATCGTCAACAACAATGACTTCGAAGGTGCTTCGGAAGAGTTCCTCAAAGTCCTGGCAATGGAAATTCCATTCGATGCCGACGAATTCGAGAACGGCAACAAGAACGATCTGGCAGAACGTGCCTTTCAGTCAGCCATGGCAGACTTCAAGCGGAAGACAGACCGTATCCAGTCTGTAGCTTTGCCGATCATCAAAGATGTCTATGAAAAACAGGGACAGATTTACCAGCGGATCATGGTACCAATCACGGACGGCAAACGTGTCTACAATATTCCATGTGATCTGAAAGAGGCCTACGACACAGAAGCAAAATCTGTAGTCAAACAGTTTGAAAAGGTTATTATGCTCCATATCGTTGACGATGAATGGAAAGAGAATCTCCGCCAACTTGATGATCTGCGCCATTCTGTCCAGAACGCAAGTTATGAACAGAAAGACCCGTTACTGGTGTTCAAGCTCGAGAGTGTCAAAGTATGGGACTCCATGATCGATGAAATGAACAATCGTATCGCAGAGATCCTCATGCGTGGGCAGATTCCGGAAATGCAGCAACAGGTACAAGAGGCAGCACCAGAGCAGCACTCCAGACGTTACATTGAACAGAAGAATGACCTCGGTGATGAAACAGGACGTTCCGGGCGTGCAGCTCAACAAGCTGCAATGCGCCAGGATACCCGAAATGAAGGTGCACCGATGCGTAACCACACCCCCTATAAGGCTGAAAAGATGCCACGTCCGAATGATCCTTGTCCATGTGGAAGCGGAAAGAAATTCAAGTACTGCCACGGGAAAAACTTATTTTAAAAACAAACAGAGATTATGAAGATAGAACTCCATCATCTCATCAAGAAGTTCGGGGAAAAGACAGCAGTCAATATCCCCGAACTTCTGTTGTCTTCAGGAGAAATTATCGGTCTTGTCGGAAACAATGGTGCCGGAAAGACAACGCTGTTCCGATTAATGCTTGACCTTTTAAAAAGTGATGAGGGGTATGTTCATCTCATTTATCAGATTGAAGATGAGAACCAAAGTATTGATCCAGCCAAATCGGAAGAATGGAAGCCTTTCACCGGTGCCTATATTGATGAAGGATTTCTCATAGACTTTCTCACCCCTGAAGAATACTTTGAATTCGTAGCTAAAGTCAATAATATCCCTAAAGAACAACTCTACGAGCAACTCGCTTCTTTCCACGACTTCATGGGAGATGAAATCATGGGACAGAAAAAACTCATAAGGGATTTCTCTGCCGGTAACAAACAAAAGATCGGTATTGTCGGTGCCATGATCAACCGGCCTCAACTCCTCGTTCTCGATGAACCGTTCAATTTCCTGGATCCATCAAGCCAAAACTATCTAAAACGGCTACTGACGAATTATTTACAGGAGACGAAGGCAACCATTATCGTATCCAGCCATAATCTTCAACATACTGTTGAAATCAGTAACCGAATCATTCTTATGGAGAAAGGATATGTGCTCAAGGACCTTACCAATGAAAATGGTTCCGCAAATCAAGAACTCGATGATTATTTTGAAATATAAACTTTCTGATTGCATACACACATCATTTCAGGCATTATCTTCACTGCTACAAGAGAGTAGAAGGGCCAAACATACTGTTTTCCCCTCATTATTTGTAGGTATTTTCAGATATTACAGACGCAATTCTGTCCTAGTCCTATAAAGTATGTTTATATTTGCAACCAAATATAGGTAAAACGGTAAAAGATGAAATTATCAGAACTCAAAACCGGAGAAAAAGCAGTAATCGTAAAAGTATCCGGTCATGGCGGTTTTCGCAAAAGGATCATAGAAATGGGATTTATCAAGGGCAAGACAGTAGAAGCCCTTCTTAATGCACCACTGAGGGATCCGGTAAAATACAGGGTAATGGGATACGAGGTATCTCTCAGACATTGCGAAGCTGCCTTGATAGAGGTAATCTCTCTGGAAGAGGCAAGAATTATCGAAAAGGAGAAACAAAAACAGGCCTCAGCCGGAAAACAAACACTTCGTACAGTGGCAGACGCCACTGACCCTGATGACCGTCCTTTCATCAATAAGGAATGGGAAGAGGCGGCAGACGAAAGACACCGTGTCATCAACGTAGCACTGGTAGGAAACCCCAACTGTGGAAAAACTTCTCTTTTCAATTTTGCTTCCGGAGCTCATGAGCGTGTAGGCAACTACGCAGGAGTGACGGTAGATGCAAAAGAAGGCTACGCTAAATTTGAGGGCTATGAATTCAATCTGGTCGACTTACCCGGAACTTATTCATTATCAGCCTACTCGCCCGAAGAGATCTACGTACGTAAGCAACTTATTGAGAAGACACCCGATGTGGTCATCAATGTTGTTGATTCGTTCAACCTTGAGCGTAATCTCTATCTCACCACTGAATTGATTGACATGCACATCAGCATGGTCGTAGCCTTGAATTTCTATGACGAAGCCAATCAGCGTGGTGACATCTTCGACCGGGACAAATTAAGTGAACTGTTGGGTGTACCCATGGTACCGACCGTTTTCAAAAGCGGAAAGGGTGTCAAAGAACTCTTCCACGAAATCATTCAAGTCTATGAGTCGGAAGAAGGCAGTGACCCGCATTACCGCCACATCCATATCAATCACGGACACGAGATCGAGAACGGGATCAAAGAGATTCAGGAACACCTGAAGAAAGAAACGGATATCCGCCAGAGTTATTCCACTAGATACCTCGCTATCAAACTCCTACAGATGGACAAGGACGTGGAGAGCATTGTCTCCAAACTGCCGGATGCAAAAGAGATCTTTGCCCATAGAGATACAGCCGCAGCCAGAGTCAAGGAAGAAACAGAGGAAGACAGTGAAACAGCAATCATGGATGCCAAATACGGATTCATTCATGGCGCCTTGGAGGAAGCCGGTTACCATACCGGCAAGAAGAAAAACAGCTACCAGCTCACTCATCAGATAGATAAGATCCTTACCAATAAATGGATAGGATTCCCTATCTTCTTTTTAATTCTCTTTGTGATATTCACAGCCACATTTGTACTTGGATCATATCCGCAGGAATGGCTGCAAGAGGGCATCAACGGGTTGGGGAATATAATCAGCGCGACGATGCCGGACGGTCCGATAAAAGCCATGATAGTAGACGGTATCATCGGAGGTGTGGGAGCTGTAATCGTCTTCGTGCCACAGATTCTCATCCTCTATTTCTTTATCTCCTTCATGGAAGACTCAGGATATATGGCCCGGGCAGCTTTCATCATGGATAAGTTGATGCACAAGATGGGACTTCACGGTAAATCCTTCATCCCTCTGATTATGGGATTCGGGTGTAATGTACCGGCTGTCATGGCTACGCGGACAATAGAGAGCAAACGTTCACGTCTGATCACGATGCTGATCATTCCGATGATGAGTTGTACGGCACGTATACCTATCTATGTCATGATCTGCGGAATCTTCTTCCCTCTGAAATACCGAGGGCTCATCCTCACCTCTTTCTATCTCGTTGGCATCATCATGGCCATTCTGATGAGTCTGTTGTTCGGTAAACTTTTCTTTAAAGGAGAAGATACGCCATTTGTAATGGAACTCCCCCCCTACCGTTTCCCTACATGGAAAGCGATGGGCCGTCACACTTGGGAAAAAGGGAAACAGTACTTGAAAAAGATGGGTGGTGTCATCCTGGTCGGAAGTATCATCATCTGGGCCTTAGGCTATTTCCCCCATCCGGAGAACCTTACAGCTCAGCAACAACAAGAACAGAGTTTCCTTGGCAAGATCGGACACACTGTTGAACCAGTTTTCCGTCCTCAGGGGTTCAACTGGAAACTAGATGTCGGTCTTATTGCGGGAATAGCAGCCAAAGAGATCGTCGCATCCAGCCTTGGAGTACTCTATGCAAATCAGGGGAACGCTACAGAAGGCCCCCGCGGATCAGAAATGATCCATCAACAAATGGTCAAAGATATAGCCCAATCAGATGGAATAAGCATCTCGCAGGCGAATCGCATAGCAGGTCTTACAGCCTACTGTTACCTCCTGTTCGTACTGTTGTATGTCCCCTGCATCGCGACTATTGCAGCCATAAAAGGAGAAACGGGGAGTTGGAAATGGGCAGGATTTACAGCCGGATACACGTGCGTGTTAGCATGGATCGTCAGTGCTATAGTTTTCCAGATAGGTCTGTTTGTGATATAGCTACAGAAAACAGGACTGAGCATTTTACTTAAAACCGTAAAGAATATGACTCTACAATATATCATTATCGGAATCATTCTGCTTGCCGCCCTTACCTACATAGGGATAAGCACATACAGAACTATAAAACGGAATCTGGTCTGCAAAGATTACCGTTGTGCAGGGTGTGCCTTCTACGATACCTGCCAAAAAAATAAGAAAAAGCCAAGAAAAAATTTGGCAAAGTAAAATAAAAACCCTACCTTTGCATCCGTAAATCAGAATGGTACCATGGCCGAGCGGTTAGGTAACGGTCTGCAAAACCGTGGAGAGCAGTTCGACTCTGCTTGGTACCTCCAAAGGATGATCAGGAAGACTTCAGTTTGAAGCCTTCCTTTTTTCGTCTTAAGCTATTCCTTCAATCTTACCTTCGGTGGGAAATCAAGCGTTGGGAACCATCGAGAAAGGGCACTTGGTAGTTTCGAGAAACTTGGACGTCTCTTTCGAGAAACAAGACGCCGACTTTCTCGAAACTATGAGGGCAGGTATTACTATGGTTACGAGGTCTCTTTTACATCGTCAAAAAACGACAAAACATTAAGGGAAACCGATAGGTTTCCTCGCCTATCAGACTTTCCTACAATACGAAAAAACACTTCATTTATTTTTTTGAAAAAACGAGTTTTCAAGAACTCCAATCCCGGTCATCGAGAAAAGTAGGGCCGTGTGACCGGAAAGAATCTGTACTCGTCATTGCGAATAATCGGGGGCGGAATGACAGTCCCCAAGGCAAATTCCAGAAGTATACCTACCCCAATATCAGAATAATTCCCACCCCTATCATTTCAGATTGAAAATCTCACTGGGAATCTTACGGGACAAGGCATCAATAGGAACATCCAAAAGAAACCGGCGAGAAGGATCAACCCTGACAGCCTCCTCTATCACCTCCCTGACATCCGAAAGCGCCGTCGACTGGGAATTATTCGTCCCGCTCAGGTGACAGAGCCAGATGTGTCGTAGATTATCCGAAGCATTCTCCGAAAGCGCTTTTCCACAATCCACATTACTCTGATGTCCAGTATCACTCAAGATCTGTTTTTTCATCCCTTCAGGATAAGGTCCCCTATTCAGCATATCTATGTTGAAATTAGCTTCAATGACCAGATAGTCAGCCTTACTGATGGCATGTCGGATACCGGGATTCAAGGACCCGACATCTGTCAGCAGACAGAAGGTCACGCCTTCCGACTTGATCAGATAACCCACATTTTCAGGACTATTATGAGGCACTTCAAAAGGTGTAACCTGAAAGTCACCCAACAAGAAAGTGGTATCTTTCTCAATCGTCCGTATGAGAACACGGGGAATCTTCTTCCGCACACAGACATTTTCCCTGATGCCACGATGCACTTTCGCCGTTGCATACACAGGGACATTGAAAGTTGTACTGAAACTCCCCACCGACTTGACATGATCAGCATGATTATGTGTGACCAGTACATGCCGGACCATGCTCAGATCCAAACCATAATCATGAAAGTATTTTTTCAAGCCTCGCAGTCCTACCCCCACATCAATCAGGAGGGCATCTGAAGACGTATAGAGCAGATAGCAATTGCCACTGGTCCCACTGCCGAAAGAAATAAATCGGAACATTATCCAGCCAATTCAAAAAGGTCACTCATCTTCCCGCGTTCCAGGACATCTATAGGCACGTTCAACATAAAGTCACGGCCCTGTACATTTTCTACTGTCGTGCGGATCATCTCCTTCACCTCGCTTAAGGCGAGTGCAGGAGAATTATTGGTCTTGCTCAGATGACACAGCCAGATATGTCGGAGCCGGCTAGAAGCATACTCTGCTACAGCCTGGCCACATTCCTTATTGCTCAGATGACCCGTTGCGCCCAGAATCCGCTCCTTCAGATAGGCAGGATAAGGACCGTTCATGACGGAATCGCGATCATGATTAGCCTCGATGACCAGATAATCAGCCTTACTGATATAGGCCTTCATCTCTTCTGTAAGATGCCCGATATCCGTCATCAGACAGAACATTATTCCATCGTATTCTATGGCATAACCCACATTGTCAGAACTGTCATGCGGAACACCGAAAGGCGTAACGCGAAAAGCTCCCAACATGAAAGGGACACCCTTCTCTACATACCTGCGACATTCTGGGAGAATAGGCTGTAGGAGGCCGGAAGTTCGCTTTTTCGGTCCTGCCAAGCAGCGTTCCCGCATGTGCTCGACGCTTCTGTCTATCCCTTCATGCACCGCTCTTGTGGCAAAGACAGGCAGATGGTACTCCCCACTCAGGCGCCCGACAAGTTTGATATGGTCTGAGTGGTCATGAGTGATCAGGACATCATCCACAGAATCAAAATCAATATGATATTTTCTGAAACACCTCTTCAAGGCATTTATTCCTACTCCTAAATCAATCAACAAAGAATCCGTCCCGTTAGTCAGGTAATAGCAATTGCCACTGCTCCCGCTACCGACGGCAATAAATTTCAACATTATAAAACGATTTGCTGCGAAATTACGAAAAAAGATCAAGAAAACAAAAATTTTCAGTACCTTTGTGAGAACGATTTACAGTTTCATTATGAATTTTAAGATTTCAGATATTCTCCCGTCATCTTTTCGTGCGCTCTCACTCTGCGCAGCCGTAGCCACGATTCTCACGATTCCCGCAGGCTGCCGGCCTCATCATGCCGGAGATGACAAACAACTGAAAGCTGATGCTGACTCATTTGCCATGAGCTATTTCAACTGGCAATTCGAGAAGGCTGCAGGATATTGCACGACCGATTCCCGGATATGGCTCAGATATGCCGCATCCAATGTACGCGAATCAGATATTGATATTCTCAAGAACAAGTCGGACGGTGCTTCCTATAAAATAGAAAAGATCCATTTCCCGGGTGACTCTATTGCCCATATCCTACTTACGGTCAAGGATTTCGTCAGCATGGATACCTTGGGTAAAAAAGCCAAGATTATACCTGAAGCCCGGTTCCGCCTATCGATGGTCTTTGAAGACAACCATTGGAAGGTCAGAATGGAAGGCCTACCGCGAAGTGAAAAGCAAAATCACGACTGAAATCAGGATGAAAGATCGCATAGTGCTCATCCTGAGTCGTATAAGCGGGATTAATAGCTTTGATACCCATATCAAAGCGTAATATAAAATAATTGAAGTTGAACCGGAGTCCCAGTCCATACGACATTGCAATCTGCTGATAGAATGTATTCCATTTGAATTCCCCTCCGGGTTGGTCCGCATAATTACGCAGTGTCCAGATATTCCCGGCATCCACGAATGCAGCCCCATAAAGTTTCCAGAACAGAAAGGTTCTGTATTCCACATTCATATCCAGTTTCATATCTCCCGTCTGATTGATGAAGTCAATCCTTCCGTCAGTTCCCCTGAATTTTCCGGGACCGAGTTCACGTACTCCCCAACCTCTGACAGAATTGGCCCCACCGGAGAAATAGCGTTTTTCAAAAGGCAGGATATCACTGTTGCCATAAGGTACTGCAATGCCGAAGTCCCCATGCAGGGCGAGCGCATTGCGGGTATCGAAATGCAACAGTCGCGTATAGTCAAAATCAAATTTGGCATACTGGGCATAGGCAATATCGAAAAGCGTATGCTGCCCGCTGCTGTTCGTATGAAAGTTGAACATCGAAGAAAGCCCCTGAAGCAGGTTTCCTGCGGTCTCCACATTCGCACGCACAGCGTCCTTGCCATTGGAATAACTCAGGCCGAACCCCATGCGCATAATGAAAAGATCTTCATAATTGTATCTGAGGATCGCATTGCGGTTGGAGACACTGTCCAGATAGTCATGCTTGAACGTCTCAGAGATCCAAGGCATATAGACATAGTTCAAGTTCAGGAAATCAAAATGGTAAGTAATGTGGTGCTGAGGATTGCTCCAGCGATAACTCCAGGTCATGGAAAAGTCACGGCGGTGAAACTCCGGTCTGTTCTGGAAATCCCATCCCACGGAAAAATCCGTGGAGGCATTCTGACGATCCTTGAAAGGTTGGGACGTAAAAGGAACGAGAAACCTCGGGAAAGACAACTTGGTCTCAATGGAATACTCCTGATAGTCCTGATTCTTGTACCCTTCCAAATCCGTGATTGCCTCGTAAGCCCCACGCAGTGCTATACTCAACTGTTCACTGCCCCTGAAGAGATTCCTGTTCGTATAAGTCAGTGACGCTGCGGCTCCGAGATCCCCGGCCGTATTCGTCCCCTCAGGTTGGAAAGAGATAGAAGACGGTTTGTTCGTACTGATCTGAATGCCACAATCCAAGAGTCCCGAATCCGGCAACTCCTTGAATCGGATATTCGTAAATTTCACGGCTTGAAGGCGACTGAAATTGCGATAAGTCCGTTGCAAGTCAAGGGCACTGTAGTAATCCCCTGCCTTCACGTCCGTATTCTCTTCAAGGATTTTCTCTCTGAGATGGATCTTCCCTGAATCACCGCTCAGGAACTGGACAGAGCGAATCTTATACCGGGGGTGAAGGGTCTCGGGAGCATCATTATTCTCACGGTATTTCATCAAGTGGAAAGTCAGGGCGATATCCCTCTTCCCCGGCAAAGTGTCGGCGGAATACTGAATAAACTCCTTATGAAAACGATAATATCCTAAATTATTCAGGAGGGCAGTGACACGGCTCCGCTCATTCTGAAGGGCAGTCACTGTAAATTTCATTCCCGGATGCAAGCCCCTGTTCTTTTCTTCGTCCATACGAAGAAGACGGGCTATGGAATCGTCATCAATGACATAATCCACCTTTCCTATCGTGAAAGCCTCCCCGGGATGCAACTGATAAGTCAACTGAATCTTTTTACCTTTGACCCGATGGTCAAGACTTACCCGGGCGTTCATAAAACCCAGGTTATGCATAGCCGCTTCCAAATCCTGACAGGATAGGCGCGCCTGAAGCGTATCATAGATGACTGGCCGCTCCCCTATCCGCTGCAATTCCCTGTTCAGCCATTTCGTGGAATCTTTTCCTGAGAGCGCATACGTGTACAAAGGGATCTTGAAAGCCGAGAACCATTTGGAATTTGCTTTCTGGCGGATATAAGGTTCGAGAGAAGAAGGATCGAGATCTTGGCGGTCAGACTTGAGCTCCACCTTAGTCAACAGATATTTCTTATCAGGCACAAACTTCGTGGGCGAGCATGATGAAAGAAGAAGAAGGATAAAAAAAAGCAGACCCGGCATAATAAGTATCCAGGCCTTCTTCCGAAGTCCAGCATTTAATAAGTTCGTATCCACTTGTACTTGATTTTTTGCAAAGGTAATGAATTTTTGCCTCAAGCCTGCCCCGTTAACAGAGTTTTTTTCGCATTAAGAATAATTCTAACACCACGGTTTCTCGGTTTCAATTAAATTGCGTAATTTTGCAAATAATGAAAGGGTATCGGCATTTTAACGAGGGCTGAACTTCTTTCATGGAAAGTGTCAGGAACCTACAAGTCGGGGAATAATGATCAGCAAAGCAACTATAAAGTACATCCGTTCTCTAGATCATAAAAAGATCCGGAATCAAGAGAAAGTCTTTGTGGCTGAAGGCCCGAAAGTCGTGGGAGACCTGCTCGCCATACAACCTGCCAAGACCATCATTGCCACAAAGGAATGGATGAGCCGACAGGAAAAAGCTCTCTTCACGACCTATGTAGAAGTGAGTGAGGAAGAATTGAAAAAAGTCAGTTTCCTTCAGCATCCTCAGAATGTACTCGCTGTGTTCGACCAACGGGAAGTTCCCCAAACTCCTCACCCTGACAAGGAATTGACGTTGGCGCTCGACGGCGTTCAGGACCCGGGCAACTTGGGGACCATCATACGTATATCCGACTGGTTCGGCATCGAGTCCATCGTATGTTCTCTCGATACTGTTGACGTTTACAACCCCAAGGTGGTCCAGGCGACGATGGGAAGCATAGCGAGGGTGAACCTCCTCTATACCGATTTACTGGCATACATAGCAGGTCTTTCTACAGATACACCCATATACGGTACTTTCTTGGATGGAAAAGACATCTATACGGAACCGTTGACCTCTAATGGTCTGTTGGTCATGGGCAATGAAGGCAACGGGATCTCCGAGTCAGTGTCCCGACTGATCAATCACCGTCTGCTGATTCCCAACTATCCCGAGGGAAGACCCACGGCAGACAGTCTCAACGTGGCAATAGCGACAGCAATAACTTGTTCAGAATTCAGAAGAAATGGAAATAGACATCAATAAGAACCGCAGTTTTACGGCATGCCTGCGTGACGCTCGCAATTTCGTGACAGAAAACATCAAGCCGTTGATCCAGAAGACTTGGATACCGGCAGTCGTACTTTCAGTTCTAGGGGCATTCTGCATCTTTTTCAGACTGCCTAACCTGAGCCTGCACAACTGGGGGATCACGCATCCTTGGGCATCATGGATTTTCCAGACCATTATCTATGCCGGTACGCTCATTGCCGAGATATTCTATTTCAGTAATGTCTTCAATGCCGTCAACGGATACGGCAGAAAGAAGAACCTATGGAGATATGTCCAGTATTTTCTGATCACGGTCTGTGCAGACGTTGTCCTTTGCCTTGTCGCCGTAGGACTCAAGAAACTCCTGACTCTTGTGATCGGAGGACGCACGCTCTCCCATATCGCCAACATGTCTATTTTCGGCATTTATGCTCTGATCTGTTTGGCCCTCTTTTGCCTCGTACTCATCCCTCTGCTGTATATCGCCCCGAAATACATGATGGATCCTGAGGCAAAATGGAAGCAGTTCTTCAAACATTTTTCCACAGGATTACATCGATGGGGAATGTTGTTCATAACTTCTTTATTGCTCCTCATTCTCATCGGCATACTGACATTCATTGTCGCACTGCCGGCCATTGTCCTCATCCTTGCCCAGATTTCCTCGCAGATGGGACTGTTCATGGGGGATCCTTCTAATCTCCCGGGATATTTCCCGGTTCTGTCATTCATCGTCTTCGCCTTGACGACACTCCTCTTTTCAGGTTTGATGATATATGCCATTGTGACTTATATATATGTCTATGGCTCTATAGATACACAAGAGGAAAACAAGAAAGAACTGATGCCGAAACAAAATGAAAAAAAACAAGATACTCTTTATTGACAGAGACGGAACACTCGTCGAAGAACCCGAAGACGAACAAGTCGATTCGTTTGAGAAACTAAAATTTACCAAAGGTGTTTTCAAGAACCTCGGATTCATCCGAAGTCATTTGGATTTCAGGTTTGTAATGGTCAGCAATCAGGATGGATTGGGAACTCCAGCCTTTCCTAAGGAAAAGTTTGAGCCTATCCACCACTTTATCCTTCAGACCTTTGAAGGAGAAGGGATTACTTTTGATGATCAACTCATCGACAGTCACTTCCCTGAAGACCATTCTCCCATGAGGAAACCAGGTACCGGCATGCTCCTCAAATACTTGAATGACCCGGCCTATGATATCCCCGGCAGTTATGTGATCGGTGACCGTGAAAGCGACGAGCAACTGGCCAAAAATATCGGTTGCAAATGTCTGATCTTGGGGAAAGACGGCATGACGTGGGATAAGATCGCAGAGATCCTCTTTGCGGGAGAACGCATCGCAGAAGTGAGACGGACGACGAAAGAGACGGATGTCGATGTGAGACTGAATTTGGATGGAACGGGGAAATGCGACATCTCTACAGGCATCGGCTTCTTTGATCATATGTTGGAGCAGATCGGCCGACACGGGATGATGGACCTGACCATTCACACTCACGGTGATCTGTATGTCGACGAGCACCATACAATAGAAGATACGGCCCTGACTTTAGGAGAGTGCATACTGAAAGCCCTTGGAGACAAACGCGGCATCGAACGGTATGGCTACTGCCTGCCTATGGATGACTGCCTCTGTCAGGTCGCCTTGGATTTCGGCGGAAGACCTTGGCTGGTATGGGATGCTGAATTCAAAAGAGAAAAGATAGGAGAAATGCCTACTGAGATGTTCATGCATTTCTTCAAGAGTTTAAGTGATACCGCCAAGATGAATCTCAATATCAAGGCGGAAGGTACTAATGAGCACCATAAGATCGAAGGTATCTTCAAGGCTCTGGCAAGATCACTGAAAATGGCGGTCAGGAGGGATATCTATCACTACCAACTGCCGAGTTCGAAGGGTGTCCTTTAAATACAGAAAGGAGTCATGATCATGACTCCTTCTTTTATATTCAACAGTAGCTTAATTTCCACTAGCTTGTCAAGAATTGATTATCCTTGACGCAATCTTTCAATCGGGATAAAATTGCCTTTCCGGTAACAACTTGCCGATAGACAAGTCTGTCGTCAAAGATGATCCACCCCACTTCACCGATTACTCTTTTCTAAGAGATTTGTCCTCAGTGATTACGGTCAAAGTCAAGGGCAGATTATTTTACTGTAAATGTCGTAACCTTCAAACTGTCTTGGGTATTGCCGGTGATAGAATCTCTAAAAACAACTCCATATTCACCCGGCGTCAGATTATCCATAGTGATGAGAAAAGAACTTTGACCGTATCTTTTCGCATTGTATTGGACTCTTGACAGATTCCCTGTTTCGGATGACGAAGGAGTGTCCGTCCCGGAAAATTGATAGCGACGTTCCTTGCCTTTTACCTGAAATTTGAGAATATCCATAAAGGAATTTGGATCTGCCGCATTACCTTTAGCCTTGACGATGAGCCGGGTCGTTTTGCCGCCTCTATCCTTACTGATTGAAGCTACGCCTTGTAATGTCAACGTTGCCTTAACTTTACCTGCAATAATGAGAGAAGGACTTGTACCTGACTTAACTTTCAACGTGCCGTTCTCCGTGTCCAAAAGTGCTCCACCTGTGTCAGAGGTCAGAATCAGAGTTTGTTCCGCTAAGGTCGGTTCAGGTATCGTTGCCTGAGCTTGGACTCCCAAAGCAAACACCAAACTCAGCATCAAAGTAAAAAAGAATTTTCTCATAATCAAAAATTTAAATTTATTTATAGTACCAGAGCCTTTCTGAAAGGCAAATGAATGGAGGATGATGTCACGACTCCCCCTCATGCAAAGATATTAAAATTCGAGTTGGTCACCAGTCAATCTGTTCACATCCCACTGACATCTCAACTGTTTCTCTATGCAAAGATAGTAAAAATACATCTAATTGCAAGCCTCTATTGCCAAATAAAACACACATTAATGTTCTAGGGACAATTGATACTCCAATCGTCCTTTATTGAATTCATCAAACTCTTGTAAAAATACGATGGGGAAAATGATAAGGAATGGCATATAGGAATGCCTTGTAATCAGGACTTATCCTTGCCTGTTTTCAAAAGATATCATCAATCGCTCTGACGACCATAAGTAAAAGTCAGGACAAAATCCCGATGGACCTCGAAGAAAACTTTGAGTTGCCGGTGAACTTTCAAATCGTCTACCAGGCAAAAGGTATCCTGAAGCGAGAATGGATGTACCCGCATCTCATCATACCTGAGATGCTCTTCCGAATCATATTTATAGACCGTCTCCTTGGCACTCCAATGAATGAGGAGACTACTTAGGTCCGGCGCCTGCTCATCTGCCCTAAGAAACCGGGATGCAACTTTCTCAACGCGGTTACTGTAATATTCAATATCAATTCCTACGGGGTCTTTTTTGGAAAGAAGGACTGCAGCATATCCCACGGTGTGACTGATACTGATAGACCAACCCGATAACGTAGGTTTTCCGCTCTCCTCATGTCCGATAGTCAGAGGCTCTTCCGGAACAAGACGGTGAACCAATGCACGTACTGCCAGGAACTCTAATCGTCGTGCCTGACTGTGATAATGCTCAAAACAAAATTGACGTAAAGCAGAGAGTTCAGGTTCCATACGGAAGAATTCTTCCTCTGTCTCCTGAATAGCCCAAAGTCCCAAGAAAATATCAGGCCCCAAAGAGCGAGTTGCCAAAAGTGCCATACCTGATCAGTCCTCTGTTTTATCCTCTTTGACAGCAGGCGGAAAAACTTTTACCTTGACCTTGCTGATCCGACGGCCCTCGATAGCCATCACCTCAAAACTGTAATTCTTATACGTGATTTGCTCATGCAGAACCGGAAAATCCCCCTTGAGTTCCAAAAGCAGACCGGCAAGTGAATCGGCATCTCCTGCAGCGTCATCAAATTCATCATCGGGAAGGTTCAGGATCTTGCAGACATCGCTCAACAAAGTCTTTCCTTCAAAAATATAGATATGGTCACCTATCTTCTTATAAAATTTCTCATCTTCATCATACTCGTCATTGATCTCACCGACGATCTCTTCCAGAATATCATCCAAGGTCACAAGGCCACTCGTACCGCCGAATTCATCGACCACAATCGCCATGTGCACTCTGTTATCCTGAAACTCACGGAGCAGGTCATCAATAGGTTTCGTCTCCGGTACAAAATAAGGGGGACGGATCAAACTCTGCCATCTGAAATTCGAAGGTTTATCCAGATACGGCAGAAGGTCCTTGATGTAAAGGATGCCCCGCACATTATCTGTATTCTTCTGATAAACAGGAATACGGCTGTAATTGTTCTTTACGATAAATTTCAAGACATCGGGGTAAGGGCTTCTCATGTCCAAGAACACGATATCCTGACGTGTCGTCATGACCTCTTTCGCAGTCTCATCCCCAAAACGGATAATCCCTTGAAGCATGCTCTGCTCATTCTTGATGTCATCCATATCCGTCAGTTCCAAAGCCTGCTGAAGATCATCGACACTCAACTGGCGATTTTCCTTAGGCACTGCCCGCTCCGCAAGGGAACCACCTTTGATCAGCAAACTCTCCAAAGGCCAAAACAAACGGCGCATGAAAAGAATTCCCCCTACTGCCTTACGGCAAAAACGAAGCGGATCCTGACGACTATACAGTTTCGGCATGATCTCACCAAAGAGCAGGATCAGGAATGTCAACAGGACGGTGATGCAGACAAACTGCAACCATGCAACTTGGAAATGCAACCATGAACTCAGTATATAATTACTGAGCATAATGATCATGACGTTGACGAATTCATTCGTAATGAGGATTGCAGCAAGAGTCCTTTCTGAATCATTACGAAAACTCTGGATCAATTTGTCTTTAGCGTTTTTCTCCGGATCCAGATTATCCAGATCATCGGGGGAAAGACTGAAAAAAGCAATCTCCGAAGCACTGGTAAATCCAGACAACCATAGGAGAACAACGGTTAAGACTGCCGCTGCCAGCATGCTCAACGTAACAGGTTGAAAACTCACCCAACTACTGATTTGAGATGTAAGTGCTATAAACAAATCCGTAAGTGTTTAACTAAAAAGGTAAGGCATTTTTATCGCCCTCTCCCTGTGCAGGAGACGGGGACTGAGGTGAATCAGGAGCCTGATCCTTAGGCGGCATAGCAGCACCTGCTTGAGATGCTGCGGAACTGTCCTTAGAAGAAAGCATTTCCATGTTTTCCACCAAAATCTCTGTGACATAATGGCGACGGCCCTCTTTATCATTATAGGAACGATAGCGAATCCTGCCTTCTACATACAGTCGGTCACCTTTGTGAACATATTTCTCTACGACCTTAGCCAAGCCGCGATAAAAAAGCAAATGATGCCAGTCCGTATGATCAGGGACCTGTGTGCCGTTCTGAAGCGTATAGCCACGTTCTGTAGTGGCAAGACTGACCTGAGCTACAGCCTGATCCCGGTCATAGTATCTCACATCCGGCTCTGCACCGACATTCCCAATTAACATGACCTTGTTCATAGGCGCAATTTATTTCCACATTCCTAAATACTTAAACTGGAAATTCTTCCCCTTGGCAGAAGGAAACTGGCTACGGCTGTCTACCCGTGTCCGAAGATGGTCCACGATCCGATTATAACAGTCCTGGCCCGACATTGCCTTGACATCAGCCACGAAATGGGTATCCCTATATTCATGTTTCCCTGTTGCGGGAATCATCACCACCCGCTTGAAATCCAAAGAACCTTCATACCAGCCTTGGCGCTCAACTGTCAGCCTTGTCATAGCCGTAGCAGCCAGATCATGCCTTTCAGCTGCAGGCAGGACACCACCCACATTGGGATGTACCGCCTTCTTTTCCTTGAAATCCAACATTGTAGCAGCAGTGGTTTTTATTATGATAAAATAAACTCGTGGACGAACCTTGTAGCGCTTCGGATACATCACATCACTTGCGACATAGTCGCGGATGTCCTCAACGAGCGTTTCATCCAAATTAATTTCGGGTATGCCCCTTAAGAATTCAATAGCATCGTCAACATTAGAAACTAATGTCTCCTTATCAAAGTATCTAAGATATAAATTCATGAAATTGTATGTTTCCCTCAACCAAAAAAGAGCGGCAAACGGGACTCGGACCCGCGACCTCGACCTTGGCAAGGTCGCGCTCTACCAACTGAGCTATTGCCGCGACAGCAAAAAAATAGTGAAGAGGAGGAGACTCGAACTCCCACGAAATAATTTTCACTACCCCCTCAAAGTAGCGCGTCTACCAATTCCGCCACCTCTCCAACATATAAAATCATTCTGAATAAAAGAGTGCCCAGAACAGGACTCGAACCTGCACGTCGTGAAACACACGCACCTGAAACGTGCGCGTCTACCAATTCCGCCACCTGGGCTTAGGTTTTGACCTTTCATCTATTCAGAATGTTGAGCGGCAAACGGGACTCGGACCCGCGACCTCGACCTTGGCAAGGTCGCGCTCTACCAACTGAGCTATTGCCGCCTATCCCTTTACAGGGGCATTTCTCCAAATGCGATTGCAAAGGTAACGGTTTTTTTTAAACCTGACAAATTTTTAGTCTATTTTTTTAGAAAAGTTCATTGCGTCCCAAGGTTTAAAATCAATCCATACGCGTCTTATAGTCCTCATAACCAAACCTCCGGAGTATTTCCAGATTGCCGTCTGAATGTAGGAAAGCGATGGCCGGATGGGGCACCCCATTGAACATATTTGTCTTGACTGTGGTATAGTGGAGCATGTCTTCGAAGATGATGTTTTCACCGATCTGAAGTTCGTGTTTGAACTTCCAACTTCCCATGAAATCGCCACTCAGACAGGAGTTTCCTCCCAACCGATAGATATGTGACTCCTCAGGCGCTTTCGCCTTCGCCAATGTCAACTTCTCTGCTCCGCGCACGTCTGGTTTGTAAGGCATTTCCAAGCAATCCGGCATATGACAGGTAAAACTGACATTGAGAATAGCGGTCCGAATACCTCCGTTTTCCACAATATCCACAACTTGGGCTACCAATGGTCCGGTATGCCAGCCAAAGGCACTTCCCGGTTCCAAGATCACGTTCAAGTTTGGATAGCGCTGATGGAAACCTTGAAGGATACGACACAACAGACCGGTATCATATTTCTTGTGGGTCATCAAATGACCGCCACCGAAATTGATCCATTTCAACTGTGGAAACCAATTGCTGAACTTTTCTTCAATATGCTTGAGGGTTCGCTGAAAGACGTCTGCCCCATTCTCACAATGGCAATGGATATGAAAACCTTCAATATCTTCAGGCAGACGATCAGGCAACTGGGCAGAAATGATGCCGAACCTTGATCCGGGTGCACAAGGATTATATAGGGCAGTCTTAATTTCAGAATACTCCGGATTGACGCGGATGCCCATACTGAGTTTAGGATTAGCATGAAGCGCACGCTCATGATAACGGGTATACTGCGACCAGGAATTGAAGACCAAATGACTGGAATAGCGTGCAACCTGTTCTATCATGTCATCGGTATACGCCGGAGTGTAAGTGTGGACCGGACTGCCAAACTCTTCATAGCCAAGGCGAGCTTCATTCAAGGAACTTGCCGTAGTGGCAGACACATACTCGCTGATCAGGGGAAACGTCTTCCATAACGAATAAGCTTTCAAAGCCAAGATGATCTCGACATCAGCTGATTCCGCTATCGAATGGATCACTTGTAGATTTCGTCTCAGGAGATCTTCTTCCAAGATATACATCGGTTCGTGAATCTCCTGGAAAGTTGTAGAATTCACCTTCATTATTATCAAATCTCTATTTTTCGACAAAGTTAGTTTTTTATTCCGGATATTTTGCGCTTTTTGATAGAAAATACTTACTTTTGCAATGGAATTGAGGATCCCTACGACCAATCTGACATCGGTCAAGGTCCCGTTCTGCGCCAAGCTCATCCCAGATTCCCTTACCACATAAGAGAAATTGCAAGACAAGCAGATATCAATAACTGGAAAGTCGGATATATCAACCAAATATTTCAAACATAAACTTATAGTAATGAGCGAAAAAAACTCTTTTTTGGTATTTTCTGGTACAAACACAAGGTATTTAGCAGAAAAAATCTGTGCAAGTCTTGGAGTTCCTCTAGGGAAATTGCAAGTTACAAGATTTTCAGACGGTGAGTTTGCCGTTTCCTATGAAGAATCCATTCGCGGCCGTGATCTATTTCTGGTGCAAAGCACATTCCCCAATTCGGACAATCTCATGGAGTTGCTCTTGATGATCGACGCTGCCAAACGCGCTTCTGCCAGGCACATCATTGCCGTAATCCCCTATTTCGGCTGGGCCAGACAAGATAGGAAAGACAAACCCAGAGTGAGCATCGGTGCAAAACTGGTGGCTGATCTCCTCAGTGTAGCCGGTATCGACCGCTTGATTACGATGGATCTTCATGCTGACCAGATTCAGGGATTCTTCAATGTCCCAGTAGACCATCTCTACGCTTCCGCTGTCCTGCTGCCTTATGTTCAGTCTTTGCATATCAAGGATCTGGTCATCGCCTCTCCTGATGTCGGCGGTTCAAAACGCGCAAACACGTATGCCAAGTACCTGGGATGCCCACTGGTTCTCTGCAACAAGACCCGCGCCCGCGCCAATGTTGTCGGGAGCATGCAGATCATCGGTGATGTCAAAGGCAAGAATGTCGTGATCATTGACGATATGGTAGATACTGCCGGCACGATCACTAAGGCTGCAGACATTATGAAACAGGCCGGTGCCAAGAGTGTAAGGGCTTGTGCCTCTCATTGCGTCATGAGTGGTCCGGCCTCGGAAAGAGTCCAAAACTCTGCCTTGGAAGAAATCGTATTCACTGATTCTATTCCTTATTCCAACAGATGTGCTAAAGTTAAACAGATTTCTGTTGCAGCTATGTTTGCTGAAACCATCCGTCGCGTAGAAGCCAATGAGAGCATTTCATCACAATATTTAGTCTGAATTATTGATCAAAATAACTTTCAATCGGGGGAGGTACTTGTTACCTTTCCCGATTTTTTATTGCCTGCCAGAAAGACCGTTCACAAAACAGTACAATATGGTGTTTTCCAAAAGTGGACTGATGAACGGGAACTTTAACGGACGACCCATAAAAAAGGAGATCAGCATGATGCTGGTCCCCTTCCCTATTCGGCACCGGCAGAAAGCCTGATGCCCTATCAATCTCTCTTATTATTATTCATTTAACCATTTCACATAGCAGAAGTCCTGCCGATGAGGCAGATTAGGATTCTTGGGATACATCCGGACACAACTGCGGAATGTCCCGGACACCTCTGGTTCGAAGACAGTCTCATAAACATAGTTGTTCCCATCATGACCTGCCAATTTAAAAGGATAAACTTTATAGACCTGACGGTCGTCATCCGAATTGACTGGTTTCAAAATGACCAGTTCCAGTCCTATGGCATCATTCAATCCTTGTTCGTCAATCGTATACTGGATCTTGTATTTGACTCCTGTCTCTCCTCCGTCATCAAGTACTGTCGTGTCTTTGGAGACGACCTTAATCGCATCCCAACGCTGGGCGACCTCTTCCTTCCATTGTGCAATCTCCTTCGCCAGGCGGTTGTCATTGGCAGATAATTTCTTGAAACGCGTAGCTTCCTTGATATAAAACTTGTCGTAATAATCATCCAACTGGCGTTTCATCGTATAATGAGGGGCAATAGTCGCAATAGAATTTTTGATGACCTTCACCCACTGATGACTGTATCCGTCCTTTCCTTTATCGTAATAAAGGGGTACGATTTCATTTTCGAGGAGATTATAGATCGTAGCGGCATCCAGTTTATCCTGATAAGCCTGATTCTGATAGGTCCGTTTCTGAGGAAGTGCCCAGCCGGCACCTTTACGATAGCCTTCTACCCACCATCCGTCTAAGACAGACAAATTGACAACTCCGTTCATCTCGGCTTTTTCACCAGATGTACCGGAAGCTTCCAAAGGCCGGGTAGGCGTATTCATCCAGATGTCACACCCGGATACCAGACGACGTGCCAGTTGCATATCATAATCTTCGAGGAAGATAATCTTTCCCAAAAATTCAGGACGCTGGCTGATATCGAAGATCATCTTGATTAAGCCTTGCCCTGCACCATCAGCAGGATGTGCCTTCCCCGAGAAGAAGAACAAGACCGGTCGCTTGGGATCATTCACGATCTTCGACAAACGGTCGAGGTCTGTGAAAAGAAGATTCGCACGTTTATAAGTGGCAAAGCGTCTGCAGAAACCGATCATCAGCGCATTGGGATTGATACATTCCAACAAAGAGACGACACGGGCAGGATCACCCTGATTCTTCAACCAGGTCTGAGTGAATTTCTCACGGATATAATCTACCAGTTTCTTCTTCAGGGCCATACGTGTCTGCCAAATTTCCGCGTCATCAACGTGATAAATTGCATGCCAGAGTTCCTCATTGCTTTGGTCTTCCATGAAAGAAGGATCGAAATAAGCATCATAGAGTTTCCGCCATTCGGAAGCACACCACGTCGGGAAATGCACGCCATTGGTCACATATCCTACATGATTCTCTTCAGGATAATAGCCTTTCCAGATCGGAGCAAACATTTTCTGGGAGGTCCAGCCATGCAATTTGCTCACACCATTCACTTCCTGACAGGTATTGCATGCAAATATGGACATGCAGAATCTCTCATTATGGTCATCGGGGTTCTGACGACCCATTCCGATCAATTCATCCCAGGAGATTCCTAAACGGGCAGGATAACCGCCCATATATTTTCCAAATAGTCCTTCATCGAAATAATCATGCCCTGCAGGGACCGGTGTATGAACAGTGTAGAGAGAAGAGGCACGGACCAACTCCAAAGCCTGATTGAAACTCAAACCTGAGCCGACGTAGTCCAGCAAGCGTTGCAGATTACAGAGAGCTGCATGCCCTTCATTACAATGGAAGATTGTCTTGTGAATACCCAGTTTCTTGAGCATCAGAATACCTCCCATACCTAGAAGAATTTCCTGTTTCAGGCGATTTTCCCAATCGCCGCCATACAAATTATAGGTAATCGGACGATCGAACTGTGAATTCATATCATTGTCAGTATCCAACAGATAGAGTTTGATACGCCCTACATTCACGCGCCAGACATAAGCATGCACCTGATAGTTGACATAAGGAACATCCACCACGACAGGATTACCATCCTTGTCCAAGACGCGTTCTATAGGCAGAGAATTAAAATCCTGAGCATCGTATTTTGCGATCTGCTGTCCGTCCATATTCAAGGACTGCTTGAAATATCCGAAACGATAGAGGAATCCGACGCCGACAAGGTCTACATTGCTATCGGAAGCCTCTTTCAGGTAATCTCCGGCAAGCATGCCCAGTCCGCCAGAATAGATCTTCAATGTCTGGTCAAGTCCATATTCCATGCTGAAATAAGCTATGGAAGGGCGACTTTTATCGGGTTTGACATTCATATAGTCACGGAACTTCGTATAGACGTCCTTCACTCGAGACATCATCGCTTTGTCCTTAACGACAGCCATCTTCCGGTCACAGCTCAACCGCTCCAACAAGACCACCGGGTTATGCCCTACTTCCTCGAAAAGTTGTCCATCCAAACTCTTGAACAAATTACGGGCTTCATAGTTCCATGACCACCACATATTATGTGCAAGTTCATCTAAACATCTCAACTGTTCCGGCAGACGTGACTTGATGGTCATATCTTTCCATTGAGGAGCATTAGAATAATCTGCTTTAATTTTCATACGCTTGAAATTTAATCGTCAATTCTCTATCGTTCAATTTTTCTTTTCTTTTCTATCTTCGGCTTTTTGGAGTGCGAAATCATAAGCTTTCCTATAATAGGTAAAGAAACGGCTCCACAAAGCTCTTCTCGAAAGTTCTCCTGCTTTCGTACGACAAGCATTCACCTGAGAATCAGTCATCTTGGAAAACTTGATGATGGTATTCATGATGGTATCAGCCACATCAAAATAATTGAAATCTGTGCGATGGACAACTTGCACGCCATCTTCAATCGTACCCGCTCTCCCCAGTTCTTTATTGACCCACAGCCCAAAACCTGCCAGATCAGTTGTTATAGAAGGTACTTTAAATGCTATTGCCTCTAGCGGTGTATAGCCCCACGGTTCATAATAAGACGGATACACACACATATCATTTCCTAAGATCAAATCATAATAGGTCATATTGAAGATGCCATCATGACCATCAAAATAGCAGGGTACAAAGATCAATTTCACTTGGTCATTGCTGATATTATGGAAATTCAAATAGTCCATCATCCCTAGGATTCTATCATCATCCATATTATGCAACCAGTGTGTGATATACGGTTTCTCCAAAGGACCATACGTTTTCTTTTGGCTTTTGAGACGCTCAATAAGATCTGCCCTCGGCTCTGATACCCATCCTGGAACGGATATAAAAGCAAGAATCGGTCGATGGAGTTCATGGGATTTCTTAAGTCTGTTCACGGATTCTATAAATTCGTCAATTCCTTTGTTTCGAAATTCATATCTTCCACTCGTAGACAGGATGATAGTGTGATCATCCAAAGAAGTGCCCAATAAAGCATTAGCAACCGACAGTAATTTCTTTCTGGCAATTTCGCGCTTCTGCGTGAAAAGGGGCTCTGGAGGGACAAAATCGTCTTCGAAGCCATTAGGCAGGACAACGTCTACCGGTTTATCCAGTAATTCTTTGCATTCTCTTGCTGTAATATCACTCACAGTGGTAAAACAATCTACAAATTTAGCCGTCTGTTTCTCTATCGAGTGCTTGCTCTGCATATTCAATTCCACAGCCATCTGATCTCCATTATAATTAGAGAAATAAGCGTAAAGGGGTTTATTGTTACCGGCAATACTACGACCGATACTCGTAGCATGAGTGGTAAACAAAGTGGCAACAGAGGGCAATTTATAATGAATGTACAACAGTCCTAAACCTGTCATCCACTCATTTCCATGGAAAATGACCTTGTACTTTTCGTTCAAATAAAACTGATAAAAACTTTCTACAACTCGTCCGGAAGCATAAGAGAACATAGATGCTTCATCGTAATCACCATAACCGTGCAGACTATCAACCCTAAAAAGATCCCAACATTTACCATACAATTGGTTTTTGATCTTGAAATAAGGTTGGAAGTCCACCAAGAAAGTAATAGGCTTTCCCGGCACAAGCCAACGCCCTGTTCTCACTCGGAGCCCTTGACGAGAAGCTGATTGTTTCCACGATGGAAACAAGGAGTCGTCTTCTTCAAAATAGGGATTACTCTGCTGATCCTGCAAATCCGGACCAATAAAAAAGATATGATCCTTCATCACATCTTGCAACGTTTTCGCACGAGTTGAAAGGACAGCATAAATGCCTCCTACCTTATTACATACTTCCCAACTCGCCTCAAAAATATAGTCTGGAAATAGTCTGTTTTTTTCCATTATGATTTTGCTAAAACATTACAAAGATAAACTAAAAAAAGTAATATCGCAATTTAATCGTCAAATATTTCCAAAATCATTGGATTTATTAACTAAAATCAATAACTTTGCAAGAAACAGAATATATGAAAAAACTATTATTCAGCTTATTATTCATGGGTATAGCCTTAACGACTTATGCCCAGACTGACAGTACAGTATTCAAAGGATACTTGTATAATGACAAATATGAGGTTTACCTCAGTATCAATTTCTATGCCAACGACATCACCGTTCCACATCAAGAAATTTATGGAAAGCTCCCGGGATTCTTCGGTGATGTCCATGATGGTAGGAAATGGTTATTCACCTCTGCAAAGATCACATCCCCGAACACAGCAGAAATAGGTATTACCAACGACTACGGTAGTGAAGATCTGACAGCTACCTTAACGTTCAATAAAGACCATACATATACCCTTAAACAACTCAAAGGCAGCACCTTAAAAATTGCACGAAACCGTAAATGGGTAAAAATGCCTGCGGAATTGACTTTTGTTCAAAAATCCGGACCTGTAGGATTAGTACCATAACATATTTACGATAGTCGCATTACCATATCACCGACTAAAAACATTGTTTATATCGATTATCTCCAAATTACAATACATATACCACCTTTTCTTATTCTGCAAAGGAGACGAAAAAGGAATAACTACCTTCCATATTCCAAGATTATCACCAAAGGATATATTATCAGAAGAATATAATATAGAATTCTAATATTATGGACTGGAATCTACTTACCAATGAGTCCAAGGTTATGAACTGCCCCATTTTATGTCCTTGTCTCTGAGGCTGTCCCTGTCAAGACCTTTGCTCCCTGACGGGAGCCATCGTCACACAAAAAGAGGGCCCCGGAAGCATTCCTGCCTCCGGGGTCCTCATCTTCAGTCCTTCTCTTTTATTTTAAAAGGAGGCGGCTGCCTACTCTCCCGCATTGCATTGCAGTACCATCGGCGCAAGTGGGCTTAACTTCTCTGTTCGGAATGGGAAGAGGTGGGACACCACCGCTCAAGCCACCTGGTTTGGCG